>NC_012590.1:2092641-2790189 GCF_000022905.1 Corynebacterium aurimucosum ATCC 700975 | reverse complement strand
AACGCCTACCTTCTGTGTAGTTAAAGTTCACGCGGTGCTGCCGAAGAGGCGGCCACACCTATGTGGTTCTGGGAAGAAGTGGCCTTGAGAACCAAAATATTTACTGCGTGACTCTGGGTGAGAATCGGGGATGGACGGATGGATAAGAAAGAGATACGGAACGAGAAATCACAAGAAGTTTGTGATTTCCACCGGAGATTCCACACGATGTTTTAGCGCGTAACCTCGGTTTCCACAAAGTTATCCACAGGTGTGGATAGGTGGTTTATCCACAGCCTATCTTATGACTGTGGATAACTATGAATTGGCTCCTTAATGCAGTTGACCTGCGTAAACAGCAAAAGTCTCAAGTTATGATTGAGAGTTATCCACATCCTGTGGGTGACTGTGGAATTCGATTCCTCAGTTGTACCGCGTTATAGGGGCGCTGTCTAACGCACTTTTATGCGCGCTCGACACGGTGGCGCCTAGCGCGGTGGGCGGACAGCGGGAGGGGGCGCTAGCCGCGCTGCATGTGGGCAAAAAGTGGCGTCCTAGCTGCGGATAAAAACATCCTTGTAATTTCGGGGACACCCAGTGTGTCGATTTGTTTCGCGCACTATCTGTCACGTAACCTGTGATGGTCTATCGCAACAGTGCATGGTGCACATGTTGCATGTGGGAATGCCTCGCCACGCCTCACGGCGCTTAAAGTGCGAAGCCTCATCCCCACGTACACCATTCATTAGTGGATGTTTAAGCCCACCGCCATCAGTGGCGCGAGGCTGTGCCATCCACCAACAACTTCAAGGAGTTAATCGTGGCAAAGGGTAAGCGTACCTTCCAGCCGAACAACCGTCGTCGCGCTCGCAAGCACGGCTTCCGTACCCGCATGAGCACCCGCGCCGGCCGCGCCATCGTCGCCGCTCGTCGCAAGAAGGGTCGCGCTAAGCTCACCGCTTAATTCATGCTTCCAGCCCAGCACAAGCTCACGTCCCCGAGGCAATTTCGGAGGACTATCAAGGGCGGGCGCCGGGCGGGCACGCGCACTGTCGTCGTGCATTTGCGCTTTAATGACGGTGAAGACGCCATCGCGGCCACTGGGCCGCGGTTCGGTCTCATCGTGTCGAAGGCCGTCGGGAATGCCGTGGTTCGCCACCGCACCTCCCGACGGCTTCGTCATGTGTGCATGTCCCTCATGCGCGATGGTGTCAAAGGGACAATGCTGCCCGCCAACGTTGACATCGTCATCCGCGCCCTGCCCGCCAGCGGCGAGGCCACCAGTGAACGCCTTGAGCGTGATATCCGCAAAGCGCTAAGCACATGGGATATCTGAACTCCCAAGGTGAGGAGATCCCCGAAGCCCGCGGCTTCGGCAGAGTCCTGGTTCACGGGGTGCGCTTCTACCAAAAGCACCTATCAGGCCTTAAGATGGTCTCCACCTGTCGTTTTGATCCGACATGCAGTGCCTATGCCCTCGAGGCCATATCGATTCATGGAGCCCTCAAGGGATCGGGCATGGCCCTCGCCAGGTTATGCAAGTGCGGTCCCTGGCACCCGGGCGGGTTTGATCCGGTACCGACCAAACAACAACTGAGGTAAATAACTCTCGTGCTTAATTTCATCTATTGGCCAATTTCAGCCGTCTTGTGGTTCTGGCATTGGCTCTTGAGCTTCGTTCTTGATTCCGCATGGGGCGGAACCTGGATCATCGCCATTGTTCTTCTGACATGGACGCTCAAGGCCATCATGGTCAAGCCGACCATTACGCAGCTGCGCTCTTCCCGAAAGATGCAGGAGATCCAGCCGCAAATCCAGGAACTGCGCACCAAGTACGCCAATGACCAGACCAAGGCGGCGCAGGAGATGCAGCGCATCTACAAGGAATCTGGCGTCCGCCCGGTGGCGGGCTGCCTTCCCATGTTTGCGCAGATCCCGATGTTCATTGGTCTGTTCCACGTGCTGCGCTCCTTCGACCGCACTGTTGCCGTCGCCGGTGGCATTGGCCACCCGGCGGGTGAAGCAATGTCGGAGGAGATGAACGCCTCCATTGCGAACTACATTTTCGAGCCCGAGCTGGTGAAGCAGTTCGTGGACGCGAAGATCTTTGGCGTGCCGCTGGTGGCCAACTTGCGCCTGAACTCCGGTCTGGAGATTGTTAAGGAAACCACTACCATGCAGGCGGCCGTCATCATCGTGCCGCTCATTGCCATCATTGCGGTGCTCACACACTTCAACGCCCGCATGACCCTCAACCGCCAGGAGGCGCGCCGCGCCGCCGGCAAGACCGCTACCCCGCAGGGTCAGAACGCGGAAATGATGCAGCAGCAGATGGCCATGATGAACAAGATGATGCTGTGGTTCATGCCGGCAATGCTGGTCTTTTCCGGCTTCATCTGGCCCATCGGCCTGCTCTTCTACATGCTGGCTAACACCGTGTGGACCTTCTTCCAGACCCGCATCGTCTACGCCAAGATGGACCGCGAGGAAGAAGAGGAGGCAGCCGCCAAGGCTGAGCTCAAGCGCACCTCTGCTCCGAAGCCGGGTGCTCGCAAGAAGGACAATCGCTCCAAGAAGCAGCGCCGCAAGAACAATAACTAGAACTTAACCCAGGAGTTTTCACAGTGACTGAATCTGTGTCCGACACTGTGCCACTGGACCCGTCTGACGTATTCGGATCGCGTCTGCCGCTCGCGCAGAAGTATCACGATTCGCTCGCCACGGACGGGTCCACTCGTGGTTTTATCGGCCCCCGCGAGGTCCCGCGCCTGTGGGAGCGCCACCTCATCAACTGCGCCGTGGTCGCGGAGGTGATGCCGGAGGGCGCCACGCTTATCGACGTCGGCAGTGGCGCCGGCCTACCCGGCATCCCGCTCGCCATTGCGCGTCCTGATCTGAACATCACCCTCATCGAGCCGTTGCTCAAGCGCTCGACCTATCTCAACGAGGTCGTCGATTTGCTGGGCCTCGATAATGTCACCGTCATTCGCGGCCGCGCCGAGGAAGGTCCGGTGAAGAAGGCCGTTAAGGGTGCCGACATCGTGACCTCCCGCGCGGTGGCACCGCTGGGCAAGCTGGCCAAGTGGTCCCTGCCGCTGGTGCGCAAAAGCGGCGAGATGATCGCTCTCAAGGGTTCCTCAGTGCATGAGGAGCTGGAGCGCGATGCTGCTGATATCAAGCGCGCTGGTGGCGGAAAAGCCGAGGTCATGACCATCCACGGCACCACGATTATCCGTGTCCCGCGCGTGAACTAAAGTAGACGGCATGACTCATCCTCGTCTTATCACCATCGCGAACCAGAAGGGTGGCGTGGGTAAAACCACCTCCGCCGTTAACCTTGCCGCCGCGCTCGCTGAGGCCGGCAAGAAGGTCCTGGTGATCGACTTGGACCCGCAGGGCAACGCCTCCACCGCAGTGGGCGCGGAGCATACTTCCGGCACTAAATCCAGCTATGAGGTTCTATTAGGTGACTGCAGCGCGGAGGATGCGATGCAGCACTCCCCCGATAATGAGAACCTCTACTGCATCCCGGCCACCATCGACCTCGCCGGCGCAGAGATTGAAATGGTCTCCCTGGTCCGCCGCGAGTTCCGCCTGTATGACGCCCTGCACAACGGCTTCCTCGAAGAGCATGGCTTTGAGTACGTATTTATTGACTGCCCACCGTCCCTAGGCTTGCTCACCATCAATGCGATGACGTGCGCAGAGGAAGTCATTATTCCCATTCAGTGTGAGTACTACGCCTTGGAAGGCGTGGGCCAGCTGCTGGGCAATATCTCCATGATTCGGGAGCATCTCAACGAGGACCTTCACATCTCCGGCGTGCTGCTCACCATGTTCGACGCCCGCACCAAGCTGGCTGAGCAAGTGGCCAATGAGGTGCGTGAGCAATTCGGCGCCGTCGTCTTGGGCAACGTCATCCCGCGTTCTGTGCGTGTTTCGGAGGCGCCGGGCTATGGTAAGACAGTTATTGCTTATGACCCGTCGTCGACAGGCGCCCGCGCCTACTCCGCCGCTGCACGCGAGCTGGACAAGCGCGGAGACTACACGCCGCACCCCACCACGGGTGCCATTGGCGTGAGCCCAGAGATTTTCGCGGAATTGGAAGGATAGGACACCGTGGCAGATAAGAAGGCAGAGCAGAAGCCGGAGCAGCGCCAGGGCGGACTAGGCAAGGGACTGGCCGCTCTCATTCCGTCCGGCCCGGGTGCGCCCTCCCGCAAGCCGCGCCTTGGGGATTCGGCGGCTGACATTATCCTTGGTGCTTCGACTGGCGGGGCTCACGGTTCTGCGCCGAAAAAGGTGCAGGGTGCGCCCACCATCCAGCAGTCTTCTGGATCGAAGAAGCGGCAGGCCAAGCCTTCGGTGATTGGTGCGACGTACCGCGAGATCTCCGTCGGGGACATCATGCCCAACCCGAAGCAGCCGCGTACTGTCTTCGATGAGGATGATCTAGCGGAGCTGGTCCACTCCATCAAGGAATTTGGGCTGCTGCAGCCGGTCGTGGTCCGCCCTGCTGAGGAGGGCGGCTTCGAGCTCATCATGGGTGAGCGCCGCTGGCGCGCCTCCTCCAAGGCGGGCCTGGCTACAATCCCAGCTATCGTGCGCGATACCAAGGATGATGACCTCCTGCGGGACGCTCTGCTGGAGAACATCCACCGCGTGCAGCTCAACCCGTTGGAAGAGGCGCACGCCTATCAGCAGCTTCTTGAAGAATTTGGGGTTACCCAAAATGAGTTGGCTGACCGCATCGGCCGCTCCCGCCCGCAGGTGACCAACATGATTCGCCTACTGAAGCTGCCGGTCAGCGTGCAGAAGCGCGTTGCCGCTGGCACCTTGTCTGGCGGCCATGCCCGCGCGCTGCTGGGCCTGCCGGATGCTGAGGCCATGGAGCTCATTGCCAACCGCATTGTGGCCGAGGGCCTGTCTGTGCGCGCCACGGAGGAAGCCGTCACCCTGTACAAGCGGGACGGTAAGCCGGCCGAGCCAACGAAGAAGCCTGCCGCCCCACAGCCGCAGTTCTTCACCGATTCCGCTGAACGTCTGGCAGATCGCTTCGACACCAAGGTCACCGTCACCATGGGCAAGCGCAAGGGCAAGATGGTCGTCGAATTCGGTGACCAGGAAGACTTTGAGCGCATTCTGGCGCTCATTGAGGGCAAGGAAAGCAGCTAGCCCACCATGTTCGTTCAGGCCGTCACGGAAGGTGTTGCCATCAACCCCTTGGCGGCCCGATCCATCTTCTGGGAGCTGAAGACCACGGTCGCTGATCCGGCCTTCGAGAAGGAAGCATGGATCAGCGCCACGCTGCTGCGCTGCGGCGAATGCGGCTTCACCGTGGGTGATGAGGCGACGGTGTTCTTCTGCCCGCCTGACCTTGCCCCCGGTGCCGCGAAGCTGCCCACCTCCCCTGTCTCGGAGGATGCTGTGCTCGTGTCCTCGCTCTTCGTGAAGTCGCACCGTGCGGCAAAGGGCCTGGAGGCGGTGCTTCTCGACGCCACCATTATGCACCTCACCTCCCGCGAAGCTAGCGCTGTCGAGGCTTTTGGCTACCGGGGTGCCCAAGCCGCAGAAGATCTTCTGCGGGATAAGCCCGGCCGCATCGGCCTTTTACCTGTGGAAACGCTGGAATCCGCCGGGTTCATGGTGGTGCGCGATCACCCCATTACTCCGCGCTTGCGCCTTGAGCTGCCCCCTGCATTCGACCTGCTCACGGCTGCCGCAGTCGAAGACCTCCTAGCCCGTGCCCTGGCCTAGATACAGGATGGTTCTAGTAAGAAGGCTCTACTCAAACGGTTCTGTTGGGGGCAAGGAAACCTTTTAGAACGTCGTAGAAGGTTTGTTTGGGGGGCAAGGAAACCGTTTGACTGGAACCGTTTGAGGGGAACCGTCTTGGACGGCACCCCCTAGGCTCCGTTAAGAAGAGCGCTCCGCGCGCAGCAGCTCGTCGAAGCGGTAGGTGCCGGTCACGGCGGTGTCGTCGTCGAGAAGGTAGAGGCGCTTAACGGAGACGACGATGGCCTCGGCGATGTCATCGCGGCGATCCGGGTTGGTCAGAACAGCCACGTCCTTCGGGCTGGTCAGGTACCCCAGAACTACTTGGACCACCGGCATTTGAGTCAGGCGCAGCAGCGCCCACGTGCGGCCGTGGTTGCGGCAATTACCCAGTTCGGTGCGGGCAACGATCTCACGCTGGATGAAGCCGGAGAGCGTTTCCCCGATGAGGGAAGAATTGCCGGACTCCGAACCGAAGTAGAAGGTGGCCACGCCATTGGCCTTCTCTGTGGGGTACTCGTCGCAGGCGAGCGAAATGACCAAGTCAGCGCCGAAGGCATTGGCGATATCGGCGCGATCATGAATAGAAGGATCATCGGTACGCGGGCGGGAGATGATGGTCTCCATGCCGGCGGCAATCATGCGGCCAGCAACTCGCTCGGCCAAATCCCAAAGGATCTCTTCCTCGGTGATGTCACCAAAGCGGCCCTTGACCGTGCGGCCCTTGTTGAAACCGCCCAGGCTGGGATCGATGACAACGCGCTTGCCGGCCAATTGGGGTCCCGCATTGCGGACACGCTCACGTTCTTGGATGTTGTGCGCTGAGCCGCCGGTGATGCGCCGACCCAAGAGGTTCAACGCGTTGATGGTCTCCGGGCCACAAATTCCGTCACTGCGCAGTCCAGAGTTCAACTGGTACTCCGCCAGGGCCGCATAGGTGCGGGCACCAAAATTGCCATCGATGCGCTCCTGGTAGAAACCGAGCTCCTGGAGCTGTTGCTGCAATTGGGAGACATCATCGCCCACCTGCACGTTGCCCGGCTCATAGGCCAGCACGCGTGCGCCCAAGGTGTAAGAGGCTTGGCGCAGTTCACGCAAGGTGAGCTCATCGATATCGCCGCTGGGCACGATGCCGCGTGATTGCTGGAAGGCCTTAAGAACTTCCGCCAGCTCGCTATCAAAGTGTTTATCGGCTTCGGAGTACTTTTGCTTCTTCCAGTCGGACAACGTCCCCTGGTAATCAGTCATCAGGCCGAGGCGGGCAAGGGTTGCGCGTGCTTCGGCGACCCGAACGCTCTGGTCACCTACACGTAAAACGCGGTTCACACCTACCCCTTTCGTGATCAAGGAGGCGCACTACAGTGCGCCAACAACGAGTTAAAGAATACCAGTTAGAGCTGTTTCTTTACCTGCGCCACGATGTCGGCCTTGGAACGCAGTCCAACGAACTCATCGACCTTCTCGCCGTCCTTGAAAATCAGCACAGATGGGATGGACATGATCTGGAACATGGCACCCAAAGTGCGCTCTTCATCGACGTTGACTTTGACTACGGAGACGTCCTCACCGAGTTCTTCGGCAACCTCTTCGAGGATCGGGGACAGCTTCTTACACGGACCACACCATTCGGCCCAGAAGTCCACGACGACTGGCTTGCCTGCCTCTACGACGTCAGCGCGGAAGGAATCAGTAGTGACGTTTTTAATGTTTCTCATGTGATTACTAACGGTTCTCGGCGAGGAAATGTTCCGCATCAATGGCCGCGCGACAGCCGGAGCCCGCAGCGGTAATGGCCTGCTGGTAGTGGTCATCCACCAAGTCACCACAGGCAAAGACACCTGGCAGCGAGGTCTTGGTGGAGGGCTGCTCCACCACCACGTAGCCAGCCTCATCGGTCTCTACCTGGCCGTTGAGGAAGCCAGAGCGCGGATCGTGGCCAATGGCCACGAACATGGCGGTTAGGTCCAGCTCGCTGGTCTCACCGGTCAGCACGTTCTTGACCTCGAGAGCACCGACCTTGCCGTCCTTTTCCAAAACGCGCTCGACGGTGGTGTTGGTCAGCCACTTGATTTTTGGGTTCTCCTTGGCGCGTTCCAGCATGATCTTGGAGGCGCGGAAGTTCTCCGAGCGGTGAATAATGGTGACGGTTTCGGCGAACTTGGTGAGGAAGGTGGCCTCCTCCATGGCGGAATCGCCGCCGCCGACGACGGCAATGTTGTGGTCCTTGAAGAAGAAGCCATCGCAGGTGGCACACGCGGACACGCCGCGGCCAGTTAGCTCCGATTCGCCCGGAATACCCAGGTAGCGCGGAGCGGCACCGGTAGCGAGGATGACAGCACGGGCTTCATAAACCTCGTCGCCCACATGCAGCTTCTTCACCTCACCTTCGAGCTCGACGGAATCTACAACTTCCATGCGCAGGTCGGCACCGAAGCGGATGGCTTGGGCGCGCATCTCTTCCATGAGCTCAGGGCCCATGATTCCCTTCTGGAAGCCCGGGTAATTCTCTACCTCGGTGGTGTTCATGAGTTCGCCACCGTATTCAAAGCCCTCGAAGACGATGGGATTGAGTTCGGCGCGTGCTGCGTAGAGCGCTGCGGTATAGCCGGCAGGGCCGGAGCCGACGATGGCGACATCGTGGATAGTCACTAAAAACTCCCTTGTAACGATAATTTTTAAGTAAGACTCAGATTCTACTCGCCCTCAGTCTATCGCCGCACGCAACACTTGCCGAGCTCGAGCTCGCCGTGACTTCACCGTCCCAGGCGCCACGCCTTGTACCTTAGCCACCGTATCGATGGGATAGCCTGCAACATCGGTGAGGTAGAGCGCCTCGCGCTGGTCCTGGCGCAAGGTTTCCATCGCTTGGGCCACCGTGATGCGTTCCGCCAGGTTTTCGCTAGGGTTGTGCGCGAGCGCATAGTTGCGGTCATCCTCAATGATCTCTGCATCCAGGGAGGCGTTCTCTCGGTTCGAGCGGTGGTTGAGGAAGTCATAGCCGGAGTTCATCACCAGTCGGTGCAGCCACGTGCTCAGCGTGGCATCGTGCCGGTAGGAGGCCATATTGCAGCTGGCCTTGAGCAGGGCCTCCTGCACGATGTCCTGTGCATCATCATCGTTGCGCGTATAGCGCCGCGCCATGGCGGTCAGGCGCGCGCGGTGCTTTTCGACGATTGCTGAAAAGGCCTTGGTATCTCCGCCAATGAAGGCATCGACGAGTTCACGATCGGTCGGCTGTGCTGACACTAAGAATCCCCCCGGAAACTTGAGCAATGACAAGTGGGTCAACACAGTCCCCCAGCCGAAGCTGATGGTTTGTGATTGTCCCCCCGTTAATGTGTCTGCGAGTTTACGGGAAGATTCTGCTGTCCGCTACGCGCCGCTTCTAACGTGCCGCGATCACTGCGCGGCACGCACGCACGCGTTGCGCGCGACGCAGCGCATCCTGGCATTCCAGCAGCACGCGGCGAAGTGCACGCGGACGTTCACTGCTCAAGAAATCGCTGGTAGCGGCGTCGGCCATTGCGAGATCCGGGTAGAGCCCGCGGACGAGGCGGTTGGCAATCTCGATGGGGTGCTCCTCCCAGAGCTTCGCCAGAGAATCGAAATACTCCTGGGCGAAGGCCTCGGTGAGGTGGGCCGAGCGCGGCGCGTTGAACGCCGCGAGCAGGGAATCCACCTCCGCGTTGGAGTACTTGCCCGGCGTGCGCACGAGGTCGAAGACTTCGCGCTTGAGCTCGGCAGATGGGAAAGCGTGGGAGGCGCCCAGGTAGGCGGCGGCACCGGTGAGCGTGTTATCGCGCTCCTTCTCCGCCTCCAGCTCCTCGGCGCTGACGGCATCGCGGGCGGCCAAGGCGCGGAGGATGGCCCAGCGGATGTCCGGGTCGAGGGCGAGGCCGTCGAGGGAGCCGTCGTAAAGCGCGCGCAGGCGCTGTGTGCCGGACTCCTCCGGGGTGGCGGCCAGCGCCTGGATGGCAGCGCGGGCGAAGGTGAGCTGTGCGTCGGAGCCGTCCGGGGCCTTCTGTAGAACCTCCCAGAGGCGCTCGGCGTAGTCGGCGCGGATCTCCTCGCGAACACCCTCGCCCACGAAGTGGTCAATGGCATAGCTTGCATTGGCAAAGGCAGTGGTCAGAAGCGTCGGGTTGGACTCCGCCGGGGCGTGGTTGAGCACCGTGTCCAGGTAGGAGCGTACGGGCCACTCGCCATCGCGGGTGAGGTTCCACAGGGAAGTCCAGATGACCGCGCGGGAAAGCTCATCCGGAACCGCAGACAGGCGCGTGCGGATGGTCTCCAAGGAGGTCTCGTCGAAGCGGACCTTGGCGTAGGTGTGGTCGCCGTCGTTCAGCAGCAACAATGCCGGCGCCTGAAGTCCAGATGCCTCGTCGAGGATGGTGCGCTCGCCCTCCAGATCGACGTCGAGGGTGGCGTATTTGTTCAGGGAGTTGTCGAATAACGTCACGTTGAGGCGGTGCGGGCGCGTGGTGTCCTCGGCCTCGACCGCGATGGCGAGCTCGTGAATCTTGTCTCCGTCTGCGTGCAACTCCGGGGTCAGTGTATCCGGGCCCCACGTGCGCAGCCAGGCGGTGGACCAGGCGTCGAGATCGCGGTCGGTGTGCTTCTTCAGCGCCTTGAGAAGGTCGTCGAAGGTGGCGGCAGCAAAGGCGTGCTCCTGGAAGTAGTCGCGCGCGCCGGCGTAGAAGTTCTCCCGGCCCACGTAGTGCACCAGCTGCTTGAGCACCGCCGCACCCTTGGCATAAGTGATGCCGTCGAAGTTCTGGCGTGCGGCATCCACGTCCAGGATCTCGGCCTTGATCGGGTGCGTGGTGGGCAGCTGATCCTGCAGGTAGGCCCAGTTCTTGCGCTGGCCAGCGAAGTTTACCCACGCCTCGGCGTACTCGGTGGCGTGCACGGAGGAATCCGCGCCCATGAATTCCGCGAAGGACTCCTTGAGCCACAGGTCATCCCACCACTGCGGGGTGACCAAGTCACCGAACCACATGTGCGACATCTCGTGCAGGATGGTGTTCGTGCGCCCGGCATGCTGCGCGCGGGTGGCGGCGGAACGGAAGAGGTAGTGCTCCGTGAACGTCACGAGGCCGGGGTTCTCCATGGCGCCCAGGTTGTACTCCGGAACGAAGATGGAATCGTACTTGCCCCACGGGTACGGGTAGCCAAAACTGCTGTGGAAGAAGTCCATGCCTTGTGCTGTGACCTGCAGGATTTCATCATCCAGGTATTCAGCCATGGAGGCGCGGGCAAAGGCGCGCAGCTCCACTTCCAAGGAGCCATCGGGTGCGGTCCAGGTGCTGTGCTTCTCGACGTACGGCCCCGCCGCAAACGCCGTCAAATACGTCGACAGCAGAGGGGTCGGCGCGAAGTGTGCCACTTCCCCGCCCTCAGTCTTCTCGCGGCCAACCTCCGGTTGATTGCTGAGCAGCTGCCAGCCCTGAGGGCCGGTGAGGTGTACCGCGTAGCTGGCCTTGAGATCCGGCTGGTCAAAGCAGGGGAAGATGCGGCGGGCATCGGATGGCTCGAGGTGCGAGTAGAGGTACGTAGTGTCATCGGCCTGGTCGTGCATGCGGTGCAGGCCCTGGCCGGTGCGGGAGTAATAGGAGGAGCCGGTGATCTCCACGGTGAGTTCCTCCCCCACTGGAAGGTTGCTCAGGTAGACCCGTCCACCGTCGAAGGTGTTCTCCACCTTTTCGCCGTTGACGCGCACGGCGTGCACGGCCTTGCCCAAGTAATCCACGAAGGTCTCGGGCTCGGTGGTGGTGAACGTGATACGCGAGGTGACCTCGTAAGAATCGGCGTCGGTGGGCGCGCTCGTGACGTCGAGGTGCAGCTCGTAGGTGCTCAGGCGCAGCGCGGCGCTGCGGGCGGTAGCTTCTGCATGGGTGAGGTTTGCGGTAGTCATGCGCTACATCTTAAACGTCGCTGCGGTGCGTATCACATGCCGGTCACTCAAAGTTGTTTCAAACAACTCCGCAACAAAAAAGCCGTTGCCCGCAGTACCAAAATGGGCACTACGGGCAACAACTAAGAACTACTTCCTACGAATAGGTTTCGCGCTTTATGGCTTACTGCTTGATGGCAGAAACCTCGAGCTCGATCTTGATCTCCTCGGAGACCAGCACGCCGCCGGTCTTCAGCGGAGCGTTGAAGTCGATACCGAAGTCGAGGCGGTTAATGGAGGTCTTAGCCTCAAAGCCCAAGCGGGTGTTGCCGAAGGGATCCTCGGCCACGCCGGCTTCGTCAACCTTGAAGTCGACGGACTTAGTGGTGCCCTTGATGGTGAGGTCACCAGTGACGGTGCCCTCGCCTGCCTCGTTAACGTCGAACTTGGTCGCGGTGAAGGTCATCTCCGGGAACTTCTCAACGTCGAAGAAGTCCTCGCCCTTCACGTGTGCATCGCGATCAGCGTTCTTGGTGTCGATGGATGCGGTCTTCACCGTGGCGGTGGCGGCGGAGTCAGCAATGTTCTCCCCTACGGTTAGGGTGCCTTCGAACTCGTTGAAGTTGCCGCGCACCTTGGTGATCATGGCGTGGCGTGCGACGAAGCCAATAGTGGTGTGTGCTGCGTCCAGTGCGTAGGTTCCTGCGGTGATAGTCATGGTTTCCTCGTTTCTTCTAGGTTTCTCTAGGTTGTTGACGTGACAACAATAATTATACGCTCCTTCTCTTATCTGTCAAGGGAAGAAATCGCAAGAACAATAAAGCCCCAGACCTGCAACCCGAAACCTGCAGGTGGGCGTCGTTAAGCGCGTTATGCGTCTGAGTGAGCACGCAGGGAGTTTCGGGATCGAGGTCTGGGGAAATGCGTGAGGTGGTGGGTTAGTTGGTGGGGATGCCCACCAGGGTGGCCTCCTTCAGCGTGACGGAGCCGGACTTGGGCATGTCGGTGAAGACGATGAGGGCGCCGTCGAAGGCCACGGGCTTCTCCTTGAGCTCGATGTCTTGGCGTGCGCTCGTCAGGGTGCCGTGTGCGAGCTCGGTCAGCGTCGCGGCTTTAGGGTTCGTGGGATCGAAGTCCTTGGTATTGACGCCATAAACCTCATACTTCGCGCCGGTGGACTTGCTCTGTTGCAGCGGAAGCGCGCGAAGTTGCGTGGGCTTGTCAATGCTGAGCAGGAGTCCAGTGTCTGCCTTCTTCGTGGACCATGAACCAGATACTTCCTTGCCTTCCGGAACGGAGGTGGTCTTCACGTCCTTGAAGAGCACCGGCGGCACGTTGGGGAAGGTCGTTTCCGTCGTGGATTCGCTCTTCGTCACCACTGGGGAAGTCTTTTCATTACCCACCTGGGAGAGAATCCACACGCTGAGTGCGGCCATCGCCACGACGAAGAGGGTAGCCAGCACGCCGAGCACGATGATGCCGGAGCCAGAATAGCCGCGGCCGCCGAAACCCGGAGCGGGGCTCGGGTCCTCCTTGCGCGGGGTCTCCTCCACTGGAATCTGGAGGGTCTCCTCGCCGTCGTCGCCATCGCCGGCGAAGGCCGCCAAGCGGTGGGCGATGTCCTCGAGATCGGAGTCCTCGCCCTCTTCAGCGTCGGTAGCAATCTCCTGTAGCACCTCCGGTGTTGGGCTGGTGGACTCCACCAGGAGAGAGATGGCGGAGGCCAGCGCCGAGCGGTCAGTTTCCTCATCGTTGCTGTGCAGCACCGCTGGGAAGGCCAAGGTGGCAATGCCCTCGGTGGAAATACGGATGCGGTTGCGGTTTTCAATGCCCAGCACGAGTCCCGCCGCGTGGGCGGCGGCCGTGGTGCGCACCAGCGGTGCCAAGGCGTGGGCGACGGCGCGGGGATCGAGGTCCTCATCCTCCGAGACCGTCTTCAGGGACGTGCCCTCCACCCAATCCGCCACGACGAGGCAGCCCTGGCGGTAGGACAGGATATCGATGTTCTTCGCCATGGCATCCAGCTCCATCTCCGCCAAGCGGCGCGTGGAGCGGGATACCTCCGCGGAGCGGCGGGCAGCCACGGCCGGGGTGGCCGGTGCCATCGGAGCTTCGCCCGTGGTGTCTACGAAGGTCAGAGATACGAGGCGTCCAGTTGCTTGCTCGCGGGCCTTCCAGAAGCGGGTACCCGGGGCGGAACCATAGTCCTTGAGAAGGCGGAAGCGGCCATCGGAGACAGGGGCGCCCGGCACCAGGCGCGGACCGCGCACGATACCGGCAGACATCGGCGGTGGCACCGGCGAAGAGTTGAAGGCATCCACGCTGAAGATCGGCTGGAACTCCAGCTGCTCCGGTTCCTCGACCTCGATAGCCTCTGCATGCTCGATCTTGATGAAGCGTGACATGCCCGGAATACGCTGCAGCTGGCGGCCTAGGTTGATGACTTCCGGCAGGCCCGAACGCGAGAGCACGATGCCGGTCACGATCACGAACACTAGGCCCACGACGGCGAGCTTGAGCAGGTACACAAACGGCGGAACCTCGGCCGGGAGCACGAAATTGATGCCGTAGTTGAAGGCGTAGGCTACGACTAGGCCCACGATGGAGGCCAGCACCGACCACACGGTGGTGGCGATGACCGCGCGGCCGCCCAGGCTGCCCAGCTTGCGCTTGAGCAGGAAACCGCCGATCACTGCGCCGGCCACGAAGCCGAAGCCGTTGGCCGTACCCAGCAGGATGACCACGCGCTCCGGGGAGTCCGCAACGTGCGGGGCTAGCAGGGAGAGCACGACCTTGGTCAGCGTGATGCCGGCGATAATAAACGTCGGCGTCCACGCTTCCTCGCGGGCGTAGAAGACGCGCAGGTGCAGCAGCACGAGGGCGTAGGGGATGAGGGTAAAGGCGGAGAAGCTCAGCGTGAGGCCGAGCAGCTCGGCCGCGTCGGCGTCGAAGGCGCCGTACTGGAAGAGGCCGCGGGCGATCGGGATGCCGAAGCCCGTCATAAAGATGACGATCGGGATCAGGGCGATAAACGTCAGCTTTGTGCCGAGCGTGAGATCCCGGACCACGGCCTTGACGTCACCGTCCGCGGCGTTGCGGGAAAGGCGCGGCATAATCGCGGTGAGTAGCGTGACGCCGATGACGCCATAGGGCACCTGCAAAAGCAGCCAGGCCTGCTGGTAGGTAAAGGGTGCGCCTTTATCCGCATGCGCCGCCACGCGGGAGGTGATGACGTAACCCAACTGGGAAATCGCCACATAGGCCACGATTGCCATGGCCATGCCGCCGAACTGCTTGAGGCGGTCATCCAGGCCCCACAGCGGCTTGAGGTTAATGCCCGCCTTCTTGAGATAAGGAAAGAGGATGAGGCATTGCACCACCACGCCCGCCGTGGTGCCCAGCGCAAGAAGCAACACGTGTTTGTCCGTGATCGGCGAGGGCGCATCGGGATGCAGACTGCCCGGCACCAGCTGGTAGGCCACCAGCACCGAAATCGAGATGATGTTATTGACCACCGGTGCCCACGCGCCTGGCCCGAAGATGTTCTTCGTGTTGAGCACCGCTTGGAAGAGCGCGAAAAGCCCGTAGAAGAAGATCTGCGGCAGCAGCAAGTAGGCAAAGGAGGTCGCCTGCACGGCATTGACCTCGCCGTCTTCCGGCAACATCATGCGCGTTAACTGCGGGGCAAAAATACAGGAAAGCACCGTGATCGTGGCCAACAGGGAGAAGGCCAGTGTGAAGAGGCGCCGGACAAAGTCTTCGCCGCGGTCTGCATCCTCCTTTTCCGCGCGCACCAGCACTGGAACCACGAGTGAGGTCAGCACCGCACCCAGCACGATCTCCGTGATGAGGTTGGGTAGCTGGTTCGCCGTGGTAAAGGCGGAGGAAATGGCCGGGCCAAGCGAAGAGCCGATGAGCACGTTGCGAATGAATCCCGTGATGCGGGAAATCAACGTTGCGATAGCCATGGAGCCGGTCGCGCGGACGACGGCGCCGTCGGAGTTCTTCTCGCCGGCGGACTCACTTGGGGTCGAGGCAGACTTGCCCTTCAGTCCCGAACGGTCCTCGAGTTCGTCGTCGACAGCTACGACGCCGCTCGGCGCGCGCTTTTCCGGGACCGGTGCCGGCGGCGAGGGCGTGACAATGCGTCGACGGGCACCAGACATAGGTTCATGTGTCATAGAGAAAAACTATCCGTGAGACTTCTTTTTCTTCCGCTTACCCAGACGGAACAGGGCAGCTAGGGCGAGGGCGAGCGCGGCGATCGCGCCGACTCCATAGACGCTAACGATACCGGCACGCGTCTGCACCGTGATGTCGATTGGATCCGAAATCAGGTGCTCAGATGGTGTTGCTAGCCACAGGCGCAGCGACGTCTGGTCAGCGTTGCTGGGCAGGTCAGCGGTCATGGACACGGTAATGGATCCCTTGGCCGGGATGTGAATCATGTTCTGCGTGTTCAACGTGGCGCCGTCGGGGGCGTCATAAGCCAGGTGGGCGTCGACAGGCAGCGGCAGGCCGTTCTCCGCCACGATGAGCAGCGGCGATGACTCTGAGACGCGGGTATACACGTTGCCCGGTGGGATGAGGGATACGGAGGCGCGGAGCTCGCGAAGCATATCCGCGTTCTTCTCCAACCGGGAGCGGCTCTGCGTCACCGAAGTCGGAAAACCGTGCAGGCTGGAGCGGCCGGTCGCGCTGAGCGCCGTGAGCAGATCGTGGCGCAGGGGCGCCGTGAAGTCGTAGCGCGTCATGGCAATACTGGGGTCGTTGACCATGATGGACATCAACTCGTCGGTATAGCGCGCCTGCTGTGTTACCTGTGTGATCTCGGCGTCGTGAAAGGCTGAAGGGTCCGGGTAGGGGCTGCCGGGACTCCCACTGCCCTCCTCCACCTCTAGCGCGGTAACGGGGCGGGGCTGGAGGCGCCCAGTATCGAGGAGCCGCTGCGCTGCTTCCATCACCGAACGTGCGGCGGCAGGGTCCTGGTAATTCGGCAGCTTGGCAACGGTCTCCTCTTGTGCAGACGCCACGCTTATCGACGCCCCCGCCGTCAGCGCCCTCGCCTGCTCCGAATCGATCGAGAAATCGTAGCGCAGCTCCGGATTGGAGTACCCGGTGGTTTGCGGCTTCGACCCGGTTTGGGCCAAGAGTGCGCCGAGGGAGGCATCGAAGGTGGCGGCCTTGCCTGCCCACTCGGAATTATCCGCCACCAACAGCGGAACGGACATCGCATGCTCGCTCGTCCCAGAGGCAGGTGCGGTGAGCTGCGTGCTGAGCGGGGCGCCGAGGATGCGCTCGATGGTGTCTGCGCCTTGTTCTACGGCCTCGTGGGTGAGCCATTCATTGCCCACTTTGGCCACGGCGTCGGTGTCTGCGTTGGCCCACGGCATGAGCATGCGGCAGTCCACCTTCTTTAGTTTTTCTAGCCATGCTGCGGCGTCCTGAGCACCCGCGCCGGGCGTGCCGCGATCGGAATCGGCGCTGCTAAACCAGGAATCGCGCAGGCGTGTGGGGTGTTTGGCTGTGGAGGGGCGCGTCTCGTTGACGGTGTAGCCGGCGGACATGCGGTCGGCGGCGTCGACAAGCGCGGGGTCCAAGGCCATACAGCCGGAACCGTGCAGATCATGCTGCAGGTAGGCATCGAGCAGTTGATCGAGCCGCCCGCCCGGGGAGAGCTGTTCAGCCAGCTGCTCGCTTTCTAAGATGAGCTCCTCGCCACCAGTATCCCCCGGCACCACGTCTACTTCGGCGGTGACGGGATAGACCAAGGAAAAGGAATGCTCGCCCTCGTCGTCGGGAGCCGTTTCTTCTCCTTGGAAATCCAGGATTGTCCGCTCCTCCGCGAAACTGGCGGCCTGGCCGCCGCGGGTGCCGGTGAGCGTGAACAGGAGCGGGTAGGCGCCAGGTTCCGTGATGGCGAGCGTGGAGTCCTCGCCCAATGCGGTGGGAACCTCCACGGTCAGCTCGCGGCTCTCCCCCGGCTCAAGCTTTCCTGCGCCGAGTGTCGCTCCATAATAAGGAAAGGAACCCGCAGCGAGCTCTTGGCGGGCCTGCGTGGTGGAGTTCACGGCAGTGCTGCGCCGGGAGGTTATCTGCAAGTCATCAACGGCGCTTTCGGTTGGGTTGTGGATGCGCAGTTGTAGCTTGAGCGTCTCCCCTACCCGCGCCTCCGTTGCGCTGAGCAGGCTGAGCTCCAGCTCGTCGGGACCGCGAGAGCCGAGCCAATAGTGGGAGTCAGTGATCCCAGTATCGGGAGTTTGTGCTTGGGCCACGGGGACGGCGCAGCCCACTGCCAGCGCCGCGATGGCCGCCGCTGCGCGCCACCTCACCGTGGGGTCGCCTTTCCTGCGGCAGCTTCCTTTCGCGCGAGATCCGGGAGGAGGTCGTGGGCAATGCGAGCCAGCTTGCGCTCGTCCGCATAGGCCAAGTGCTCGATGAGCTCGGAGACCGGGATCCAGGACACCTCCGTGACCTCAGGATCCTCGTCATTCATGATGCCGTCCACAAAACGCAGAAGGTGGTGGTGCACTGTTTTGTGAATGCGCACCCCATCGGAGACGAACCAATAATCAATCATGCCGAGATCTGCGAAGACCTTGCCGTGGATTCCCGTCTCCTCCCAGACCTCGCGCTCAGCGGTGAGTTCCTTGGCTTCGCCATTTTCCACATGCCCCTTCGGCATGGACCACAGTAGCCGCCCACGGCGGTCCAACCTGCCGATGAGCGCCACATAGATCTGGGACAGGTCCACGTTGCCGTCTTCGTCGACGGCCTCCGCCAATCCGGACACGACGAGTCCGCCGGCGGAGGTTTCATCCCGCGTGGTCATGCGGTTGGTGGACGTGCGCTGGGGGCGTCCCGTGCGGTGGTTCCGGTGGCCCGCGCCCCGCCGGCGGCGGCGTTTGGACCCTGGCGTGTTCTTAGTCATCCCTGCTAATCGTAGTAGACTTCGATCCGTGAATTTTCAGGACACTCAGCTAATCGGCGTTCTTGCCCGCGCGGACGCTACCGTCAGCCGGCTCAGTGGCCTCTTAAGCGGCCTGGTGGAGCGCTTTGCGCTTCACGACGCCCCCCTCTACCTCGTCGGCGGCTCCGTCCGCGATGCCCTACTTGGCCGTCTGGGCAACGATCTCGACTTCACCACTCCGGCTCGGCCCGATGTGGTTTATTCCATTCTCGAAGAGTGGGCGGAGACCGTATGGGATACCGGCATTGACTTCGGTACGGTTTCGGCGGCCTATAAGGGCCAGCAGATTGAAATCACGACTTTCCGCTCAGATAGCTATGACGGGCAGTCCCGCAACCCCGAGGTCATGTACGGCGATACCCTCGAGGGTGATCTCGTGCGCCGCGATTTCAAGGTCAATGCCATGGCCATCGAGCTGCGCTCGGACGGCACGCGTGAATTCCACGATCCGATGGGTGGGCTTGATGACTTGGCGAAGCGCATCCTCGATACCCCGGATGCGCCGGAGATTTCTTTCCACGATGATCCCCTCCGCATGCTTCGTGCTGCGCGTTTTGCGGCGCAATTGGAGTTTGACGTCGCCCAGCGCGTGCGCGATGCCATGATCGACATGGCAGGCGAAATCCAGCGCATCACCGTGGAGCGCGTGCAGGTGGAGCTCAACAAGCTCATCTGTGGCACCGCGCCGTGGAAGGGCATTGACCTGCTCGTTGATTCCGGTATTGCGGACTATGTTTTTCCGGAGATTCCGGCGTTGCGCATGGCTCCCGACGAGCACGCGCAGCATAAGGACGTGTACGCGCACTCGCTGACCGTACTGCGCCAGGCCATGGAGCAGGAGGAAGAAGGCCCGGACCTGATTCTGCGCTGGGCGGCCCTGCTCCATGACATCGGCAAGCCGGATACCCGTGACACCACCGATGGCAAGGTCAGCTTCCACCATCACGAGGTGGTGGGCGCGAAGCTCACCCGCAAGCGCCTGCGCAAGCTGAAGTTCCCCAAGGCTACGACCGAGGACATCGGCCAGCTGGTCTACTTACACATGCGTTTTCACGGCTTCGGCGATGGCCAGTGGACCGATTCTGCTGTACGCCGCTACGTCACCGATGCCGGTGATCTCCTCCCGCGCCTGCACAAGCTTGTGCGCGCAGATTGCACTACCCGTAATGAGCGCAAGGCCCGCCGCCTGCAGCGCACCTACGATCAGCTGGAAGAGCGCATCGCGGATATCGCCGCCAAGGAGGATCTCGCTCGCGTACGTCCCGACCTCGACGGCAACGAGATTATGGAGATACTCGGCCTTGAGCCCGGTCCCGAGGTGGGCAAGGCGTGGTCTTACCTCAAGGAGCTGCGCCTCGAGGAAGGCCCGCTGGAGCGCGAAGTTGCTATTGCGAAGCTGCGCGAGTGGTGGAATTCTAGATAGGGATGTACGCAGACAGACTCTTCAACGCCCTTGAGCGCAACGATCCCGCCCCTGGCCAGCTTCTCGTGGCGGCTCCCGACGTGCTCGCGCCCCACTACAATCGCTCCGTCATTCTCATCACTGAGCAGCATGCCGGGCATACCTATGGCGTGGACCTGACTAAACGCTCCGAGGTCGCCGTTTTCAACGTTATGCCGGAGTGGTTACCTGTGGTTGCTAAGCCGCAGGCCCTCTACATCGGTGGTCCGCACAATCAGCAGGCGGCCATTGGTGTGGCGCTGACTAAGCAGGGCGTGGACATTGAGAAGCAGCCGGCGCTGAGCCGCCTGGCCCCACGTGTGGCACTCGTCGATCTGCGCGTCGGTCCGGATGCCGTCACCGAATTAGTAGAGGGTATGCGCTTTTTTGCCGGTCATTTCGAGTGGGGCCCGGGTGAGCTCGATGAGGAAATTGACCGCGGTGAGTGGTACGTGGCCCCTGCCCTGCCCCAGGACGTGGTCTCCTCAGGCTCTACGGACACGTGGTCGGATGTCATGCGCCGCCAGGCCATGCCCCTGCCGCTGTTTGCCACTTTCCCGCGCTATATCGATGAAGATAATTAGCGCTCTTCCTTTTCCTCTGCGCTAACATCTCTGCCATGCGTGCGGAGATCATTAAGGCAGTACGGACCTGCATGCCCATCGCCGTCGGGGTGGTGCCGCTGGGCCTTGCCTTCGGCGTGCTCATGGTCCAGACCGGTTTCGACTGGTGGTGGACCCCCATCTTTTCCATCGTTATTTACGCTGGCTCGATGGAATTCCTTGCCATTTCCATGGTGACCGGCGGCGTGACGCCCGCCGTTGCCGCGGTGACGGGTTTCATGGTCAATTTTCGGCACATTTTCTACGGTCTGACCTTTCCACGCGATGAGATTTCGAGCCGCCTCGGCCGCGCCTATTCGACATACGCGCTGACCGACGAATCCTATGCCGTCCTTTCCGCCTTTCCCCGAAACTCTCGCCCAAGCGGCGTGTTTGTTTTTAGCGTGCAGCTGTATTGCCAAGTGCTGTGGGTCGGCTCCGGGATCATCGGCGCGGTGGCAGGCCAGGCCATTCCGCCCTCGGTGAAGGGCTTGGAGTTTGCCCTCGTTGCCCTGTTCATTGTGCTTGCCATTGACTCTTTCCAGAACAACAAGGATTACTCCCTCCCTCTGTCTGCGGCGGCTCTGGGAATCCTCGCGAGCTTTCTATTTCCTGGGCAGCTGCTCATGGTGGCGCTGAGTGCCTACTTTGTACTCTTGGTGGTGCGCTACTTCTCCCCGCGTATCGACAATGCGCTGATTCTGCGGAGGGAGCCGACATGCCAGGCGGAGTAACCCTCGGTAGCATTTTCGCCGTTTTGATCCCCGTAGGACTAGTCACCGTCCTCTTGCGGTGGCTGCCTTTCGGGTTCGTCAAAGCGCTTAAAGGAAGCCAGTTCATCAGCATGCTGGGATTCACCATGCCCGTGGGCGTGATGACGGTGCTTGTGGTCTATACCTTGTTTAGTTAGACCCAGGACACGGGAAGCCTCATCGCTCCCCTAGTGGGCGCAGCAGCTACCGCCGCGCTTCACCTGTGGCGCCGAAACTCGGGCTTGTCCATTTTCGGTGGCACGGCCGTGTACATGGTGTTAGTGAACCTGGTGCTTTAAAAGTCCCCGTACAGGGCGATGGCCTCGGTCCACAGGGAGTGGAACTGGAAGGCGTCGATAAGCTCGGCGTCGATGTCGGGGTACTTGTCGTAGGTATCGGGGTGGGGCACGACGCTCTGTGGGATGTTGGCGTCACCTACTGAGGCGGTTGGCGTGGCGGCACCGACGATGGCGTCATTTGGTGCGAGGGCAATCATGCGCAGCATGGTGCAGGCTTCGGCGTTGATTTCCTCCAGCTCCGCGATATGGATGGCGGTGCCGACCTCTGGGACAGTCATGGTGGTGCGAACATAAAGCTTTTTCATGTGCTCTCACTCTACCCGCGCGTAGCGAGCCGCCATAGACGCGCAAATCATAAGCTGCACTTGGTGGTAAATCATGAGCGGGAGGATGAGCAGCCCCAGAGAGGTACCGCCAGAGGCGAAGATGACCGATGCCATGGGAAGGCCTGTGGCCAAGGATTTTTTCGAGCCACAGAACTGGATAGCGATGATGTCTTCCCTGCTGAATCCCAACTTTTTACTCACGATCTTGGTTAACCACAGCATGAAGAAGACGAATGCAGTTGAGAACACAATCTGAAACAGGATCTGCCATACGCTAATCGACGCCCAGATCCCGTCAACCATTCCTTTCGAAAAGGCTGCATACACCACCATCGCGATGGAGCCACGGTCCACCACCTTCGTGGCTTTGCTTGCTGCGAGGTTGCCGACCCATTTTCTGGTGAGTTGGCCGAGCACGAAGGGCAGTAGCAGCAGCACGGAAATCTCAAAGAAAACCGAACTATCGATATGGATGCCGTCTCCCGCGCCCATGAGTGCCATGACCAGCAATGGAGTAATCACGACTCCGGCAAGGTTTGATGCAGACGCGGAGACGATTGCTCCGGGAACATTTCCTCGCGCGATTGAGGTAAAGGCTACCGATGATTGCACCGTGGATGGTACGAGCGTGAGGTAGAGAATTCCCAAGTAAAGATCGTTGGGGATGAACGCGGTGAGCGGGCGGAGCGCGAGGCCGATGATCGGGTAGACCACGAAGGTAAACGCCAGAATGGTGAGATGGAGCTTCCAGTGTTTGATGCCGTTGACGGCTTCGCGCGTTGAGAGTCGAGCGCCGTAGAGGAAGAAGAGAAGGGCGATCGCAATATTTGTGAAGACATCGAAGCCGTCTGCAAAGCTTCCGCGCGCGGGAAAAACGATAGCGATTGCGACGGCGAAGAGGATGAGGACGATGAGGGGGTCGAGTCTTTTGAGGCGCTCAATCATAGAAGAGAGTCTAGACGCCCCTCACGGTTTCACGTGAAACATCTTTTCAGTCCCCTGAGTCTCCAGAGAGCTCCTTTAGGCGGAGACGTTCTTGATTGTTCCCCCGTTGTTTTCTACGCCATACTCTGTAAGCGGTTTGGGGCTGGGTCCGCCGGTGACTTCACCACTACTGAGGTCAAAGCTGGAGTAGTGGCTAGTGCAGGTGGCAGTCATTCCCTCAATTTTCGTAATGAGGGAGCCCTGGTGTGGGCAGGTCTGCGAGTATGCCTTGAACTCCCCTTCTGTGGGTTGAGCGAAAATCACTTTGTCCACAATGATGGCTGAGCCGACGGGGATTTCTGTCGCAGCGATCTCTGCGGAAGGCTCCTTGCCGCAAGCGGCGAGGTAAACCCCGGCAAAGGTGGTGGCGGTACCAAGCAGGAAGAGACGGCGTGAACATGTAGTCATGTTGATTACTCTATCTGATTGATCGAGTGCGTTCTGTAGGATGATGGGCTGCTAGCTGAGTTTGCCGTCCCACACGGGTAGCTCTTCTTCCCTACTGCCGCTGAAGTCATAGGCACCGTAGTTTGTGCCGACGTCGTTATAGATTGTTCCGGCTACTGTGTGCCCGGTGCGGGTATCGCTAGCAAGAGCATAAGTAGCTCCTGCCCCTAGAATGCTGAGGCTGAGCGCGGCGGCAGCGATGATTCGAAACGTGCGGATGTTTGCAACTCTGTTCATGGGATCCATGGTGCGCCGGTGATCGTGTCTTGTCACGGCGCCGCCCCGTTCTCCCATAGTGTTGGTGCACACTTCTCAGTGTGGGCACAGGATAAAGAAAAATGGCTCCGCCCATGGTGGGGGTTCCCATGGTTGGCGGAGTAACGTATTTATTTGAATGTGACGAAACGGTTTTAGATAGGAATACAACGATAGATTACGTCACTGTGCTTTAAAGGGAGCTCTAATTCTTGTTCATGTTATCGGCGCGTTCCGCGGCTGCGCGGGCCGCGGAGACGTCTACAGTCGGCGCTTCTCCCCCGCACCCGCCATTGCCGCAGTTGCAGGAATCACCGCAGCCTTCTTCCTCTTTGTGGGCTTGGTTCCACAGGTAGGAGGCGCGGGCGCCCATGTTTGAACCGATGGACAGCGCGAGGACTGCGACGACGAAGGTGAGCGCGGGGATAAGCCACATCCATCCCTCCGCGCGCAGTGCGATGATGCCACCGAATATTAAAGCGATACCGCCCAGGAACCAGAACGGGCCCGCGACAGCGTGGGCGTTATCCCAGGCTTCTTTAGATTTGCGGATCTCCGCCAAGCGTAAACCAACGACGCTATTTCCAGGAAGCTTGCGGAGCGTGGCAAGGCCGCCGACGACAATAAGGACCGCGGCCAAGATGAGGAAAATGATTCCGACTACGAGCATGCCCTTTAGTCTATCCCGCTTCCTAGCTGGCGAGAAAGCTGGTTCAAATTATTCGCATCCTGCTGTAATATACATTTCGTGTCGCTTGGTAGATATTAAAGCATTTATCATCGGGCGCGAACATCGACGTGGTATCAACCATAGAAAAGACTCAATCATGACATTCAAGAGTGTTCTCAACTCTCTGCTGTTCAAGATTATCGTCGCGATAGTTTTGGGCATCATCGTTAGCCAGTTTGCCCCAGAGTGGTTTGGCAGGGCTTTTGCCACATATAACGGCCTGTTCTCAAACTTCCTCGGCTTCTTCATCCCCATTCTTATTCTTGCGCTCGTGGCTCCGGCAATTGCCGGCCTCGGGCGGGGCGCCGGCAAGTGGCTGGGCATCACTGCGGGAATTGCCTATGGCTCAACCATCGTGGCGGGCCTTGTTGCGTATGGTCTGACCCAGGCCCTGTACCCCACTTTGCTGGCTGGACAAACGCTCAATACCGAGGTATCCGACATCGATGCTGGTGCACTCGAGCCCTATTTCACTGTTGAGATGCCAGCACCATTTGAGGTGATGACGGCCCTACTTCTGTCCTTCTGCATTGGCGTGGCCATGACCACTGTGAAATCCGACAATCTCTATGCGATTACCAAGGAATTCGAAAACGTTGTTATCAAGGTGATCTGGGGCTTCGTTATCCCACTTCTGCCGATCTACATTTTCGGTATGTTCCTCTCGCTGGGCATGAACGGAAACATCGGCACGGTTCTGATCGCCTTCACGAAGGTACTTTTGCTCGCAGTTGTGATGACCTTGGTTTACCTTGTGCTCCAATACGTCATTGCTGGTGCCATTGCAGGTAAGAATCCGTTCAGCGCTTTGAAGAACATGGCACCGGCCTACTTCACGGCGCTGGGTACATCCTCCTCGGCGGCTACTATTCCGGTTACCTTGGGTGCCACTTTGAAGAATGGGATTTCCAAGCCTGTTGCTGGCTTCGTTATCCCCCTTTGCGCGACCATTCACCTCTCCGGTTCGATGATCAAGCTGACTCTATATGCCTTTGCGATCGTGTTCATGGCTGACGGTATGGAAGCTGATTTGGGTAAGGCTCTCGGATTCATTCTTCTTCTTGGCATTATGATGATCGCTGCCCCTGGCGTTCCGGGTGGTGCTGTGATGGTCGCTGTGGGTCTGTTGCAGGCCAATATGGGCTTCGATGATTCGATGGTGGCATTGATGATTGCTGCCTACATTGCCATCGACTCTGTTGGTACTGCTGCGAACGTTACTGGCGACGGCGCTATTGCGATGATCGTTGACCGCTTCGCACGGGACAAGATCGAAGGCTTGGAAGCTGAAGTTGATTCCTCTGCCGCCAACGAGGAGGCCGCCACACCCTAAGTTTCACGTGAAACGCTGATAGCTTCCCTCTCCCCTAGTCCGCTTCACTTCGGTGGTCTATTTACCTAGACCAACCTTCTGGAAGGCGGGCTCTGGGAGGGGGATTTTTTTATGCCCGAACAAGTTCCTTCACTAGTTGCGCAATCGCCGTCCGTGACTGGGGCGCCCTCGGTGGAAAGATTTTAGTTAACCCTTGCGTGCTCTCGTTCGAACAGGTATTCTATAGGTGGGTGTGGGGACGTCATTGTTCGGCTAGTTTAGGGGGTGCAACTACCCATGGGAACCACAACAAACTCTTCAACGTCAATACCTACCGCGTACTTCTCTCACTCAAACCCGCACGATCCTGATTGCAAGGCAGGCCAACTGATGCGGAGAATAGAGTACGAGTTTTGGTCCAGTGTCCAACCACCGCTCGATGCAGACTCAGATACTGCCTTTATGCGCATTGGGCAAAAGACAGGAAAGTCTCTTGCCCATGTGGCGCGGAATGTTATGGGACTCATTCGTCTCAATGAGTTGCCGAAGGTAAAGGCTTTGTGTTCAGAAGACTGAAATGGTAGCGGTGTGGTGAGTATCTGGTAGCGCCTGAGTGAGTATCCGGTAGCGGTGTCTCACTCAGGCGTTGTTGGTGGTTATGCGTTGGTGTTCAGGCGCATGTTTGGTCCTTCGAGTGTGATGATCTCGGCGCCGGAGACGAGTCGGTTGAGGATTGACTCGGAGATCACGGCGTCGGGGATGGACTTGTACCACTCCAGTGGGGTGAATTGTGAGGTCACTATCGTTGAGACTTTGCCTTCACGCCCGGCGAGGATGTTGAGAAGTTGGTGCGCGGTTGCGGCATCAACAGGTGTGGTCAGGAAGTCATCGAGGACCAGGACGTCGACGTCGTGGAGGTGCTGGATGAACTTCAGTCGTGCGGGGTCATCGGGTTGGAGGACTGCTAGTTCGGCGGCGAGCATGTCGGTGCGGTAGAACCGTGCTGAGTAGTCGTTGCGGCATGCTGCTGTGATCAGGGCTTGGGCGAGGTAGGTTTTGCCGACTGAGGATTTGCCCAGGATGACAATGTTTTGGCCCAGGTGGCACCATTGTCCGTGAGCGAGTCTGCTGACTTGCTCGGGGTTGATGTTGCGGTCAGGTGTGCAGACCACGTTTTCAAGGCAAGCATCAAGGTTTGGCGATCGGGATGCTTTCAGCAGTTTGTTGATGCGTCGTTCACGCCTGGCCGCGACTTCTTTATCG
Organism: Corynebacterium aurimucosum ATCC 700975; assembly: GCF_000022905.1. NCBI lineage: Bacteria > Bacillati > Actinomycetota > Actinomycetes > Mycobacteriales > Corynebacteriaceae > Corynebacterium > Corynebacterium aurimucosum. Next base: position 2,763,161 of record NC_012590.1, on the reverse strand, counting down.
AGTGCGTAGAGCACCTTTTGGGAAAACGTCCATGTGTCGAATGCGGGATCGTTGGCGATGTCGATGACGCTTCTGCCGAAGGCTGTCATCCGCAGCGCGGTGAAGTCGGGCAGGACGGATTCGTCAAGGAAGCGATCTGTTGGCGGGGTTGGTGATGACAAGGGGTTTAGTTTCCTTTCTTTGCGAGGTTGTCCATGCTGAACTGTTCTGCACCGCCGAGAAACGCGCCGGTGGTATCCCGGTCGGTGACTACAGGGGCGGTGGGCTGGTTGGTTGTGGTGCTGCGCGGGGCTTGGTCTAATCCGCGGGGCCGGGTGGCGTGTTCTTTGCGTATGGCGGCCATCATGTTTTTGACTGCGGTATATGACACCGCCCGTCGGCTGCCGTCGTTGGCGGTCAGGCGCTGGCATGCCTCTTCCAGGATTGGTTTGTTGCCGTGTTTGCCCATCGAAAGCACATTTCGGCAAGACTGGTACGCCTGGGCCGGGATGGCTTTCGCCGCGATGAGTTCTTCGATGACCTTGCGTGTTGCCGGGCCGGTTTTGCTGGCTTCGCGATAAAAGTAGTCACTAGTCCACAGTCCACGGGTGGAGTCCATTCCAGATGGAATGTGCTCATAGTCAGTGACATAGGCCCCACGCTTATGCGAAACCTGGTGGGTTGCCACGGTCGTCCCCTGATCAAAGACGGTCAAGACCTGGCCTGTGATGCGCACATCGACAGTGCGGCCAACAAGCTGATGCGGGACGGAGTAGCGCACCGTTGCAACCGTGATATGGAAATCAGGGGCCACTTTCGCGCGCTTCCACTCGGTGTGCTGCCATGGGGTTGTCGGCAGGTCAGCAAGGAGATGCTGCTCGTGTTCTTCGAAGAGATCCCTGCGGCTGATGTGCTGACTGCGAAACGGCACGGACCTGTTGATTGCATCGACTAAGTCCACAATCTTTCCGTTGAGCTCGTCCAAGTCAACACACTGGTGGCCTTCAAGGGCGTGGATGACTTTGTGTGTGACGATCTTTACCGCAGCTTCCACATTCGCTTTATCCTTCGGCCGACGCGCGCGCGTAGGAAGTGCTGCTGTGTTGTAGTGCTCCAAGAACTGCTGGTAAGTGTCGTTGACCTTCCGATTCCTATCGGCAGTGCTGATCGCGTTTGATGCCGTCGACGCGTTATCGGGGACAACAACCTGGCAGACCCCACCAAAGTAGTCAAACGCTTGACGGTGGGTATCAAGCCAGGACTGTTGCCGCTGGTCAATACACGCACAGGCAAACAGCATCCCTGAATACGGCAGCGCGGCAACGAAAATGCTGACTTTCGCACCCGGTGTGCCCGCAGGGTCGTACAGGCACATCTTGGTCCCCGCCCAATCCACCTGCATCGTATGCCCTGGTGCATGGGTGATCCGGGCGGTAAGCCCGGCCGCATCGACATGGGAAGCAACCAACTGGCGGAACCGGTCGTAGCTGTAGTGACGCTGACCCGGCTGGGCGGGGATCGTGGTGTACCGAGCCCACAATACTTGCAGTGTTTGCTTCACACGCCCTGTGCGTGCTTTGACGACCGCGTCAAAGTCAATCGGGACGAACTCGCCTTGCCCGCTACTGCGCTTGTCAACGAATATCTCGTCCAGCTCGTCATTCGTCAACGCCGCGACCTGCTGGGCAGTGGTCAAGCCAAGGCTTCGCAGCGCTTGGTTCGCTCGGGAAATCGCGCGGTGCGAGCACCCGAGTTGGTCTTCAATCTGGCGGTAAGAACGCTTCCTAATCAGCAGCGTCATCACCGCACGGTAATCCGTCATCAGCGGACTCCTTCCAGTACGCGCCGCACCCGAGTGGTGCGGCTACCGGAAGTATCATCCCGAGCCCCGTGAGCTGCTACCAGATACTCACTGAAGCGCTACCAGATAGTCACGACACTGCTACCAAATAGCCGGTCGCAACACTTTGCAAGACGCTCAGTTCTTGCTTGACATGCAGGCCCTGGTCGCTATCGATCAAGTAATGGCAAAGCTCGGAAACCCTATTTCATCAGTTGTTGCCGAGATTGATAGTCAATTGGCGGCGTGGTTAACGCCGACTAAGCCGAACCAACTTTTCCCAACCGCAGATAAGATCCGGCGCAAGGTGCGTGACATTGCGAAGGTCTTGGATGATTCAATCGCCTTCCGAGACAGGCGGAAGAAGAATCGCTACTCGCTTCTCACTCGTGGAGAGCGTGCCTCGATTGAACTTGAAGTAGACAGCAATGTCGGCATCGTCATCCACGAAACCATCAAGTTGGCCGCTAAAGAGCACGACGTCTCAATGGCGGATGCCTTGATCCTCCTCATTACGGGCGAAATTAAACCTGAGGTAGGAAAGGTGGTCGTGCATGAATACAAATCCACGGATGTGGAAGGATCCCCAGTTTACGTCCAAGGACATGGATGGACCGGCGAAGGAGTCCCGGCGTCGAAGACAGTGACGCGCGACTTTAGTGATGCTCCAGAACCGTGCAGGGGTTACCAGCCTTCAGATGCCACACGAAAGTATGTTGAGGGGCGCGACGCACGTGTCGCGCCCCCGGCTGTAATCGTCCTGCATGGACCTGCCAATTGGACCATCGGATCAACTATTCCGATGGTGGCCAGACGCATGCATCCAATTTGGTTGCTCTTTGCCAGCACCACCACAACATGAAAACTGATGGGCGGGCCTTCTATATCCTAGACCCAGTTACCGGTGACGTTGTGTGGTTGTTTGAGGACGGAACCTGGGCGGTGACCGAGGCAACTGGTCCCCTGGCTCCGGCGTCAAAGGTGTGGGCGCGAACCATTGCGGAGGATGTCATTTCCCACCGTCGGAAGATGCACGAAGAAGCAAAAGCCTTGAAGGTGGAGCTGGACGGCGGTGAAATGGTCGAAATATTCGACAGGACGGACCCAGCAGATCGTTACTCGAGTGGGCACGAGGATATCCCCTTCTAGGGGTCTAGGGTCGGGAGTTGTTAGGAACGTACGGGGAATTGAGGAGGCATCTGGAGGGACATGGATTAGGCTCCACGGGTATTGCCTATTTCGACGCTGGTAGTCATCAGGTTAGCGCACGCGGACAGTGCGTAGTTCCACGTGAAACGGCCCCTTCCATCGCGATGCGCGGCGGCGGACGACGTGATGAAAGAGGCTGAGGTGAGTTGACTAGTCTGGGGCGCTCCTAGTCATGGTTGCCCGAATAGGTGTCCAGAAGGGTACCTAGAAAGCTTGTTTAGGATTCTGCATGTTTGGTAGCGGCCTTCATCTTGGAGACAAAGCCGGTGACCGCAGCGGCGAGCCCGTCGGCGGGGCGGCCTTCTTCGTCGAGGTGGGCGTCGACAATCTTCGTTAAAGCGGAACCGGTGATTGCACCAGCTGCGCCGGCGGCGATTGCGTCGGCGACGTGCTGAGGCGTCGAGATACCGAACCCAAGAAGAATCGGCGCTCCACCGAAGCGCTTCACGTTATTCACCACTTCATCGAGCCCGCGAGTTTCCGACTCCTTCTCGGTGCCAGTGACGCCGTCGCGCGAGATAGCGTAGATATAGCCCTTGGAGTACTGAGCCACTCCCTGGAGAGTTTGTTCAGATGCTTGAGCCGGGGCGATAAAGATTGGGTCAATTCCGGCTTTTTCGGCAGCGGCGACGAAAGGTGCGCCTTCGCGAACGGGGACGTCGGGAAGCAAGATGCTATCGGCACCCGCTTCCTGGAACTCGGAGTAGAAGGTCTCTAACCCGCGAGTGAAGGGAACGTTTCCGTAGATGAGCATGCCGATTGGTAGGTCGGGGAATTCGTTTCGGATGCGGCGGATTTGTTCGATCGCGGAGTCGACCGTCGCGCCGCCTGCAAGTGCGCGGATATGGGAGGCCTGAATGGTGGGGCCGTCGGCGACCGGATCGGAGAAGGGGACGCCGAGCTCGAGCGCGTCGGCACCACCGGCGACAGCGGCGCGAACAATGGCGAGAGCGGTGTCTGGGTTGGGATCGCTCAGCATGATGAAGGGGACAAATGCCCCTTCCTTGCGGGCGGCGAGGCTGGAGAAAAGTTTCTCGTAGCGGCTCATTACTTGTCCTCCGTGATCTTGAATTCGGGATGCGTGTCGAGGGTGCGGCGAACGTGGTCGATGTCCTTGTCACCGAGGCCAGAAAGGGAAACGAGAATGGTGATGTCCTCATCTTTGCGCTTGAGTGCATAGGCAAGGGCATGCGAGGATTCGAGAGCTGGGATGATGCCCTCCCGTCGGCTGAGAATCTGGAAGGCTTCGAGTGCTTCGGCGTCGGTGATGCCGATATAAGTGGCTCGGCCGGTCTGTGCGAGGTGGGCGTGTTGTGGGCCTACACCCGGGTAATCGAGGCCGGCAGAAATAGAATAGGATTCCTCAACTTGCCCGTCAGCATTGCGCATGAGATAGGAGCGGGCACCGTGGAGGATGCCAATGGTGCCGTTGTTGATCGTGGCGCCATGGTGGCCGGAGTCTAGGCCCTCTCCCCCAGGCTCGGCACCGACGAGTTCGACTGATTCCTCGTCGATGAAATCCGCAAACATGCCAATGGCATTGGAGCCGCCGCCGACGCAGGCGACGACCACGTCGGGGAGCCCGCCAGTGCGCTCCAGCATTTGAGCCTTGGCTTCCTCAGAAATGACTTTGTGGAATTCTCGAACAATCGTCGGGAAGGGGTGAGGGCCGGCCGCGGTGCCTAGGAGGTAGTGAGACTCGTGGAACGTCGCGGTCCAGTCACGGAGAGCTTCGTTGACAGCATCCTTGAGGGTGCCGGAACCAGAATCCACGGGAACAACTTTCGCGCCCATGAGTTCCATGCGGTAGACATTGGGCTGCTGCCTTTCGACGTCCTTTGCGCCCATGTAGATTACGCAATCGAGGTCAAGCAGAGCACAGGCGAGGGCGGTCGCCGTGCCATGCTGGCCGGCGCCGGTCTCCGCGATAATGCGGGTCTTGCCCATTCGCTTAGCCAAGAGCGCTTGGCCGATTACCTGGTTGGTCTTGTGAGCGCCTCCGTGCACGAGGTCCTCACGCTTGAGGAAGATGCGCGCCTTTCCGCCAAGTTTGGTCGCTTCGGTGAGAGGCGTGGGGCGGCCCAGGTAGTCCCGCAGGTAGCTGGCAAGCTCCTCGCGGAAGGCCGGATCATTCTGGGCGTCGACGAAGGCTTGCTCGAGCTGGTCGAGTGCTGGAATGAGTGATTCGGGAACAAATTGTCCGCCAAATTCACCGAAGTAGGCGGGAAGAATGGTCTCCCTGATGTCCTGATCGTTGGTCATGACTTTCCTTTTGTCTCGGGCTGTTGCTAGGGCTCGGGTTGGGAATTAATACGTAAAGTGACGAATAATATGGAAGGCTTGAGCGATGAGTGCACTGTCTTTTCGGACGTTCACTTCGACCCCTGAGTTGATGTCCAACCCGGCGGTGCCGACGCGAAGCGCCTCGGTGAGGTTCTCTGGTTTCAGGCCCCCAGCGAGAAGTGACTTTGCTTTGACCTCGTCCGGAACAGACGTCCAGTCGAAGGAGGTGCCGGTGCCGCCGGTGGCGGAGTCGAGGATGAGGAGGTCGACGGCGTCGGCAAGCGCGGAGGCGAGGGCCGGGCCGTGGGGTGCCGTCATGTCGATGGCGCGCCACACCTGGCGCTCCCCCACTGCTGCGCGTACGGACTCAATGAGTTCGAGCTCGGCCTCTGTGCTCCCCTGGTAAGGTGCGTGGATCTGCAAGGCAGAGATGCCATCGATGGCCAGGTCCTCCCAACCGGTCGTGCGGCGTGAGACCGCGACATAGTTAAGGTCGGGCTCATGAGCGATGATATCGAGCGCGGTTTCACGTGAAACATTGCGCGGCGATGCCTCTTCGAAGATGAGACCACCGTAGATCGCGCCGGCGGCGCGGGCGGCCTGGGCCGCAGACCACGTAGTGAGGCCGCAGACCTTGTTGTGGCCATAGACAAGCTCGCGGGCGGCGCGGTCGATGTCAGGTGTGCCGGTGAGCTGCGAGCCAACGAGAAAGGCATTGGCGTGAGAACCCAGGTGGCGAACGGTTTGGTTGTCGCGGATACCGGACTCCGAGACGATGACCTTGCCAGACGGGACGTGGTGCGAAAGGCGTTCGGAGCGAGTGAGATCGATGCTGAGGTCGTGGAGGTTGCGGTTATTAATTCCGATGGCGTCGATACCAAATGCGGTGGCGCGGGCGACTTCCTCCTCGGTGATTGCCTCGGTAAGGACATCGAGTCCGAGGGAATCCGCCAGCTGCTTGAGCTCCGCGTAAGTCTCGTCATCGACGATGGACATCATGAGCAGGATGGCGTCGGCGCCGAAATAGCGCGCGGCGTAGACCTGGATCGGATCAATGATGAAGTCCTTGCACAGCACGGGCAGGTGCGTGGACAGTGCGACGGTCTGCATGTGGTCGTAGTCGCCACCGAAGCGATCGGGTTCGCAGAGGACGGAGATAGCCGACGCATAGCGCGAGTAGATGCGAGCGATGGCCCCAGGTTCATAGTGTTCCCGAATGAGCCCCAGCGATGGCGAGGCGGACTTGCATTCCATGATGAAACGGTTGGTGCCGTTGAGCGCATCGTAGAAGGAACGTTTTGAGCGTGGGAGAGCAGCGAGGTCCACGTGTGCCAGGCGCTCACGGATGGCGGGAAGATGGGTGCGGCGCTTGGCAACGATCCCCTCAAGCACGGTCGGCAGAGCCATAGTTCGCCTCCTCGTGCTTCTTCAACCAAGCGGCCACGGTGCCATTCTTGATGAGCTGGTCGGCATGCGTGACGCCCTCGTGGATGGAGTCGGTAGTGCCATTGAGGTAGAACATCGCGCCGGCGGTAGCGGCGATCGCGTCGTGGTGGGCGGGCTCACCGGTACCGGCGAAAACAGCCCGGAGGGCCTTTGCGTTCTCTTCCCCGTTGCCGCCGGCGAGGTCAGCCAGTTCGTGGTGGGAAATACCGAGGTCCTCCGGGGTGAGCTCGTAGTGGCTAATGGTGCCATCGCGAAGCTCCCAGACCTGGGTGGTGCCGTGGACGGCAATCTCATCGGTACCGGCGCCGTGGACGACGAGCGCGCGCGTGCGGCCCAGATCCTTGAATACCTCGGCGATGAGCTGGCCCTGCTCGGGGTTGGCGATTCCCATGATCTGGAACTCCGGGCGGCCCGGGCTGAGCAGCGGGCCCATGGTGTTGAAGAGAGTCGAAATCCCGAGTCCCTTGCGCACCGGTTGCACGTGGGCAACGGCCGGGTTATACGCAGGAGCGAAGAGGAACGTGAAATTCGAGGCCTCGAGTTGGCGAACCGCGCGGTCCGGATCGAGATTGAGCGGGATGCCGAGGGCCTCGAGGACGTCCGCGGAGCCCGACTTGGAAGATACGGAGCGGTTGCCGTGCTTGACCATCTTGACCCCGCCGGCGGAGGCGACGAGCGACGCGCCGGTGGTGACGTTGATGGTGTTAGCGCCATCGCCACCGGTTCCCGCGGTATCCATGAGCCCCTTGCCTGTGATTGGGAACGGATGGCCGGCATTAAGGAATGCGCGGGCCGCGCCGGCGACATCGGCGAAGGTCTCGCCGCGGGTACGGATGTGGGTAAGGAGGGCAGCGATGTGAATATCGTCGTACTCCCCTACCGTCAGTGGCGTGAAGACCTCGATAGCCTGCTCGAGCGTTGGCTCGGAGATATCGAGGAATTCCTGCAGTATCTTTAGTGCTTTATTGTCTGTCATTACTTGGTTCCCTTCGTTGTAGGTTGAGTAGAAAGTTGTTTGATGCAGCGTTCAATGATGATTGGTCCCGTCGGTGTTAGAACCGATTCCGGGTGAAATTGAAGGCCGAGTGCCTTGCCGTCGAGAGTCTCTGCCGCCATGGTGACGGGTCCGATAGCGGTCTCGGTCTCGGCGAGGCTGCGCATCTGGGCGGGAATGTTCGCACAGCCTAAGGAGTGGTAGCGCGCAACGGGGACGAGGCGGCCCACGTAGTTCGGGTTATCTGGCTCGGAATCAGTGGTGAGCCCGTGGAAGAGCGGGTGCTTCGCGCCGGCGTCGGTCAGGGTCATGGGCACAGAGGAACCGTGCACTGGACCGCAGGCTTCGACCGTGCCGCCGAAATGCTCGAGCAGCGCCTGGAAGCCCAGGCAGATGCCGAGGATGGGGATGCGGCCGAGGGAGGCGTCGATAAGCTGCATCATCGAGCCGGCGTCGCGCGGATGACCGGGGCCGGGCGAAAGGATGATGATGTCGGGCTGTGGGGCGAGGACCTCCTCCACCGGTACGGTGTTGCGGAAGACGGTCGTGTTGTAGCCGGCGAGCGCGTCGACGAGGTTGTAGACGAAGGAATCGTGGTTATCGATGAGGACAACGTGCGGATTCATCGGATGACCTCCAGGTTTGCGTTGTGTGCCTGGGCGATGGCGCTGAGCACCGCGTAGGCTTTGTGGACCGTTTCATCGGCTTCGGATTGCGGGACGGAATCGCGCACGACTCCCGCGCCGGCCTGGACGACTGCCGTTCCATCCTTGACGTAGGCGGAACGGATGACAATGCAGTTGTCCATAGAGCCATCGCCGCGCAGGTAGCCGATAGCGCCACCGAAGGAGCCGCGGCGAGTACCTTCGGTCTCGCGGATGAGCTCCATGGCGCGCAGCTTCGGAGCGCCGGTGAGCGTGCCCATGTTCATGCAGGCGCGGTAGGCGTCGAGGGCGTCGAAGTCCTCGTGCAGCGTGGCGACGACGCGGGAGACCAAGTGCATGACGCGGGAATATCGGTCGACTTGGAGCAGGTCGGCGACCTTTCTGGTGCCGGGGACGGCGACGCGGGCAAGGTCGTTGCGCGCTAGGTCCACGAGCATGATGTGCTCCGAGACTTCCTTGGAGTCCGTGCGCATTTCCAGTTCATTGCGGATGTCCAGCTCGTGGGTCGCACCGCGCGGGCGGGTGCCGGCGACCGGGTAGAGCTGTACCTGCCGGTCGCTGGCCGTGTACTTCAGGTTGGACTCAGGGGAAGCACCGAAAAGCTCGTGCTCTGCGCCGCGGACATAGAACATGTACGGCGAGGGGTTGGTCTCTCGCAGCGTGCGGTAGGCGGCAAAGGCATCCGGGCAGTCGAGGCTGAACGCACGGGAAGGGACGACCTGGTAGATATCGCCGGCGTGGACGTTGCCCTGGAGGCGCTCCACGTGGCGTCGGAAAGCGGCGTCGTCGATGGAGGCGCGCGCGCTGATGGTCTCACGCGGTGAGGGGGCCTCGGGAGTAATAGGTCCGGTGGCGGCGGCCCGGTCGAGCTCCTCTTCGAGGGCGTGCTTGTCGACGCCCCACCCCTCAATCTTTGCCGTCTGCGTCAGGTGGTCCACCGTGAGGACGTGCTCGGCTACGAGAAATTCATAATCGGGGTATTCGTTAGGGCCATCAGGAACCGGCGGCAGCGCCTCGAAGGTATCGATGTAGTCGAAGGCGAATCCCCCACCAAGGAAAGGCAGCGACTCGCCGGAATAGGGCTGGCTAAACTGCAGTGTGCGAAGGATATCCGCGGTGGAGGTGGCGCGGAGGCGGGCGCGCTCATCGTGCTCGGTTGAGAGCTCGAAGCTAAAGGTGGCGCTGTCCTCACCGTCCTGGCTCATCCTGAAGCGGAAGTCCTGACGAAGCTCATCTAAAAGCAGGTGACCGGCTGGCGTTAAGGCCGTTGCGGTGACCTCCTGGCCGCGGCATGCGACCTTGAGCGCAGCCTTGGTGATGGCGATGCAGGTGAGGTTCTTCTTGGACTCGATGTCTGCGGATTCTAAGAGCAGGGAATCCTGCGGTGTGGCGAGGGCATAAAAGAGCGCGCTGGCGTCTGGTGTGTACCTGACCTTGCGTTTGGCTGTAAACGGCATACTGTGTCTTTCTTTAAACGATAGTGAGTGCTGCCGCGAGCTTTATTAAGAGAGCAAAACGCCGAAAAGCCCGCAGCTGCGGGCCTTAAAAACTGGGAGAAGAACGAGGCCCGCGGGTTACGCGCGCCACCACCAAAGGTTAAAAGTGTTCTTCACATCACTGACTCTAACACCGATACCTTCTGTCGTACAGATAAAGGTCATTCGGGTACCCCCGTGGCCTGATGGTGGTCCGAGCTCATTAAATCGAGAGTGATACAAGAAACATGCAGCTAGCCGGTGTGAGGTACAACTCTAAAACTGTAGAACTATAGCTTTTGCAGGGCTAAGAGTACCCCCGCGCGGGAACAATATTCATAAAACTGCTGCTGCTCTCTCAGCTATCGCCCTGAGCGCTGCTGCCCTCGTGGGCTGCTCCTCGTCGTCGGAAAGCGCCAGCGGGGATTCCGGAGGCGGAGACTCCTACTCCATCGGAATTAACCAGCTGGTTCAACACCCCTCTCTCGACGCCGCGGCAGAAGGGTTCCAGGAAGCCTTCGAAGAGGCGGGCGTGGATGTGGAGTGGGATGTTCAGAATGCCAACGGCGAGCAAGGTACTGCGGTGTCCATCTCCCAGCAGATGGCAAATGCTAATCACGACCTCTACCTGGCCATCGCTACCCCAGCGGGTCAGGCAATGAGCAAGTCCATCAAGGACAAGCCTTTGCTGTTCACTGCGGTGACGGATCCCGTGGAGGCGGAGCTCGTGGAGGCGCTGGATAAGCCGGGCAAGAATGTCACTGGTACCTCTGACGCCGCGCCCATCGAGGAGCAGGTAGAGCTCATTAGCCAGCTGGTCCCGGACGCCAAAACTGTGGGCGTCGTCTACTCCTCCGCTGAGGTGAATTCCAAGGTGCAGGTCGAACAGCTGACGGAAGCAGCCAAGCCGAAGGGTATTGAAGTGAAGTCGCAGACGGTGACCTCCGTGACGGAGATCCCGCAGGCCGTGGAGGCGCTGGGTGATGTCGATGCCATCTACATTCCGACCGATAACATGGTCGTCTCCGGCATCTCTTCGCTCATCAAGGTAGCGAATGACAAGACCATCCCGGTCATCGCTGCGGACTCCGGTGCCGTTGAAGGCGGCGCTGCAGCCACCATCGGTATTGACTACAAGGAGCTGGGCCGCCAGACCGGTGAGATGGCGCTGCGCATCCTCCAGGACGGCGCTGACCCGGCCGAAACCCCGGTGGAAACTGCATCTGAATACACCTACGTGATCAACGAAGACGCAGTGAAGGCGCAGGGCATTGAGGTACCGCAGGAAATTCTAGACAAGGCTGAGACGCTGTGATTGGAGCACTCGAGCTTGGGCTCATCTATGCGGTGATGGCCGTGGGCGTCTACCTCACGTTCCGTGTGCTTGATTTCCCAGACCTGACGGTCGACGGCTCCTTCACCACCGGGGCTGCAACTGCCGGCGTGCTCATTACGAATGGGGTCAACCCCTTTTTGTCCTCGCTGGCTGGCTTCGCCACCGGATTCGTGGCTGGCTGCATCACCGGACTTTTGCACACGAAGGGCCGCATCGATGGGCTGCTTGCTGGCATCCTCACGATGATCGGTCTGTGGTCGATCAACCTGCGCATCATGGGCAGCGCTAACGTGCCGTTGCTGACGCAGGATTCTGTATTCACCCCACTGGATGCCGTCATGGGAACTTGGGCCGGGGTGGGGTTGCTCGCTGTGGGCGCGGTGGTGCTCTGCCTGCTCATTGTGTGGTTCCTGTCTACGGACTTGGGCCTCTCGCTGCGCGCCACCGGTGACAACCAACAGATGATCACCTCCTTTGGCGTGTCCACGGATTTCACCAAGATTTTGACCTTGGCTCTGTCCAACGGTCTGGTGGGTCTGTGCGGTGCGCTCATCGCGCAATATCAAGGCTTTGCCGATATCTCGATGGGTATTGGTCTCATTCTGGTGGGTCTGGCCTCCGTCATCCTTGGGCAGGCGGTACTCCCCCAGTCGCGCCTGTGGATGGCCGTCGTGGCGGTGGCACTGGGTTCCGTGATCTACCGACTCATCATCTTCGCCGCTTTGCAGGTGGGTCTCAACCCGAATGACATGAAGCTCATTACGGCGCTGCTGGTTATCGTCGCTCTCCTGGTGCCTCGCATGACGCGGGTACGTGGGAAAAGGAAGGCCTAAATCATGCTCAACATAGACAAGATCTCAAAGACCTTCTTTCCGGGAACGGTTAATGAACGCCGTGCGCTTCGCGAAGTCTCCCTGGAACTCGCCCCTGGTGACTTCGTTACCGTCATCGGTTCCAACGGTGCGGGAAAGTCGACACTGCTGAACTCCGTTGCGGGCCGGCTCATCCCGGATTCGGGAAGGATCTCGATCGACGGCAAAGACGTGACGAACCAGCCGGAGCATAAGCGTGCGAGGAAGGTTGGGCGCGTCTTTCAGGATCCTATGGCGGGTACAGCGCCGAACCTGACGATTGAGGAGAACCTCTCACTCGCTTATCTGCGCGGCAAGAAGCGCGGACTCGGCCTGGGCCTCAACTCCGCGCGCCGGGCTGTTTTTGTGGAACAGCTGGAGTCGCTCGAGCTGGGCTTGGAGAAGCGCCTTGGAACGAAGGTGGGCTTGCTCTCCGGCGGCCAGCGCCAGGCGCTGTCGTTGCTCATGGCCGGCTTTACCAACCCGAAGGTGATGCTTCTGGATGAACACACGGCTGCCCTCGACCCGCAACGCGCGGAGCTGGTGACCACACTGACGAAGCGCATTGTCGAGCAAGGGCAGCTCACCACGCTGATGGTGACGCACAATATGGCACAGGCCCTGCAGGTGGGAAACCGCCTCATCATGATGCATGAGGGAGAGATCATCTACTCCGCTGATGCCGAGGAAAAGGCAAAGCTCACGGTGGAGGATCTCATGGCAGAGTTTGCGAAGATCAAGGGCGCGACTTCCGACAGGACCCTCTTGCAGTAGCGTTCCTCCGTGGTTGTTTCACGTGAAACCTAGGTGCTGTGTTTGGCAGTACCTAGGTTTCTTCTTGTCTGTGGGGCACTAGCATTTCAGTGGGGCTCTAAGGGATGACACAAGAAGAGGGCCCAGCGTGTGCTGGGCCCTCTTTAGTGTGAAGCTGCGGGAGCTTGAGTGGATCTACTTGAGCTTGATGAGCGCGGAGGAGAAGTAGTCCTCGACTGCTGATGGGTCATCGAGAGGGAGAACAGCGCCTACGTACTGGTCCGGGCGAACGATGACCACCGCTCCGTCACGGGAAATTCCGCGGGCATCGAAGATGTCTTTGTCGCCAGGGAGAGCGTTGAAGACATTTTCCCAATTCGGGATGTTGAACTTGCCGTTGCGCGGGCGGAACAACAGTGGGGCGTCAAGAATCTCATAATCGTGATGGTTGGTCTGCTGGTAGATAACCTTCACGTCGAAGTAGGTATTCTCATCAGCTCCCTCCGGGGTGAACTTGTCCAGGATGGGGCCGAGCTTCTCGGCCCACTCGCTAAGAGTGGAGTTCTCTCCGGCCTTGGGGGCATCGGCAAAGGCGTAGATGCGGTAGCGGCCATCGGCCGTGTGCTGGTGGCCCAGGTGCTGAGGGTAAGCATCGCAGCGGCGAAGAACCTCAAAGGACTTGAAACGCTTGCCCACCGGGAAGCCGGAAGCCAGATCTTGGTGCTGTGTTGTTCCGACGATCAGGTTTTCTTCGTACTGCGTCATCATGCCAGCGGCGAACTCCTCCGCGGCGACGTAGTACTTCTCCACTGCCTCCGGATCATCGAGTTCTTCGGTAGGTGTGGCCATGAGGGTGGACCACTCGCGGTCGAAATTAATGAGGTTCTGAGCAGCTGGCTGACGCTCGCCGTGGTAGGTGGTCAGGAGTTCCTTCGGGGCGCGGCCGTCGAGGACGTGACCGAGCTTCCACCCGATATTGAAGCCATCCTGCATGGAGACGTTCATGCCCTGGCCGGCCTTGGCGGAGTGGGTATGGCAGGCATCGCCGGTGAGGAAGACCCGTGGATCGTCGTCGTTATCGTCGAAGGCATCGACGAGCCGGTGGCCCACCTCGTAGACGGAGTGCCAAGCAACCATCTTGACGTCGATGAAGTAAGGCGAGTAGATCTCGTTGGCCTTCTCGATGATCTTCTCAATCGGGGTGGAGCGGACCTTGTGGTTGTCATTCTCGGGCACGACGCCGAGGTCGACGTAGATGCGGCAGAGGTAGCCGCCCTCACGCGGGATGTGCAGGATTGAGCCGGCCTGGGAGTGGATGGCACACTTGGTGCGCCAGTCTGGGAAGTCGGTGTCAACCACGACATCCATGACGCCCCACGCGTGGTTAGCCTGGTCGCCCTTGAGGGAGCGGCCGATGGACTTGCGGACGCGAGACTTAGCACCATCGCAACCGACGACGTACTTGGCGCGTACGTCGCGCGGGTTGCCGTCGACATCCTCGAGGTGGACCGTTACCGGGTATTCGCCCTCCCTTACCTCAAGGGAGACGAAGGTCCAGCCGTAATCCGGGGTGATGCGGCCCGGGGCGCGGTGCGCATAGCGAGCGAAATAGTCCAGCACGCGGGCTTGGTTGACAATGAGATGGGGGAATTCAGAGATGCCCTGCTCGTCATCGATGGGGCGAGCACCGCGGATAATCTTGGAACGATCCTGCGGATCCGGGTTCCAGAAAGACATCTCCGTGATCTCGTAGGCCTCTTCCGTGATTTCCTTGGCAAAGCCAAAGGACTGGAAGGTTTCCACGGAACGGGACTGGATGCCGTCGGCCTGGCCCAACTCAAGGCGGTGAGGACGGCGCTCAATGATGCGCGTGTTGACGTCGGGGAACATTGCTAGCTGAGCGGCTGCGATCATGCCGGCCGGACCGGAGCCCACAATGAGAACGTCCATTTCATCCGGAAGTTCAGAGACGCGATCGATGCCGTATCCGGCAGGTTCGTGCACGCGGGGATCTTCCGAAACATAGCCGTTGTGGTGGAACTGCACTGTGGACTCCTTAGTTGGCGGTTGTAGTGGACGAGAACAAAGAGAGTGATGGGGGTGGTGACTGCTCCCCCACTTCTATGTGAGCTTCGCTCGTTGTATTGGTGACTCAGTTCAAGGCTTCAGGAGGATGTGAGCTGGGTCGTATATGAGAATCATATATGATGCGCCCCCCGCGCACAATGGCTTGTGCAGAAAGGGGAGCGCATGGGTGGAGGGGCGTCGTCTAGCGCTGGCTGAAGATGAAGTGGCCCTGGGATTGCTCGGCCTCGTGCTCTGCGCCGAGGTCTATTCCCTTGCGCTCACGCAGGATAAATGTGCAGATAAAGCCGATAATCGAGGCCGAAACCAGGTAGCCCGACACTGCAAAGGTGGTACCCGTTGCCTCGACGAGCGAGGCGGCAATCATGGGGGCGAAAGCGCCGCCCAGGACAGAGCCGAGGGCATAGGTAATGGAGACGCCGGTGGCGCGAATGGAGGCGGGGAAAAGCTCGGCGTACATCGCGGACTGTGCACCGTAGGTGAGACCCAGACCCACAGTGAGGAAGAGGAGCGCACCGTAGAGCATCCCCAGGCTACCCGTGTTGACCAGGGGGAAGAGTGCGGCGGCGCCGATGCCCTGCAGGATGAACCCGAGGAGATAGGTCTTCCGACGGCCGATGTAGTCGGAGATGAATCCGGCGAGCAAGGTGGTCAGGGCCCATGCGAAGGCGGACACGGTCACCGCGTTAAGAACATCACCGCGGTCGAGTGCGACGGGGCCGTCGGGGTCGGTAGCGTAGCGCTGGATGTAGCCGCCCGTGGTCATGTAGCCAACGGTGCCGTTACCTGCGAAGACGAGCGCGGCGACCAGCACCAGCGGGGTGAAGTTCTTGAAGAGTTTGCCAATGGGGTTGGTGGCCTCTTCCTCTTCGCGCTCTGCGATTTCCTCAAAGACCGGAGACTCGTCGACGCCCATGCGGATGAGGTAGCCCACCAAGATGAGGACGAAGGAAAGGAGGAAGGGAACGCGCCAGCCCCAGCTCATGAAGGCGTCGCCAGGCGCGATGGTGTTCATGATGGAGAGCACGCCGGAAGAAAGCAGCAGACCGGCAGGAACGCCGATCTGAGGTCCTGCGCCGTAGAGGCCGCGCTTGTCGTTCGGCGCGTGTTCCACCGCCATGAGAACGGCGGAACCCCACTCGCCACCCGCGGAGATGCCCTGGATGATACGCAGGGTGATGAGGAGGATCGGCGCCCAGATTCCAGCAGTTTCATAGGTGGGCAGAAGGCCGATGAGGGTGGTAGCGCCGCCCATGGCGAGGAGCGTGACCATGAGGACCACGCGGCGGCCGAGACGGTCGGCGAAGTGCCCGGCCAGGAACGCGCCGACTGGGCGGAAGAGGAAGGACAAGCCAACGGTCAGGAAAGAAATGATGGTGGCTAGGCCACCTTCGAGCGGGCCGAACATCAGCTGGTTGAACACGAGTCCGGCTACTGCTGCATAGAGGAAGTAGTCGTACCACTCGATGGCAGTACCGATGGTTGTCGCGGCGACGACGCGGCGGCGTTCGGCCGTCGAAATTGCCGGCGTGACAGTTGTGTGCGACATGGTGTGATTCCTTTCGGCATGTGGTGTGCCATATACGGAAGTGCGTGTGAGTTGAACCACTTGCGGTGGTGGTAGGGATAATATACGATCTGGGCAAGGATTTGTTCACAATTAAGGATTCTTCATGGCTGTACCTGAGTTCTTGCCGGTTAAACCGGGCAAAATGATCGCTGTCCATGTGGCCTTTGAGTCCCGCGCAGCGCAGCGCGGTCGCTGGCCCAAGACCCCGAGTTACTTCCTCAAGGCAACCAGCACGCTGGCTGAGTCGGGCGGGATCGTCGAACGCCCCCAGGGGACAGAGCTGCTGGCTTTCGAAGGTGAAATTGCACTCATCATTGGCACTCCGGCCCGCAATGTCTCCCTCGAAGATGCGTGGAAGCACGTTGCGTACGTGACGGCTTCGAATGACATCGGCCTGTATGACTACAAGGTGCAGGACAAGGGTTCCAATACCCGCTCCAAGTCCCGCGATGGCTACACCCCCATCGGGCCGGAGCTTATCGACGCCCAGGGGATCGACCCGAAGGGTCTTCGCCTCCGCACGTGGGTCAATGGCGAAGTTGTCCAAGAGGGAACCTCTTCCGATGAGGATCTCATTTTCCCGCTCGCACAGTTTGTTGCCGACCTTTCCCAGCACATGACACTAGAGGCCGGTGACATCATCCTCACCGGTACCCCGGCCGGCTCCTCTGTCATTGAGCCGGGTGACGTTGTTGAGGTCGAGGTTGACGTGCCAGGTGGCGTGAGCTCCGGCAGGCTGAAGACCACCGCGAAGGAAGTCCCCGCCTCCTTCGACCCGCAGCTGGGCAACCTGCCCTACGTGGACGATAAGCAGCGCGAGGACGCCTATGGCGACCGCGAATCCGCCGGCCTTCCTCCCAAGGATGAGGGCGGCCTCGCCCCAGAGCTCAAGGCGGCTTTGGAGAAGGCCCCGACCGCTGGCTTGTCCGCCCAGCTGCGCAAGCGCGGCATCAACCAGTCCGTGATCGAAGGCGTGTACCCGCAGGCTACGGGAACCAAGATGGTGGGCGTTGCCCGCACCCTGCGCTTTGTGGCTGGCCGCGAGGATCTGTTCAAGTCCCACGGCGGTGGCCTCAACGAGCAGAAGAAGGTTTTCGACACAGTCAAGGAAGGCGAGGTCATCGTCATTGAGGCTCGCCAGGAATCCGGCTCCGGAACGCTGGGTGACATCCTAGCGCTGCGGGCGAAGGTCCGCGGTGCAGCCGGTGTTGTCACCGATGGTGGCGTGCGTGACTACGAGGCTGTGAAGGAGATTGGCCTGCCCGTCTTCACACAAGGCGCACACCCCTGCGTTCTCGGCCGCAAGCATGTCCCGTGGGATAGCGATATCGCTGTCTCCTGCGGCAATGCCACCGTTCTCCCGGGCGACATCATCGTTGGTGATGATGACGGCGTCGTGGTCATTCCCCGCGATATTGCAGCCGAGGTCGCTGAAGACGCGCTGGCTAAGGAGCACGAAGACGAATGGGTCGCCTCCCAGGTGGAGACGGGCGCCAGCCTGGATGGGCTCTTCCCGCCGACCGGAGCGAATAAGGAAGCCTACATCGCGTTCCGTGATGGAAAGGCGGGTGGTCAATGACGGAACCCGCACTACCAGCTGGGGAAAGCAAGTCCCAACAGGCCTATAACTGGATAAGCGAAAAGATTCGTACTCGCGAGTATGAGCCCGGGTACCGCCTCGTGTTGGCAACAATCGCGGAGGAACTGGGCGTCAGCGTGGTTCCCGTCCGCGAGGCCATTCGCCAATTGGAAGCGGAGGGGATGGTCACCTACGAGCGCAACGTCGGTGCCAGCGTGACCACCTACAATCGCGAGGCCTATTACGAATCCATGGACATCGTGGCCACGCTAGAAGCAAATGCCACGGCCCAATCCGCCCAGTATCTCGATGCGGAGGATATTGCCCGAGCGCGGGAGATCAACCAGCGCATGCGGGAGCTCGATATCCTCCACGATCCAGAAGAATTCACCCAGCTCAACAAAGAATTTCATAGCGTTCTCTTCTCCAAGTGCCCGAACGAGAGGATGAAGAACTTGGTGGTGGACCAGTGGAAGCAATTGGAATACCACCGCGTCTCAACCTTTCGGTATGTGCCCGAGAGAGCTCAAGAGTCAACGCGCGAGCACGAGCAATTGCTCAGCCTCATCGAGGCTGGAGCCGAACCCGCCTACATAGAAAAGGTGGCCAGGCAACACCGACTGACCACTCTCAGCACCTATCGCAAGAAAAACGACTAAGGAGTATCAACCACCCATGGCTATCAACAACGATGCTGCTAAGCCCACCGACCTTCCAGAGAAGATTCTTCACTACATCAACGGCGAGTTTGTTCCGTCGATTGACGGCGATGAATTTGAGGTCCTGGATCCGGTAACGAACAAGACCTACATCAAGGCCGCGTCTGGCAAGCCGGAAGACATTGACAAGGCTGTTGCCGCCGCGAAGGAGGCCTTCGAGAACGGCCCGTGGTCCAAGGCCCTGCCGCGTGAGCGCGCCCGTGTGCTCAACAAGATTGCGGATATCGTCGAAAGCCGCGCGGACAAGCTCGCCGCGTGGGAATCCTTCGACTCCGGCTTGCCCATCACTCAGGCCAACGGCCAGGCGAAGCGCGCTGCGGAGAACTTCCGCTTCTTCGCTGACCTGATTGTCGCCCAGGCCGACGACGCCTACAAGGTACCGGGCCGCCAGATCAACTACGTCAACCGTAAGCCGATTGGCGTGGCGGGCCTGATTACCCCGTGGAACACCCCGTTCATGCTGGAGTCCTGGAAGTTGGCCCCGGCCATCGCCACCGGTAACTCCGTCGTCCTCAAGCCGGCTGAGTTCACTCCCCTCTCTGCACAGCTGTGGGCAGGAATTTTTGAGGAGGCCGGCCTCCCGAAGGGTGTCTTCAACCTGGTCAACGGCTTCGGCGAGGAAGGCTATGCAGGTGACCCGCTGGTTAAGCACCCGGATGTTCCGCTGATTTCCTTCACCGGCGAGTCCCGCACCGGCCAGATCATCTTTGGCAACGCAGCCCCGCACCTCAAGGGCCTGTCGATGGAGCTGGGCGGCAAGTCCCCGGCCATTGTCTTCAGCGATGCCGATCTAGAAACTGCCATCGACGCCTGCATCTTCGGCGTCTTCTCCCTCAACGGTGAGCGCTGCACCGCCGGCTCCCGCATCCTGGTTCAGCGCGATATCTACGATGAGTTCGTGGAGCGCTACGCCGCCCAGGCTAAGCGCGTGAAGGTGGGCCTGCCCTCCGATCCGACCACCGAGGTCGGCGCCCTGGTGCACCCGGAGCACTACGAGAAGGTCACCTCCTACATCGAGATCGGCAAGCAGGAGGCCACCCTGGCCGCCGGCGGCGAGCGACCGGAAGGCTTCCCGGAAGGCAACTTTGTCCAGCCGACCGTCTTCGTTGACGTCAAGCCGGACGCACGAATCTTCCAGGAAGAGATCTTTGGCCCCGTCGTTGCTATCACCCCGTTCGATACCGACGAAGAGGCACTCGAGCTGGCAAATAACACGAAGTACGGCCTTGCTGCCTATGTCTGGACCTCGGATCTGAAGCGCGCCCACAACTTTGCTCAGAACGTGGAGGCCGGCATGGTGTGGCTCAACTCCAACAACGTCCGTGACCTGCGCACCCCGTTCGGCGGCGTCAAGGCTTCCGGCCTGGGCCACGAGGGCGGCTACCGCTCGATCGACTTCTACACCGACCAGCAGGCCGTCCACATCAACCTAGACAAGGTACACAACCCGGTCTTTGGCAAGCAGGACTAAGACGTCCACTCTCTACTCCCCCACCACTAACTAACTAAGGAGCCATCATGGCTGACATTCAGGCCCCCGACATTTTGCGCTGTGCCTACATGGAGATCATCGTTACCGATCTCGCTGCATCCCGTAAGTTCTACGTTGACACCCTCGGTCTTGTCGTCACCGAGGAGAACGAGAACGAAATCTACCTGCGCACCTACGAGGAGTTCATCCACCACAACCTCGTGCTGCGTCAGGGACCCGTTGCTGCTGTCGCTGCATTTTCCTTCCGCGTTCGTTCGCCGGAGGATCTGGACCTCGCCGAGGAGTTCTACAAGGCACGCGGCTGCGAGGTGCGCCGTAACAAGGATGGCTTCGTCAAGGGCATCGGTGATTCCGTGCGTGTACAGGACCCGCTGGGATTCCCGTACGAGTTCTTCTATGAGGTTGAGCACCGTGAGCGTCTGGCCTGGTCATACGACGCCCATATCCCTGGTGCGCTGGTTCGCCTCGACCACTTCAACCAGATCACCCCGGATGTTCCTGCTGCCGTGAAGTACATGGAGGAGCTCGGCTTCCGTACCACCGAGGACATTCGCGATGAGGAAGGAACCGTTTACGCTGCATGGATGCGCCGCAAGCCGACAGTGCACGACACCGCCATGACCGGTGGCGATGGCCCGCGTATGCACCACATCGCATTTGCTACCCACGAGAAGCACAACATCATCGCGATTTGTGACAAATTGGGTGCGCTGCGCGAGTCCGACCGCATTGAGCGCGGCCCGGGCCGCCACGGTGTTTCCAATGCGTACTACTTGTACCTGCGTGACCCGGATGGGCACCGCGTGGAGATCTACACCCAGGACTACTACACCGGCGATCCGGATAACCCGGTCGTGACCTGGGATGTCCACGATAACCAGCGACGTGACTGGTGGGGAACCCCGGTTGTTCCCTCCTGGTACCGCGATGGCTCTACCGTCCTCGACCTCGATGGCAACCCGGTGCCACTGGTTGCCCGTGAGGATGAGTCAGAGCTGGAGGCCACCATTGGTGCGGACGGCTTCTCCTACACCCGCAAGGAAGATGCAGAAGAAATGCCGGAGTGGAAGCAAGGCGAGTACAAGCTGGGACACCAGCTCTAAAACGACCTAAGTACTCAAGTTGATGAACGTGGCCCCGTGGCGTCGAGAAGCAAGCGCACATATCGCGGGGCTGCGTTGTCGTTTCACGTGAAACCTTCAGGTTTAACAAACCTGTTAAACAGAACAAATACGTTCTACAACACCTTAAGGAGCGAAGTACATGCTGGATGAGAAACAGCACATCGCTATCGCAGATGAACTGGCGCAAGCCGAAAAAGATCGCACCATGGTCCCGCTGCTGACCGCCCGTTTCCCTGGGATGAGCATCGAGGATTCCTACGCGGTGCAGCGAGAGTGGGTACGCCGCGGTGAAGAAAATGGGCGCCGCCTCGTCGGCCGCAAGATCGGCTTGACCTCGAAGGTCATGCAGGAGGCCACGGGAATCACCGAGCCGGACTACGGCGCCATCTTTGAAGACCAGGTCTATGAGAACGGCTCCACCATCGAGCACGCGCAGTTCTCCAATGTCCGCATCGAGGTCGAGCTGGCCTTCGTGCTCAAGGAAGAGCTGAAGGGCCCGAATTGCAGTATTTTCGATGTCCTGCGCGCGACGGAGTATGTCGTCCCTGCTCTGGAGATTCTCTCCTCCCGCATCGAGATGGAGGGACGCACCATTGTCGACACCATTTCGGATAACGCAGCCCTCGGTGCCATGGTCTATGGCGGCAACCCGGTGGACCCCGCAGACGTCGATCTGCGCTGGGTGTCCGCGCTCCTCTACCGCAACGAGTCCATCGAAGATACTGGCGTGGCAGCCGCGGTGTTGAACCACCCGGCAATGGGCGTGGCATGGCTTGCCAATAAGCTTCACGCGCACGGCGATAGCCTGGCCGCCGGCGACATCATCCTGGCCGGTTCTTTCACCAAACCCATGTGGGTCGAACCGGGCGATACCGTCCACGCAGACTACGGAAAGTTGGGGTCCATCACATGCCGATTCCAGTAAAGTTGCCGCCAACCTTTGCGGACGTCCTAGAAAAGGCCGAGCAACCGCTCGTTGGCGCATGGATCTGCTCCGGTTCGGAGGCTGCGGCTGAGATCATTGCCTCTGCGGGTTTTGGCTGGACGCTTATCGACGGTGAGCATTCGCCCTATGGCCTGGAGACCATTCTTTCCTTGCTTCGCGCCACCGATGCCTACGGTCTCACGCGCGTGGTTCGCGTGCCCGTGAACAACACGGCGCTGATCAAGCAGTACCTTGACCTGGGTGTACAAAACTTGATGGTGCCCATGATTGATACCGCCGAGGAAGCGGAAGCAGCCGTAGCGGCTATGCACTACCCTCCCCGCGGTGTGCGCGGCGTCGGCTCGGCGCTGGCCCGCTCCTCGCGCTGGAACGGCGTGGAGAACTACCTCGCCAACGCGTCAGACACGGTGAGCCTCACGGTGCAGATCGAATCTGCGACGGCGGTGGAGAATGTGGAAGAGATCGTGGCTGTTGAAGGCGTGGACAACATCTTCGTCGGCCCCTCGGACCTGGCGGCCTCGATGGGGCTGTTGGGCCAGCAGACCCATCCGGATGTGCTCGAGGCGGTCAATCACACATTTGAAGCAGTTCGTGCTTCCGGAAAGAAGGTAGGCGTCAACGCCTTCAATCTTGAACAGGCTCAGAAATACATGGCTTCTGGTGCATCATTTGCCCTGGTTGGGGCGGATGTTCAACTTCTTTCGGGTGCGGCACGCCAACTGGCAGACAAATTCCATTTGGGAGGGTAAAAAAGAACCATGAGTGAAAACAACAAGGTCAATATTGACGAGCTGCTGGCCAAGGTTCCGACCGGCTTGCTGATTAATGGTGAGTGGGTAGAAGCCTCCGATGGCTCCACTTTCGACGTGGAAAACCCGGCGACCGGTGAGGTCATCGCCACCCTTGCCTCCGCTACTTCTGAGGATGCGAAGAAGGCTTTGGACGCCGCCTGCGCCGTGCAGGATGAGTGGGCACGCACGTCCACCCGCGAGCGCTCAAACCTGCTGCGCCGTGCTTTTGACCTGGTGCAGGAGCGCAAGGACGAGTTCGCTGCGCTGATGACCCTGGAGATGGGCAAGCCGCTGGCGGAGTCCTATGGTGAGGTTACTTATGGCGCTGAGTACCTTCGCTGGTTCAGCGAGGAAGCCGTTCGTGACTACGGCCGCACTCTGCCGGCGCCGGAAGGCACCCTGCGCATGGTGACCCGCCGCAAGCCGGTGGGCCCGTGCTTGCTCATTACCCCGTGGAACTTCCCGCTGGCTATGGCTACTCGTAAGATTGCCCCGGCCATCGCCGCTGGTTGCACCATGGTGGTGAAGCCGGCCAAGCTGACGCCGCTGACCACCCAGTACTTCGCACAGACCATGATCGATGCCGGCGTTCCGGCAGGCGTGGTCAACGTGGTGTCCGGTAAGTCGGCCTCTGCCATCTCTGAGCCGATCATGGCGGATTCCCGCCTGCGCAAGGTGTCCTTCACCGGCTCTACTCCGGTGGGCAAGACTCTGCTCAAGGCCGCTGCCGACAACGTCCTGCGCACTTCGATGGAGCTGGGCGGCAACGCTCCGTTCATCGTCTTTGAGGACGCCGACATTGACCAGGCCGTCGAGGGCGCAATGGGCGCCAAGATGCGCAATATCGGTGAGGCCTGCACCGCTGCCAACCGCTTCATCGTTCACGAGTCCATCGCTGATGAGTTCGCGGAGAAGTTCGCCAAGCGCATCGGTGAGCTCAAGGTCGGCAACGGCCTCGACGAGGGCGTCACCTGTGGTCCGCTCGTGGAGCAGAAGGCGCTGGACAACATCACCGCGCTTGTCGACGATGCCGTGGCCAAGGGCGCCAAGGCTATCGTCGGTGGCAAGCCGGGTGAGGGCAAGGGTTACTTCTACTCCCCCACTGTTCTGACGAACGTTCCTCGTGATGCCCGCGTAGCACAGGAGGAGATCTTCGGCCCGATCGCTCCGATCCTGACCTTCTCCGATGAGAAGGAAGCGATTGAGATTGCTAATGACACCGAGTACGGCCTGGCCTCCTACGTGTTCACCGAGGACTCCGACCGCATGTGGCGTATCGGTGACGGCCTTGAATTCGGCCTCATGGGCTTCAATGCTGGCGTCATCTCCAACGCCGCTGCCCCATTCGGTGGCGTGAAGCAGTCCGGCATGGGCCGCGAGGGCGGCGCTGAGGGCTTGGACGAGTACACTTCGCTGCAGTACATCGCTATGCGCGACCCGTACGCGAATGCATAAATAGTGCATTAAATACGCTGATAATAATGCTGGCATCTCCTTTGTGAGAGGTGCCAGCATTATCTTTTGTGCATAGTATTTGCGCCGATGTGGTGTGACAGCACTCATAGACAAATCGTGATCACGCACAAACAACAATACTTCTGTGCGACGGGACACAATTACTAACTACACACCGAGATGCGTTGGGCTCGCTCCAAGGCATCATCGGGCCGACATAGTTAGTAAGGAGGAGTTGGAGTGGACACATCGACGCAGTCACCAGTGCTACCCGCTCGAAACGTACAGCCCGGGCACCGGGCTCCCAACGACCAAGAGGGTGGCCTGGGCGCCGGGCGCCTAGGGACAACGTCGCTAGTCTTTATGATTATTGCGGCTTCCGCCCCCCTTACTGTGCTCGCGGGAGGAGTACCGACCAACTTTGCGGTATCTGGATTGTTGGGGGTCCCTTGGAGCTACTTAGCGCTTGGGATCATCCTCGTGTTCTTTGCAGTCGGGTACGGAATTATGAGTTCGAAGATTCAGAACTCAGGAGCCTTCTACGCCTATGTGTCTGAGGGGCTGGGCAACCGTCAAGGAATCGCAGCGGCGATTCTAGCGCTGGTTTCTTATAACATGATGCAGGTTGGTCTGTACGGTATCTTCGGTTTCTCCCTCGCCAATCTGATCAATGGTTGGTTCGGCACGAGCATTTCGTGGTGGATGGCGGCCTTGGTTGGCTGGCTTTTGGTAGCAGTCATGGGAGTCAGCAACGTCGACTTCTCGGCCAAGGTCTTGGGAGTTTTGGTAGCGCTTGAATTCCTCGTCGTTGCCGGTGTTTCTTTGTTGTCGCTAGGCGTTGCTCCCGAGGGAATCACCGCGGAGACGATGCGTCCAGACCAGTTCTTCACTGACGGCATTGGCGTGCTTCTCGCTTTCGGAATCGCGGCCTTCATGGGCTTTGAGTCTGGTGCGATCTACTCGGAAGAAGCACGAAATCCGGAGCGGACGGTTCCGAAGGCCACGTATATCGCTGTTGGAACTATTGCCCTTTTCTACGCCTTTTCGGCATGGGCATTCGCTCAGGGAGTGGGGCCCTCCGTCGTCATCGACAAGGCAACTGAGTTTGGTCCCGACCTAGTCTTCGTGTGGTTGGGCGACTATTCAGTGTTTGCTTCCAACGTAGCGAACTGCTTGTTTGTAACCTCGCTTATTGCTGCTCTCGTGGCGTTCCATAACGCCGCAGCGCGATACTTTTTCTCCCTCGGGCGCTCACGCGTTCTTCCTAAGAAGTTCGCGACATCATCTGCTAAAGGCGCGCCTATAGCTGGGTCTCTTACCCAGACAACACTTGCAGTCGTTGTCGTGGCTGGCTTCGCAGTGGCTGGAAATGGGAGTGAAATGGGCGAGCTGTTCCCAGTTCTTACTCTCTTTACGTGGCTTACTAACGCGGCGGCATTTGGCCTGGTCTTCCTGCTCGCAGTGGTGAGTGTGTCCATCATGGTATGGCTCAACAAGCAAGAAAAAGGCTACAACCTATTCACTCGCATCATTGCACCGCTTGTGTCAGCTTGCGGACTCTCAGCTGTCTTCGTACTGGTGCTGATGAATTTCCCGCTCATGATTGGCGACACCGGCCCGGATGCCCTCGTGTGGGTAATGCCGGGAATCATCATCGTATCCGGAATCCTTGGCCTTGTCTGGGGCGAATACTTGAAACATAAGAAGCCGCATATCTACGCAGGTCTTCAAGACAATCTTGATCAAATCTAAAACTTGAGGAAGGCAATCATGGAAAAGAAGAATGTAATCGTCGTTGGTGCAGGATTCGCAGGTCTAACGGCAGCGCGCGAGTTGCAAATCGCAGGAATTGACTATCACATCGTGGAAGCACGCGACCGCATCGGTGGCCGTGCATGGACGGATGACAGGCTCGGACGTCCGTTGGAGATTGGCGCAACCTGGGTGCACTGGCATCAGCCGCATGTCTGGTCCGAAATCACTCGTTATGGCCAGGATATTATCGCTTCGCCCGTTGTAGATACCGCCTACTGGTATGCCGGCGGAGAGTTGAAGTCTGGCACGGAGGCAGAAATGGATGCCAAACTGGCGCGGCCGATGGAGAAGATCTTCGAAAATTCTCGCGAATTCTTCCCAGAGCCGCACAAGCCGCTGCTTGTGCTGGATGAAAAATTCGGTGCATCCCAAGAGTTAAAGGATGCTTTCCTAGCTGCAGACCAGGCTGGAGTTCTCGATGCGTTGGAGGACGGTGACTTTACCCAGGAAGAAAAGGACCTCTGCAATGCGTATTGGTCGGCCGGGTACATCGGGTACCCAGAACAGGGCTCCTCTTTGATGGCCAAGCAGTGGGCAGCCTTGTGCGATCACCGTCTTTCCTTGGTGGATGAGCAAACACTGCGATACAAACTCGTCAATGGCATGCGGGGTATCTACGGCAACATTGCAAAGGATCTGACCGGAGAAATCCGTTTGAACACTGTGGTGACTGCGATTGAGCATGGAGAGGATTCAGCCACCGTTACATATGCGGACGGTACTTCCGAAACGGCAGACGCAGTGATTGTCACGGTTCCGGTCGGTGCGTTGGGGAACATTACGTTTACGCCAGGGCTGCCCGAGGGCGCGCAGAAGACTGTCGAGCAGAAGTGGAACTCAACTGGTTTCAAGGCGTGGATCAAGATCAAGGGGCACCACAATATTTTCGGCTACGCGCCTCAGCCGGCCGTTGTGTCTGTGCTGCGTTCGGAGTACTTCGAAGATGACGACACGACCATTTGTGTCGCCTTCGGCTCCGATCACGAGAAGATTGATCTGGAAAGCATTGAGGATGCCCAAAAGGTCGTTGACCAGTGGCGCCCAGATCTTGAGGTTGTTGGTGTCACCGGTCATGACTGGGTAGCCGACGAGTACTCCGGCCAGGCCTGGGCCACACTGCGGCGAGGCCAGTTCACGGAGGGGTGGCACCACTTCCGCACTTCCACTTCCTCGTTACACTTCGCAGGAGCCGATTGGGCTTCCGGTTGGCGTGGAGTGGTTGTTGATGGAGCCATCGAAACCGGAATCTCCACCGCACGCGAGGTCATCAATAAGCTGCGTGGTTAGTCGCTGGCCGCCGCTCGGTACGCACTCGGCGGCTTGTGGAACTCCGCCTTGAAGATGCGTGAGAGGTGCGAGGGATCGTGCAGACCATAGCGGGCGCTGATGTGGCTGATTGATTCCTCGGAGTGCCGCGGGTCCACGAGCTCGCGGCGGATGTGCTCGAGGCGCCTCGTTCTGATGTAGCTGCCTACGGAAAGGCCTTGCTCGGAGAACTTGGCGTGGAGGTGGCGTACCGATACGAAGAGTGCCTGGGCGATGGTGCTGGGGCCTAGGTCCGAGTCGCCCAAGTGCTGTTCGATGTAGGCGGTGGCCTGGTTAAACAGGAGCGTACCCGCAGAGGGTTCGTCGGCCACATCCGAAGCCAGGACTGACACCAGCATGGTGAGCGCGGAGCGGACCAAGGCCGTGGCGTGCGGGCCCTTCAATAGGTCCAAGTTCTCGGCCAGCTGCTCAAAGAGGGGAACCGCCACCGCGCCTAGGCCGTGCGAGCGTGAGATAGGGTTCGCCGTGAGGCGTTGGATCTGCGCGGGTGAAATATCGAGGAAGCTCTGCGGGAAATGCACAATGAGTGTGTTTTGCTCCTCCGGATAGTGCAGGGTGTAGGGCCGCTGGGTCACATACAGAGCAAGGTCCCCTGGACGCAGTTCACAGGTCCGCCCGTCTTGGCTCATGGTTGAGGATCCGGTGATTTGTAGGCTGAGCTTACAAAATGGTGTCTCATCAGTGGCTATCTTGGAGCGATTCACGGTGTGCGGGGAGGTGCACATATCGAAGAGGGAAATATCCCCCACCTTCGTTGAGCGCAGCGTTGCGTGAAAGGAAGAGGGGTCCTCAGCGTCCACGTCGAGTTGGCCAAAAGACTCGGATGACGCGGTGCGCCATGACGCGATATCGAATTGTTCAACGGCGGAAGCAGACATAACTGGAATCATATCGTGAGAGCTGGCACATTTTTGGACAAATTGTGTGCACTCAGAGTCAATCCTGTAGATGTGGTGCAGGTAACATCGTGGGCAAAAGTTTCTTTGGGCTTTGTTCGCGGGGCCCACGACTTCTTCACAAGGAGATCTCATGACTCAGTTCGCTACCTACGCTGATCTACTTAACGCCATCACGGACGAGAACGGACGCGACATCCTCAACCCCGCCACCGGTGAGGTTGTTGGCCGCGCGCCAGAGAACACCGTTGAGGACCTTAACGCTGCAGTTGAGACCGCACGCGCTGCGCAGAAGGACTTTGCCAAGCTTAGCGACGAAGAACGTTGCGCGCTGCTCACCAAGGCGGCCGCCGCCATCGACGCTAATGCGGAGGCACTCGTGGAGCTTCTCTCCCGTGAGCAGGGTAAGCCGCTCAACGGGCCAAACGCCCGTTTCGAGGTCGGTGCGTGCTCCGGCTGGCTGAATGCTACCGCCTCCTTCGAGCACCCCAACTACACCGCTGTCGATGATGACATCACCGCCACCGTCAACTACCGCCCGCTCGGCGTCGTCGGTGCTATTGGTCCGTGGAACTGGCCGATGATGATCACCATCTGGCAGATTGCGCCGGCACTGCGTATGGGCAACGCGGTCGTCGTCAAGCCCTCCGAGTACACCCCGCTCTCCGTACTGGGCCTGCTCAAGGTCGTGAACTCCGTGCTGCCGGAGGGTGTTCTCCAGGTTGTCAGCGGCGCCGGCGAGGTTGGCGCGGCGCTGACCACCCACGAGGGCGTCGATAAGATCATGTTCACCGGTTCCACCGCCACCGGCAAGAAGATCGTGGAGGCTAGCGCGGCCAACCTTACCCGCCTCACGCTGGAGCTCGGCGGCAACGATGCCGGCATTGTGCTGGATGACGCCGACCCGAAGGAGATCGCCGGCGACCTCTTCTGGGGCGCGTTCATCAACACCGGCCAGACCTGCGCGGCGATGAAGCGCGTGTATGTGCCGGAGTCGCTGTACGACGCCGTCTGCGAAGCCCTCATCGAGGTAGCCAAGGCCTCCCCGATGGGCGTGGGCCTGGAGGAAGAAAACGTGCTCGGCCCGCTGCAGAATAAGCAGCAGTTCGACATCGTGGACAAGCTCGTCACCGCGGCCAAGGATTCTGGCGCCCGCGTGCTGCTGGGCGGCGACCCGGACTACGACGCGCCGGGCTACTTCTACCCCACCACCCTGGTGGCGGACATCGACCCGGATAACGCGCTGGTCGTGGAGGAGCAGTTCGGCCCTGCACTGCCGATTATCAAGTACACCGGCCTCGATTGGGCCATCGAGCAGGCCAATAAGCTGGATGTGGGCTTGGGCTCTTCCGTATGGTCTTCCAACCGCGAGCGCGCTCTGGAAGTTGCAGCTCAGCTGGAGGCTGGCACCACGTGGATTAACAGCCACGGTGCCGTGGATCCGCGTGTACCTTTCGGTGGTATCAAGTCCTCCGGCTACGGCGTGGAGTTCGGCACTGAGGGCCTCAAGGGCCTGGCCTACCCGCAGATCATCAACGGCTAAAACCACCATGGCGCTGCTATTCTTAGCGCCATGAGCACTGCCAAAGTCCCGGAGATCGAGTACGCAGCCTTCGACGCCATGAAGGAGGTTGCGTCCTCGCTGAAAGCTGCCTATTTCCGCCAACAGCTCGCGACCGACAGCGCGCTGGAGATTGAATATTGGACTGCACAAGAGGATTTTGTCCAGCGCACTGTGAGCGGTGTTGATAACACCGATCTTGATGAAATCCGTGCGGCAGCGGAGTTCTTTGCTCGCTTGCTCGATGAACTTGAAACCCGGGCAAAGGTGGCGTGACAGTGCTGAAGGCCGCGGATTTTCCGGTAGATGATACTTTTAAACGCCGCGTCCTTGAGCGGCGTATTGCTTATCTTTTTCGTCAGCCATCCGCTGAGCCTGAGGTCATCTATGTAGCAGGACAACCAGCATCGGGAAAGTCCTCGGTGATTGAGATGCTCACGGATGACCACGTCGTTCTAGATTCGGATGAATTACGCAAATATCATCCCGCCCTCGACGAGATCATGGAGCGCGACCCCCTGCGCATGGATGTGCTCACCAACGGTCCGGTCCCCTATTGGATGTCCTCGCTGATCGAGGATGGCCGGCAGCACGGCCACTCCCTCATCATTGAGAACACGCTGTCCAACCCGGAATTCATCGCGGGTGAGATAGCCAAGTTTCGCTCCGCGGGTTTCCGCGTGAGGGTCGTGGGCTTGGCGGTGGCGCAGGAGGTCTCCAGGCTCGGTGTCGTCCAGCGCTACCTGGAGGCGCAGCGCGTGAGCCGCTACCCGCGCTGGACCAATGAGGTTTCCCATACGTCGGGCTTTAAGGCCATCGTCCCAGGGCTTCAAGCGATTGCCCCGCTTGTCGACGACCTCGAGATCCGCACCCGCGACGGCCGCACCTTGAGCGGTATCGAGGATATTGAGGCTGAGCGCGCAACCTGGTTCGACTCCCCCGCTGTTCGGGCCGACTGGCTGGCCCGTTTTGACAGCTGTGACTTGAGTGGCCTTGAAGCGGAAAAGCTCACGCACAACCTCGTGGCTGATGCAGAGCGTATCCGCAAACTTTAAGGCTGTGCCCGTGGAACTATTAGGTT
This sequence comes from Corynebacterium aurimucosum ATCC 700975, assembly GCF_000022905.1. NCBI lineage: Bacteria > Bacillati > Actinomycetota > Actinomycetes > Mycobacteriales > Corynebacteriaceae > Corynebacterium > Corynebacterium aurimucosum. The sequence goes on along the minus strand of NC_012590.1, from coordinate 2,731,890 downwards.
CACCCACAGTTCCCGTGCCTGCACGCATCGAGAAGGACCAGGCGGTGAACTCGAATGACTCGCCTGGTCCAACGTGTGTGTGCGCTCGGCGCGTGGTTCAACCCTTATAAGACTTGCCGGTCACAGCCTCAGCGTTTCGCTCGTGCAGCCCGCAGGCCGTTCAAGATCACGATGACTTCGGCGACTTCGTGTACCAAGACGACGGCGGCCAGGCCCAGTACACCGCTGATCGCCAGTGGCATCAACACGATGATGATGGCCAGAGACAGCACGATGTTTTGGTTGATGATCCTGCTGCCTCGGCGGGCGTGCTGCAGCGCCTGCGGGATCAGCCGGAGGTCGTGGCCAGTGAAGGCGACGTCAGCGGACTCGATCGCGGCGTCAGAGCCGGTTGCTCCCATCGCAATGCCCACCGTTGCGCCCGCCAGTGCCGGCGCGTCGTTGATGCCGTCGCCGATCATCGCCGTCGGCGTCTTGGAGGAGAGTTCGGCGACGATGCTTGCCTTGTCCTCCGGTCGCAGCTCGGCGCGCACGTCGTCGATTCCAGCGATTTCAGCCAGCGCCCGGGCGGTGCGAGTGTTATCGCCGGTGAGCATGCTCACTTCCACGTCGTTGTCGTGCAGGGATTGCACGGCATCGGGCACCTCGGGCCGCAACTCGTCGCGCACCCCGATCGCCCCGGCGAGAGCGTCATCGACGGTGACTAGGACGCAGGTCTGGCCTTCGGACTCCATACGCTCAACGTCCGCCTTCAGTGGCCCGGCGTCGATCCATCGGGGGCTGCCGACCAGCACCCGTCGGCCTTCGACGGTGCCGCCGATGCCATGACCGGCTTCCTCGCTGATATCCAAGGCGGTGGGCGCTTCGGGCTCCGCTGCCACGATCGCCGCGGCGAGGGGGTGCGTCGATTGCTGCTCAACCGCCGCCGCGAAGGAAAGCACCTGCGCCCGATCGAATCCGTCTGCCGGGACCACTCCGGTAACCTCGGGCTGGTTGCGAGTAAGGGTTCCGGTCTTGTCTACCGCTAGGTGACGGATGCCGCCGAGTCGCTCGAACGCCGCGCCGGACTTGATGACTACTCCGAACTGGCTGGCCGCGCCGATCGCGGCCACGACCGTCAGCGGCACGGAGATTGCCAGCGCGCACGGCGACGCTGCGACCAGGACCACCAGCGCACGGGTGATCCACGTCTCGGGGTCGCCCAGCAGCGAGCCAATCACACCGACCAGCACCGCCAGGATCATCACCCCGGGCACTAGGGGTCGGGCAATCCGGTCGGCGATCCGGGCGCGGTCACCCTTCTCCGCCTGCGCCTTCTCGACGAGATCGACGAGTGTGGTCAGCGAGTTGTCCGTTCCAGCTGCGGTCGTCTCGACCTCCAGCACACCGGCGGAGTTGATCGCTCCCGCGGGTACCTCGTCGCCGGGTGCGACCTCCTCCGGAATGGATTCTCCGGTGATCGCTGAGGTGTCAAGGCTGGAGCGTCCGGACCGAATGATGCCGTCCGTGGCGATCCGCTCCCCGGGGCGCACGAGCATCAGCTCGCCAGCCTCAAGGTCCTTCGCAGCGACCTCGGCCGTCGTACCGTCGCGCAGCACGGTCGCGGTTTGCGGTACCAGTTTCAACAGTGCCCGCAGTCCGCCTTGGGCCCGGTCCATCGCCTTGTCTTCAAGCGCCTCGGCGATCGAGTACAGGAACGCCAGCGCCGCGGCCTCTCCGACGAAACCAAGGATCACCGCGCCGACCGCGCTGATCGTCATAAGCAAGCCAATGCCGAGCTTGCGCTTCGTGACAAGGTTCCGGATCGCTCCAGGTGCGAACGTATAAGCGCCCAGCAGCAGGCCAAGCCAATACAGTACCGTTGCGGGCGTCTCCAAGTCGGACCAGTCCAGCGCCAGTCCTGTAATGAGGGCTACACCGGAGAAGATCGGTAGCAGTAGCTCGGGGTCTTTCCACCATGGCCGATCGAGCTCTTCGATCTCCGTGGCGGGTTCGTGTTCGCATCCACATGCTGAACTCATGCGTCCGTTCCTTTCTCGCCGCAGCCGGGCACCGAGCACTCAGTGTCGATGCAGGGGGCATTCTCGTCGACGGCCAGCGTCGCGTTGACCAGCGCTTCGAGCGCCGCCGCGAGGTGCGGATCGGCAATTTCGTAGCGGGTCTTACGGCCCTCCGGCTCAGCGACGACGATGCCGCAATCGCGTAGGCAGGACAGGTGGTTCGAGACGTTCGAGCGCGTCAGATCCAAGCTTTGCGAAATCTCGGCCGGGTAGCCCGGACCGTCGAGTAGGGTCATCAGGATTCGGGAACGCGTCGGATCAGCCATGGCCCGGCCGAGCCGGTTCATGACGTCGAGGCGTGAAGCAATAGTCAGCATGTACTGAACAATACAACGTGCGCTGAACTATTCAAAATGCACTGAACTGACGGTTGCGCGAAGGTCCTGCGATCTGCAGGAATTAGTCGATGGGATAGCAGATGACTGATCCTTTGTGGTTCGGCTGCCACCCAACGCGGGAGCGACGTGCGCGGCGAGGTTCTCCAGAATCTTCACGTTGACGTCCACGCCATCCCGCACAACCTTTACGTGTTTCCATGCGCCCATATGTTCTCTGTGTGCTGACGTAATGACAGTTTTCTGATTGTTGCAGGCTAACGAGAAAGTAACTTTGCAACTACATACCGTGGAGTTCAAATTTAACGCGTAGCGTTATTGACGCTTCGCGTTATGGGGGATCAGGTGAAGCATGATCCAGTCGTTCGCTGACAAGGACACTGAGCGTCTGTGGAATCGAGAGCGGATTCCCCCGGGAAACCGGCTCGAGGCGTTGAAAGGTGATCGGCGGGGCCAGAGGAGGTTGAGATCGTTGACTACCACTGACAAGCTCCCTCCGGTTCACCCCGGTGAGATCCTCATGGAGGACTTCCTCAAAGGAATGGGGATCACCCAGCACAAGCTCGCCGTCTCCATCGGCGTTCCGCCCCGCCGGATCAACGAAATTGTTCACGGTAAGCGCGCTGTAACCGCTGACACGGCCCTTCGTCTAGCGAAGTTTTTCGAGATGAGCCCCCAGTTCTGGCTCGGGTTACAGGCTCAATATGACTTGGACGTGGCGGAAGACAAGATCCTCTCGGAAATCGAGCGGATTCAACCGGTCCAAGCTGTCTCAGCGTAGCGGTTACCCGAACCAGGTCCGTCAGCGTGAGGATATGCATGCGGATGGTTCGAACTAGGGAATTTGGGGCCGCCGTCGCGTGGACTTGAGTTCCGAGCGCCGCTTTTTCGCTTCGAGACGGCGTCGCACCGAGCTCCGCGTCGGCTTGGTCCTGCGCCGCGGGGGAGGAGGCGGAGCGAGCGCCTCGCGCAAGAGGGCGGCCATGCGTTCGCGTGCCTCGGCGCGGTTGCGTACCTGCAATCGCTGGGTCGATGCGGTAACGGTAAGGACGGTGCCGTCTAGGCGGTGCTCGTGGTTGTGGAGGACGCGGCGACGCTGGGCGTCGGAAAGCGATGAGCACGTAGCGATATCGACGGAAAGCTGCACTTTGCTGTCCGTAGTATTGACGCCTTGGCCACCTGGTCCCGACGACTTCGCGAACCGCTCCGTCAGGTCGGCGGCGACGATGACCAGACCCCCGGGGATCCCTGGGCCAGGTGCGATGGTCAGGTCGTTCATACCGCCCAGCTTAGTTAGAGTTGCTTCCGGATCAGACCCGCCGTGCGAGATCAGGGTAGTGTACGACCACGCCGCCACCGTCGACCTCCAACTCGACGTCGACTCCCCGTGTTCCGCTTTCATATCGGACAGTTTCAGAATCGACGGAGCTGTAGTACTGGTCTGATGCGATCACCTGGAGGGACGGTATATCAATCCAAGCCATGATCAGCTGCGTTTTCGGCACCTGAGTCTCAAGCAGCGTCAAGCGACGAATAGGCATTGTGTTGGTGAGAGGGCACAGACCGAGAGCGCAATCGAGTGCGGCTTTCAGGTCGGCTGACTGGACGATACCGGGGGAGGGCAGATCTTCAAGCTGGGCGCCCTCTTCATTGGTTTCCGCCGACCACACGCCTTGCTCGGACCTAAACAGCTCGAGGCTTCGCCCCCATCCGTCGCCTTCAACGTTCACCGACACACGTTCAGTCACCCAGTTCTCCGCGGCGCGCAGCTCCCACGTGGCCTCGTATCCATCGCCGTATTGCACTCCGGAAGCGGTCAAACCGGCTCTTAAAAAATGAACTGCGGCCTAGTTCCGGATGAGGGGAATCTCGACATGCTCCCACTTATACGTGCGCTTTATGGTGAGGATTTTCCCACGCTTGATGGTGCGAAAAGGCAGGTAGCTTTCGATTTGGACCACGTACCGAGGACGAGGCATACCGGCAGAATGGTGTATTCAGTAAGTCCGCGACGCAGAAGAATCCCATGAATGAGAGCACGGCCCACACGGCCGTTGCCATCTGCAAATGGGTGAATCGTTTCGAATTGAGCGTGAGCAATCGCGGCCTGGATGAGAGCACCGTGCGAAGCGCCATCGAGGTAAAGACATAAGTCGTCTACGAGGTCATGGACTAGACGTGGGGGCGCTGGGATGAACTCGGCCCCAATGGGTGTGTGGTTACTTCCACCGATCCAGTTCTGAATAGTGCGAAGACCAGTGGGGATAGAGCCCTTCTCCCCCATCAACTCTCTTTGGAGCTTTTCAAGAAGGCCGACGGATATTGTCGGTTCGGTGGTGTCGATTTGGGGTAGTTGGTACCGCGAGTCCGCGTAGTTGGTACCGGTGTTCCGTGTATCCGGTACTGTAAGGGGTTTTCTTTCATAGTTGATGTTGGCGACACCACAATCCGCTGGTGTTGCGTCAACTTCTACTTGGAAGGAGCTGGTCCTTGTGGCCAACTTCAAGCAGATCATTGCGATGTGCCTTGATGGTGCTAGCTAGGCGCAGATCACACACGCATTGGGGTGTTCACGACGGGAAGTATCTCGTGCAAAGAAAGTCATCTCTGATGAGGGTTTGACTTCAGAGATTTTCCGTCAGCTCTCGCCGGGGTGGTTTGATGATCGATTCAGTGATGGTCGGAGTAAGAGGTCTTTGTCCTATGACCTGCTGTATCTCGGCGGGGCATGTCGGCGTCAACGTCTAGGGGTATTGAGCAGAGTGATATTTAGCCCGCTGCGTTCGGCTTGGTCGATGTGGATTTGGTCAGGAAACCAGGATGAGGCCGCCGATCCAGCTAAGGAAACGGACGGGGCCTATCGGTGCCAAATGGTGCTACCCTAGTGTTATTGCCACCTGTTACGACAGGATCGGAAGAAGACCCTGGGACCCCAGCCGGACGACTGGACTCAGGGTCTTCGCCTGCCTCTAGAGGGAATCCGGGGTGGGACGGTTGAGGACCACTTTCTCGTGCAGCTTCTCCCAGTACTGCTCTTCCCCTAGATGGACGGTGTTCAGTGCTCCCAGAACGGCATCTGGAATCCAGAGCAGGGGATCATCGCCACCGCGTACGTGTCGCAGTCGGATGCCAGCACTTTGTCCTTGGCCCTGCAGGGCAACTATGTGGGCGACGTCTCGCCTGTTTTGTGCTTCTTGCCGGCTTTCCAAAGTGACGTTGTGGACGTGCATCTCGGAGAGCTCGAAGTACATCTGCTCCAAGCATTTCCTGCGGTGCCTCTCCGTCTTCTTGCTCACTTCACTCTGGTGGGTGATGATCGCTTGCATGGAGTCGATCTCAGAAAGGGTGTCCACGATTTTTCGGCGTCGGCTATTACGTTCGTCGGTCCGGTGAAGTTTGACCTGGCCAGGAAGTCGTAGTGGACGTAGCTCCTCGCGTATTTTTTCCAAGTCTTGAGTGTCGATGATGGCTGCACACACCATGTACTCCTGCCGGTCTGGGGGTTTAAGGGCGGAGGACTCATCGATGTAGGCGACTAGCTGTGATTCCACCCTGAAATTGTAGCCCGTCCGGGCCGACCCACCCCTCGGCCCGGTACCAACTACCCGGAACACGGCAGTACCGAGTCCCCAGAACACCGGTACCAAAAACTCGCATCTGACACGGTGGCAAAGCTCTTCTCGATGGAACGCAGAACGGTGAGATTACGGGCAACCTCTTCCGCGCTTTCCTTAAAGCCGCGGACTTCCTCCTTTTGGGCGAGTTCCGCGAGGACAACCTTGTCGACGTTGGGCGCAATACCTTCAATGCGTGAGGAAGAAATCGCCTCAGAACGCATGAGTAAGCGGGCCACAGATTCCAACTGGCCAGAAGCAGCATGACGGTTGAGATCCAAGATCTCTCGCTCGATACGTGCTGCCCGGCTGGTGAGCTCTGGGGAAAACTCCATGCCTTACTTACAAGATGGTCAGGGACATAGACCTAAAAAGGGCCTCCGGCCTTATCGCGCCGGGGAATGCCGGAGCCTGATTCGGGGATCCAGCTCTCGGTAACGTAGTGAGGCTTGTAGAGGCTATCCATTCGTCAGACAGCAAATGAGTGGTTGGATAACTCTTATCCAACCACTCATTGCGGTTTATGCGCTAGATAAAGCTTAAACATACGGGGTTTCAGGGCCATAATTTGGCCTCAATGAGAATGTCAATGACACCTCAATGGGAAGATCAATGAGAACTCTTGTCATTGAAGAGGAATGAAGTTAGCATTGAGCCGTCATTGTTAACATTGAGGGCGGGTATTCATCGTGAACAATTGGTCCGAGAATCAGCTGAGAGAGCTATTGGCTGAGCTTGAGTTGCGCGGCGGTGATTCAACAACAGTCGAGGTCAAAACCGCTCAAGGGGGCATTCCGGACTCTCTACCGCAGACATTGTGCGCGTTCGCAAACATGCCGAGTGGCGGCCTTATCATTCTCGGTGTCAATGAGAAGGAAGGATTCGTTGTCACTGGCATTGAGAATCCTTCGGAGATGGAGGCTGCTCTGGCCTCGCAGGCGCGTCATGCCATCACCCCTCCAGCCACAGTGCATACCGACAGTGTGGCAATAGATGGCACGCATGTCGTGATTGCGGAGGTTACGGGTCTTCCGATTATTGATAAGCCTGCTATCTACAGGGGAGAAGCGTATCTTCGAATGGCTGATGGGGACTACCGTATGAGTGCCTCGGAGCTGCGCATGATGGACGTGGCAAAGCTGCATGCCGAAGAGGCAGTGTCCTATGACACGACGATTGTGGAAGGCACGAGCCTTGCAGACCTAGATAGCGACGTGGTGCAAGATTTCTTGGTTCAGGCGCGGAAAAAGAATCGGCGACTATCGGGACTTACTCAAGATGAGGACGTCTTACGGGCGCTAGCGGTGACGACCGCGACTGGAGAGCTGACGCTTGCTGGCCTGTATGCGCTGGGTTTCTATCCCCAAGGGCATTTTCCCTCCTTAGCAGTAACGGTGGCGCAAAGGCTACCAAATGGTTCGAAGCACGGGCGAGTGTTGGGGTTGGAGACCTTTGAGGGGCCCGTTCCGGTGCTGTTGAACTCGGTAATGGGATGGGTAAGGCAACGTTTAGCCGCCGTACGGCGATATCGAGAGGACGGATCAATGGTGGAAGTTCCTGAACTTCCCCTTCCGGCCATTCGAGAGGCCGTGGCTAATGCATTGGTGCACCGTGATCTTGGGCCAAATACGTTGGGTGCGGGTAAATCGATTGATGTCCGCCTATTACCGGACAAGATGGTTATCTCCAGTCCAGGAGGCCTACGAGATCTGACGGTTGAACAGCTCAAGTCGAGAGATCTGGCGCGCCAGGAGATTAACCAGCGGCTCTATAGACTGTGCCGATATCTCAAAGCAGACGATGGCTCTTTTGTTATTGAGGGCGAAGGCGGCGGCGTGCAGCTCATGCTGGATGCCGCGCGAGAGCAAGGACTACCGGAGCCTGACCTGATAGATTCTGGCGTGCAATTTACGGTGAAAATGTGGCGGCCGGACACTCGTGGAGAGGCCCGTATCTGGGAGCCACTACGCAAGGAGGAATCAGGCACCGGCCCGGAACGACGAGTGGATGCACCAGTGACCTTGGAACGCCTGGGTGTTAACGCCCCGCGCGTAGCGGAGGCGCTGCGTACGGCGGCACAACCGCTGTCTATCGGCGAAATAGAAACAGCCACAAACCTTACTCGAGCGCAGGTCCGATATGCGCTGAAGTCACTGGTGAAGGCACGATTCGTGCGTATGGATGGCACGCGCGGTTCACAAGCGACAACCTATGAATGGCTAGCTAACCGCGGGGCTGCAGACGCTTAACCAGCTGATCGTGGTGGACTGGGGCGAGGCAGCCGGCGTCGACGACGCGCCGGGCTAGCTCCTTGTCCCCCATCTTGGCGGCAAAGGCCATGCCCATGGTGATGTCATGGTCGGGGCGCCCGATAAGCGTGATCTCATTGCCAGGAGTGATGCGGCCAGGCTCGATGATGCGCAGGTAGGAACCGCAATCGCCGCGCTCCGTGAAGGACTTGAGCCAACCGGGCTCGTCCATCCAACCGGAGAAGGTGGCGCAGGGCGTGCGCGGGATAGACACTTCGAGCACGCACTCCCCCACCTGAATCCGCTGGTTGATCAGCATATTCGGCCAGGAAATCCCTTCGGTGGTGAGGTTCTCCCCAAAGTAGCCATCACGCAGCACGCGGTTGAGCGTGCCCTCCCAGTAATCGAGCTCCTCACGGGCCACCGCATACACAGCCTTCTCAGCACCGCCGTGGTGGGCGTGGTCACCGATGGAATCCCCCACCACGCCGGAGCCGTCACCATAATTGGGCCCGGGGATCTCCAGATCCAGGAAGGGGCGCGGCTGCTTATCGATGCCCGTGTACTCGTGCCGCCCATGCGGCTCGGGGCGGCGGACAGCGACGTTCGTGGAGATAACCTTCATGCTCACCTATTGTGGCACACCTCACGCGGTTATAGGTCGCGATTGTGGAAGAGCGCCTCTGCGGTCACGAGGTCGTAGAAGAAGAGGCGGGGGGCGAGGGGGAGGACGTCGGCAAGCATGGGCATGTCCTCCTTGAGCAAGGGGCTTTCCATGATGATGTCATTCGCCGCGGCGCGGGACGCCAGGGCGAAGGCATAGGAAATATAGGGCATCCAGGCCGCCGCATTGAGCTCATCTGCCGTATTTCCGCTGGCGAAGGCGCCCAGCGCGATGAGGGTGTGGCTGACGGACATGTCAACGCCCGCGTTCTGCACCAGCGAGGCCAGTGCCGTGGCGTCCTTGCGCAGGTGATCGATGGTGCCCAGCGCATCGAGGGCGCCGTTGTTGGCAAAGCACTCGCGCAGCGCGGCGACGCGGCCGGCCTCCCCCATCAGATCGTCGACGGGCGGTGTGGGGCTGTGAATGGTTGCAGCATTGAGCAGCATCGGGCGGGTCAGCCCATCAGCGCCGGACTCGCGCAGGGCGGTGAGCTCGGGGTTCTCGCTGGCGGAGGGATCGAGGAGGAGGTCCAGGTAGCTATCGACGCCGGACTCGGCGGTGGCCTCCAGCGGGGAGTGGAACAAGCGCGTGCGCGCAAGCGAGCGGGCCTGTTGGTTCACGCTGACGCCGGTGCGGGCCAAGGCGTGGACCGCGGCCTCCGGTTGGGCGCGCAGGCGATCGATGGTGCTGTCGAACATCGCCTGCAGTTTCGGGTTGGGGCTGCGTTGCGAGAGCACGTGAAGCGCGCGGAAGGTGCCCCAGAGCTGCTCCGGGGTCCAGTCCTTCGAAGCCAGGGCGGCCGGCGAGCCTTCCGGCGTGATCACGATGGAGGCGCTGGATGGGCGAGCGGGGGCGGCGAGGTTGGAGGAGGAGCGGAGCTCGCGGACGTCGACAAGCAGCGAGCCCTGCTCGGCAAGGTCGGCGGGCAGCTCAAACCCCTCTTCGGAGGGAGTGAGTTGGGTAGGCGCCACGGTGGGCTCAGCCAATGGCCAGGCCCAACCCACTACTTCTGCTGGCGGCTCTGCGTTCTGTTCGATGACGATGTTGGCATCGGCGTCGAGGAGGCCGCGGCTGACGAAGGGGGACTTGCGGACGGTGGCCAGCGCCGCATAGATCAGGCTGGTGGATGCGGAAGCCTCGTACTCGACGATGCGCCGCTCCAGGCTGCGGGCCTCGTGGGCCGCGCGCTCCTCTGCCGGGAGCGAATCCAGGTAGTCCTCGTAGGACAGCGTGGACCACATGAGGAAAAGTTCGGCAGAGGGCTGCTTGCGCACGGCGTTGGCCAGCGCGGCGTTGGGAACGGCGAGGCTGGTGACCGCCTGCGTTGTCTTCGAGGTGCGCGCCAGCTCCTTGATTTTCTGCCGGCCATCGATGGTGACGAACTTCGCCAGCGGCAGCGGGCGCGGTGAGTGGACGGTAAACATGTCGTCCTGATCGAGCTGGCCGGCAAAAATCACCGGCTTATCGGAGTGCTCGGTGGGCTCCAGGCCGATGCGCTTGACGCGGCTGAACAGGGCCTCGGGCCAGACATCGAATTCCAGTTCATAGCCGGCCTCGCTGGCCACGACCTCGCGGCGCGAGACCTCGGTGTCCTCGAAGGTGCGCAGCCCCTTTTCCAACGCGATGGGCTTCTTCGGCGGGGAAGCCAACGTGTAGCTGAAGGCCGAGTGCGCGCCGAGAGCATCGATGATGCGGAAATCCATGCCGCGCGGACCGTCGTTGGTGGCGCGCATGTGGAGGCCCTCGGCGAGGGAAATGAAGCGGACGTCGACAAGCTCCTCGTCGTGCCACAGCGACACTTTGTAGCGGCCCACCCACGGGTCTTCGTAGAGGTCACCCGGGAAAGGTTCGGCGATGCCCGCGTCGAAGGTCTGCTCCGAAATCTCCTCCTGCTCGCCGCCGAGGGGCGCATAGGTGAGATCGATGCGCCACTCCCCTTCCGCGATGAGGTGCACGCGCGGGGACTTGGTGAACACGGGCTCGTTGTCGAGGCCACGGGCGTTGGGGAGGATGGCGACGTCAAAGTCCCACTCGAAATCGCCGTGCTTGGCGACGTCCACCGGTTCCCTCTGCGGAACCTTAACCTGATCCGGCAGTGGGCCCACTTCCCAGCCGGCCCAGATGCCGAGGGGCTCAGCGGCCTCGAGCGTGCCCTGCGGCGCGATAAGCGTGGTGCGGTCATAGACGATAAACGGCGCGTCCTCGGTGATGCCGGTGAAGGTGACGGTCTCGATGAGATCCTCATCGCCATCGCGCAGGGTTACCTCGATGCGGGTAAAAGGCCCAGGGATGCCGACTTCCAGCGGTTCTTCGGTGGCGAATTCGCGCACCGAGTGCGGGCGGTCGATGAAATGGGACTTGACCACCCACCGCGGATCCGTCAGGTCCGCTTCCGGGTAAGTAGCGGGCAGCTCCAGCATGAGGATGTTGCTGCCCCGGCGCAGTGAAATCCGGGGGCCCTGCTCGATGATGTCAGTAGTGACCACAGGCGTTGTGGGAAGTGAATAAATCTCCGCGCTCATTTGCCTCATCATAGGACACAGCGGGGTGCGGTTGCCATGTCGCTGGTAGACGGGTTGACTGTCCTACGCTTAGGACAGGTGTCCTATCAGTAGGACAGATGGCTATAGTGGGCTTATGGACCCAGTACAACTCCTCAAGAAAAGCCCGCTGAGTCTAAGTGAGGTTTCTCGGCGTTCGGGGGTCTCGCGAAATACGCTCAATCTGTGGTTGCGCGGGACAGCGCAACCGAGTTTGGCCGGGTTGAACAAAGTAATGCGCGTGCTCGGATATGAGGTTTCCGTATCGGTGCACCGCATGAGTGACGCCGCCGCTGCGACTGCTGCCCGAGTGCTTCTTGGGGAGCTAATAAGTGAGGATCCAGACGTTAAAGGGTGGATTGACCGGTTTGTGCAGTGGGGCGACGCTCCGGGTGAGGACGGAGACTATCAGGCACTCATAGAACGGGCCGGATGGGCGTCCAACCCCTATGGCCGCCGCGGGGCTCTCCACTTCTTGCCGTCGAATCCCATAACGATTGCCTCGGCGGTTGATGCGAGCGGGCAGCCGTGGGCGATGTCGGGTGCTTTTGCAGCTCAACGCAGATCGAAGCAAAGCGCTGGTAGAGCAGAAAAGCCTCACTCGACGTTGATTTGGTGCACAAATCCAGCGGAGATAGTTCCCTCGTTGCCCACTCGGATTCGTGCGAGTGCCGAACCCGTATCCGGAGGAATCACCCTCGTGCCTGCCGCTGGTGAAGAGTTAACGGGCGCAACGAAAGAGTCAGGAATACACTACGTATCACCGCATCAGCATTCTATTGATGTGTGCGCAGAAAACTATGTGGGAGGGGCATAGGTGATGAGAAGAGCAACGAGCCGAGTGAGATGGGAACACCATGAGCGGCCGCACGTTTCGGAGTTGGGGACCGACCGTGCGTTATTTCGATTAACCAAGCAACTTCCTGACTTGGTGTGGAATGCCGCCGCGCTGGAAGGAAACACGTTTACCCTCCCAGAAGTCCGTACGTTGCTCGATGGCGTCACGGTGGGTGGAAAGGCGCTTGCTGAACAGCAACAGATCTTGGACTTGTCAGAAGCTTTCAACCTGCTCCATGAGCTGGTCCTCAAAGAGGAATGTGCGGTGGATAAAGCCACCAGTAACGCACTCCATGCCGTGCTAGCAAGGAACGAGGCCCTGGACGCTGGTCTTTTCCGTGGTGAAGGCCATGTGGAGGGAGATGGCGGTGGAGTGCGGCTCATGGATGGCGGGTTCATCCCTTTCGACCCTGCTGATGAATTGGGTGAAGCTCATGCCGATTTGCTGGTCTCCCTTCAAGGGCTTGAAAACCCAGTCGAGCAAGCGTTGGCCTATTTCTGCTCTGCCACGCGTAGCCAGTTTTACTTCGATGGAAACAAGCGAACCGCACGGCTTGTGGCGTCAGGCCTCTTGATGAGCAATGGCTACGCAGCACTTAATATCCCTAATGCGAGAAGGCTGGAATTCAACCTTGCCCTCGATGAACTGTTCCGATCCGATGACGCTACGACCTTGATGGACTTCCTGTATGACTGCCTAGAGGAGTCCTCCCAGTAAGCGCAGTAGGCCCTCCGCTTCCGAAGCGGAGGGCCTACGTGGGGGCTGAATGCTCAGCGCATCCTTTAGTGCATAGTGCTGTAGTGCTTAGCGGAACATCTTCTGCAGAGCGGAGAAGTCAGCCTTGACCACGCCGACAGACTGCAGGAATGCGGCGATGGCGCCGAGCAGGGCAGCCACAACGCCTGCGCCCAAGAAGCCGGCGCCGACGGGGTGGCGTGGCTAAAAGGAACAGAGTTGACGACACCAGCGGACTTGTTGTGGTCAATTGCCTGCTCGGAGATTTCTTCAGGGAGTGGCCGTATGGGGACTTGTCCAGAACACTGTTGACGTCGGCAAGCACTGCGTGGACACCATAAAACGACAAACGGTGAACCCCAGGAGGTGGGATTCACCGTGGTGAGTGAATGGGCAGATTATGCCATCTGCAGCGTGGTCACGCAGGTACCGCCTTCGTCAGAGGTATCCAGGGGAACCTCGCCGGTCTTGCCGTCCTGCTCGATGGTGATGGTGCCCTTCTTGTCGGCCGGCAGCCAGTAGCCAATGAAGCCGTTGTCGAACGTCGTGGTGTCTTCGTTGACTAGCTCATTTCCTTCGTCATCCGTGATGGTGACGTGGATGTCTTCCTGGCTGAGCTCACCGGTGCAGGTGGTCAGGGAGTGGTTGAAGCAGTCGTGCGTATGGGAGAGGTACGGCGCAATAGAGAGGTAGAACTTGTCCTCCGGCAGCGGCAGGGAGGCCTGACCCTGTTCAGTAGCGAGGATGAGCTCGTTCGGGCGCACGGATGCGAGGAGATCGCTATTGCGCTCGTCCTTGGACTGGCGGTCCAGCTTGTCCACGATTTCCTGGCCATCCAATCCTTCGAGATCGAACTCGGCGAGGATCTCCTCGGCAGGCACCTGTTGGATGTCGGTGCTGGAAGCGGCGCTTTTCGAGGCTTCACTCGGTACGGGGCTGTCAGTAGAGCAAGAGGACAGGGTGATGGCTGCGGCGCAGGCGGCAGCAAGAGAAATGAGGCGTTTCATAAGTCTTCCGAATGGGTCCGATTGTGTTGACCCAAGCCTATACCCCACCGGGGTATCCATCAATGGAATGAGAGAAGGATCATCTTTTCGCGCTACGCGGGCTGAGCCTTCCCATATAGCTGTCTCAATGGCTGCAACAGCTACCCTGAAGTACATGATTACCGGCGCCCTCAAAAACAACGTCGACCGCATTTGGGACACCTTCTGGTCCGGCGGCATTTCCAACCCTGTTTCCGTCATCGAGCAGTTCACCTACCTGCTCTTTATCAAGGACCTCGACGAGCGTCAGGTCCAGATTGACAAGCGCCGAGCGCTAGGAGATCCCACCGCGACGGAAGACATCTTTGACGCCAGCCAACAGGATCTGCGGTGGCGCAACCTCATTGAGGACCGTGACATCGCCCGCCGCAAGGCCACCATTATCAACAAAGTCTTCCCCTTCATCAAAGAGATGGGCGGCACGGGCTTCCAAGAACACATGGCCAACGCCTCCTTTGAGATCGAATCTGAGGCCACGCTCTCGCGTGTCATGGAGCTCATTGACCAGCTGCACTTCTCCAACAAGGACATGAAGGGCGACTTGTATGAGTACATGCTGGACAAGCTGTCCACCTCGGGTACGAACGGCCAGTTCCGCACGACCAGCCACATTATCGAGCTCCTCGTCGCGCTCATGGAGCCCACACCACAGCAGCGCATCATCGACCCAGCGTGTGGCACTGCCGGGTTCCTGGTGGCTGCCAATGATTGGATTGCCCACCATCACCGCGCAGACCTGTTTAACAAGGACACGCGCACAACGTTTACCAATGAGGGCCTGACAGGCTTCGACTTTGACAAAACCATGGTGCGCATCGCGGCGATGAACATGTTCATGCACGGCTTTGAAGAACCCAACATTTCTTACCGCGATTCGCTGCAACAGCTGCCCACAACGTTCGATGAGGCCTTTGACCTTGTCCTGGCCAACCCGCCTTTTGCGGGCAGCCTGGATAAGGATGCCGTCGATCCCAAGCTCAAGTCGGTGACGACGGCCAAGAAGACGGAGATTCTTTTTGTCCACCGCTTCCTGCAGCTACTCAAGCCGGGCGGTCGCGCTGCGGTGATTGTCCCTGAAGGTGTCCTCTTCGGCTCTACCAAGGCGCACAAAGCCCTTCGCAAAACCTTGGTTGAGGATCAGCGCCTTGATGCGGTCATCAAATTACCCTCCGGCGTGTTCAAGCCCTACTCGGGGGTGTCCACCGCAGTTTTGTGCTTTACCCGTACGGACTCCGGCGGCACTGATGAGGTGTGGTTCTATGACGTCACCGCGGACGGTTACTCGCTGGACGACAAGCGCACTCCGCTTCTCGACGCCCCGCTGCTCGGCCCCTCCCCCGCCTCCCACATCCAGGACTTAAGCGATCCCGCGCTTGCCGACGACCCCACGCCCGTCACCCTCACCGACGAGCAGCTGAAGCTCAACAACCTTCCGGACGTGGTTGCCCGTTGGCACTCCCGCACCACCGACGAGCGTGAGCGCGCCCGCACGGACTACTCCTTCACCGTGCCGAAGGAAGAGATTGCTCAAGCCGACTATGACCTCTCCATGAACCGCTACAAGGAGATCGTCCTCGAGGTAGAAGAAACCCGCGACCCCATGGACATCATCGCCGAAATCGAAGAACTCGACCGCGACATAACCCAAGGCCTTGCCAACCTCAAGACCATGCTCAGCGAGGGGAAATAACATGGCGAGCACTGCAAAGCATGACTGGCCGATGGTGCCACTGCCGAAGTTGGTGCAATTCCAATCAGGTGGGACGCCTTCTACCAAAAAACCTGAATATTACAACGGTGAAATACCTTGGGTGACAAGCGCGGATATTTCTGAAAGTCACTGTATAGATGCAAAAAAGTTCATCACAGAAGCAGCGATAAGAAACTCAGCGGCCTGTATCGCTCAACCCGGTTCTGTCCTTTTGGTTACGCGAATCGGTGTGGGGAAATCTGCGTTGGTTGAAGCCCCGGTTAGCTTCAGCCAGGATGTTACAAATTTGAATGATCTGTCAGAAGAATGCAACGCAAGATATTTGCTTCATTTTCTACAGTCTGCTCGTTCTTTCTTCCAATCGAGGAGTCGTGGAGTAACCATCAAAGGGATCAAGAGGACGGACCTAAATGACTTATTGGTTCCCCTCCCTCCCCTCGACGAGCAGCGCCGTATCGCGGCGATTTTGGATGAGGTGGAATCAGCAATTGTCGCTGCGAAGTCGCAGTTGTCAGAGTTGAGTGCAATTCCGTTTTGGATGGGCGACCGAAAGTTCGAACTAGTCGCACTAAGCGAACTGGTCGATATTCGCTCAAGTCTGGTTGATCCGACGAGCGAACCATATATGGATATGCCGCATATTGCGCCAAACAATTTGAGCTCGGGCTCTGATGACTTTGTTGGAGTTAAATCCGCTGTTGAAGATAGGGTGACTAGTGGAAAATATGCTTTTCAAGCAGGCGATATCCTTTATTCAAAAATTCGTCCGTACCTAAACAAAGTTAGCATTGCTGCTTACGACGGAGTCTGTTCGGCGGACATGTATGCGCTGGTTCCTAGAAACAGAACGCAGACTGATTGGATTGTTTGGCAGTTACGATCTAGTCGCTTTTTAGCCTATGCCGCATCTTCATCAGGGCGCGCCAGCATACCTAAGATCAACCGTAAGGCGTTGGGGGCTTTTAAAGTTCAGATAGTTGAACCGGCGGTTTTGGAACAGTTCAACCGTGAGCAAAATGTGAAGAAGACCATAGAAAATTCTGTACGGAAGAAACTTTATCTCCTGCAAGAATTACAAAGTTCCCTATCTACTCGCGCTTTCCAAGGAGAACTCTAATGGCAATTTTGAAGTGGCATGGATACATGGTTCCAGTGCTTCACGTATTGGCGTCAGATGGCCAGGTGTTTAAGCGCAGTGTGCTTATCGAGGAGGCTGCGGTACGCGTTGGCGTTACGGACGAAGAACGTCTTGAGACCATTCCTTCCGGACAGCCGCTCTATGAAAACCGTGTTGGTTGGGCGCTGACATTCCTTAAGAAGGCGAACGCCATCATTTCGCCGGCGCGGGCGCGTTTTCAAATTACAGACTTTGGCCGTGACTTGTTGGCACGCTATCCGGAAGGGATGACGGAGAAGCAGCTGCGTGCAGAAATTGCGGGCACGGAAGCGGAATTAACATGGCGGGGCCCGAGTCAGGGAAGCAAGGCTGTGCACAAGGCGAATTCTGATAAGCAAAGCGACCTTCCGGAGGTCGAAAGTGAGCTCGACCCACTGGAACAGGTGGAAACCGGTGTTTCCCGCAACAACGAGTTGGTGGCTGGTGATCTGCTCACGCGGTTACACGAGAATGAGCCGGCGTTCTTTGAACAAGCAGTACTGGACCTGCTCATGGCCATGGGATACGGCGGAACGCAGGGAAAGGCCACGCGTACGCAGCTATCCAATGATGGTGGTATCGACGGGATCATTGACCAAGATGCGCTGGGTCTTTCCCGGATCTACGTGCAGGCTAAACGGTATGGACTGGATAAGAGTATTGGGCGGCCGGATATTCAGGCCTTCGTGGGCGCGCTGCAGGGCGCGCAGGCGGACCGCGGGGTGTTCCTGACTACGGCGAAATTCTCCGATAGGGCGCAAGAGTACGCGGATGCGGTGGCCTCACGCGTCGTCTTAATCGACGGGAATAGGCTGGCGGAACTGATGATTCGCTATGGCGTGGGTGTTCAGGTCAAGCGGACTGTAGCGCTGGTTGAAGTGGATGAGGATTACTTTGAGTAGTTAGCCTAGTAGGGCCCGGTTTCCCTTTCGAGTATTTCGAATTGCTCTAAGATGGCCCTATGAATGAGGTACGGAATCACCGCCCCCACACGACCGTCCCGCCGCAAGACCTAGAGGCCATGCTCGATGTGAGTAAGTTCCTGGAGAGGTTGGAGGGGCCGCCTGCGCTCGTGGGGTCCGACGGGCAAGCGGTGGATCTGCCCGAAGAGGCACTTGGAGTGTTGTCAGAAGCCGTTCGCGCGATGCAGCAGGGAAAGGCCATCACTGTCGCACCTGTGGACCAGTTGCTCACAACGCAGGAAGCAGCAGATTTCCTTGGTATTAGTAGGCCAACTCTGGTGAAAAAGCTCGAGGACGGGTCGATAGCGTTCGAACGCACCTCAGGAGGCAAGCATAGGAGAGTTCGGCTCGTTGACGTGCTGCAGTACCGGGATGAGCAGCGGGCTGAACGTCGTAAAGCGCTGCGAGAGCTCGTTTCTGAGGCGCAGCGCGCGGGCGCCTATAGCGCGGGTACTGATGATGCAGATGCAGAGGATATTGCCTTGTCCCTCAAGGGCGCACGCAAGGAAGCAGCAGAGAAAGCGCGGCGTGGCTAGGATTTCGGCTCTTTTGGCTGCGTGCACGCTGTTCCCAAAGAGTCCAGGCAAGCTATCACACGCGGTCTTCCCTACCCAGAAGCGAAACAACGTCGGTCTTAGAAGGTAGATAGCTTGTGGTGTCCGGCTCTGGAGCCGTAGTGGTCAGCGGGGAGTAAGGCGCCGGGGTGTGGCTCAAGATTCCGGCAGCTACTAGTTGCTGTACGCGGCTATTGGGGTGTAAGACGGGAACAACCCTAGCAATGGGTTGAGTCCGGTCAGTGTTGATCACAGTCTCTCCGGTAATTGGTGGGCTTTGGGACAGCTCGCAGTTGAACAACGGGATAGTGCTGATCTTAGCGGCGCGTGAAGAAATAACAACGGGGAGTCGGAGCCGTTGGCCAGAGAATGAAGTGATGGCGGTAGCTAGGCCAAGAGCCGTGACTTAGAATTACTGGAATTAAGACGTATCCGATGTGAAACCATGTCCCTGGAGAATTCTATGGTGACCCCTACTCCCCCGTCTCACCCGAATACTGGGCGTAACTCTGTGCAGGGTGGGCCAATCCGCAGCACTAACTTCGGTTTTGTGCGCTACGTCTGGCCCACGGCGTATGAGGAGTGCTTAAAGGTAGAGCGGTTCGTGGACGCGGATCCGGTGATTTCCTGCTTCTATGCGCGCAAGGTGTTAGAGCGAGTAGTCAACCACATCTGGGCATTCCGGAGCTTAGGTGATACTCGGTATCTCAGCTTGGCGGAGATGACCAGGGACCGTGGTTTCCTTCAGTACGTGAAGAACGAGACCATGCTGCGCAAGATGACCATCTTGCGTAAGAGCGGTAATGACGCCGCGCACGCCGATGACATGGAGGGCAAGCAAGCGCCGGCCACCTCGCAGAAGGCGCGGGCAGTGGTAGCGCATTTGTATGACCTCATGGCGTGGGCGGTGCGATACCACTCCGCGAACCCGAAGGCCGCGCCAGGCCCGCAGGCAACCTTTGATACCAGCCTGCTGGGCCAGAGCGCAGCTGATGCCTCAGGTATCCACGTTGCTGGGCGCTCCCAAGCGCAGACCGCCGCCTACCTCAAGAAGCTGGCGCAACAGGATGAGGAGCTAAAGAAAAACCGGCTGCTGCTCGATGAGGCGCAGGAAGCTGCCCGCGAGGCGGAGGAGAAGCGTCTTCGTGAGGCGGCCCAGTTCGAGCTCAAGCGGCGGAGTGCGGAGGTTCGCGCGAAGGCGGATCTCGCCGATGCGCAGGAACAAGCCGAAGCAGAGCGTGCGGCTGCACAGCAGGTAGAAGAGAAGCTTGCTGCCAAAATTGAGGCGCTTGAGGCGAAGCTAGCCGAGCAGGAAGCGGCCGCAGCCGAGCGCGCCGGGGCGGGAGCACAGCCTGATGCGCCTTTGGCGATCGGTGAAGCCGAGACTCGCCGACAGCTCATTGACCCGATGCTGGAAGTGGCCGGTTTTAGTGGTGACTCCGTCACCCGGGAGCTTGAGCTACACGGCATGCCTAACACGTCCGGTGTTGGTTATGCGGACTATGTCCTGTGGGATGATGACCGCACACCGTTGGCCGTCATCGAGGCGAAGAAGTCCATGGAGTCCATGAGCGTGGGCTCCCAACAGGTGAAGCTGTACGCGGACTGCATCGAGCGCGAATACGGAATACGGCCTGTCATGTTGTGCACTAATGGTTATCACATCGACCTGATCGATGATGCGGCCAACCTTCCTGGTTCTGGTGCGGGCTATCCCGCCCGCGAGGTGGAGGGCTTCCCCACCGCGCAGCAATTGCGCCGCATGATTGGCCGGCGCACCATGCGCACCCTGTTGAGCGAGACGCCGGTAGACACGGACATTGCTGGCGGCGGCGCCCGTGCGTACCAACTCGAGGCCATCCGTGCGGTGACGGAGACGTTGGAGGCGCGGAGGCGTCGCCAAGCATTGTTGGTCATGGCAACAGGAACTGGTAAGACCCGCGTGGCCGTAGCCACCGCCAAGCTGTTGCGTCAGGCCGGCTGGGTGGGCAAGGTGCTGTTCCTGGCGGACCGAACTGCCTTGGTCAATCAGGCGCACAAGGCTTTTGTGAGCATGTACGCGGAGTCCACGCCCGTGAACCTCATCAAAAATCCTGAGCAGGTGGGTGATGTGTATGTCACCACCTACAACACGATGATGAATCTCATTGGGGATGACGGTGACAAGCCGGCGAGGTACGGGCCTTTCGACTTTGACCTCATCATCGTGGACGAGGCCCACCGCTCCGTGTACAACCGCTTCAAGCGGATCTTGGAGTACTTCGATGCCTACGTAGTGGGGCTGACGGCGACGCCGAAGAGCGAGATTGACCATGACACGTATGCACTCTTTGAGATGGAGGATAAGACTCCGTCCTTTGAGTACGGACTTGATGAGGCCGTGGCAGACGGTAACCTCGTGCCCTTCAAGACGGCTCGGCAGGACTCGCTGTTCCTGCGGCGGGGCATGGCCTATGACGAACTTTCCCCGGAGGAACAGCTGGCATGGGACACGTCCGACTGGGGTACCGACGAGGACGGCGGGCGCTTGGATCCGCCTGGTCAGGTTTCTTCGGCGGAGATTAACCGTTACCTGTTCAACAAGGACACCATACGCAAGGTGCTGAAAACCGTGGTGGAGAACGGGATCCGCGTGGGCGGTGACCAACTGGGCAAAACCATCATCTTCGCCCGGACTCAACGTCACGCGGAGCTCATCAAGCAAGTCTTTGACGCTACGTTCCCGGAGTATTCGCGTACTGGAGCCTCCGTGATTACCACGCACACGAAGTATGCGCAGTCGGCATTGGACGACTTCGCAGATCCGGACGGGGACGTCAACATCGCGATTTCGGTGGACATGCTTGACACCGGCGTCGATGTGCCCGAGGTGGTCAACCTTGTGTTCTTCAAACCCGTCTACTCCCCCACCAAGTTCTGGCAGATGGTGGGCCGAGGGACGCGATTGCGCCCGGACCTCTTCGGCCCGGGGATGGACAAGACGCACTTCCTCATCTTCGACTTCTGCGGCAACGTGGACGAGTTCTTTAAGGGTGAAGCCCGTGAATCGGTTATTGGCCGCCCACGGTCGCTGTCGGAAAAGCTCTTTGATGCCCGCGTGGGGTTGCTTGCTCAGTTGGATAAGCACGCTAAGGCCCCAGAGATGCGCGCCGAACTTGCTGACTCCCTTCACGCCTCGGCGGCGTCTATACCGCTAGGCCACATCATGGTCCGCCCCAGCGACAAGGAAACCTTGCTGCGATACCGCGAACGCTCTGCGTGGGATGAGCTAAGTGAGGAGAAAGCTGAGCAGCTGCGCCGCCACATTGCGCACTTGCCGCTGGACACGATGAAGGACTCTGAGACAGCTAAGCGCTTTGACCTAGTGATTTTAAAGCTCCAGGTGGGGCTGCTCGACCACAGCCCGGAGTTCGCGGCACTGCGCGAACGAGTCGAGAGGATGGCGAATGACCTCATGGCCGTGAGTTCCACCATCCCCATGGTGGCCGAACGGCGGTCCTTCCTCGAGCGCGCGCTCGATCCGGAGTGGTGGAATAACGTGACGGTCGAGGACCTCGAGACCATCCGCATCGGCATGCGTTCGCTCATTCAGTTCGTGCCCAAGGGAAAGCGCAACGCCGTCACCCTCGACATCCAAGATGAGATGGGTGAGCTCACGATTGATGACGAGATGCCGGCGCGGCTGCCCGGCACCGGTTCCTACCCCACCCAACTGGAGCAACGCCTGCGCGAATTGCTGCAGGAGCATGCCAACGACCTGGCGATGATCAAATTGCGCAGTGCACGGACGCTTAACGCAGAGGACGTCGCAGCGCTGGAGGCGATGGTAGCCCAGGCAGGCGGGGGAAGTGGGGGTTCCACGGAAAGCGTCGACAAGCTGCGTGAGCGCATGGGTGGGGACAGCATTCCTGCCTTCATCCGCCGCTTGGTGGGCCTTGACGAGGCGGCAGTCCGGGAGCAGTTTGCAGACCTGCTCAGTAATACGTCTTTCAATGCTGCCCAAATACGCTTTATCAAGATGCTGGTAGATGTGCTGGTTCACAACGGTGGTGTGGCCTACGAGGAGATCTTCCAGCCTCCCTTTGATGAAGAGGGTTCCGTCATCGACATTTTTCACAACAAAACCGACGTCATTGTGGATCTACGCAAGCGCCTTGAACGGATTGAAGCGACGGCGCAGGCTACCTAGTTACTACCATGCCTCAGAACAGGAATACGGTCCGGCTGGGTCTAACTGGGGAGATGTCCGTGCGGTGACTACACTGTCTAACCATGACTAACCCGAGCGATAACACCACCCACCGCTACACGCCGGAGCTCGCCGCGCAGATTGAAAGTGCCTGGCAGCAGTACTGGAAGGACAACGGTACGTTCAACGCGCCGAACCCAGTTGGGCCGCTCGCGGAGGAGGGTAAGGAACTTCCCGCGGAGAAGATGAACATTCAGGACATGTTCCCCTACCCGTCTGGCGCGGGTCTGCACGTGGGCCACCCGCTGGGTTATATCGCCACGGATACTTATGCCCGCTTTAACCGCATGCTGGGCAAGAACGTCCTGCACACGCTGGGTTATGACGCCTTTGGCCTGCCAGCGGAGCAGTACGCCATCCAGACTGGTACGCACCCGCGCACCACCACGGAGGCGAATATCAACAATATGCGCCGCCAGCTGGGCATGCTGGGTCTGGGCCACGATCCGCGCCGCTCGGTGGCTTCGACTGACCCGGAGTTTTATAAGTGGACGCAGTGGATCTTCCTGCAGATTTATAACTCCTGGTTTGATGAGGAGCAGCAGAAGGCACGCCCGATTTCTGAGCTCATCAAGGAACTTGAGGTGGGCAAGCGCACCACCAAGGATGGTCGCTACTACGCGGATCTGACCAAGGAAGAGCAGCGCCAAGCACTCGATGAATTCCGTCTGGTCTATCTGTCTAACTCCACCGTGAACTGGTGCCCGGGCCTGGGCACGGTGCTGGCCAACGAGGAGGTCACCGCGGAGGGCAAGTCCGAGCGCGGTAACTTCCCGGTCTTCCGCAAGAACCTGCGCCAGTGGATGATGCGCATTACCGCTTACTCGGACCGCCTGCTCGATGACCTGGAGCTTCTGGATTGGCCGGAGAAGGTCAAGTCCATGCAGCGTAACTGGATTGGCCGCTCCCGTGGTGCAGAGGTCAGCTTCCACGCCGAGGGTTACAACATCGACGTCTTCACCACCCGCCCGGATACCCTCTTCGGCGCCGAGTACGTGGTGCTGGCCCCGGAACACGAGCTTGTCGACGCCCTCCTCTCCCCCATCCCCTACGAGGATGATGTGGATAAGCGCTGGACCTTCGGCCACGATGATCCGAAGGAGGCCGTAGAGGCCTACCGCGCCTCCATTGCCGCGAAGTCCGACCTCGAGCGCCAGGAGAACAAGGAAAAGACCGGTGTCTTCCTGGGCACCTACGCCACCAACCCGGTCAACGGCAAGCAGATCCCGATCTTCATCGCGGACTACGTTCTGACCGGCTACGGTACCGGCGCCATCATGGCGGTCCCGGCGCACGATACCCGTGACTACGAGTTTGCTACCGTCTTTGGCCTGCCGATTACTGAGGTGGTTGCTGGCGGCGACATCACCAAGGAGGCGTACACGGAGTCCGGCCAGGCTGTGAACTCCGCCAACGATTCTTTGGACATCAACGGCATGTCCAAGGATGAGGCAATCGCCACCATCATTCCATGGCTGGAGGAGCAGGGAGTAGGCCGCGAGAAGATCCAGTACAAGCTGCGTGACTGGCTGTTTGCCCGTCAGCGCTACTGGGGCGAGCCCTTCCCCATCGTTTACGACGAGGCCGGCCAGGCCTACCCGCTGCCGGAGTCGATGCTGCCCATCGAACTGCCGGAGGTAGAAGACTACAAGCCGGTCTCCTTTGACCCGGACGATGCCGATTCCTCCCCGCAGCCGCCGCTGGCCAAGGCCCGCGAGTGGGTCGAGGTGGAGCTGGACCTGGGTCTTGGGGATGGCCCCAAGACTTACTACCGCGATACCAACGTCATGCCGCAGTGGGCAGGTTCTTCCTGGTACCAGCTGCGCTACATCGATCCGACGAATGACGAGATCTTCTGCGACTTGGAGAACGAGCGCTACTGGACTGGCCCGCGCACAGAAGAGCACGGCGCCAACGACCCGGGTGGCGTTGACCTCTACGTCGGTGGCGTTGAGCACGCCGTGCTGCACCTGCTCTACGCTCGTTTCTGGCACAAGGTGCTCTTCGACCTGGGCTACGTGAGCTCCAAGGAGCCCTACCGCCGCCTCTACAACCAGGGCTATATCCAGGCCTATGCCTACACCGATTCCCGCGGCGTCTACGTCCCGGCCGCCGAGGTTGAGGAGAAGGATGGCAAATTCTACTACAACGGTGAAGAGGTCAACCAGGAGTACGGAAAGATGGGCAAGTCCCTGAAGAACTCCGTCGCCCCGGATGACATTTGCCGCGACTATGGTGCCGATACCCTGCGCGTGTACGAGATGTCCATGGGCCCGCTGGATACTTCCCGCCCGTGGGCAACCAAGGACGTCGTCGGTGCGCAGCGCTTCTTGCAGCGCCTGTGGCGCTTGGCTATCGACGAGAACTCTGGCGAGCTGTCGACGACGGACGCAGAGCTTTCCGAGGATGACCTGAAGCACCTCAACCGCACCATCGCCGGCGTGCGCGATGATTACGAGAACCTGCGCCTGAACACCGTGGTGGCCAAGCTCATCGAGTACGTGAATTACCTGACCAAGGCCTACCCGAAGGGCGCGCCGCGTGCCGCCGTGGAGCCCTTGGCCCAGCTGGTCTCCCCCGTTGCCCCGCACATCGCGGAGGAGCTGTGGAAGCGCTTCGGTCATGAGGGGACCATCACCTACGAGGCTTTCCCGGAGTTCGACGAGAAGTACCTGGTCGATGACGAGATCGAGGTTCCGGTGCAGATCAACGGCAAGGTCAAGGCACGCGTGATGGTGCCTGCTGACGCCGACCAAGCCACCGTCGTGGGCATCGCCAAGGACGATGAGCGCATCGCTGAGCTGACCGCTGGAAAGAACGTGGTCAAGGAGATCTACGTCCCGGGCCGCATGGTCAACCTGGTGGTGAAGTAAATCGCCCCAAGAAAGCGCCGCTCCTGCGGTTACTCCGGCACCGCCTCTGAGGTACCTCAGGAACGGCCCTAGGAGGACACCTCATCCACGCTGTGTTCAATGCGCTCTAAGCGCTCCTTGATGTCGTGGATGGTGGCCACGTTGCCGTCGAAGACGTCGAAAGGGGAACCATAGTCGTCGTAGGGTGCCTCAAAGAGCTCCGCGACAGTGACGATTCCGTTGTGGACCAACCCGCCGATGATCTGGTTCATGAAGGCCAGCTGCACCGAGTTCAGGCGTGCGCCGTCCATCATGTCCGCAAACGCGGAACGCGCCGCGGATTCGTCCAACCCGATGATGGTGCGGACAAAGCGGGGAAGGCCCACGCCGAGCTGTTCCTCCAGGGCGGGGGAGACCGCGACTAAATTCCCCAGCTCATCGGCTAAATCCATGACCGCGGCCTTGCGCGTGTCACGGTCCATGCCATTAGTAAAAGCTATCTTCTATTAAGTAGCCATATGTAATTTTCGGGGCGGCGCGACTTTTAGGGTTTAAGGCGCAAATGACGGTACGTCCAATTCTGCAGGTGGAATTCATACTCATTCCTTCTTTCAAAATTGCTGGTTGTATGCGGTTGGCGCTCCTTCTTTGAGTCCAAAACATGGACGTGCGCATTCCCTCGAGCGTGAACTTTCAAAAAATCCCTTGCCTGGTTCACCTCTCTTCGGTATCCATTTCCCAGGAAGTTGTTTTTCTGAGGCTTGAGTGTCGTGAAAAACAACTCTGAAACAACTCTGAAACAACTTTGCCAACAACTGTGTCTAGTTTAGAGCTCCCCTTTGTTGTGAAAAAGCAGGTCAGACAGGTTGTTGCTGGTTGTTTGTAGTTGTTTCGAGGTTGTTGTGGGTTGTTTGTCGTTGTCTAAGGTTTTCGCCTACGGGGCGATCCAGCGGGTGGGACCTGACCCCTGTTTGGTAGACACCTGATATCCAGCCCGGTTGGGTTGGGAAGAAAGGTAATCTACCACCATGCCTAGGTACTCCGAACAGTTCAAACGTGATGCTGTGGCCCTCTACGAAAACAATGAGGACCTCTCACTTCACGCGGCTTCAGCAGAGCTTGGAGTCAATCGTTCCTCACTTTATTCCTGGCTTAAGCAGTACGGCACCGGCAAGCGTGCCCGCACGAAGACCCTGCGTGACAAGGCCCAGGCGACGACTGATTCTGAACGGATCCGCCAGCTAGAAAGAGAAAACGCAAAGCTGCGCGAAGAACGCGACATCCTGCGCAAGGCCGCGAAGTATTTTGCCGAAGAGACACGCTGGTGATCCGCTTCCAGTTTGTCTATGACCACCGAACCGAATACTCGGCTCACACGGATGTGCCACGTGTTAAAGCTCAATCGCTCCTCGTTCTACAAATGGCTCAACACTCGCGAAAAACGCAGGTTAAAGACGTGTTCTGATGCTCTTATTGGCGCAAGAATCAAGACTATCTTCGATGATGAGCACGGGCTTTATGGTGCTAAACGCATCGCTGCAAGCCTCAACGACGATACGGACTTTCCCCCGATCAACCACAAGAAGATCGCACGCATCATGAAATCCATGGGGCTGAAAGGCTTTACTAAACGGCGTCGATGCATCACCACCAGGTGCAAGCCTGGCCACCGCGTCATGCCAGATTTAATAGGCCGCAAATTCACAGCTGATAAGCCGAACCAGGTCTATGTAGGCGACATCACCTACCTGCCGTGTAAGGGCGGCAAAAACATGTACCTGGCCACGGTCGTCGACGTCTACTCGCGCAAACTTGTCGGACATGCACTCGCAGATCACATGCGGGTATCGCTAGTTATCGAAGCTTTATCTCATGCCAGAAAAGTCCGCGGAAGCCTCAACGGGGCAATTTTCCATTCCGATCACGGCAGTGTGTACACCTCACAGGCATTTAGGGACCACTGCGCCCAACTTGGTGTGCGCCAATCCATGGGAGCCGTGGGAACGAGTGCCGATAATGCCCTGGCAGAATCATTTAACGCCACCTTAAAGCGTGAAGTTCTGCGAGATAGGAAAGTCTTTGACAATCCCATCGTCTGCCGCCAAGAAGTCTTCCGATGGTGCATGCGCTACAACACCCGCAGACGGCACTACTGGTGCAATCTTCTAGCCCCCGATGACTTCGAAGAACTCACATCAGCTACACTGACCCAAGCAGCATAGCTAACCCCCGACGTGTCTACCTTCCGGGGGGTCAGGCCCCCTCTTTGAATTCGAGGACCTCTGATTCCACCGCGTCGGCCTTCGCCCCGGCCCAGATTGCATCCAGGGCATCGCGGACGTGGGCGGGGAGAAAATCAAGCTCGGGAACTGTTGAGTCCATGTTCTTATTGTACATTTCCCCAGGAAGTTGTTTTTCTGAGGCTTGAGTGTCGCGAAAAACAACTCTTAAACAACTTTGCCAACAACTGTGTCTGGTTTAGCGCTCCCATCGGTTGGAAAAGGGCAGTTCAAAAGGGTTTTTGCTGGTTGTTTGTAGTTGTTTCGAGGTTGTTGTGAGTTGTTCGCGGTAGTGGGGTTGCCCGCAAATCGTGGACACGTAGTGGAGCTACCTAGTGGTTAGGCAGCTATTTCTTTTCTGCTGTTGATTGCGCCGGCGTGGTTCTCGAAGTCGACGGGGCTGACCATTCCGAGTGCAGAGTGCCGGCGCCGACGGTTGTAGACGACTTCAATCCAGTAGGCAACAGCCTTGCGTGCAGCATCACGGCTCGCCCAGCGCTTACGGTCGTAGAATTCAGTCTTTAGCGTCGACCAGAACGACTCAGCCATCGCGTTATCGAAGCACACACCAGTACGCCCCACAGACTGAGCAATGCCCAGTCTGCTGCAGACCTCCCAGAGCTTCTCACTGGTAAATTGCGTTCCGCGGTCAGCGTGAAACACCAGCCCATCAGGAACATCACCGCGCAGTGTATGCGCCATCCGCAGGGCCCGTTCGACCAAACTTGTGTCTTGCACGCTATCCATAGCCCAGCCCAATACCCTGCGGGAATGACCATCGCGGACCGCGCACAAATACAGCCAGCCCTCACCGGTGCGAAGGTAGGTAATATCCGACATCCACACCCGGTTGAGCTCACCAGTATCAAACATGCGCTTGACCAGGTCAGGAAGACTCGACTTACGCTTGGCTTGGATTGTAGTCACCGGGACAAAGGCACGCGGTGAAATCCCTTCAATGCCCATCATGCGCATCCGCTTCGCCACAGTCTTACGGTTAAGCGAAATGCGGTAGCGCTCGGCGAGCTCTGCGGTGATCCGCGGAGCACCATAAACCTCATCAGAGTCTTTCCAAATCTGATGAATCTTACGGTCAACATCATCGTAAAATGCTGCCCGATCATCCTTTCCGGATAGTCGTTTCTGCTGCACATGGGCCCATTTGTAGTATCCAGACCGAGATACTTTTAATAGTCGTGCCATGCGCTTGATGCTGTAGTTCGCCTTCTCCTGCTGCATTAGTTCGAACTTTTCTGCTCGCGTTGCTTCGCGGCGAAGAAGGCTGTCGCTTTTGACAAAAACTCGTTATCCATCTTGGCTTCCGCCAACTCACGGCGCAGACGAGCATTCTCAGCACGAAGATCAGCCTCACTCATCCCATCCGAGGCTCCTCGGCGTTCACGCTCTAGTTTGACCCACCGGCCTAAAAGCCCGGCGGAAACACCAATCTCTTTAGCCACATGGGCAATCGGGCGCTCTGACTCGATTACCAGGTTCGCGGCTTCACGCCGGTACTCAGGCGTGTACTTCTTGCGCTGTTGACTCACAATGAACATCCTCTCTTACGGACACAAGATCCGTACAAATAGGGTGTCCACTAAACGAGGGTAACCTCAGTAGTTGTAGGCAGCGGCATGCGGCCTGGAGGGGGGCTGAACCAGGGCTAATCCAGCTCTTGGTTCAGCTCCTGGCGCACCTTGGTGATGATCGCGCCGAGGAAGCCCTCGCAGCCATCGGTGATGTCAGGGAATGTGGAGTCATCCTCGATGACGCCGAGCGTGAATAACAGATCGCGGGTGATGGCGTGCGTGTAGTCGTATTCCGGATTGAACTCCCACTCGCCGCGGAATAAATGGACTAGTTCGAAGGAAAGCTGAGGAATGCCCTCCGGTTCGGCGTAGGCGTAGGGGATGTTGTTCAGGACAACCTGCGTTGCCCAGAGCGGATCGCTCATGGCCTTGCGGC
This sequence comes from Corynebacterium aurimucosum ATCC 700975, assembly GCF_000022905.1. Taxonomy (NCBI): domain Bacteria; kingdom Bacillati; phylum Actinomycetota; class Actinomycetes; order Mycobacteriales; family Corynebacteriaceae; genus Corynebacterium; species Corynebacterium aurimucosum. The sequence continues at coordinate 2,702,081 of NC_012590.1, read as the reverse complement.
CATATTTGGTGAGCTTGATATCCGTGGTCGTGGTCTTGATCCAATCCAAGTCCGTCAAGAAACCCCGCAGGTTCAGCAGCGGCTGGTGGTAGTCTTCGCGCTTGACCTCATCAAAATCATTGGGACTATTCAGTCCCTCCTTGAGGCGCGCGACGGCCGCCTGCTTGAGGTAGCCGGCACCGGTGAGCCGCGGAAATTCTTCGATGACCTCGAGGTACTCGCGTATGCGCTGGCCTACGTGGGCGGCGGTGGCGGCGTCAAGCGCCGGCAGCTCATAGTCGGGACGCAGCTCCGGGTAGGCCGCGTGGATGTCCGCGCGCCATTCCTCCAGCATCTCCGAGGAGGGCACGGGGATGTCCTCGAAAGGCGTGGAGCGGAAAGGATCGAGAGGGAGATCCCCAGGCAGCGCGGGCTTGGTGCCGCCCTCCAGGTTGGCGGCCTCCGTGCCCATGGTGGCCAGGCGCTGTGCCACCGCTGGCGGGAAGAACGTGGTGAGGCGCTGGTGGATTTGGTCCAGTGTGTAATTGGGGAAGAGCGCGAAAATGCGCTCCATACTATCCGTGGGTACGGCCATGTAGGCCATGGTGGCCTGGACATCGAGGACCACCTTGAACATCGCCTCGGCACTGCCCAGCTCACTCATGAGATCGGGACCCTCACCGGCGATAAGCGCGGGAAGGCCCATGACGACGCGCGAGCTATCGGCCACGCTGATGCTGATATTCCAGGCACCGTCCGAGGGGTGGTAGTGCGCCACCTCCCGGAAAGTCTCGAAAAAGTCCTGGTCGATGATGCTGAGGACGTCGATCGGCGTGCCTTCCTCGCCCACGAGGATTCCCGGATGAGAGGGCTCAAGGCCGAGTGCGGCGTGGACGATGATCATCATCTCGCCCACGGTGAGTTCCGCGGGGGCGGCGACGAAGCGGGACGTGGTGAAGAAGGGATTCTCCACGTCGATGCGGACGTTCCTAGCGAGGTTCATAGTGACCGACAGTATTAGAAAACCGTGCTAGCCGCGCGCCAACGCTTCGCCCACGCGCTTGCCCGAATGGATGCACCCGCCGAGGAAGGTGCCTTCCAGCGCATTCTTGCCGTGCATGCCGCCGCCACCGAAACCGGAGGCCTCGCCGCAGGCATAGAGGCCGGGGAGGACCGTGCCATCGGGGTTGAGGCACTGGCCATCGAGGTTGGTCTCCAGGCCACCCAGCGTCTTGCGGGTGAGGAATTTCAGGCGCACTGCGATGAGCGGGCCCTTGGATTCATCGAGGATGCGGTGTGGGGGAGCCACGCGGATGAGCTTGTCGCCCAGGAAGCCGCGGGCCACGCGCAGGTAGTTGACTTGGGCGTCTTTGCTGAAGGGGTTATCAAGCTGGGAATCGCGATCTTCCAGGACTTTTTTCAGTTGGGTTACCTCAATGGTGGGGGAGCCCTCCGGCGAAATCTGGTTCATTCCGGCGACGAGATCCTCCAGGTTGTCTTCCACGACCCAGTCGATACCGTTGTCCATGAAGGCCTTGACGGCCACGTGCGTGCCGGGGCCAAGCTTGCCGGCGAGTTTCTTGAATTCCTTATCCGTCAGATCCGGATTCTGCTCGGAACCGGAGAAGATGAACTCCTTGTCCACGATGGCCTTGTTGAGCACGAACCAGGAGTAACCGTGGCCGGTCTGGCCAATGTGGGCCAAGGCCGCAAGGTTATCGGTGCCGGGGAAGAGGTTGGTGGGCAGGCGGTTGCCTTCGGCGTCGATCCACAGCGCCGAGGGCCCGGGGATGATGCGGATGCCGTGGCCGGGCCAAATGGAGTTCCAGTTGGTCATGCCCTCGGTATAGGCCCACATGCGGTCGGTGTTGACCACGGAGGCACCGGCCTGTTGGGCGATGTCGATGCCGCGGCCGTCGACATGCGCGGGAACACCCGTGACCAGCTCGTTCGGGCATTCTCCCCAACGCTCAGTGGGCCACATCTTGCGTACCTTCTCCAGATTGCCGCCGATGCCGCCGGTGGCGATGACCACGGCGGAGCCGCGCAGCTCGAAGTGCTTGACGACGTCCCTCGGGCTCGCCTCGCCACGTACCTGGTTGGTGGGGGAGAGGACGCTGCCGCGCACGCCGACGACCCGCGGATTGCCGGCGTCGTCGTTCTCCACGACGAGCTCATCCACGCGGTGGCGGAAATGGAACTCTACCTGGCCTTGTTCTTCTGCTTTAAGGAGCGGCTCGCGGAAGACGCGCACGACCTCCGGGCCCGTACCCCACGTGAGGTGGAAGCGCGGTACGGAATTGCCGTGGCCGGAGGCATCGCCCGAACCACGCTCGGCCCAGCCGATGGTGGGCAGGACGTTGAGGCCCAAGGACTTGAGATAGCCGCGCTTTTCATTGGCGGCGAAGCGCACGTACTCGCGGCCCCATTTCGCGCCCCAGAAATCGTGCCGGTCATCCTCGGTCACCGGGTCATAGTCAGCGGAATTGGCCCAGTCCCGCCAGGCCAATTCTTCGGAGTCCTTGACCCGCATCATCTTCTGCTCGGGGGAGTCGACATAAAACAGCCCGCCGAGGGACCAGAAGGCCTGGCCGCCCAGGTTATTGCGGTTTTCCTGTTCCAGGAAGATGACGTGCTTGCCGCCCTTGAGGGCCTCGTAGCCGGCGACCATGCCGGCGAGGCCGCTGCCGACGATGATGACGGAGCCAGTGACCGAGTTAGTTTCTTTCATGACAGTAATGATAAAAGAAACCGGCCGCGATTGTGTGACTTGGCTCGCACGCTGAGTGTCTCAGCTTAGCCATGACTCTGCACGATATCAGGCCTCATCGCTCGGGCCTCTTCCGGATTTACCGTTCCGGACAGGAGCTAGGCGTTGAAGGGGAGTGGTGGTTTTGAGGCCCTGGCCATGGGGTTTGGTCAGAGATAAAGATCTAGAAATAAATATTCAAAACGGTGCCTATAGGTCGGCAGGTAGGCTATGCTTCTCGCTAATACTCGTCGTACGCGGCCCGTATAAACGATTCCTACGGTCTTGCCGTGCGCGATATTTGCTCAAGAAGAAAGTTCTCTCATGACTACATTGACCACGCATAAGACTCGTTCGACGCGCGATACTTTTAATACGCGTTTTGTCTTCCTCATGGCCGCCATCGGCTCCGCCGTCGGCCTGGGAAATATTTGGCGCTTTCCTTACGTTGCCTATGAGAACGGCGGCGGCGCCTTCCTCATCCCGTACATGGTTGCCCTGCTCACCGCGGGTATTCCCATCCTGTGGTTCGACCTGGCCATTGGTCACCGCTTCCGCGGTTCTGCACCGCTAGCATTCCGCCGTATCAGTAGCCGCTGGGAGGGAATCGGCTGGTTCAAGGTCGGCGTGAACTTCTTCATCGCCATCTACTACGCCGCCATCATTGCCTGGGCGGCGCTCTACACCATCAAGTCCGTGACCCAGGCATGGGGCGATGATCCCGCGGAGTACTTCATGGGTGATTTCCTTCAGGCAGAGCCGGAGGCGACCTACTCAGGGCACATCGTCCCGTCCATCCTTGGCGTGATGATCCTCGTGTGGATTGTCTGCATCGCCACGCTGGCCACGAGCATCAATGAGGGCATCGGCAAGCTGACGTCAATCTTCCTGCCGGTCCTGGCCGTCATGTTCATCATCTTGGTCATCCGCGCCTTCTTCCTCGACGGCGCCGCAGAGGGCCTCAACGCCTTCTTCACCCCGGACTGGTCCGTGCTGAGCAACCCATCGGTATGGATCGCAGCCTACGGACAGATTTTCTTCTCCCTGTCCATTGGCTTCGGCATCATGATTACCTACGCCTCCTACCTCAAGCCGCGCACCAACCTCACCAACACCGGCCTGGTCACGGCCTTTGCCAACTCCTCCTTCGAGGTTCTCGCCGGCATCGGCGTCTTCGCCACTCTGGGCTACATGGCCGCCCAGCAGGGCGTGGCTGTGGATGAGGTGGCGTCCTCCGGAATCGGCCTGGCCTTCATTGCTTTCCCGACGATCATCAACCTCATGCCACTCGGCGGACTGTTCGGTGTCCTGTTCTTCGGCTCCCTCTTCCTGGCCGGTGTGACCTCGCTGATTTCCATCATGGAAGTCGTCGTCTCCGCCGTGGCAGATAAGTTCAACATTTCCCGCCGCGTTTCCGCCATCACTGTCGGCGGCGCCATGGCGGTGCTGTCCTGCTTCCTGTTCTCCACGTCCTCGGGCCTGGTCACGCTAGACATCATGGATAAGTTCACCAACAACCTGGGCATCGTCTTTGGTGCCATCTGTGCCTTGGTGGTCGTCGGCTGGGTTACCGGCCGCCGCCGCGAGATTCAGCAGCACCTCAACGCCGTGTCGCAGTTTAAGGTGGGTGGCTTCTGGCAGTTCCTGACCTTCATCGCTACCCCGCTGCTGCTCGTCTACTTCCTGGTCAATGAGATCATCACCATTGCCCGCGAGGGATATGAGGGCTACTCCTCCACCCAGATTGGCCTCTTTGGCTGGGCGGCGCTGGGAATCATCCTGCTCGCCAGCTTCCTCATGCCGCTGGTGGCCTTCCGCGGAAACAAGTACCTGGATGGCATGGAGACCTCGGACTACGGCGTCCCCGTAGGTGGGCGCCCAGCCGGCACCCCGAACCCGCTTGCCACGGCTAACACCGCGACACAGACCGCGGATGACAAGTAACGAGTATTAGGAAAGGTCAACGACAATGACTACAAGCGCAATCCTGCTCTTCATTCTCTTCGTCGTCGTCATCTGGGGCGGGCTGGTGGTGTCCTCCATCTGGCTGGCACGCAGCGACGATGACACCACGGGCGAGCTGGGCAATGCCCCCGGCACCGGCGACGAATCCCTGTCCCACCGCGTGCACTAAACAGCGGGACGCGGTGCGCTCTGTGCCCGCTTAAATCTCAACCACCGTGCGGCCGTGGCGCGAGCCGGCGCGGAGCTCGGTGGCCGCGGTGGCGACGTCGGAAAGCGGCACCGTTTCCGTGATCGAGTTCAGCATGTTGAGGTCGAGGTGTTCATCGAGAAGCTGCCAGGCAGCCTCGCGCACCTCGCGGGGCGCGTCGACGGAGTTTCCGCCGGCCAGCACGATGCCGCGCAAGATGAACGGCAGCACCGAAGCAGGAAGATCCGGGCCGGCCGCCATGCCGGTGGCCGCAACCACACCACCCCAGCGCACCTGCGCCAACACGTTGGCCAAGACGGTGGAGCCGGCGGTGTCAATGGCGCCGTCGTACAGCGCCTTCTGCAGCGGGCGGCCGGTCTCAGACAACGCCGCGCGGTCCAGAACGTGATCCGCGCCGAGTGCGGTGAGGTAGTCCGACTGGGAATCCACGCGTCCGGTCACGGCGGTGACTTCGTAGCCAGCGGACTTGAGCAGCTGGACCGCGACGGATCCCACGCCGCCAGTGGCACCGGTGACCAAGATGTGACCCTGCGTGGTTCCGTGCGTGTGCAGCTGGTTCACGCAGATAGCGGCGGTGTAGCCGGCCGTGCCAATCGCGGCGGCATCGTGTGCGCTGAAGCGCTGGGGCACGGGGATGGTGGCCTCTGCATTGACGCGCTGGCGCGTGGTGTAGCCGCCGTGGCGGAACTCGCCCAAGCCATCGCCGCAGGCGACCACAAGTTGGCCGGGGCTCAAGCGCGAATCGGAGGTCTCCGCCACAGTGCCCACCGCATCGATGCCGGGGACGAGGGGATCGATGCGCATGACGCCTTTGTCACCCTCCAAGGCCATGGCGTCCTTGTAATTGAGGGAAGAAAACTGTACATCTACCAGCGTGTCACCTTCCCCGAGCAGGGGCTGCTCCTGGAAAGAATGAGTTACTCCGGAATCCGTGCGAGTGACAATGAGTGTGCTCATGGGCACTATCGTACAGAGGATGTGAAGCAGCGTTTTCCGGCTAATGCTTCAGCCAGCGTCCAGAGAACATCGTTAGGGTGAAGCGCATGACTGGGATAGAAGCTCAACACTCGCGCAATAGGCTGCGGCCCGCGCCGGATCCATATCCGCACCTGCGTCGTGATTCCTTCCTGGTCACGGCCTTGTCCTTGATGGTCGTGATGTTGGCGACGGTGGGCAAGCCCTTCATGGATATCCCCGGTGTGGTGGATGGTTCCGCGCATGCGGTGCGCCAGGTAAATACACAGCTCTTTGGTGGTTTTGAGAACGCCTCCGTGTGGTACGGCGCGTGGACCGACCTCGTGGGAAATATCGCTCTCTTCATGCCTTTGGGGGCGGCGCTTTACGTAGTTGGACGCAACCTGTCGGGTATTAAATGGGGCCTGGGCGGGGCGATGCTCATCGGCCTCATGGCCAGCCTGTGCATAGAAAGCGCCCAATACATCTTTGCCCTGGGCTTTAGTGATGTCGATGACCTTCTCTACAACACCGTGGGCTCTGTCCTCGGCGCCGTACTCATGGCGCGCTTGCGGCGCGAAGGGCAGACAAAGGTCCTGCGCCGCCTGGGATTCCTCCTTGCGCTGGCAGCGGTGGTGCTCCTCGCCATGGTGACGCTGTAGTACTTAGCTGGGCGTACGCACGAGCTTAGCGACGTCCCCCGCCACCTGCCGCGCATAGGGTGACACTCCAGTAATCGTGGCCGAGCCTGGGCCCGTCCACGAGCCATAGCCCACGGGGAAGAAACCTTCCACCGTGGGCTTTCCTTCTGCCAATAACCCAGGGAATGGGCGCAAGGCCGGCCGGAAGCCGGTGGCCCAGATGAGATCGCTAAAACCTTCGCGGTTGAGCTCCTCGAGTGAGGAGAACATGCCGGTGGCGTTCAGAATCCCACTATCGCGGGCTTTGAGCACTGGCGGGACCATGACGATATCCCCCAGTTCTGTTTCGGGGCCCGGGTCCGGCTCGCCCCGAAGCTTGGCCAGCATGCGCTGGCGGTTGCGAGTAAAGAGCACGCGCCCGTCCACATCATCCGGCATCCAGCGCGGCGGGTGCGCGGTAAACCATGTGGTATCCACACCAGCGAGGGCGAGCTCGGCGGCGATCTGCGCGCCGGAATTACCAGCACCGACAACGGCTACAGGATTGTTGTGGCCGCGCTCTAAGAAAGGACCGCACCCCGGGTAGTTCGCCGTGTGCCATTGGCGCCCCTGAAATTCACCGGGGTAGAAGGGGATAAAGGGCGCGGACCAGGTGCCCGTCGCGGCCACGACGGTGCGGGCACGGAACTCACCGTGGGTGGTGAGGAGGCGGAAGAAGGGGGCGTCGTCAAGCACGCGCTCCACCGCCACCCCGTGCCGGACCGGCAGGTCATAGCGCTGCTCATAACGGGTGAGGTAGTCCACCACGTGGGAAGCCGGCGGGAAGCCCGGGTAGGAGGGCATGGGCCAGCCGGGCAGGGTGGAGGACTGAGCATCGCTGAAGAGTGTGAGTGAATCCCACACGTGCTGCCAGGCGCCGCCGGGGGAGGCGTTGGCGTCGAGGACGAGGAAGTCGAGTTTCTGGCGGCGCAGGTAGTAGCCGGTGGCCAGGCCGGATTGGCCGCCACCCACCACGATGCAATCGTAGGTATGCATCTATTGGATGAGCTTTCGTTCGCGGGCGGCGGAGACGGCTGCGGTGCGGGTTTCCACGCCGAGCTTCTGATAGACGTGGATGAGGTGGGTTTTGACCGTGGCCTCGGAGATGAAGAGCCGCTGGGCAATCTGCTTGTTGGAGGCCCCCGTGGACAGCGCTTGCAGGATCTCCAGCTCGCGGGGAGACAGCGCGGTTTCCGGCTGTGCCAAGCGCTCCGCCAGGAGGTTCGTGACTTCAGGCGCCAAGGTCCGCTTGCCCGCGGCGGTGTCGAGCACCGCGGTGTGCAGGGTGTCCTCGGGGGCGTCCTTGAGCAGGTAGCCCAACGCGCCCGCCTCCACGGCGGCCAGGATATCCGCCTGCGTGTCATAGGTGGTCAGGATGAGCACCGGGGGCCCATCGAGCTCGCGCACGCGCCGGGTGGCGGCGATACCGTCGACGTCCGGCATTTGGATATCGCAGACGACGACATCGATATGGGGGCCATCAGCATCCGCCAGCTTTTCGACGGCCGAGCCATCGGAGCCTTCCAACACCACCTCGATATCGGGGAAGGCGTTAAGAATCGCGCGCAGCCCGGCGCGGACCACGGGGTGATCATCGATGAGCATCACGTTGACCATTGCTGCTGCCTCCTGTTGGGATTCGCACCGCGAGCGCGGTGCCGGCGGGTGAAGATTCTACCTGGACGCTGCCACCGACGCTGCGAACTCGCTGCTCCAGGCCGGTGAGCCCAAAGCCGCGCGGGCCCTCGATGCCGCGGCCGTCATCGGCGACATCCAAGGTGATCTCATCCTTGAAAGAACCGAGGGTGACCACGGCGCGGTCGGCGTCGGCGTGTTTCATGACATTGGTGAGACCTTCGCGCGCGGCGCGCAGGATGACGTGGGAAAACTCGGTGGGGACGTCGGCGCTGCCGGTGAGCTTGAGTCCAAAATAGGTACGCAGCCCGAGGCCCTTGGCCTGGGCTTGGAGCTCATCCACGAGTGTGCGCAGTTCCTTATCGATGGAGGAGGCAGGGGCCGCGAGCTCCTTGACGAAGCGCCGGGCCTCGGCCAGGTTGTCCTGGGCCACCTTCTCAATGAGCGCGAGCTGCTCGGTGACGTCCTGTTGCGTCGACGTGTTCTTGGCGGCGCGGCTGAGCAGGACGATGGAGGACAGCCCCTGCGCCACGGTGTCGTGGATTTCGCGGGAGAGCCGCTCCCGCTCCTCGAGGCGCCCGGCTTGGTGCTCGCTGGCGGCCAGTTCTTCCTGGGTCTCACGCAGCTGCTTGGCGACGGCCTCGTGGTGTGCCGCTTCCGCCTGAACCCGGCGGGCGGCGTGGTAGACGGCCACGGCGAAACACGTGCCGATGAATGGCCCGATGGCCGCGGCCGCGGTCCAGAATTGCGGGTGGATCCACGCGGGGACGAAGGCGGCCACGGCCCACAGGATCACGCTGGCGACGATTCCTGGCCAGAAAGGAAGCGCATGGATGAAGACGAAGACCAGCGGGAACTCGAGCCACATGAAGTCTTGGGCGTGCACCATGAGGCCGATCCACAACAAGCACAAAGCGGCGAGCCACAGCGTGGTGGGGACGGGGCGGGTAATGGTGCGGGAACCGACGATGACGAAACACGTGTAGACCACTGCGAGTGCAATGGAGAGGCCGAGGACGCGGGCGTCGAGGCGCTCATCGGCCCAGGCGCGGAGCACTCCGAACACGAGGAGGAAGCCGAACATGGCATGCAGTCCCACGGTCCACAGTTTGTTGCTCATCATCACGAGGCACCAGCCTATCGCCTAGGTGGGGGAGCGCGAATCAACCAACTGGTTGAGTAGAGGTTCAACTGGCTACCCGATTACTTTCGGCGCCCGCACACGCAGGATAAATAGTATGTTCCTGGCATTGAGAGAGATAGTCACCGCCCGCGGTCGGTTCTTCCTGATCGGCGGCGTCGTGGCTCTAATTACGTTGTTGCTCGTTATGTTGTCCGGCCTGACCCAAGGCCTGTCCAAGCAAAATACTTCCGCCCTCGAGGCACTCGGGGAGCAGAATCCTTATGTGACCTTCTCGACGGAAGACCCCTCCTTCACCGAGTCGGAGATTTTTGCTGAGGACGTGCCCACCTCTGGTATTCCGCTGGGTACCTCCCAAACCAAGCTGGAGGGCCACGGCGGTGTGGCGGTTATCGGTTTGCCCGCCGGCACCCAGATTCCTGGCTCCGGAACCGTGATTCCGGAAGAAGGCATGGTCTTGAGCCAATCCATCGACGACGCCCTGAACGCGCCCTCCCGGGGCACGCTTGGCGGCGTGGACCTGGACGTGAACGCGGTGGTTGAGGATGAGTATTACTCCCACTCCCCGGTGGTGTGGGTCTCTACCGAAACCTGGCAGAAGGTCTCCCATTCCCCCGAAGACATGGTGGGTGTGGCCGTGCTTTCCCACGAGCCGACCGACACCTCCGTGTCCATGAGCAAGGCACTGTCCGGTCTTCCGGCTTATAGTTCGGAGCGCGGTTCCCTGCTGACCATGCAGGCCTTCCTCTACGGCATCTCCGCGCTGGTGACCATCGCCTTCCTGAGCATCTGGACCATCCAGCGCACCCGTGACCTGTCCATTCTGCGCGCCCTTGGCGCCAGCGTGAAGTACCTGCTCAAGGACGCCATCGCGCAGGCCGCCATCATCCTGGCGATTGGCGTGGGAGTCGGCGCGCTCGTCGGCTGGCTGCTGGGCCTTGCCGCCCAGGGCGCTGTGCCCTTCGAGGTCTCCGCCATGACCGTCATCGTCCCCGCGTTGGGAATCTGGTTGCTCGGCATCGCCGGTGCTTTCCTGGCCACCCGCCGCGTCTCCAAAATCAATCCGCTCGACGCCCTAGGAGGCAATGCCTAATGACTACCACCGCTTCTTCCCCTGCACTGTCTCTTCGCGACATCGTGGTGACCTACCCCGACGGCCAGTCCCGCACCACTGCACTCGACGGCGTGAGCCTGGACATCAAGCCCGGCGAGCTCACCGCCGTGATCGGCGAATCCGGTTCCGGTAAATCCACCCTGCTCTCTGTAGCCGCCGGTCTCATCGAGCCGGACTCCGGAACTGTTGAGATGCACGGCACCCGCGGGCTCATCTTCCAGCAGGCCAACCTGCTAGCTGCCCTGACGGCCCGCGAGCAGTTGCTCATTATTGACCACATGGAGGGCCGCAAGCCCCGCGGTGACCGGGCTGACGAGCTGCTCAGCTTCGTGGGTTTGGAAGGCTTTGGCAACCGCCGCATGAACCAGCTCTCCGGTGGTCAGCGCCAGCGCGTCAACATTGCGCGCGCGCTCATGGGCCAGCCTTCCGTGTTGCTTGCGGATGAGCCGACCTCCGCCTTGGACTCCAAGCTCTCCCGCGAGATTGCCAAGCTCCTGCGCGGTGTCACCGATGACTTCGACACCGCAACGCTGTTCATCACGCACGACCGCCGCCTCCTTGACTATGCCGACACCGTGGTGGAGGTCAAGGACGGAAAGCTCTCCGAATATTCCGAGCTAGCAGCGTAGGAACCCGCTTATCTCTCATATGTTCATACAAAGGGGTAAATTATTACCCCGTTATGATTCGACCCCGCAAGCCCCGAGTAAGCCCAACTGACTACCCGCGCATGCAGCAGTGGACCGCGCTGCATGCGCTCATGTTGAGCATCACTGTGGTGGCCTGCGGGGTCTTTATCGTCGCTGCCCGCAGAATCAAGGGAACCTCCCGCGAGACCTTCATCCGCCGGATGGTGGGCTGGGCCTTGCTGGTGGCGGGCACTGCGTGGACGGTCATCTCCCTGGACCCGAAGCAATTCGATATCCGGGAGTCTTTGCCCTTGCACCTGTGCGATGTGCTGCGCCCGATCCTGGCGCTGGGCCTCATTACCGGCAACGAGCATGCCCTGACCTTGACCTACTTCTGGGGCATCATCCTCAACCCACAGGCCATCATCACCCCGGACGTCTTCTACTACTTCTTACCGCGGTGGCTGCGGTTTGGCACCTACTGGTTCTTCCACATCGTGGCTCTCGCTGTGCCGCTAGTGCTGACCTTTGGCTTGGGCTACCGGCCGACGTGGAAGGGCTACCGCTTCGCAGTGAAGGTCACACCTGTGTGGATGGCCACCGCCATGGCGGTCAACGCGAAGACCGATGGCAACTACGGCTTCCTTAACCACGCGCCGGGCAGCCCCTCCATCATCAACCTGCTGGGGCCCTGGCCTGGCTACATCGCGGCAGAGACCCTCGCCGTCGCAGCAGCGTGGGCCGGGATGACGTGGCCGTGGGAGAACACTTCGCTGCGCCGCGGCACGGTGGCGGTGGGGCCACGCGGGCTCATGCGCAAGTCCGTCGGTACCGCGTCCGGGATCCTGCGCCGCGCCACGGTACGTTTTGGTAAATAGTGGACCGCAAATCGCGAAATTCTAGGGCTTCGTTGCGAAAACGTACCAACACGGCGGCGGCCAGGTACGGATCGATCAAATAAGGTCCCAGATCTTCGAGTTTTTGGGGTGCTATTTGATCGAAACGTACCTTGCTGCGGAGCTAGTGCCGGGCCACGGAGCTAACGCTTCGCGTTGACCAGCCGCGCGATGGCCTGCGGGATGGCCGCCGCGATCTGGGAGGCGGAGCAGGGGGCGAACCCGTCGGGGGTCTCGGCTGCGATGGCCGCCGCATGCGCGTGGATGGCACCGGCGTGGAGGACCTCGGTGATGGTTCGGGCGGTGGGGTCGGCGCCAGTTTCGGTGGAGGGGCTGGCGAAGAGCTGGGCTACGACCGCGCCCAGGATGCCGGAGAGGGCGTCCCCGGAGCCGGGGGTCGCGGCAAAGGAGTGACCGGCGTTGAAGGAATAGATCGGCTGGCCCGGGGCGGTGACGCGGGTTAGGCGGCCCTTGAGCAGGATGATGCTGTGTAGCTCTTCGGCAAGCTCGTGGAGGGCAGCGGCCCACCCAGCAGACGCATCGGGAGCAGAGCCGAAAGTGGCCTCATAGAGACGGCTGAACTCGCCTTCATGCGGGGTGAGGATGGTCATCGGGTGTTCGGTGGCTTTCTGGCGCAGGGAGGTATTGCGTGCCAGAAGCGTTAGGGCATCGGCATCGATGACGGTGGGCAGACCCTGCGCCAGGACCTTTCGCAGTTCGGTGGCGGCCGCTGCATCGGTGCCGCGGCCGGGGCCCACGACCCAGGCCTGGGCTTGGCCGGCGGAGGACACATCGGGATGGCAAACCAGCTCGGGCAGCAAACAGGTGATTGAGTTATCGCCGATGAAGCGCACCATCGAGGGCGTGGCGCGCACCGCCGCGGTGGTACACAGGATCCCCGCACCCGGGTAGATATCGCTGCCGGCGGCCAGGGCGACGACGCCACCGGAATACTTATCCGAGCGCGCGCCTGGTGTGGGATCAACGATGGGTCCGGTGCAGCCAACCGGCCAGGGGCGGGATGCGCGCCCGTCAGGAAGATCGAGTTCGCCCGATTGCCACGTAAAGGGCGTCGGCACGGAGGGCTCGTGGGCGATGAAGGCCGCTGGTTCGTCCAGTTCAGCGAGGGTCGCAGCAAACGAGGGCGCGCCGGGTAAGAAGAGATCGGAGACCACGACCTGTCCGCATTCGGCGGCCAGCGCGTGGCCGAGGCGCGGCGAGCCGAAGGTGACGGTGATATCGGCGCGGACGGCATCCGCGGCGCACACTCCCGTGTCGGCATCGACGCCGGTGGGCATGTCGACGGCTAAGACTGTAGCCCCGGCAGCGGTGGCTTCGCGGTAGAGCGAGAGCGCGGTGCCGCTTAAGCCCCGGGCGGAGCCGAGGCCGGCGATGGCGTCAATAACCAGCGCGCTGCCTGACGGCAGCGCGTCGGCAGAAAGGACCGCGCCACCGGCGGAACGGAACGCAGCGAGAGCCTCCTCGTGACAGCGCTCTGGAACCAGGGCATGGACCGAAACCCCGCGCGAGGCCAGCGCCGCACCGGCGTAAAGCCCGTCCCCGCCGTTGCCGCCGGAACCGGCAAGAATGAGCACCGCTCCGGGGCGTTCCTCCAGCATCACCGAAGCAGCCTCTGCCACCGCCGCGGCGGCCAGTTTCATAAGCTGCTCCTCATGAGACTGCTGTTTAAGCAGGCGCTTCTCAGCGGCACGGACGGCGGCAACGGTATAAGCAGGGCGCATAACCCACACCCTAGCGCGCGGGTTGGCAGGTAGGGCACCAGAAGAGGTTGCGGCCCTGCATGACCTGCTCGCGGATCTCGGTGCAGCACACATGGCACGGCAGGCCGGCGCGGCGATAGACATAGACCTCGCCGCCGTGGTCATCCTTGCGCGGCTCGCGGCCCATGGCCTCCGGCGTATGGGCGGGACGGACCGTGTCGATGCGGCCGTGCTCGACACCGTAGTCCATGAGATCGACCAGGTCAGACCAGATGGCATCGAACTCGGCGCGGTCGAGCTGGTTGCCGGGGATGAAGGGGGAAAGCTCTTGTCGGAAAAGAGCTTCTGCGCGGTAGATGTTGCCCACCCCGGCGAATAGACCCTGGTCCATGAGCATCGCGCCGATGCTGCGTCGCGAGGCATGCACGCGGTCCCATAGGGTATCTGGGTCGGCATCCTTGCGCAGCGGATCCTGGCCCACCTTCGCCACCTTGGCCTGGTACTCCTCCTCCGTGATGAGCGTGCAGAACTGCGGGCCGCGCAGGTTCGCGGCCGTTGTGCCGTTATCGATGCGTAGCCGGATCTGGCCCCACACATCGGCAGAAGGCTCAAAGCGCAGGGAACCGATGAGGCCCAGATGGATATAGATAACGTGGCGCGGGTTATCCGTATCGAAGTGGACAAAAAGGTGCTTGCCAAAGGCTTCGGCGAGGGAGAGGGGAGAGGCGTCGACAAGCGCGGCCTCCGTAGCGAACCGGCCTTGGGGGCTGCTCACGGCCAGCGGCTTGTTACGGAAATCCGCATTCAGTGTGCGGGCAAGGCGGTGAATAACGTGTCCCTCAGGCATGTCAGGAAGTCTACGCGGGGGCTGTGCTGCTGTAGACTTTCCGGGTACTACCCGTTGAACGGAAGGGCCTAAATACTATGGGGCGCGCAATCGGTTTTGACCGTGAAAAATACATTGAGCTGCAGTCGGAGCACATTAATGCTCGGCGCAAAGAAATTGGCGGGAAGCTTTACCTGGAAATGGGCGGCAAGCTTTTCGATGACATGCACGCCTCCCGCGTTCTGCCCGGTTTCACCCCGGATAACAAGATTGCGATGCTCGAGCGCATCAAGGATGACGTAGAAATCCTCGTCTGCATTAATGCCAAGGACATTGAGCGCCAGAAGATGCGCGGTGACTTGGGGATCCTCTACGAAGATGATGTGCTGCGGCTTGTCGACGTCTTCCGGGACCGCGGCTTCCTGGTTAACAACATCGTCATGACCCAGCTAGAGGATGGCAATAGCCAGGCGGAGGCTTTCATCGAGCGCCTCGAGCGTTTGGGGCTGACGGTGGCACGCCACCGCATCATTCCGGGCTACCCCGCCAACATCGACCTCATTGTCTCCGAGGATGGCCTGGGCAAGAATGACTATGTGGAGACCACCCGTGACCTCGTGGTGGTCACCGCGCCGGGGCCGGGCTCCGGCAAGCTGGCTACCGCGCTCTCGCAGGTCTACCACGAGAATCTGCGCGGCGTGCCAGCAGGCTATGCCAAGTTTGAGACCTTCCCGATCTGGAACCTGCCGCTCGATCACCCGGTGAACCTGGCCTATGAGGCGGCCACCGTGGACCTGAACGACGCCAACGTCATCGACCACTTCCACCTCTCCGCGCACGGCGAATCCACGGTGAACTACAACCGCGATGTCGAGGCCTTCCCGCTGCTGAAGTCTCTGCTGGAGCGCCTGACCGGCACCGTTCCCTACCAGTCTCCGACGGACATGGGCGTGAACATGGTGGGCTTCTGCATCACCGACGATGAGGTCTGCCGCGAGGCCTCCCAGCAGGAGATCATCCGCCGTTACTTCAAGACGCTGGTGGAGGAGGCCCGCAATGGCCTCGACACCACGCAATCCGAGCGCGCCGCCGTAGTCATGGCGAAGGCCGGCATTAAGTCCACCGACCGTCCGGTTGTGCTCCCGGCACGTCAGAAGGCGGAAGAGACGCAAGGCCCGGCAGCCGCGCTGCAGCTTCACGACGGCACCATCATCACCGGCCGCACCTCCCCGTTGCTGGGCTGCTCCGCAGCCGCGCTGCTCAATGCGCTCAAGCACCTCGCTGGCATTGATGATGAACTGCATTTGTTGTCCCCGGAATCCATCGAGCCCATCCAAACGCTGAAGACGAAGCACCTGGGCTCCCAGAACCCGCGTCTGCACACCGACGAGGTGCTCATCGCGCTGTCGGTATCCGCGGCGAAGGACGAGAACGCCCGCCGCGCGCTTGATGCGCTCAAGGAGCTTCAGGGCTGCGATGTCCACACCACCACCATCTTGGGTTCGGTGGATGAGGGCATCTTCCGCAACCTGGGTGTCCTGGTGACCTCCGATCCGGTCTTTGCCCGCAAGAGCGCGCTGTACCAGAAGCGCTAAACCTCACCTGCTGGACCTTGGCTGGAAGCGCCTTCCCGCAGGCATTCCCCCAGACCTCGATCCCGAAACTCCCTGCTCGCTGACTCAGACGCACCACGCGCTTGGCGACGCCCCACGCTGCAGGTTGCGGGTTTCAGGTCTGGGGCTTTGGGCTAAGAGCGGTTGCAGCGTAGGGCCCAAAAGATTGGGGTTTTACCTCGCAGCAGGCCTAGACTTGCAGGCGTGACTATTGGCAAGATTCTCCTCTACTACTGCTTTACTCCCATCGAGGACCCCACCGCGATCATGCTGTGGCAGCGCTCCCTGTGCGAGAAGCTCGGGCTGAAGGGCCGCATCCTCATCTCGGAGCACGGCATCAACGGCACCGTGGGCGGGGACATGGATGCGTGTAAGCGCTACGTGCGCGAGACCCGCGAGTACCCGGGATTCAAGAAGATGGAGTTCAAGTGGTCCGAAGGCGGAGCGGAAGACTTTCCGCGCCTGTCGGTCAAGGTGCGCGATGAAATTGTGGCCTTCGGCGCGCCGGGCGAGCTCAAGGTGGATGAGAACGGCGTCATCGGCGGTGGTGTCCACCTCAAGCCCGAAGAGGTCAACAAGCTGGTGGAGGAGCGTGGCGAGGAGGTCGTCTTCTTCGACGGCCGCAACGCCATGGAGGCGGAAATCGGCAAATTCAAGAATGCCGTGGTGCCGGATGTGCGTACGACCCATGACTTCATCGCCGAACTCGAGTCCGGCAAGTATGACTGGATGAAGGATAAGCCCGTGGTCTCCTATTGCACGGGCGGTATTCGCTGCGAAATTCTTTCCGCCTTGATGAAAAACCGAGGCTTTAACGAGGTCTATCAGATTGACGGCGGCATTGTCCGCTACGGCGAAAAGTACGGCAACGATGGCCTGTGGGAAGGCTCGATGTATGTCTTTGACAAGCGCATGCACCACGAGTTTGGCCAGGGCCTAGAGGATCCGGGCTTTATTCAGCTCGGCCACTGCGTGCATTGTGGGAAGGGGACGAATACCTTCCACAACTGCATTAATGAGGACACCTGCCGCAAGCAGGTGCTCATCTGTGATGACTGCATCCAGCACGTTGAGACACAGCACTGTGGGCGCCCAGATTGCGCCGAGGTGGCTGCGTCCCAGGCGCAGGCCTAGTTTTCGTTAGTTTTCGAGCACTGGGGCCAGCAGGATCTGGATATCGTTGATGCACCAGATCATGAAGTTGCCGGCCATGACCCAGAAAATGGCCATCCAGCCGCGCCAACGCACGTAAGCCTTGAGTTTGCGCACCATGATGACCGCGCAGCCAATCATGCCAATGAAGGGGATGATCAGTGTCGTCGTGGCGAACACGGTGCGCTGGGTCCTCGTGCAGAGCCAGGCGGCATATTCGGCCTGGAGGCAGTCGGTCGTGGTTCCGGCAACCTTGAAGATGCCCGCGAGGAGAAGCGCATAGAGCACCGAACCGACGAGGATCAAAATCATAAAACACAGAGCTTGGCGCGAGGAACGGCGGTTGGCTTCGGCGACGGCGAGGGGATCGGGTTCGTCGGCAAGCTCGTCAAAGTTGCGGGGCTCGGGGCGCGGCAGGTTGGTATAGTCCGCGTCGGACGTGAGATCGTTTTCAGGGTGCTCTGCTGCCATGGTTTGTTAGTCTAACGTGCTTCTTTATCGTAGGTGCTGGGACAGACCAGTACTGGAACGCCCAGGTGGGGAAGCAGCTCGGTGGCGGTGCTGCCGATGAAGACGCGTTCGATGGGCCCCATGGGAGAGGAACCCAAGCAGAGCAGATCGCCCTTCTTCCACTTCAGTGAATCCACCGCGCCGGACCAACCATGGCCGCTGCCGATGGCCGTCGTGACCGAAAGCTCGGGGTAGGCATCCGCAATGAAATCGTGCGCCCGGTCCAACAGTGAGAGTGAGTGCTCGCGCCAATTGGGGGCATCGGAGGGAAAGGTCGGAGAGTATTCGAGGGGGACGTCGACAAGCCCCTTGGCGGAAAACGCCAGGATACGCAGGGGGATTCCGCCGCGCTGTGCAATGCATGCGGCATGCAGGAGGGCGGGGTCGTCGGCACTGCCCAAGTCGGTGAAGGCGAAATTGATGCGAGTGACGCCGTGCTTGGACAGCTTGATACCACGCGGGATGAGACCGACAGGGAGGGGCGAGTAGTGCAGAAGCGCGTCGGCAGTAGAACCAGAGAAGAAACGGCCCTTCGGCGCGGATTGATTGGCCCCAAGGAGGATGACGCTCGCCTTGAAGTCCTCAGCCGCCTGCTCCAAGAGCTGTGGGCGAGAAGGCCCTGCCAAGAGAACGGAGACGTTTTTATCGAGCTGGTCCTTGTCCACCCCGGCTGCGTGCAAGGCCTGCTTGACGGCGCGTTCGCAGGTGGCGCGCTCCTTCTTGAACCACTTCTTGTAGGAACCGCTGAGCTTGCTGAGCGACGTCACGGTGAGGGGCTGCGAAATCGTTGAAACCACGCGAATCCGAACGGAGGTGGAACGCGCGAGCCACGCGGCAAATTCGATAGCCTCCGTGCCGGTGGAGCTAGGGCTCCACGACACCAGGACGCGGAGCGGAGGGAGCTGGTCGTCCGGGGAGCATGGCCCTTCCGCAGGGTGTGAAGAATTCTTAGCCATTCAATAAAAAGTTCGGGGTCGTTTTCTTCATTATCGACCCTTCATGCCGGAAAATAAAATCCGCTCTACCGGCACTTTTTGGTCTATTTCCCTTCCATGATTGGACGGTAGACATCGGCAAGCTTGGAGATGAGATTGACCAAAGTGTCAGCGTCCTTGATGTCCTCTGGGTCGAGCCAGCGCAGGATCTCAGCCAAAGCTGCCGCGCGTTGGCGGGAGACAATGGTCAGCTCGGATTCCCCGAGCTGGGTGAGGGCGACGAGTACGCCGCGGCGGTCTTTTTCATCGCGGTGCCGTTCCACGAAGCCTTGGCGCTCCAATTGGTATAGCGCATTGGAGGCGGTCGGCATTCGGATGAGTTCTGCTTGCGCGATGGTGCTCACGCGGGAGGGGCCGCGCATGCGCAGCTGGTTCATGATGGAGACCTGCGACGTTGTCAGGGACGTGCCCTCCGTGGTGCGCTGGAAGATGAGCATGAGCTTGTTGAGCGCCGGCTGGATCTGGCGGGCGACTTCCAGGGCATCCTCATAGGGGACTGGGGATTCAATAGTTTCTTCACTCATGGAAAATAAGTGTAGCTAGGAATCACGGGGTTCGGTAGTTAGTTATTTAAAAAATTAGGTGTTCTATCACGAAGTGTTTAGGAGCACTCTAGATTGTTAGCGTCGTCGGCATTACACTGTCCGGCGTGAATTCTCCGTCTAAGGCAGAGTCGGCAAAGGCAAAGCCAACCGTGGCCTACCGCAATGAGGTCTCCTATGAATGGGAGCGCGCGCAACATCTGCGTGAACTTCGTGCGGGGAAGCTCGGGCCCGAAGAGGTATGCGATGCCGATTTTTTCCTTCGTGCTGCGGCGGAGCACCACGGCGTCGACATGCACAAGCCGTGCCCAGTCTGCGGTGAGGAAATGCGGCTGACTCGGTGGGTGTACGGAGATGCCTTGAAACGCCGAGCAGGCAGCGCGCGCAGCGAAGCAGAAATCGCGGAGATAGCCGCCGAGGGAATCGAGTTCACCGTGCATTTCGTGGAAGTGTGTCCGGCGTGCCGCTGGAATCATCTGCTTCGAGCCGCCACGGTCTATGCTCTAGGGTAGTTTTGGCTTCCCAGTTCGCGCCGGTAAGCTGCATATATTTACAGTTTCTGTACAGGATTGATGAGGACACGGATCAGTGACCGAGAAGGAAACCTCTGGGCGAAAGTCCGGTAAAAGTAGGAAGAGCCCCTCGCGCAGCGCACGGCATTCGTCGAGCTCTAAACGCCGCTGGCCGTGGATCGTGCTCACTGTCTTATTTGTTTTGGTGGGCATCCCCGCCCTTCTCTTCGGCTTCGCGTATACGCAGTACGACGTCCCGGAGCCCGAGGAGCTGCAGCCGAGTCAGATTTCCACCATCGTCGCCGGCGATGGGGAAACGCAGTTGGCCAAGCTGGTTCCGCCTGAGGGCAACCGGCGCCAGGTGACCCTGGACGAGATCCCGGATTATGTAGAGGGATCCGTGCTGGCCGCCGAGGACCGCGAGTTCTGGACCAACTCAGGCTTTTCCTTCACTGGATTGGGCCGCGCTGTCTTGGGCAAGCTCACGGGCGACAGCACTGCCGGCGGTGGTTCCACGATCACCCAGCAGTACGTAAAGAACACACTGGTGGGTGATGAATACTCCTACGTTCGCAAGATTCGTGAGCTCATCTACTCGGTGAAGATGACCAACGAGTGGTCCAAGGAAGAAATCCTCAACGCCTACCTCAATACGGTCTACTTCGGCCGTAATGCTTATGGCATCGAGGCTGCATCTAACGCCTACTTCAACAAGGACGCTAAGGACCTCACCGTAGAGGAAGGCGCTATGCTCGCCGGCCTCATCCAGTCTCCATCCGTGTTGGATCCGTGGGTGGATGAGGAACGCTCGCAGGCCCGTTGGAACTACGTCATGGATGGTCTCGTCGAGATGGGCGAGCTGGATTCGGCTGAACGTTCCCAGATGGCCTTCCCGGAGACGCGCGACCCGGGCGAGTACTCTGCCTACACCGAGGCGCCCGGCGCCTATGGGCACATCAAGAACCAAGTCACCGGCGAGTTGGCACGCGTGGGAATCACCGAGGACCAGCTGGCCACCGGTGGCCTCAAGGTGACCACCACCATTGATATGACTGTGCAAAACGCGTCGACCGACGCCGCCCACGAGCAGCTTGCCGTGCTGCAGGAGGACGCTCGTGCCGCAGCCGTGACCATCGACCCAGCAACGGGCGCTGTGCGCGGTTACTTTGGCGGCGATGACTCGAATGGTTGGGACTACGCTAACTCCCCGCTGCAGACCGGCTCGGTCTTTAAGATCATGGCGCTGGCCGCAGCCCTCCAGCAGGGCATTGACCTCAACACCTATTACTCCTCTGCTCCCTACCAACTGCCTGGTTCCCAGACCGTGACCAACGTGGGCGGCGGCTGTGGAAGCTGTTCCATCGCTGAGGCACTGAAGAATTCTTATAACACGTCCTTCCTGCGCCTCCAGGATGACCTGGAAAACAAGATGCAGGACACCGCGGACATGGCCCACGCGTTGGGCGTCGCCCGCAGCCTGCCGGGGATTGAGAAGACCCTGACGGAAAACGGTGGCACGCCGTACGAAGGCGTGGTGTTGGGCCAGTACCAGTCCCGCCCGCTCGATATGGCAACCGCCATGGCTACCTTGACCAACCAGGGCGTCTGGCACCAGCCGCACTTCGTACAGAAGGTAGAAAACGCCGCCGGCGAGGTCCTCTACGAGAATCCGACCGATGGCGGTGAGCGCCGTGTCTCCGCCAACGTTGCTAATAACGTTATTTCTGCGATGCAGCCGATTGCGGCATGGTCGAATGGCGCACTGGCTGGTGGACGCCCGTCGGCCTCCAAGACTGGTACCACCCAGCTGGGTGATACGGGTACAAACAAAGATGCCTGGATGGTTGGGTCCACGCCGCAGCTGGCTACAGCAGTGTGGGTAGGCACGGCTGATAACACCTCCGCAATCTTTAATCAGTGGGGCGGAATCATGTACGGCTCGGACGCACCGACGAAGATCTGGAAGTCCATCTTGGACACCTCTCTGGCCAACGTCGAGCAGCAGTCCTTCCCGCAGGCTTATCCGATTCACTATGGCGTCGGCAGCTGGGGCTCCGGGTATGTCTATGACCCGAGCCAGAGCACCACGTGGAACCAGGCGCCGGCAAGCCCGGAGAACGAGGGCGACGAGGAAGCGCCAGCCGAAGACGGCGAGAACCACGATGAGGGACGGGGGGAGACCCCAGGCCGGCCAGCGCAGCCTGAGCAACCGGCCCAACCCGCAGAGCCCGAGGTCCCTTCGCTCGATGACATTCTCAATGGAGATGGACTCGACCAATTACTTGGTCAATAGGAGATTGATCGCCCGGTGAGCCATCACACTACTTCGCAGATCGTGTCTCTCTCATCTGAGTCTATGACCCGCAACGCGGTCGACGCCTTGGGTGGGCCGACGGGGCGCTTTGCTCGTTCGGCCTATTCCGGGTGGTGGACGCCCCTGCGCGTGGCTATCACGCTGGCGTGGACGTTTTTGGCATTTGGGTTTTTGAGTAAGGCAACCTGTGCGGGTAGTCGCCGGGGCGAGGATGGCCTCATCAGCCTGAACTGGGATGGCAACCGCCAATACACGGCCTTTTGCTACAACGACATCGTCCCGCTCTATGGTGGGCGCGGACTCGATCAGCCGGGCTTCCCCTATGCCTATTCCTGGGTTGAGGGCGATCTCACCCGCTACATGGAGTACCCGGTACTGGCTGGCCTCTTCCAGGGAGCCGTCGGATGGCTGGCGCGCACCACCTATCCGGCGGTCGAGTGGCTTGGGATGGCAGATGTCAGCTGGTACTTTGGGCTGACCGCGTTCATCATGTCCCTCGTGTGGGTCGGTACGGTGGTGATGGTCTTCCAGCTCACGGGTAACCGGGCATGGGACACCATCCTCATGGCGGCCAGCCCGCTCGTGGTTATTCACGCTTTTACGAACTGGGACATCCCGTCGGTGGCCTTCATGGCGGGCGCGCTTCTTGCAGTGACAAAGCGTAAGAACTGGCTCGCCGGCATCCTCATTGGGCTCGGCACAGCGTTTAAGCTGTGGCCCCTGTTTATCTTGGGCGCTTTTTTGGTGCTGGCCATCCGCCACAAGCGCTGGGCGCCTTTCTTCAAGATGTTCGCGGCAACCGCTGTGACGTGGCTCGTGGTGAACCTTCCCGTGGCGCTGGCCTACCCCGAAGCCTGGGGCGAGTTCTTTAGGCTCAATCAGGAACGCGGTGCGGATTGGACCACGATCTATGCGCTGTTGAGCCGCGTGACGGGCGTGGGCTTCGAAGCGGACTTCCTCAACACCTTCTCCCTCGTGGCTTTCCTGGCGTGCTGCGCGGCAATCGCCATCATGGGGCTCAAGACACCGCGTGCGCCGCGGGTGGCTGAGATGATCTATCTCATCATCATGGCCTTCTTGATCTTCAACAAAGTGTGGTCGCCGCAGTACTCACTGTGGCTCGTCGTACCGGCGCTCTTGGCCCTGCCACGTTGGCGTCTCATCTTTAGCTGGGCGCTTGCCGACGCCCTCCTCTGGCCCATCCTTACCTGGCACATGCTCGGGGCTGAGAACAAGGGCCTGCCGCACGAGATGCTGGATATCGCGGTGATTACCCGTGATGGCTTCATCATCGCCATCGGCGTGCTGATCATCCGTCAGATGTGGGGCAAATCGGAAGATAAGGTCCGTGCTGCGCACGGCGGTAGGGATCCATTGGCGGGGGATTTTGCGCGATGACTATGACGATCCTGGGCATCATCTCCATCACGCTGGGTTTTATTTGCGTGTTGAGCGCCTATTACCTTTTTCAGCGCTCTCAAGACCGCACCTGGCCCATTGTGCTGGGGCTGCTGGCCCTCCTGTTTCTCACCGTGATTCCTGCTGGTTCGGCGATCTTTGTCGCGGCGACCCACTAGAGGCGGCCGAGGATATAAGGGATTTCCTTTTCCGCCGGTCAGTGCGGTACTGTGTGAGGGTTGCTTGACGCAACAGACCCTCCTGCCATATCCGCAAAGGTGATATGGCCGATACCAATTACTAGACCATAGGAGGTGATGAGGTCCGTGCGTCACTACGAAGTCATGATCATTCTGGATCCTAATCAGGATGAGCGCACCGTAACCCCGTCCCTAGACAAGTTCCTCGAGGCAATCCGCAAGGATGGCGGCAAAGTCGAAAAGGTTGACGTGTGGGGCAAGCGCCGTCTTGCATACCCGATCAACAAGAAGGAAGAGGGCATCTACGCAGTCGTGGAGCTGGAGTGTGAATCCCACTCCGTTCTCGAGCTCGATCGCCGTCTGAACCTGAACGACTCCATTCTGCGTACCAAGGTTCTGCGCACCGACAGCAAATAGCGGATACTGGGTTTCGAGCAATCCACGTAACCGATATTAAGGAGTAAAGACATGGCTCAGGGAGATACCAACATCACGGTTGTCGGCAACATCGTTGCTGATCCGGAACTGCGCTTCACCCCGGCGGGTGCCGCAGTGGCGAATTTCCGTGTTGCCTCCACCCCGCGTCGCTATAATCAGCAGACTTCCCAGTGGGAGGATGGCGAGGCCATGTTCCTCACCTGCAACGTGTGGCGCCAAGCCGCAGAAAACGTTGCGGAGACCCTAACCAAGGGCATGCGCGTTATCGTTACTGGCCGTTTGCGCCAGCGCTCTTACCAGACTCGTGAGGGCGAGAATCGCACTGTTTTTGAGATTGAGGTCGATGAGGTCGGCCCTTCCCTGCGTTATGCAACCGCTCAGGTTAACCGTAAGTCCGGCAACGGCGGCGGCAACTATGGCGGCGGCCAGCAGCAGGGTGGCGCTAACTACGGTGGTGGCAACCAAGGCGGTTTCTCCGGAAACCAGGGTGGTTTCTCTGGAAACCAGTCCCAGTCCTCTGCCCCGCAGCAGTCCCAGCAGTCGGCTCCGAGCAACGATCCGTGGAATTCGGCACCCCAAGCAGGAAGCTTTGGTGGTGCGGATGCAGAACCCCCGTTCTAAGACTGTCACGCAAGTATTCATTTAACTCAATTGAAAGGCAGGGATCATGAAGCTGATCCTCACCGCTGCCGTTGAGAACCTCGGCGCCCCCGGCGAAATTGTAGAGGTTAAGGACGGCTACGGACGTAACTACCTGCTTCCGCGCGGCCTGGCTATCGTCGCCACCCGCGGTGCTGAGAAGCAGATCGAGGGCATCAAGCGCGCCCAGGAAGCTCGCGCAATCCGCGACCTGGACCATGCACGCGAGATCCGTACCCAGCTGGAGGAGCTCAAGGACGTTAACGTCCCGGTGAAGACCTCCGAGTCCGGCAAGCTCTTCGGCTCCGTGTCCGCAGAGGACATCGTGAACGCCGTTGCCGCCGCTGGCGGCCCGAAGCTGGACAAGCGCATTGTTGTGCTTCCCAAGGGCCTGGTCAAGAAGACCGGCAACTACCAAGTCGAGCTGAAGCTGCACGCTGACGTTATCGGCAAGGTGAACTTCTCGGTCGTCGCTGCCTAAGAATTAAGGCGCACGACGGTCACCCTCCGTCCGTCCGCGTGTGAGGCGCGGCGCCGGTACGCAGGACGTGACCTTAAGACAACAGCAAGGCTTGAGGCCGTGCTCCTCCCACTATGTGAGGTGGTGAGAGGAAGCACGGCCTCAGGCCGTTTTGTGGGCCTGTGGGGATAGAGACTCGGAGTCACGCTCAGACTGTGGATAACTCGCATTATCTGTGGATAACTCGGCGGCGCGTTAACGGTGAATTTACTCACGGCGCATGGTGTTAACCCGCTGGTAGGGGCGATTTCCAGTTGAGGGGCCTACTTTTCCACCGGTTTTGTGCGGATTTTCACACTAAGAAAAACCCATACTGACCTGCGGAAATAATCTTCGCTGGTCACAGCGCCGCAAAGTTATCCACAGCTCTGACCTCTACCTTTGCACACCATGTCTTTGGTGACCTGGCAATTCCACAGGGATCTGTGGATAACTCTGAAAGTTATGCCCAAGGGGTGGTGTCTTGACCCTCGGCTAGACTGTTGTGTATCGCGCGCGGTTGCCGCTTGGCACTGCATCGAAACCTGGCCGTCCGGCGCGGAGAAGAGTGAGAACTTCAGGCACACGGCCAGGGTGGGATTAATGAACGGTGGGATTAATGAGCAATGACTAATGCCAGTTTTGATGATGACCAGGTTCCACCACCACCGGAGCCGGTAGAGGAGGAGCCCCGCCGCTCCTACCGGCAGGAGGAACCTAAGCGCTACGGTGAATTCCGCCAGCCGCCCGCGGACCGCGAGGCCGAACAGGGCGTTCTCGGCGCCATGCTCCTGAGCCCGAACACGGTCATGGAGGTCATTGAGGAGCTAGAGCCGGAGGATTTCTACTACCCTGCGCACACGCTCATCTACCAGGCCATGATTGACCTTTATGCCGCAGGAACCGACATCGATGCGGTGATTGTGGCGGCCCGGCTCGATCGCTATAACAACCTCGAGCGCGTTGGCGGCGCGCCCTACCTGCATACCCTGCTGGCCACGGTGCCAACCGCCGCCAACGCCCGCTACTACGCGGAGATTGTTGCGGAGAAGGCGGTGCTGCGCAAGCTGGTGGACGCCGGAACCAGAGTCGTCCAACTCGGCTTCCAGGGCTCTGAGGATATGGAGATCGAGTCCGTCTTGGACCGCGCCCAGCAGGAAGTTTTCGCCGTGGCGCAGAAGAAGACCACCGAGGATTACCGTGCCTTAAGCGATCTCATCGATCCCACCATTGATGAACTCGCTGCCCTGCAGCAAAACGGTGTGGAGTCCGGCGTGCCCACGGGGTTCATCGACCTCGATAACCTGACCAATGGCCTACGCGCCGGCCAGATGATTATTGTCGCCGCCCGCCCCGGCGTTGGTAAGTCCACGCTGGCCATGGACTTCATGCGCTCGGCCTCCCTGCAGCACAACAAGACTTCCGTGGTGTTCTCCCTGGAGATGTCCGCCTCAGAGATCGTCATGCGCCTGTTGTCGGCGGAGGCGGAAGTGAAGCTATCGGATATGCGCGGTGGCCGCGTGTCCACGGAGGATTGGGCCAAGATCGATGACACCCTCAACCGCATCCAGGATGCGCCCCTGTTCATCGATGATTCCCCGAACCTCACCATGATGGAAATCCGCTCGAAGGCCCGCCGCCTGAAGCAGCAGCACGGTCTAGACCTCATTGTGTTGGACTATATGCAGCTGATGTCCTCGGGCAAGAAGGTAGAGTCCCGTCAGCAAGAGGTCTCGGAGTTTTCGCGCCAGCTCAAGCTGTTGGCCAAGGAGCTGGAAGTTCCGCTCATCGCGATTTCGCAGCTGAACCGTGGTCCAGAATCCCGTACCGATAAGAAACCGCAGCTGGCGGATCTGCGTGAATCCGGCTCGCTTGAGCAGGACGCCGATATGGTTATGCTGCTCTACCGCCCAGACTCACAAGACCGCGATGATCCCCGCGCCGGTGAGGCGGATATCATCCTGGCCAAGCACCGTGGCGGCCCGATCGACACGGTGAAGGTGGCGCACCAGCTGCACTACTCCAAGTTCGTCAACATGGCGCACGGTTAAATTACAGGTCCACGACAGCGTTGGGGTCACCCAACCGTGGGCCGAGGATGACCAAGACCAAGAAGACCGCAGCCGCGGCGAGCGCCAGCCATCGCCACACCGGGAAGAAGCGCTCGCCACAAAGCCGGGCGAATGCCGCGCCGATGAGCACGCCGATCGTATTGAAGATGAGGTCATCAATATCAGTGCGTCCTAGCGTGAAGGCATACTGGACTGTTTCCAGTGCCAAACTCAGCGCGAATCCCCACGCGGCCGTTGCCTTGATTGATCGGCACATGCTGAAGACGAGCATGCCGAAAGGAATGAAAAAGGCGGTATTGCCCGCATACTCAAAAAGCGGGCCAAACCAGGTGCCTCCGGAGAACTCATCAAGTGGCACCAAACGCAGGTCACGAACTCGCTGGTTCTCCGGCTTCCAGAGGTAGCCAATCTGATAGAAGGGCTTAAGCGTGGTGAGCGCGGCCATGACCGCGATCCACGCGCCAAGGGCGACCCTATTGAGCAAGGGTCCTGCCCTTGAACTCTGGCAGTGTCAGTGCTGCTACAGCTGCGAGGCCGAAGGCTGCTGCGAACAGCGCGAAGAGCGAGCCCGTTCCTGCCACCGCGATGAGCGGCGGAACGATGAGCGGTGCCAGGATTGATGCGAGTCGGCCGAAGCCAGCTGCCGCACCGGTACCGCGCCCGCGCAGGGCGGTGGGGTAGAGCTCCGGGCCGATGGCGTACAGCGCACCCCACGCGCCAAGGTTGAAGAAGGAGAGCAGGCAACCGGCCAGGATGATCATGGCTTCAGTGTTAGCGAAACCAAAGAACCCGGCCGACAGGGCGGAACCCACGAGGAATATCGCTAGGGTCGAGCGGCGGCCCCAGACCTCGATGAGCCAGCCGGCTGCGGCGTAGCCGGGTAGCTGGGCGAGAGTGATAATCAGCGTGAAGCTGAAGGACTTCACCAGGGAGAAGCCATCCGCGACAAGCAGTGACGGAATCCAAATGAAGGCGCCGTAGTAGGAGAGGTTGACGCAGAACCAGATGGTCCACAGCGCCAGCGTGCGCCCGCGCAAGGACTTTGACCAAATGCTGGTGGCGGTGACATCTTCCTCGGAGTAGGTCGGTGCCGGGGTCGTGCGGTCAATGTCCGCCTCGTCTACCTCGGCCTCAAAGGAAGCGACGATTTCTTCTGCTTCCTCGTGGCGGCCCTTCGACTCTAGGAAGCGCACTGATTCAGGCAAGTGAAGGCGTACATAGAGAGCGTAGAGCGCGGGCACCATGCCGAGCGCTAGGGCCCAGCGCCAGCCGCTTTCCGACGCCCCCACCACGAACGTTCCAATTACCGCAGCGAGGATCCACCCCACCGCCCAGAAGGCCTCCAGCAGAACGACCATGCGCCCGCGCACCTTGAGCGGTGCGAACTCGGAAATCAGCGTGGAGGCCACCGGCAGCTCAGCGCCGAGGCCAAGTCCGATGAAGAAGCGCAGGATGATGAGGAGCGTGAGGCCCGTTGCCAGGGCAGAAGCGCCCGTGGCAAGGCCATAGACCAGCAGGGTCAGAGCAAAAATGTGGCGGCGGCCGAACTTATCGGCCAAGAGGCCGCCGAAGGTGGCGCCCAAGGCCATGCCGATGAAGCCCACGGACGCCAGCCAGGAGGATTGGGTCGGTGTGATCCCCCAGTGCACGGCCAAAGCGGCCATGATGAAGGAGATGAGGCCCACGTCCATGGCGTCGAGCGCCCAGCCGATGCCGGAGCCGAAGAGGAGACGTTTGTGTTTTCCAGTGACGGGAAGGCGGTCGAGCCTCTCCGTGCGTGAGATAGAGCGATGATCAAGACGATTCATGCAGGCTAAGCTTACTCCTCGGGGGTAAAGCTTTTCAGCCGCAGAGAATTGGTCACCACAAAGACTGAGCTCAGGGCCATTGCCAACCCCGCCAGTAGGGGGTTGAGCAGGCCAAACGCTGCCACAGGAAGAAGAATAATATTATAGGCGAAGGCCCAAAATAGGTTGCCCTTGATGATGCGCAGGGTGCTGCGCGCGAGTCGCACTGCCTCGGCAACGGAGCGCAGGTCGTTGTTCATCACCGTGATATCGGAAGCTTCGATGGCCACGTCTGCTCCCGCGCCCATCGCGATTCCGAGGTCCGCCTGCGCGAGCGCTGCGGCGTCGTTGACGCCATCGCCCACCATGGCCACAGTGCGCCCCTGCTCCTGCAGACGAGCAATAGTATCCACTTTGTCTGCGGGCATGACCTCCGCTGTCACGTTGGCATCATCAATGCCAACGGCTCGCGCCACTGCACGCGCCGCGCCGGCGTTATCCCCGGTGAGTAGGTGGGGTGTAAGTCCTAGCTTGTGCATTGCTGCGATGGCGGCGGCGGAGGATTCCTTGATGCGATCCTGCAGCTCGATGGAGCCTGCCAGGGTGTCATCGACGTAGACGCCGACTTGGGTCCCGGTGCCCTCATAGCCCGCAGGCGGCCGGCCGACTCGCACGTGCGCGCCCTCAATCGTTGCCTCGATGCCTTGGCCGGGAAGCTCGTGGAAGTCTTCGGCTGTGGGGAGCTCGCCGTCGTAAGCCGTGCGGATGGCGCGTGCGATGGGGTGCTCGGAGCCCTGCTCTGCGGCCGCGGCGAGACGAAGAACGTCCTGCTGCGTGTGCCCTGCCGTAGATTGGATTGCTCCCACCGACATCTGGCCTTCCGTGATGGTGCCCGTTTTATCTAGAACGATGGTGTCGATCTGGCGCGTCGATTCCAAAATCTCCGGGCCCTTGATGAGGATTCCCAGTTCGGCGCCGCGCCCGGTGCCCACGAGGATTGCGGTGGGCGTCGCCAAGCCCATGGCGCACGGACACGCGATGATGAGGACGGAGACGGCGGCCACGAAGGCTGGGGCGATACCACCGAACAACAGGTGTGCCACGAGGGCGAGGAGAGCGATGCCGATGACGATCGGGACAAAGACGGCGGCGATGCGGTCCGCGAGACGTTGTACAGGGGCCTTCGAGGTCTGGGCCGCAGTGACCAGCGCGCCCATCTGGGCCAAAACGGTGTCGGAGCCAACGCGGGTGGCGCGCACCTCAAGGCGCCCAGAGGCGTTGATGGTAGCGCCCGTCACCGTGCTGCCGGGTGAAACCTCAACCGGCATTGACTCGCCGGTGAGCAGGGATTCATCCACGGCGGAATGACCGCTGAGAACCACGCCATCGGTGGCGATCTTCTCGCCGGGACGGACCACAAAAACATCGCCTACGTGGAGCTCGCTGGCGGGAATGCGGGTTTCGGTGCCGTCGCGAAGCACGGTGGCTTCTTTAGCCCCCATAGTCAGCAGCGTGGTGAGCGCCTCGGAGGAGCGCCCCTTAGCTTTGAGCTCAAACCACCGTCCAAGCAGCAGGAAGGTGATAACCATGCCGACGGATTCGAGGTAGATGTGGTCCATCTGCGCGTCATTGGAGCGTAGCGTCATGTGCATGGTCATACCGGGCATTCCGGCATCGCCGAAAAAGAGCGCGTAGAGGGACCAACCGAAAGCGGCGGTAGTGCCCAGTGTGATGAGAGTATCCATCGTGGCAGCGCCATGCTTCAGATTGGCCCAGGTAGCGCGGTGGAAGGGTGCTCCGCCGATGACGTAGACGAGTGTCGTGAGCATCAAGCAGGCCCACTGCCAGTGCTGAAACTGCAGGGCCGGGACCATGGAAAGCAGCATCACTGGTAGGGAGAGTGCCGCAGAGAGCAGGGTGCGCTGAAGGATGTCGGAGGCTTCGCTCTCGCGAGCATCCTCCGCCGTGCTTGCTGGTTCCTCCCCCTCACCGTCCATGGTGAAGGCTCCGTAGCCCGCGCCTTCGACGACGTCGATGAGATCGGCGGGCGTCGTCGTTGCAGGGTCATAACTCACGGAGGCAGACTCCGTGGCGAAGTTGACCGTGGCTTCAACGTTGTCGAGTTTGTTGAGTTTGCGCTCGACGCGGGAGGAGCACGACGTACAGGTCATCCCAGTGATGCCGAGGGTGAGGCTGGTAGTCATGGTGTTTAGGCCAATTCGTAGCCGGCTTCGGCGACGGCAGCAGCAACTTGCTCATCGCTAAAACCCTCCCCGGTGACGGTGACTGCGCCGGTGGTGTGGTCGGCAGTAACGTCGGTTACGCCACTGATCTCTGAGATCTCTTCCTTGACGGAAAGCTCGCAGTGGCCACAGGTCATGCCGGTAACGGTGTAGGTTGTGGTGCTCATGGTGATGAATCCTTCTCTCTTCTTAACGGTTAATGCTACTGCCAAGAATATACCCCCCTGGGGTATACGCGCAAGGAATAATCGAGTCTTGTGTACCGTTGAGGGTTGATAGAACCGACAAAAATCCCCGAGACTGATAGGAACAACATGGCAACGATTGACATTACTGAGGACACGTTCCAGGAAACCATCTCCGGCGACGGCATCACGCTCGTCGATGCCTGGGCGGAATGGTGCGGCCCGTGCAAGCGCTTCGGTCCCGTCTTTGAGAAGGCATCTGAGGAGCACCCCGATGCTACGTTTGCCAAGCTGGATACCGAGGCCAACCAGGAGCTATCCGCGAAGCTGCAGATTCAGTCCATCCCTACCTTGATGGTTTTCCGCGATGGCATCCTGGTCTTCCGCGAGGCTGGCGCCCTGCCGCCGGCAGCCCTGGAGGATCTCATCGGCCAGGTTAAGGCCCTTGACATGGACGAAGTCCGCGCCCAGGTGGAGAGCCAGAAGGCGGAATAGTCCCGGAGAATTCTTCTTGGCGCTGAGGGTCCAGGTACGCCCGCCGCGCGCGCTTTCCTGTGAGTATCGCTACACTCGCAGGAAAGCGTCTTTTTATATAGGCACTAATAAGAGCTGCATTAACTACTGCTGCAGGAACCACTAAGGAGTGAGTGCGATGGCAAATCCATTTAGCAAAGGCTGGAAGTATGTGATGGCTTCTTTCGATCAGAAGATCGACGAGAACGCTGACCCCAAGGTCCAGATCCAGCAGGCCGTGGAAGGTGCGAAGGAGCAACATCGCCAGATTTCCGAACATGCGGCGGAGATTATTGGACGCAAAACCCAGCTGGAAATGCAGCTCAACCGTCTGGTGAAGACCCAGAAGGACTATCAAGACCAGACCCGCCGGGCGTTGGAGCTGGCGGATGCTTCCGAGGATCCGCAGAAGGCCGCCGAGTACAACCAAGCGGCCGAGGTCGTGGCGAGCCAGCTGGTCGCCGTAGAGAATGAGTTGGCCAATCTGAAATCCCAGCACGAGGCTGCTTCCCAAGCTGCCGAGCAGGCGAAGGCCCAGCAGCAGCAGTCGGAGGCCCGCCTTAAGGAGCAGCTGGCGCAGGTGGACCAGTTGCTGTCCCAGGCTGATCAGGCAGCGATGCAGGAGAAGAACGCTGAGGCCTTGGACTCTATGAACGAGCTCAAGCCCGATGATTCCACGCCAACGTTGGATTCGGTACGCGCCAAGATTGAGAAGCGCTACGCTGATGCTCTCGGCGCTCAGGAGCTGCACCAGGCAGCTGGCGGTAGCCGGATTCAGGAGATTTCGGCCGCAGGCCACGACATGGCCGCCGCGTCCCGCTTGGACGAGATTCGCGCCGAGATGGCCAAGAATAAGGAGATCGAAGGTTCCCCCTTCGCTAGCGACCAAGCGCTTGAGGCGGGCACCGAAACTGGTGCTGGTTCCGAATCGGACACCGCCGAGGGCAAGCAGTAGCCACCGCGGAGCACATCCCCGCATAGAAAAGGGACCTTTGAGGGCGGGCACGCAGCGCGGCCGGGGTGTTTCAACACCTTATGCTCTCAAAGGTCCCTGTAGTGTTTTAGCTATCTTGGCGGCGGATATTGATGAGCACGCCGCGGATGCCCGAGTGGAAGCCATCGCGCAGGTTGACGCGCTGGGTTTCGGTGAGCGTGTACTCGTGCAGGGTTTCACAGGCGAACTGCAGCAACGGGCGGTCGATTTCCGGTGGCAGGCCGCCGCCCGAGAGCAGGTGGGCCTGGTCACGTTGATCGGCGCTCGCGGCGTTGTCGAACCACCACGAGGCATATTGCTGCCCCACGTCAAAGGGGGACTGGAAGCCGGCGGAGCTCCACACTTCTTCGGGGAGGGGAACGTACTTCGAGCGAAGTTTACGGCGCGGCGCCATCATGGACGGCTTTGGCGCGGCCGGCTTGGGGGCCGGCTTCGGAGCGTCGGTGCCTGCTTCCGGCTCTTCGTCGGCAGACTCCTGCGCAGCGGTTCCGGGCTGGGAGGGCTCCTCGTCCTCGGCGGGGACGCTGGGTGCCGCTGATTCGGGGTGAGCGGCCGTGGCCGCCACGTCTTGTGCCGCGGCAGAAGGAGTGGCCGGCCCGGGTTTCGGCGCGGAGGGGAAAGCAGCTTGCGCCTCGGTAGGTTCTTCGCATTCCGGAGCGAGCTCGCTAGCGGCATCGCTCACTTCCTCGCCGACGTCCTCGGAATTCTGGGGTTCGCGGATGGTCGGCGGCAGCGGGCCTTCGAGGACCTCGAGCTCCATTGCATCGGCGAAGTCTTCGCGCGGATCAAGGATTGTGGTGGAGTCGCACGCATGGCGCAACGCCGAGGACATCGAATCCCATCCGAAGCCATAAAGGTGCACGCGCACACCATTGTTGACGGCCTCCTGGACCCCGGGAATCATGTCAGCATCGCCGGAGACCAAAACAAAGTCCGTGACTTGGCCCTTCATGGCGGAGACGATCATGTCGGCGACAAGGCGGGTATCCACCGCCTTTTGGGTGCGGCGCTCGCCCCATTCGATGAGCTGACCTGTTCGCAATTGCACGCCATCGCAGACGCGCAACGCTCGCTGGTAGCGGTGGGGCCCGGTATCGGGGATGCCGTCGTACCAGTACTGGCGGTGAATGCGGTTTCCAACCTGGTTCTCAATCATGGAACCAAGGGAGCTGACTACTTCAGGTAAATCGATTTCTAGCTGGGCCCGAGCACCCGTTTCCCAAGAGTTGTAGAAACTGGCGAGTAGATATGACGTGTCGACGAAGACAAGTGTTCGTTCAAGCATGGCTCCTAAATTCCGTTCTATTTCTTCTAAATAATTTTCTTAGGTCACTTCTGTGAGGTCTTCCAGCCTAGGGCCGGTGTATTCCAGTGTGCCCCATTAGTCACAAAACGTCGATAACCTTGAGGGAATTCCCAGGTAATGCAGGTGTTAGTCGAAGGGCTTGCGGCGGTCATGGGGCTGGTTATATGGTTAGCTACATGAGTAACCAACCAGCTAAGGGGGCGGCATGGATAACTCCGCGCAGCCACTCTTTCGTCAGATAGCGGTACTCATCGAGGACGCCATCATTGAGGGCACTCTCGCCGAGGGCGCCCAGGCGCCGTCCACGAATGAGCTCGCCGCCTTCCACAGCATCAACCCCGCCACTGCCCGAAAGGGCCTGACCCTCCTCGTGGATCTTGGAATCCTCGAAAAACGCCGAGGTATCGGCATGTTCGTCACCTCTGGTGCCGCAGACCTTATCCGGGCGCGGCGTCGCCAAGACTTTGCGGCTGAATACGCCGCACCGCTTATCGACGAAGCCGTGCACCTGGGCTACACCCGCCAGCAACTCCATGACCTCATCGACCTTGTCGCAGAAAGTCGAGGACTCTACTCATGATTTCCACTCCGCACTTCACCTTCGACGACGGCCTTACGCACGGCCTCGTCGGCCCCAACGGCATTGGCAAGACCACTCTGATGCGCAAAATTTCCGGGCAATTAGGCGGCTCCGGTATCAAAGTCGACGGCGACAAGCCCTACGACAATGAAAAGGTGCTCAACAAGATCGTGCTTATGGGCATCGATAATCCCCTGCCCGAAGGTTGGAATATGAAGAAAATCTTCACCGTAGCCAGCCTGCGCTGGCCCACCTGGGACAAGGAGCGCGCCGAGGAATTGGTGGAGCGTTTCGAGCTGCCGATGAAGAACTACTCGGGTCTTTCCCGTGGTCAGAAATCGGCCGCGAGTTTCATCGTTGCGGTGGCTTCGGGGGTGCCGTACATGCTTCTCGACGAGCCCTACCTCGGCCTCGACGCCGCTAAGCGGGAGGTTTTCTATGACGTCCTGCGCGAGGAGCATGGCCGCACCATTATCGTCTCCACCCATCACCTCAACGAGCTGTCCGGTTTGCTCGATACCGTAGCCCTGATGGGGGAGAGCCCGCTGTCCGGTCCCATCGATGAGTTCATCGAAGGCGTCGTGCAGCTTACTGGCTCTGCCGAAACCCTCGATCGCGCGCTGGGGCGCCTACAGCTCCCGGTGCTTGAGCGCGAAAGCTCCGCCGTGGCGGACCGCGCGCTTGTCGACGCCCGCCCCAACCACACCGCCAACGTCTTTGCCATGGCCCAGGAAATGGGGCTTCGCGCCACCGAGGTATCCCTCGAACAGGCAGTTCTGGCATTGGGGGAGGCGTGATGAAGCTTTATAGGCATATGGCGCTGAGCTGGATCAGCTTCTTCTACGCCTTGTGGATTGTCATCCTTCCGGTGCTGGGAATGGACCGTGGGCAAGGCTGGGCCATCGGGTATTCACTCCTTATGGCGCTCCAGCTCTACCTGGTCCAGCCTGACTTCTCGCGCTACCTCACCTTTGGTCTCAGTACGCGCGTCTGGAACGGGCACCGGCGAATCAATGCCTCCCTGGCGCTTTTGCTCCTTCTCGTCAGCGCACCCTGGGCTTTCCCGTGGTGGACTCTCATCGCGCCAACGGCAGTGTGGATATTCTGCATGGCCAAGCGCGTCGAGCCATCACGACTGACCACTAGCTCCCTCATCGTAGGAAGCGATGGTGATTCTTCGACGGGCTGGTTCTCAGCGTCCCCGGTCTCCCAAATTGTCTTGCGCCCTCAAGCTCGCGCGTGGATGTGGGCTGCATTCGGTATAGCCATCGCAACTGCGATAAACATCGTGGTGAGCAAGCTGTGGGATAAGGGTGTGGGCATCGTAGGCGCCATAGTCACGTTGATTGTCCTGCCGCTAGTGGCTGACGCGGTTCGCAGCTCGATGAAGGATGCGGTGACCTATGGCGTTCCACGCGCGGCCTGGTCCACAGCGACGTTATTGTGTACCGCGATTCCAGTGGGCTTGGGAGCTGTCACTGATGTGGTGACGTTGATGTGGACCGGAAGCCTCGCCGGATTCACCATCGTTCCCCTTGCAATGGCTGCCGTTCTCGTGAGCTTTGCGATCACCGACAAAGAGACATGGCCCTATACGGCGGCCACGGCCGGAGCCATTGCTGCCGTGTTGCTTGCGTGGCTGCTTAAATCTGACATTCCTGTGTGGTGGCCGCTGGCCGGAATGGGCGTTCTCTACTTGGTATGGGCGGCAGTGCTCCCGCGGATGGCGCAGAAAGTAAACGTATTTACGCCGGGACTCATGGGCTGGTTCGGGGTGCGCTAGGTGCTGTCCGCAGAGCCGCTTTGAAGGCGCGTTTAAGTGCCTCTTTAGGCGCCCGAAAACCTACTATGACGTGCGTATTTGTGTTTCTTTGGGGCCGTGTGTAACTTTATATGAGTCAGCGCGACCGACAGCGCCCCACAGGAACTGAGGTTCTTGAAGCGAGGCGGTAGGAAAACAGGCCCTGACAACAAATATTTTCTTTACTCGCAGTACTGCGTTTCGCTTAAAGCGGGCCGTATGGCTGTGTGGTGACGATGTCTGAGAACTCAATAGTGTGCCAATGTACTTTTTTGTTGGTTGATTTTTTGTTCTGGCCGTGTTGTGTCGTATGTATGGCACGGTTGGTGTATGCCGGATGGCGCTTTTCTTTCAAGCGGCGTCATTGTAAATAACATAAGTTGTTTGGGCATATGGTTTAAATCTTCTAACTAGGCCAGCCTCTTTTTTGCCCCGTCGGGTTGGGGGTTGGTTTTGGATTTTTTCTTTATGTAATTTTTGGATAGCCAGTCCATGCTGTGCGTGGTTTGGTTTGTCTTTTTGACTAGGTTTGGGCTTTTCACGGCCTTTTTTGTGGAGAGTTTGATCCTGGCTCAGGACGAACGCTGGCGGCGTGCTTAACACATGCAAGTCGAACGGAAAGGCCTCAGCTTGCTGGGGTACTCGAGTGGCGAACGGGTGAGTAACACGTGGGTGATCTGCCTTGCACTCTGGGATAAGCTTGGGAAACTGGGTCTAATACCGGATATGAACTGCCTTTAGTGTGGTGGTTGGAAAGTTTTTTCGGTGCAAGATGAGCTCGCGGCCTATCAGCTTGTTGGTGGGGTAATGGCCTACCAAGGCGTCGACGGGTAGCCGGCCTGAGAGGGTGTACGGCCACATTGGGACTGAGATACGGCCCAGACTCCTACGGGAGGCAGCAGTGGGGAATATTGCACAATGGGCGGAAGCCTGATGCAGCGACGCCGCGTGGGG
This sequence comes from Corynebacterium aurimucosum ATCC 700975, assembly GCF_000022905.1. NCBI lineage: Bacteria > Bacillati > Actinomycetota > Actinomycetes > Mycobacteriales > Corynebacteriaceae > Corynebacterium > Corynebacterium aurimucosum. Next base: position 2,664,337 of record NC_012590.1, on the reverse strand, counting down.
GATGACGGCCTTCGGGTTGTAAACTCCTTTCGACAGGGACGAAGCGTTATGTGACGGTACCTGTATAAGAAGCACCGGCTAACTACGTGCCAGCAGCCGCGGTAATACGTAGGGTGCGAGCGTTGTCCGGAATTACTGGGCGTAAAGAGCTCGTAGGTGGTTTGTCGCGTCGTCTGTGAAATTCCGGGGCTTAACTTCGGGCGTGCAGGCGATACGGGCATAACTTGAGTGCTGTAGGGGAGACTGGAATTCCTGGTGTAGCGGTGAAATGCGCAGATATCAGGAGGAACACCGATGGCGAAGGCAGGTCTCTGGGCAGTTACTGACGCTGAGGAGCGAAAGCATGGGTAGCAAACAGGATTAGATACCCTGGTAGTCCATGCCGTAAACGGTGGGCGCTAGGTGTAGGGGGCTTCCACGTCTTCTGTGCCGTAGCTAACGCATTAAGCGCCCCGCCTGGGGAGTACGGCCGCAAGGCTAAAACTCAAAGGAATTGACGGGGGCCCGCACAAGCGGCGGAGCATGTGGATTAATTCGATGCAACGCGAAGAACCTTACCTGGGCTTGACATACACCAGATTGCTGCAGAGATGTAGTGTCCCTTGTGGTTGGTGTACAGGTGGTGCATGGTTGTCGTCAGCTCGTGTCGTGAGATGTTGGGTTAAGTCCCGCAACGAGCGCAACCCTTGTCTTATGTTGCCAGCATTTGGTTGGGGACTCATGAGAGACTGCCGGGGTTAACTCGGAGGAAGGTGGGGATGACGTCAAATCATCATGCCCCTTATGTCCAGGGCTTCACACATGCTACAATGGTCGGTACAACGCGCAGCGACACTGTGAGGTGGAGCGAATCGCTGAAAGCCGGCCTTAGTTCGGATTGGGGTCTGCAACTCGACCCCATGAAGTCGGAGTCGCTAGTAATCGCAGATCAGCAACGCTGCGGTGAATACGTTCCCGGGCCTTGTACACACCGCCCGTCACGTCATGAAAGTTGGTAACACCCGAAGCCAGTGGCCTAAACTTGTTAGGGAGCTGTCGAAGGTGGGATCGGCGATTGGGACGAAGTCGTAACAAGGTACCCGTACCGGAAGGTGCGGGTGGATCACCTCCTTTCTAAGGAGCATTTTATGTGGCACCAGTTGGTGCTTATAGCCATGAGTTTGTTTCATGGTGTGGTGGTTGAGTAAACAAAAGTTTTGCTGCCACCGTAAGTTAATCGGGTGGAGATACATCTTAACCAGAATAATTATTTAGCTAACGCGGCACTTGTTGAGTGTCTGTTTTTAAAAAAAGTACGTGGTGCATTGTTGGGTGTCTGGGGCATTGTTCCCTGGTTGTAACCCACATAAGTTTCAGTAACTGCTTTGCCTTTTAGGGGTGTGGTTGTTGGGTTGTGTGGGGTGTTGTGTGAGAACTGTATAGTGGACGCGAGCATTAAACCATGTGCTTGCCATCTTCTTTTGTGTTGGTGGTGGGTTGTGGTTTGTGTGATTTCTTTGTTCTTTTGTGTTTTGTGTGTTCACACCAGCACGGTTTGACTTCCGCCATGTTTGTGGTGGTTGTTGTGTTGGTTGTGTGTTCGTTATTTAGGGCGCATGGTGGATGCCTTGGCATGCTGAGCCGATGAAGGACGTGTAAGGCTGCGTTAAGCCTCGGGGAGTTGTCAATAAAGCGTTGATCCGAGGATGTCCGAATGGGGAAACCTGGCACCTGTTATGGGGTGTTACCCTTCAGTGAATTCATAGCTGTTGTGGGGGTTTACGCGGGGAAGTGAAACATCTCAGTACCCGTAGGAGAAGAAAATAAAATTATGATTCTGCTAGTAGTGGCGAACGAACGTGGATGAGGCTAAACCGTGTGCATGTGATACTTGGTAGGGGTTGTGTGTGCGGTGTTGTGGGCCCCAATGGGCGGTGACTACCATCATCGTGCTTGTGTGTTGTTGTTAGGTGAAGTGGTGTGGAAACGCCGACCGTAGAGGGTGATAGTCCCGTAGTTGAAGGCTTCAATGTGCAAGTTGTTGGGTTGCCCGAGTAGCAGCGGGCTCGTGGAATCTGCTGTGAATCTGCCGGGACCACCCGGTAAGCCTAAATACTCAGTGTGACCGATAGTGTATTAGTACCGTGAGGGAATGGTGAAAAGTACCCCGGGAGGGGAGTGAAATAGTTCCTGAAACCATGTGCTTACAATCCGTCAGAGCACCTTTTTGTGTGTGATGGCGTGCCTTTTGAAGAATGAGCCTGCGAGTCAGCGGCATGTCGCGAGGTTAACCCGTGTGGGGTAGCCGTAGGGAAACCGAATCCTAATGGGGTGTTTTTAGTGGCATGTCCTGGACCCGAAGCGGGGTGATCTACCCATGGCCAGTGTGAAGCAGTAGTAAGATGCTGTGGAGGCGCGAACCCACGTAGGTTGAAAACTGCGGGGATGAGCTGTGGGTAGGGGTGAAAGGCCAATCAAACTCCGTGATAGCTGGTTCTCCCCGAAATGCATTTAGGTGCAGCGTCGCATTAGCTTGGTGGAGGTAGAGCTACTGGTTGGTTGAGCGGGACTACAATCTTAGCAATGTCAGCCAAACTCCGAATGCCATCAATTGTGTTGTGCGGCAGTGAGACTGTGGGGGATAAGCTTCATAGTCGAGAGGGAAACAGCCCAGATCGCCGGTTAAGGCCCCTAAGGGTGTGCTAAGTGGAAAAGGATGTGGGATCGCGAAGACAGCCAGGAGGTTGGCTTAGAAGCAGCCATCCTTGAAAGAGTGCGTAATAGCTCACTGGTCGAGTGGTCCTGCGCCGACAATGTAGTGGGGCTCAAGCACACCGCCGAAGCCGCGGCAATACTTTTTGTATTGGGTAGGGGAGCGTCGTGCATGTGTTGAAGCGTTACCGTGAGGAGGCGTGGAGTGTGTGCGAGTGAGAATGCAGGCATGAGTAACGAATTGGAAGGTGAGAATCCTTCCCGCCGGTTGACTAAGGGTTCCTGGGTCAAGTTCGTCTTCCCAGGGTGAGTCGGGACCTAAGGCGAGGCCGACAGGCGTAGTCGATGGATAACCAGTTGATATTCTGGTACCCGTATATCCGCGCCCATGATGAAGCACTGATACTAACCACCGCGGATGCGACTGGGGTGTTCTTTGAACACGTTGGTTGTTGATGTCGTGGGGCCTGATGTGTGGTTCAAGTGATGGGGTGACACAGTGTAGTAGCCATGCCGCTGAGTGGATTGTTGGTGTAAGCGTGTGAGGTGGTGTGTAGGCAAATCCGCACACCGAGTAAGCCTGAGGCGTGATGCGTAGCCCATTGGGGTGAAGTTGGTGATCTAGTACTGTCGAGAAAAGCCTCTAGCGATGTGGATGTATGGCCCGTACCCTAAACCGACACAGGTGGTCAGGTTGAAAATACTAAGGCGTTCGGGTGAACTGTGGTTAAGGAACTCGGCAAAATGCCCCCGTAACTTCGGGAGAAGGGGGACCACACGACTTAAGCCAACCAAAGCGTTGGTGTGGGTTGTGGGGTCGCAGAGAATAGAGGGAAGCGACTGTTTATCAAAAACACAGGTCCATGCGAAGACGTTAAGTTGATGTATATGGACTGACGCCTGCCCGGTGCTGGAAGGTTAAGAGGACCGGTTAGTAGTCTTTGACTGCGAAGCTGAGAATTTAAGCCCCAGTAAACGGCGGTGGTAACTATAACCATCCTAAGGTAGCGAAATTCCTTGTCGGGTAAGTTCCGACCTGCACGAATGGCGTAACGACTTCTCTGCTGTCTCAACCACAGGCCCGGTGAAATTGCACTACGAGTAAAGATGCTCGTTACGCGCGGCAGGACGAAAAGACCCCGGGACCTTCACTATAGCTTGGTATTGGTGTTCGGTTCGGTTTGTGTAGGATAGGTGGGAGACTGTGATGCATGCACGCCAGTGTGTGTGGAGTCGTTGTTGAAATACCACTCTGATCGGATTGGATGTCTAACCTTGGCCCATGATCTGGGTTGGGGACAGTGCCTGGTGGGTAGTTTAACTGGGGCGGTTGCCTCCCAAAATGTAACGGAGGCGCCCAAAGGTTCCCTCAGCCTGGTTGGCAATCAGGTGGTGAGTGTAAGTGCACAAGGGAGCTTGACTGTGAGACAGACATGTCGAACAGGGACGAAAGTCGGGACTAGTGATCCGGCACCTACTTGTGGATGTGGTGTCGCTCAACGGATAAAAGGTACCCCGGGGATAACAGGCTGATCTTCCCCAAGAGTCCATATCGACGGGATGGTTTGGCACCTCGATGTCGGCTCGTCGCATCCTGGGGCTGGAGTAGGTCCCAAGGGTTGGGCTGTTCGCCCATTAAAGCGGCACGCGAGCTGGGTTCAGAACGTCGTGAGACAGTTCGGTCTCTATCCGCCGCGCGCGTTGAAACTTGAAGAAGGCTGTCCCTAGTACGAGAGGACCGGGACGGACGTACCTCTAGTGTGCCAGTTGTTCCGCCAGGAGCATGGCTGGTTGGCTACGTACGGAAGGGATAACCGCTGAAAGCATCTAAGCGGGAAGCCTGTTTTAAGATGAGGTTTCATTTGAGGTCCCCCAAAGACGATGGGGTTGATAGGCCAGACCTGGACGCACCGCAAGGTGTGAAGGCTACTGGTACTAATAGACCAAAACAAACACACACACCCATCTAGGGTGTGTTGACAACAAAACATGACAAACAATTATCACACTGTCGCTTGCGTCCACTACACAGTATCTGACACAACACCAGCAAACCAGATTTGCCCTGTGTGTTTGTCGGTGGCCTATAGCAGCAGGGAAACGCCCGGACCCATTCCGAACCCGGAAGCTAAGCCTGCTAACGCTGATGGTACTGCAACCGGGAGGTTGTGGGAGAGTAAGAAACCGCCGACACCAAACAACAACAAACAACTCAATAACAAACCGTGAAGGCCCTAGACAACACACCACGTCTAGGGCCTCCAGGCCGTTTTCACACCTCACCCAAAACTACAGACCGAAAATGCAGAATGCTGGTCACGGATCCCACTCCTACCATAGGCAGTCACCTGCGACCTGAGGTCTGCACATCCAGGACTAGACTTATGGCTTTGTAGTCAACGATTCATTAGGCCCCGCCTCGGCACCACGTCTGTCGATGCTGGGGTGAAGTTGTACTGTTCGTCTTCCTCGGCAGGGTCAGTTACAGTATCAGCTGTGGTTACTGGTGGTGTTTGTGCAGACTGTGAAAGTTGGGGGCGTTGCGTTTGAGCGACAAGATTGACCTGTGGGAACTTCCCTATGAGGGAAAGACCGTCTATGTTCTGCTTGCAGCACGGGGTAAAGTTTCTGCCCTGGCGGACTCAGAAAATGCTGAAAGTCTTGCTCTACCTCGGATGAGATTCATACGCGGGTTGCGCAGTGTCCTACACCCCGTGGATTGATGGATAGGGTGCCGGCTGCATGTCTGATACGTGAGGGGCAGGTTGTCTCCCGGGTGAAAGATGTTGGGCATTCTCTGGTCTTGAGTGAGAAGCCGGCCCCAGGGTGGGAAGAGGACGGTCTGAGCCACTTCTTTGCGGGCAGGACTGTAGATGTCTCTGAGTCAGGTAGTCGCGCAGCGCGGGTAAGGCTCAGGGATGGTCTTCAGCGTATAGACTTTCTTCCGTTTGGCAACGAGTCAGTACGGAAGACGCAAGTTGGCCTAGCCACGCTTCTTTACCGCGCGGGCGCGTGGGAGCTCAGTAAGAAGTTTGCGTTGGCGGCGCTGTCCTTCGTTCTCTTGATGTTTGGGCCGGCGATTCGTGACCGACTAGATCCGGTGATTGACCCGGTGGCCGAGCGCGTCCCGGACATGCATAGCAGGGGTGAGCTTTACGGCATGGTATTTGAGTTCCTCCATATCGACCACGTGATTGATGTCGTGGCTTCACTGTTCACCCCGATTGGCGCTGTCGTCGCTCCGGTCACAGGCTTGGCGGTGGCTTACGCTGCCGGGTGGAAGGGCGCGAGAGACGCGGACGCGTGGTGGGAGCCGGCGGGGCGTCCGCTTGGAAATGAAAGCGAGATCCCGGCCTTCGAAAGGTAAGTCAAAGCCCTTGACGGTGGTTAAAGGTTCCTAATTATGGGCTCAATAAATGGTCGGTTTCAAACGGTAGTTGAGAGAAGAATTCTCGGGGTCTGGCTGTTAATGGATCAACAAAGGAAATGTGTGTCGCCGTCAGGTGCATGGGAATCCGCATGTCTTCGGCCTCTGCAGGGAAAATGACAGGGTAGATGGGGTCACCAATAATGGGTACACCTGCCTGAAGCATGTGCAGTCGCAGTTGGTGTGTCTTCCCGGTCTGCGGCTTCAAGGTGTACTTCGCGAGCTCTGGTAGTGAACCGTGGATGGACTCGTAGGGGGCCTTATCTATTGGCTCTACGGCGGCGACCTCGGTGATGGCGTTGACCTCGCCCTCGACAATGCGGCCTTGCAGTTCCCCCGGGGTCTTCTCCATACGGGAGCGCCAGACGGTGCCTGGTGAGACGTCGGCAAGCGGGGCGATGGCTTCGTAAGTCTTGGTGACGCGGCGCTCGGCGAAGAGCGTTTGGTAGGCGCCTCGTACTGAGCGGTCCTTGGTGAAGACGAGAATGCCCGAGGTAAGCCGATCGAGGCGATGTGCTGGGGAGAGCTCGTTGTTGCCTGTCTTCCGACGTAGGCGCACGGTGGCAGTCTCCGTGATGTGGCGGGCGCGCGGCATCGTGGCCATGAAGGGTGGCTTGTCCACTACTAAGAGGTGCTCGTCTTCGAACAGGATTGGAATATCGTAAGGGACGGGCGTCTCTGGAGCCGGCATGCGATAGAAGTAGACCACCGCGTTGGTGGCGAGGGTGCTGTCGGGGCGAAGAGGGGAACCATCTTGGCGCACAACTTCGTTGGTGTCGAATCGTGCCTGAAGAGCGGCCTCGTTGTCCTCGGGATGGCGATGGCGCTGCGTGGTGATGAGATTGTGTATGAAGTCCCACGCGCTGATTGGCCCGTCGGACACGCGAGCGTGGGTGGGGTTTAGTCCATCGCGAATAGGAAGTGGTGTTGCGCCACGCCTTTTTTGCGATATTCTTTGTCTCATGGATTTCAACTCTATTCTCGCACCCGTCATCGATTTCTTTTCCAATGGTATCGGTGCCGTGATTCGTGACATTGTCGTGGCCGCCTACAATCTTCTTTTCCCTGCGAACGCAGATGCAGCGACCACCCCACAGGTCTAGTAATAGGTATTAGACTGGGAGTGTAAGCACTTCGAAAGGAAAGGTCATGGCAAAGGAAGACATTGTCGTCGTAGCCGTCGATGGTTCGGAAGCGTCGGAGAACGCCGTCCGCTGGGCTGCCAACACTGCGGTGAAGCGGGGTATCCCACTGCGTATCGCGTCGAGTTATACGATGCCGCAGTTTCTCTACGCCGAAGGCATGGTCCCGCCGAAGGAGCTTTTTGATGACCTCCAAGCGGAAACCTTGCAGAAGATCGAAGAGGCCCGCGCTGAGGCCCACAAGGTTGCCCCGGATCTGAAGATTGGTCACACCGTGGCTGAAGGTTCCCCGATCGACATGCTGTTGGAGATGTCTAAGGACGTCACCATGATTGTCATGGGCTCCCGCGGTATGGGCGGTCTTTCTGGAATGGTCATGGGTTCGGTTTCTGCCTCCGTGGTTTCCCACGCCTCCTGCCCGGTGGTCGTAGTTCGTGAAGATAACCACGTCACTGAGTCCACCAAGTACGGTCCTGTCGTCATCGGTGTCGATGGATCCGAGGTCTCCCAGAAGGCGACTGATTATGCCTTCAAGGAAGCGGATGCCCGTGGTGCAGAGCTGATTGCCGTTCACACGTGGATGGACATGCAGGTTCAGGCTTCCCTGGCCGGCCTTTCGGCAGCCCAGGCTGAATGGGCTGAGGTGGAGAAGGAACAGGCAGAACTGCTGACCGAGCGCCTCGCAGATTTCCAGGAGAAGTACCCGGATGTACAGGTCAAGAAGGTTATCGCTCGTGACCGTCCGGTCCGTGCGCTGACGGAAGCTTCCGAGGGCGCTCAGCTGCTTGTCGTGGGTTCGCATGGCCGAGGTGGCTTCAAGGGCATGCTGCTTGGGTCTACCTCCCGCGCGCTGCTGCAGTCCGCACCGTGCCCGATGATGGTGGTACGCCCGGACTCCGAGTAACCTTCGCATAACCCCGCTATAACGATTCGGGCCCTTTTATTGGATAGATGGTAAGCCCGAGTCGTTTTGGTGTTTTAACGCGTACGGTGGGGTGTACGTAAATAAAAGCTATTTACTGTTATTAGAAGGAGTGAGCGACATGGGACTTGGTCTCGGTTTCTTTGGTTCGATTGTTGTTGGCATCATTGCGGGTTGGCTCGCAGAGAAGATTATGAAGCGTGACCAGGGGCTCTTCACTAACCTCATCGTTGGTGTTATCGGTGGCCTCATTGGTGGCGGTTTGCTGGCGCTCTTTAACAAGAGCGTTGGTGATAGCTGGTTCTTGATGATTATTACGGCGACCGTCGGCGCTTGTATCCTGCTGTGGATCGTGGGTGCCATTACGGGCCGCAAGAAATAATAATTCGCATACATACCGGTTTGTCTATATTGTATAGATGAACCGGTTTTGTCATGTAAGGAGAAGAAATGGCCGAAAAGAAGTCGCGCCGCAATCGCCCGAGCCCGCGTAGCCGACTACTCGAATCTGCCACGCGGCTCTTTACCACCGAGGGTATCCGCGTCATCGGAATCGACCGCATCCTGCGCGAGGCAGATGTTGCAAAGGCTTCGCTCTATTCTCTTTTCGGCTCCAAGGATGCCCTAGTTATCGCATACGTCGAGGCCCTCGATGAGGAATACCGCGCAGATTGGCAAAAGCGCACCGAGGACGCCACCGACCCGGAGAGCAAGATCCTGGCTTTCTTCGACAAGGCCATCGAAGAGCAGCCAGCTATGGAGTTTCGCGGATCGCACTTCCTTAACGCGGCTGGCGAATACCCACGCCCAGAGACAGACGCCGAGCGGGGCATTGTGGCTGCCTGCGTAGAGCACCGCACGTGGATTCATTCCACCATCACGGCGCTGCTTAACACCAAGAATGGCTACCCCTCAGAGGAGCAGGCGAGCCAGATTCTTATCTTCCTTGATGGCGGCCTCGCCGGCGCGCGCCTGACCCGCGACGTCGCCCCGCTCGTCACCGCGAAGCAGCTGGCTATTCAGCTTCTGTCGGCGCCTCCGGCCGATTATTCGATTTAATAATCTTGCGCGCCTCCGCCACGATGGCCGAGTGGCGTTTGCGGGCAGCAGCCACTTCTTCCTTGTGTTTGGGGTCTTCCTTAAGGCGCCGTTTAGCGGCCTTCTTTTCTTTTTTCTCTTCCTTATCCCGCCAACGTCGAATGCTCTCGCGCCGTAGTTCGTGGACAGCTTCTGGTAGGGGATAACGGCGGCGCAGGATGAATTCATACACCAAGGTCTGTAGCAGGGTAAAGAGATAGGTGCAGCCCCAGTAGAAGATGATTGTCACGGGGATGGGGCCGTTCCAGGCCACTGACCACAACATCCAAGGGATCAGAATCACCATGAGTGCCATGAACCACAGCAGGCGGCGCGGTATTTTCTGATCGAAACGCGTGGTGAGGTAGCTGCGGTAGAGCGTGATCAGGGTGTTGAGGGATGTAAACACGAGCGCCGCCAGAAGCATCGGCAGGATCAAGTCGTGATGTTCGCGAGCGAAATCGGTCAGCGGGACCCCAAAAACTGTGGAGTTGCGGAATGAGGAGACGTCGTCAAGCGTGAGCATTCCTACTGGTTCATTCGTGGAACCGGAAACCCTAAGCACCACCTGGTAGAGGCCAATGAAGGCCGGGGTGATGAGGAAGATGGGAAAGCAGCCCACCGCGGGGTTGTGCTGAAAGCGTTTATTGAGCTCACGCTGCTGGGTCAGGATGGTAACGGCTTCTTCGACCGAATCAGCCTGGTTGAGCTGTTCTTCGAGCTTGGTCATCTCCGGGCGTATGAGAGCGCCAATGCGGCCTTGTTTTACCGAGAGCCAATTGAGTGGAGCGATGATTCCGCGGACCGTGAGTACGAGGAAGACGATGGTGAGAATCCACGCCATCGAACCGTCCAGGAAAGAAGAAAAAAGTAGGTGCCAAAGTTTCATGATTCCGGAGACCGGGTACATGAAGATGCTGATCATCGCCTTTTCCTTTTCCTGCAGGGTGGTGGGGCATCTACACATTACAGGGAAGCTAAGATGCTTGTATGCCCCACCCCACCTCGCGTACGCGGCCGACCGTAGGTACCGTCATCGGTGAGCTTATGCTGACGGTCGGCGTCCTGCTGCTGCTTTTCGCTTTCTATGAGTCATATTGGACCAACATCAAGTCTGGCCAGATGCAGGACCAAGCCAATGAGACGCTGCAGGAAGAATGGCACAACCCGCGTGGAGGGGGCCACGCCCCGAAACTTGGTGAGGCCTTCGCGCGCCTCTACATACCGGCCTTTGGCTCGGATTTCGCTTTCGCGGTTCTGGAAGGCACCAACGAGGATGACCTGTTGCGCGGACCGGGGCGCTACACGGAAACGCAGATGCCCGGCGAGTCGGGAAATTTTGCCGTCGCCGGGCACCGCGTGGGCAAAGGGGCCCCTTTTAATGATCTGGGAAACCTGGACACCTGTGATGCCATCGTCATCGAAACCGAAACGGAGTGGATCACCTATCGCGTGCTGCCCATTGATGGTGTTCGGGGCGACTGTTTTAGTCCGGAGCAACAGGCCAAACCGGAGTACCAACCGGTGCAGGGCCGTCATATCACGCTGCCGGGCGATGTCAGCGTGCTTCAACCCATCCCCGGTGCGGAGGGGGTTGAGCCCAGCGAATCCCTCCTCACCCTCACCACCTGCCACCCGCAGTTCTCCAATGCGGAGCGCATGATCATTCACGCGATGGAGACTGACCGGGAGGCTAAAGCGCCCGGCACGGATGACAATGACCGCCCCGCTGTCTTGGAGGAGAACTAATGTATCGCGCACTCTGGAACTTGTTGCCTGGCCCCACCGCGGTGAAGGCGGTGTTGGCGCTGGCGCTCGCTGTGGGTGTTTTCTTCCTGCTCATGGAGGTTATTTTCCCCTGGGTAGCAGCGCAGATGCCCTATAACGACGTCGCCGTTTAGGCTATTAAATGCTTAGGACGTTACAGGCCTAAGCGCTTGATCGCTTCCTGCGCTATGAGCTGGGGTTTGAGGGTCTGCAGCTGATTCGACCACACCACCACGGCATGGTTGTCCTTCTGCACGGCATAGACCGTGTGATCCTCAAAGACACCGCGTCCGCCTGACCACCCATCGAATTCGGTGAGCTCTGTGTCCTCCACTGGCGCAGCCCAATCCACGACCGCCCGGGCCTCCTCCACGCTGGGCATCTGCCGCACCAGGACGGTGGCTTGTGGGTCCTCGGGGTAGGACCAGAACACGCAGGCGGGGGTGCTAAAGCGCTTGTCGACGCCCCACCGTGTCATCCTTTGTCCGTTCGTATCGGCCACCCACTGGGTATCCAAGTAAGGGCAGTCTTCCCAGTCGCTGACCTCGGCGGTAGCGTCCGCGGGCAGGCCATCGCCTGCGTTGTGTTCTGACGCGGGGCTGGTGGTGTGGGTGCTGGTGGTGGGGTCCTGGGCCTCCGAGCACCCCACGGTGGCTAAGCCGATGCCGATCACGCAGGCGGCAAAAGAGGGAAGTAGGCTGTGGCGCATGACGTCCACACTAGACCAGCGCTCAGTTGAATCGGATGCCCTGCGCAATGGTATTCACGTCCTGACAGCGACGCTGCTGGTGGTGGCGATTTTTACCACAGTGCGCCTACCGCTGTGGCAGGGCGTGTTGAACCTCCTGCTCTTGGTTTCCTTTGCCGTGGTCTACTTCGGGGGATCGGCTTACTTGGAGGCCCTCCCGCGCGTCGCGCGTTATGGCTGGATGGTCATCCTCACGGTGTTGTGGCTCGCTGATTTGGCAGTGGCGCCCGCGGCCATCTACCTGGTGTTTTCCCTGTACTTTGTGTATCTCTACGTGCTGGAGATGATCCCCGGCGTCATCTGCGTTATCGCGGCCACGGTGATGACCGTGCTGGTGCAGATACCGGGCGGGCTGTCCTTTGGCGGCATCATGGGCCCCGCGGTATCGGCCATGGTGACAATCGCGATTACCTACGCCTTCCGCGCGTTGAGCAGTATGAACCAAGAATTGGTGAAGACCCGTTCGCAACTTGTGGAGTCGGAGCGCACGGCCGGCATGACGGCTGAGCGCCAGCGCATCGCCCACGAGATCCACGACACCCTGGCACAGGGCCTGTCCTCCATCCAGATGCTGCTGCATGCCGCTGACCGTGACCTCGACCAAGAAGATATTCCCAAAGCACAAGAGCGCATTGAGCTCGCGCGGCGCACCGCAGCGGATAACCTCCATGAAGCGCGCGCCATGATTGCGGCACTTCAGCCGGCGGCACTATCGGAAACTTCCCTGGGAGCTGCCATGACGCGGATGGCGGATAACTTCGCGGCAACCGGTGGGGTCGACGTGTCTGTGGACGTTGAAGGCGATACGCAGCAGTTGCCCATGAAGGTGGAAGCGGCGTTGCTGCGGATTGCGCAGGGGGCGATGGGGAACGTCGTCAAGCATGCCCACGCCAGCAAGGCGCGGGTCACCGTGACCTATGCGCCGGATGAGGTGCGCGTGGACGTGGTGGATAACGGCCAGGGCTTTGATGTCTCGGCGGTGGAGAATAAGCCGGCGGGTTTGGGGCATATTGGTCTATCGGCCATGCGCAGGCGTGCAGAGGAGCTCGGCGGAGAAGTCGTGATTGAATCCACGCCAGGCAGCGGCACGGCGGTCTCAGTTAGTGTGCCCTTAGATAACGATGTAGATTAGGAAATTGTCCACACTGTACCAATGAGGAGGAAGCCCGTGATTAGGGTCTTGCTTGCCGACGACCACGAGATCGTACGCCTAGGTCTACGCTCGGTGCTCGAGGGGGCAGAGGATATCGAGGTAGTGGGCGAGGTAGCTACGGCTGAAGCTGCTGTGTCCGCGGCACAGGCGGGCGGCATCGACGTCCTCCTCATGGACTTGCGTTTTGGTGCGGGCATCGAAGGCACGCGCGTCATGGGCGGCGCGGAGGCAACCGCGGCTATCCGCTACTCCATGGAGAATCCCCCCAAGGTGCTCGTGGTGACCAACTATGACACCGACGCGGATATCCTCGGAGCGATTGAGGCCGGAGCGGTGGGCTACCTGCTGAAGGATGCACCACCGGTGGAGCTGCTCGCGGCGGTGCGCTCGGCGGCCGAAGGAGATTCGGCGCTCTCGCCCGTGGTGGCCGATAAGCTGATGACCCGCGTGCGCACCCCGCGCACCTCTCTCACCCCGCGCGAGCTTGAAGTATTGAAGCTGGTGGCGGCGGGTTCCTCCAACCGTGAGATCGGTGTGGAACTGATGCTTTCGGAGGCGACGGTGAAGTCCCACCTAGTCCACATCTACGACAAACTAGGTGTGCGCTCCCGCACCTCCGCCGTGGCTGCTGCCCGCGAGCAGGGCGTTCTTTAAAGATTGTTGGCGTTGCGGTACGCCAAGATGACATCGTTGGGGATTTTGCCGCGCTCAGCTACTTGATAGCCGTGCTTGGCGGCCCACACGCGGACATCGGCCGGCTTATAGCGGCGGGTGTCCTTTTTGACGGGGTGGCGGGCAGCTTTCACGAAGGGTTCCAGTGCCGCGTGGAACTTGTCGGCGTTGTCCTGGGACACGTCGAGGAGATAGTCCTTACCGTCAACGCTAAAGCGGATGACGATCAGCTCTTCCTCGCTGAGGGGCTTGTTATCGATATCGTCAAAGAATTGGGTGATTTCGCGGCGGGCCATGAATCTCCATTCTGGCTTAACAATGATGATGCGCCGCGACGGCTGCCCTCCCCGCCCGGGGGAAGGTAAGTGCGGCCTGGAGGTAAGAGCGTGCGCGCCACAAGGCTAAGCGCGCAGCTTGGACTGGATTTCCTCGTTCAGCGAGTCGATCTCTCCGGAGATGGAGCGGTGCGCGCGCTGACGCTGTTGGTCGGTCATGTACTCGGCATTGTCAATCGCGGAGTCAAGCTCGTTGAGGCGCTCCTTGACGTCGCGCTTGAAGCCAGCGGGAAGCTGCGCGTCCTTGAGGGAGTTGCGGATGCCAGCCGTGCGGGCCTTGAGCGGCGCGCCGTGACCGGAGAAGGACGCTAGCTGCTCAGCGCTGACTCCGGCCTTCTGCGCGCGCTTCTTCTCCACCTCGCGCTGGGCAGCGGTGATGCCGCGGTAAAGCAGCGGCAAAAGAAGAGGTGCTGCGGTACGCAGGGCGCCGGCATAACGCTTGACGTTGTTCTTATTAAAGCGGCCCTGCTTAATGCGTTCGAGTTCCTTCTTGGCCATTTTGTACTCGTGCTTGCGGCGATTCTTCAGGCCCTTTTCCTCAGACTTGATAAGCGCCTTCTCTTGCCTAGCCAACAGCTTTTGTTGGCGGTGCTTGGCCTTATCCGCAGCCTTGACCTCTGCCTTTGCGCGGGTCTTAGCGGCCTTGATCTCAGCGCGGGCCTCACGGCGGGCCTTGCGGATCTTCTTCATAATGCCCATTGAAACGTCCTTTTATTTAGCTATCTTTAGGGTCTCGCTACAACTCTAGCAAGGTGGTCTACTAAGCTCACCTGCTGTGAAGGATGTGCTCGTTGCCACGGATCTTGTGGGCTGCCGTTATCGCTTAGTGCAGCGCCGCGCGCATCCTGAGATCCCACGCACCGCGGTGAGCCAAGCCCGGGCGGAGCGCCACGCCGCGGCCATTGATGCTGCACTTAGCCGCCTCCCCAAAAAGGGGCCGGGCCGGTTCCGCCGGATCGACCTGGAGGGGGATGATTTCGAGCGGGCGCTTGCCACGCTGGAAGCACTTGTTCGCGGCTATACGCACATCACAAACGCGGTCTTTTCGACCTCCGAATGGATGGTGCGTGTGGAGCTCCTCGTGCGTGACGGGGATAAATACAGCCCTGTCATCGTCTCCGATCACCGCGTGGCCCGCCCGCACGAGGGATCGCGCACGCTGGTTGTTCCCACCCACCGCTTGGGGTTGAGTGAGCCGCTCCCGGCGAAATACAAAATTCGACACCATGCCGTCGACGGCTACCGTTTGGCCTTGGCCGCGCGGGGCCTGGAAGAAGTGGGCTTGAACTCTGGCAGGGGCGCGGCGATTGGCCAGGACCGCAGCCAGGCTTTTGTCACGGATACCTCGCGTTTCGCCATCGATGAGGCGTTGGCGCAGCCGCTCCCCTCTGGGCCGCGCCGCGTCAAAGAGTGCGCCTCCTGCCGCTTTTGGCCCTTGTGCCGGGAGGAGCTCGAAGCCCGCGATGATATCTCCCTCTTCCTGCCGGGCGATCGCGCTAACCCCTACCGCGAGCGTGGCATCACGACGGTGCAAGGGCTTATCGACGCCTCTCTCGGCGCCCCCTCCGCCCTCGCCGCTGCCTGGCGCGAAGACATCCCACTGTTGCGCCGCGAACGGGTTAGTGTTCCCCGAGCGGATGTCGAAGTTGATGTCGACATGGAGGCCTACCTGGATCAAGGCGCATACCTCTGGGGTGCGCTCCTGGACGGTGAGTACCATTCATTCGTTACATGGGAACCGCTCGGTGGCCGCGCGGAGGCGGAAAATTTTGCCGAGTTCTGGGAGTGGCTCATGGGGGTGCGTGCTGAGGCACATGCGGCTGGAAAGACCTTCGCAGCCTACTGCTACTCCGCCCACGGTGAGAACCATTGGATGCGCAGATCCGCCCAGCGCTTTTCTACACCGAACCTGCAGGAGGTGGAAGAGTTCATCTCCTCGGAAGAATGGGTAGATATGTTCGTCCACGTCAGGCGCAGTTTCGCCGGTACTGCGGGGCTGGGTCTGAAGACCGTGGCACCGGTTGCGGGCTTCGAATGGCCGGAAGAGTTTGACGGCGAGGAATCCGTTAATGCCCGCCGCGCCGCACTTGCCGGTGACACAGACGCGCGTGCGCAAATTCTGCGCTATAACGCGGGCGATGTGCGCGCTACCCACGCCGTCCGAGAGTGGATGTCCGATGACGCGCCGGGAGTATTACCCCTCGAGCCCTAGCAGGCCCGCCTTATCTCCTGTTTGCACACCCCCAGACCTGAAACCCGCAACCTGCAGGTGGGGCGTCGCCAAGCGCTTGCCGACGCCCACCGCTCACGCAGGAGGTTGCGGGTTTCAGGTCTGGGGATCTACACAATGAGGCTGATACCGCCGAGGATGATGAGCACCGCAAGGGCCACCCAGGCCTGGTCCCAGTCTGTGGTGTTCGTCGGGGCTGGACCTTCAGCCTTCTTGAGCAGCACGGCTTTCTGGGCCTTGACCGCGCGGGCGGTGAGGATGGGGAAGACGGCCAGGGAACCAAGGCAGAGCAGCGAGGCAGCAACCATGGTGAGGGAACTAGAGGTGGCTAGCCACAGGGCGAGTCCGCCATTAACGAAGACGGAGCGCCCCAGGCCCCAGCGGTTATACTCGCGCAGGCCAGCTCGCACCGCTGAGGGGCCGCCGCCCATAGTGGTCGGGAGCATGTAGCCCATGACGCCGATGAGCAGTTGAGCGCCAAAGCCTACGACGAGCGCGAGCATGGGAATCTTTGGCTCGCTGGAGAAGAAGTGCTGGGTGGTGAAATAGATCAGACCGCCGAGCAGCCAGAAAGAGGAAAAGAGCACGGAAAGTGCCGGGAAGCTAATGCGTCCGCGCGGGTCATGGAGCACGGTGAGGACGTTGACTAGCCAGCCCTGCAGGCTGAGCGCCCAGCCCAGGCAGTAGAGGATGAGGCCTACCTGCGGAATATTCCAGATGCTGCCCACCAGAGTGGCGATGACGCCCAGGCCCAGCAGGGTAAAGCTTAGGCCCATGCGCGGATTGATTCCTTTGGTGCGCCAGATGGACGGGAACAAGATGGTGAGTGAACCGGCCGCCGCTAGACCCACGAAGCCGCCAATATTGGCGGCCACGTGCGCGATGAGCAGGCGCGGATGGGAGGGATGCGTTGCGAGGAAAGCGCCGAGACAAGCACCCACGGCAAGGAAGAGGGCTGAGGCCACGTAAGCGGCAACGACGGGACGGAATCGTTTGGATTCCGCGCGGCGCCACAACATAAAGAGGGTCATCCCGTGCCAGGACACCGCAAGAGCCACAAGTGTGGCGCCGATCTGCGTGAGTACCCAGTGCAGATCCCAGAATTCGGTAAGAAGCTGACCCACGAGGGTGAAGATAACGCCTGTGTTCAGCAGATAGATGCGTGCGAGCTGCCTCGGGCGGGCCGACATCGGAACTTTGAGCTGCACGAATTTTTCGGTGAGGTGCTGGGACCACACCACGATGCTGTTGCTGAGGATGCCCAGCGTGAAAAGGTGGATGAGGACCCAACGGTAGTTCGGGATAAAGGTATGGATTGCGCCCGCGAGAAGAAAAACCATCATCCACAGGCTGACAGGGCGGGATGCTTTCCTGTGCCACGTGCGCGACGACCACTTATCCATAAAACACGAGTTTATCCGGTTTTTCTCACCATCCAACTCAGCAGCGCGATACCAGCGGCGAGGGCAGCGTAGACGGCGATGAAGCCGGTCCACGACAGGGAATCAAAGAGCACGCCGGCCAGCGCGCCCAGGATGGAGCTGCCGAGGTAATAGAAGAAGACATAAAGGCTGGAAGCCTCCGCACGGTCATGGGTAGCGATGTGGCCCACCCAGCCCGAGGCAGTAGAGTGCGCGGCGAAGAAGCCGATGGTGAAGAGCACGATGCCCAACAGGGTGGGGATGAGCGACCCCATGCAGAGCGCGATGCCCACGGCAAAAAGCAGGCACGACAGCAGCAAGGTGTTGGCGTGGCCCACTTGGCTAACCAGCCGGCCAGCGCGCGCCGAGGACCACGTTCCGGTGAGGTAGAAGAGGAAGACCAAGCCGGCCAAGCCCGGCGAGAGATGGAAGTGGTCGATGAGCCTGAAAGCTAGGAAGTTATAGAGGGAGACGAAGGTACCCATCGCCACGAAAGCCACGATGAACAAGGGGATAAGGCGGATATCCCGGGCATGGCGAAAAATCGCGCGCAGCTCTGATCGAAAGTGGATTTCCTTGGGCGTGAAATTCTGCTGGTAGGGCAGCAAAATAGCGGCGATAATAGCGAGGATGAGCGTGACCAGGCTGGAGCCCGCTAGAGCCCAGCGCCAGGATGTGAGCTCGAGCAGCCCGGTGGGGATGAGGCGGCCGGTGAGCCCACCGATGGTGGTGCCGGCGATATACAAGCCCATGGCGCGGGCGACGTAAGAGCTTTCCAGTTCCTCTGAGATCCAGGCCATGGCGGTAGCGGGCGCGCCGGCGATGACGGCCCCCTGGAGCGCGCGGGTGGCGATGAGGATCTCTGGATTGGGGGCCAGCGGAACGAGCATGCCGATGAGCGTGGCCGCGATGGTGGACACGAGCAGCAGTTTTCCGCGGCCGATGCGCTCGGAGATGATGGACACGGGGATGACGCAAATAGCCAGGGCACCCGTGGCCGCGGAAATGGTCATGGCGGCTTCCGTGGGGGACATGCCCATGTCCTCCACCAGGGTAGGCAGCATGGCTTGGGTGGGGTAGAGGCAAGAAAAAATTGCCAGGCCCACGAAGAGCATGGCAATGGTGGCGCGCCGCGTTCTGGTCATGCACCAAGCATGGCCTAGCGCGGATTATGTGTAAAATGTCCGAAAGTTACATAAGCCATGCGAGGTGTGCATGAATCTGGAGGATGTCCGCGGAGTCGTCGCCGTGGCCGACCATGGCCTCGTCGGCGCCGCTGCCGACTCCCTCGGGCTCTCCCAATCCGCGTTGACCCGCCGCGTTCAGCGTATCGAGACGGCCGTGGGGGCCAGCCTTTTTGAGCGCAGCGGCCGACGCCTGCGGCTCAATGCGCGCGGCCGGGCCTTCGTGGACCATGCGCGGCGGATGCTCTTGTCGGAAGCCGCCGCGCGCGATGCCGTCTCCCGACTTATGGATCCGGAGCGCGGCACCGTGCGCCTCGATTTCATGCATTCCCTCGGCACGTGGATGGTTCCGGAGCTGCTCAAGGCCTATCGCGCCAGGCACCCCCACGTGGATATTCGCCTGCACCAGGGCGCGGCCCGCGAGCTCGTGGACAGAGTAGCGGCCGGCGAATCCGACTTGGCGCTCGTCGGTCCCCGGCCTATAAGCCCGGGCCCGCTGGGCTGGCACCAGCTCAAGCTGCAAAGACTCGGACTCGCGGTGCCGGAAGGGCATTGGGCTGCCGGAAGAAACAGTGTGCGCATGGAAGACTTTCGCGATGAGCCCTTCATCGGCATGTTGCCTGGCTATGGAACACGCATGCTTCTCGATTCCCTAGCGAGCGAGGCCGGTTTTAGCCCGCGCCTCGTCTTCGAATCCATGGAGCTGACCACCGTGGCCGGCCTCGTGGCCGCCGGACTGGGATCGGCGTTGCTGCCGCTTGATGACCCGTACCTGAAAGCCCGCAACCTCATTCCCATAGAACCCGAGGCCTATCGCGAGCTGGGGTTGGTGTGGCGCGAAGGCGATGATGCCCCGCCGGTTGAGCACTTCAAGGATTTCGTGGTGGCCCGCACCGCCGAGGGCAGTAGCTTGGTCGAGGCCGATTAGCTGCCGAAGGGAAGCTCGGCGGCCAGGGCGGCGAGCGCCTCGGGGGTGGATACCTCGTGCGGCAGCCAAGGCAAGGTGTGCACCGGCTGGCCCGGCAGCTTCTCAGCGAGCAGCGCGAGGGCCGCGTCCTCCGAGGAGCGGCGCTGTTGAAGAAACCCTCCCGTGCTTTCCGGAGTGCGGCGGTTGACCAGCAGTCCACCGCAGTGCACGCCGTGGGAACTCAGTTCCGCGTAGAACTCGGCGGTCTCTAGCACCGGGGTGCGATCCGCGGTGAGGACGAGGAAGAAGGACGTGGTGGCGTCGTCGGAAAGTTCGGAGCGCAAACGTTCGAAGCGGCGGCGGCGCTTGAGCAGCGTGGAGCGGATCTCCTGGTTACGGCGGTCCACCGGGTCCTGCGAGCTGGCGGATACGGCCTTCTCCGCCGAGGTCATGCCGCGCACCACCGCGCCGAACTTATCGGATTTCTCGCGCCGAGCCAGCAGTCCATCGGTATACGCGGCCATGATTTCCGGCAGCGCCATGAGTCGCGAGGTGTGGCCGGAGGGCGCGGTATCGAAGATGATGTGCTCAAACTCCCCACCAGCCTGCTGCTCTTCGACGAGCTGCGCGATGCGCTCCAACATCGCTGCCTCGTGTGTGCCAGGCGAGTGCCGGGCCAGGTCCACGTGCCGGCCGACCTCGCGGTGGAGGCGCTCCGGCATGAACCGACGCATCTGCTTGGCGACGCCCTCCAGGTGCTCCTCCGTTGCCCGCGCCGGGTCGATCTCGATGACGCTTAAGTGGGGGCGGATGGTAGTGGGGACGTCGCCAAGCGTGGTGCCAAAGATGTGCCCCAGGTTGTGCGCCGGGTCCGTAGATACCAGCAGCACACGCTTGCCTTCCTGGGCCAGGCGCAGGGCGGTGGCGGTGGCCAGCGTGGTCTTACCCACCCCGCCCTTGCCGCCAAAGAACATGATGGGGGCTAACAACATGAGATTCCGTTCAATGGTGAGCGCTCCATGCCCATGCGCGTGTGCCAGGCGTGGAAATCTTCATACATCAGCGGCAGCAATTCCAAGGTGTAGTAGCTGGCGGGATTCGGCAGCCCGAGAGCTTCCGAGAGGACCAACAGCATGAAAAGATCATCTTCCTCCTGCTGCGCCTTGGCAAAGGAGCGCCGATAGGGCGCGGAATAGAACTCGTCTAGACCGCGCCCAAAGGCCTTCAGTTTATCGAGCATTGACTGGCAGGGGAGGCTCGATGTCTTCGTCATTCCATACCACCTGCGGGGCCGTGCGCGCGCGGGAGATGGCGGCGATGGCCTCGGCGATGACCCAGATAGCGGCGATGATGATGACGCCATCGATAACCAACAGGAGCCAGTTCCCGGCCTGGAACAGCGTCTTGAGCTGCAGCACCGCTGCCCACAGGGACATGGCGGTAACGAAAACCAGCGGGAGCAGCACTGGCCATGTCGGGCGGCGCAGCTGGGTCAGGATGACCACGATGATAGCCAGCGTCAGGCCCGCCATGAGCTGGTTGGTGGTACCGAAGAGTGGCCAGATGAGCATACCGCCGGAGCCGTCGACACCGGTGGAGAAGGTCAGGCCCAAAGCGCAGCCGACAGCGATGATGGTGGCAACCAGTCCGCTGAGCTTGATACCCATGAGCTCGGCTGCCTCGGAGACCACCATGCGCTGCAGGCGCACGCCGGAGTCCATCGTCGTCGCGGCAAAGAGAACGGCCATGGTGGCCAGGATGGTGGCGGAGAGCGAAGTAGGGATGCCCAAACCTTCGTTCATGAGGGCTCCGCCGCCCTGCACGAAGGCCTCGACGCCGCCGGCGTTCCACTCGTTGTAGACGGCCTCCCAATCGGCGGCGGTCTTGAAACCAGATGTGGTGGCCACGATGGTGCCCAGTGCTAGGAGGCCCTCGCCCACTGCGCCAAAATAGCCGACGAAGCGGGCGTCGGTTTCCTTATCCAGCTGCTTGGAAGAGGTACCGGAGCTCACCACGCCGTGGAATCCGGAAACGGCGCCGCAGGCGATGGTGACGAAGAGCAGCGGGAAGATGCCTGGTGTGTTGTCGGGGACGTGATCCGACACGGTCGGTGCAACAACCTCGGGGCGGGTGACGAGGAAAGAGCCGTAGAGGATGATGAGGCCGACGAAGAGCTGCAGGCCGTTGATGTAGTCACGCGGCTGCAACAGGACCCACACCGGCAGCAAGGAGGCGATGAAGGCGTAGACGAAGAGCAGGATGATCCACACGCCGCGGTCCGGGATACCCAGGACGGTTTCCGGCAGTGCCAGCGGGACGCGGTCACCGAGGATCATTAGCGCGTAGAGCGCGGCGACGCCCACGATGGAGACGATGGTCAGGTTCCACCGGAAGCGGTAAATAGCTTGGCCGATCAGCAAAGCGACGAGGATAGCGCCCCAGGTGGGGATGACGGCGGTGGGCGTGGAAATCAGCAGGTTGGAGATGACCACGGCGAAGGCCGCGTTGACCATGAGCAGCAGCAAGAAGATCACGACGAGGAAGAGCGCACGCCCGCGGGCGCCGATATACCGCCCGGAGAGGGTACCGATGGACTGCCCGCGGTGGCGCTGGGAAGCCCACAGCGCGCCCAAGTCATGCATTCCGGCGAAGAAGACCGTGCCCAGCGTGACCCAGAGGAAGGCCGGTAGCCAGCCCCAAATCACGGCGACGGCGGGGCCGATGATGGGAGCCGCGCCCGCAACCGAGGTGAAGTGGTGGCCCCACAGCACGTACTTGTTGGTGGGGACGTAGTCGACGCCATCTTCCATGGTGTGGGAGGGCGTGGAGAAACCCTCGGAGAGTTGGTACACCTTCGATGCGAGGAAGCGCGAGTACAGCAAGTACCCCGCCAGCATCATGGCGAGTCCGATAAAGACGAGAAGTAGTGAGTTCACAAAACCACCTGAAGAGAATCAATTGAGATGTCGCATCAGCGTTGGCTTTTCAGCAAGAAAGGCAAGCCTGTAATACGCATCCACATGTGCAGGTGGTGTGAATTATGCCATAGTCGTTTTGTGAAGGTGGGTTTAATTTCTAAAACTCTATAGGGAAGGGTGGGGTGGGTGGGGCAGAAGGGGTTTAGGTCATCCCCGCCCACGGGCTGGAGGCGG
Source organism: Corynebacterium aurimucosum ATCC 700975 (assembly GCF_000022905.1). NCBI lineage: Bacteria > Bacillati > Actinomycetota > Actinomycetes > Mycobacteriales > Corynebacteriaceae > Corynebacterium > Corynebacterium aurimucosum. The sequence continues at coordinate 2,641,509 of NC_012590.1, read as the reverse complement.
ATGAAAACGCGAAACCGCGCCGAGCCTCAATGAAGAGGACCCAGCGCGGTCGAAGCTATATGGCCTTAAAGGAGGCCACAGTGCTTATTTGGTGGCAGCTGCGTAACGCTCAGCAACGTCATCCCAGTTGAAGACGTTCCAGACAGCCTTGACGTAATCAGCCTTCACGTTCTTGTACTGGAGGTAGAAGGCGTGCTCCCACATATCCAGCATCAGCAGCGGGGTGAAGTTCACGGAGATGTTGCCCTGCTGATCGGTGAGCTGCTCAATAATCAGGCGGCCAGCAACGTGGTCGTAGCCCAGAACTGCCCAACCGGAGCCCTGCAGGCCGGTAGCAATGGCGGAGAAGTGAGCCTTGAACTTCTCGAAGGAACCGAAGTCGCGGTTAATAGCCTCAGCCAACTCGCCGGTGGGCTCGCCGCCGCCGTTCGGGGAGAGGTTCTTCCAGAAGATGGAGTGGTTGGTGTGGCCACCCAGGTTGAAGGCAAGGTTCTTGGACAGAGCGCGGATAGCGTCAGCGTTAGCCTCGCCGTTGCGCTGCTCCTCCAGGGCCTCGAGCGCAGCGTTAGCGCCAGCAACGTAGCCAGCGTGGTGCTTGGAGTGGTGCAGCTCCATGATCTCAGCGGAGATGTGCGGCTCCAGAGCGTCGTATGCGTAGTCGAGTTCCGGAAGTTCGTAAACAGCCATTTGTGTCATCCTTTCTTTGGGGTACGAGGCCCCATGGTAGGGCGCGGATGAGGATTTGGCCACAATATTTTTTCTATGGGAGAGGCCCTGAACAAAAACCTGGATTGTGGGCAGCGCAGCGGAGTATAAGGGGAGGGCAAGACTAAGCGAAGGAGAACCCAGCATGTTTCTTTTCACACCAGAACCCAAGCTGGTGGCGGCGGAGGACGCCCTTCCCGGGCGCGCCGAGCCCGTCCTGGACAACCCACAGCCCCACGCGGTGCTAGGCACTCCGATTACTGGACCGTGGAAGGAAGGACAGAAATCCCTCATCATCGCCATCGGTTGTTTCTGGGGGGCCGAGAAGATGTTCTGGGAGACCGAAGGCGTGGAGTCCACGTCCGTGGGCTATGCGGGAGGAACCACGCCGAACCCCACGTACTACGAGGTGTGCCGTGGGCTGACCAACCACGCGGAGGCGGTGCAGATTACCTATGATCCGCAGCGCGTGAGCCTGCGCGACCTTGTGGTCAAGGCCTTGGAAGCTCACGATCCGACTCAAGGATTCCGCCAGGGCAACGACGTGGGTACGCAGTACCGCTCGGCCTTTTATCCAGAGACTGAGGAGGAACGCGAGGTGATCCAGCAGCTTGTGGATTCCTACGCAGGCAAGCTTGCCGACGCCGGCTTCGGCGCCACCACCACCGAAGTCACCCTCCTCAGCGAGACGGACTCGGGGGAGTATTACCTGGCCGAGGACGAGCACCAGCAGTACCTGCACAAGGTGCCCAACGGTTACTGCCCGCACCACAGCACCGGCGTCAAGTGTGGCTAGCGCAGTGAGCGCACGTGCGTGCGGCTAGAGCTGTTTGCGCACGTGCGTGCGGAAGTCAGAAGGTTTATTGAGCTGGTCGCGCTCCACAAAATCCCGCATGCGCTCAGCTAGCTCCGGAGTGAGCTGGGTGCGCGTTTGGGAGCCGAGGACGGAATCCCAGTACCAGAAGGTTTCCTCGAAGTAGTTATGCCCGTGGCCGCCCGGCACGTTGAGCGAGTTGATCTGGTCCAGTGCTACCTGCCAGAAGGTGATGAACGGGTGCCAGCGCAGGTTTTTAAAAGTATCTGCGTACAAGGTCTGCGGGGTCGGCTCGTGGATCCAGTTGGGACGAGCATAAATGAGCTTGCTATCCCACCACACGATGGCATCGGAGGCGTGCTGTCCCACCGCCACCCGCGGGCGTTCCCAGGGACCGTAGGGTTCGCCGAAAGCATCGTGTTCCATGTGGGCGGGGACTGCGGCGAAGCGGAGGTGCCGGCCGCCGTCGACAAGCGGCAAGCGCTCCAAGGAACCGCGTTCGCGGTGCAGGCGCCGCATGAAACTGGTCATCCGGGGCGGCCCAGTGAATACCGCACCATCGCACGCCGCCAGCAACTCTTCGACCGTCTCGTAGTTTTCCACGATGGCATAGCAGCCCAGGGATTCGCCGCTTAAGTACAGCTTGGGGCGGTTGTCCTCGGGCAAGAGCTCGAGGCGGGCGTGAACGGCGGCAATGAGCTCGCGCGCAAAAGTGCGGGAGAGGTTCTTATCCACCAGGTAAGAAAACATGGAGGGCAGGTAGTCGAATTGCAAGGCCACGGTGGCGCAGTTGCCGCGCGTGAGGAATTCATAGCCACTGACCGAATAATTATTGATCCAGCCTGAGCCGGAGGGCATCTGCAGCACGATGGTGTCGCGGTGGAAGGCCCCCGTGCGGTCCATCTCCGCCACCGCGTGGCGGGCAGCGGCGTGCGGACCGCGGCCGCGGATGAGGCCGATGTAAATGCGTATTGGTTCGCGTGCTCGGTCAAAGTGCATGACCTCTTTGATGTCCTGGGCGCGGGGGCCGCGGTCGAGAAAAACCCGGCCTTGAGAGCCGACAGCCGTCCATTGCTCGTGGGACCATGGACTGCCAGAGCGCTCCGGCTCCCAGGGCATGACGGAGCCCGGATAGACGAGCTTGTTGAGGGCAAGGCCCTGGATAGTGGCCTTGCGGAGCAGCCGGCGCCAGACCATGCGGTCGCTGGCCACAGCCGCGGCGAAGCCCACCGCGCCGCCGGCTAGGGGCCAGGCAATCCACCGGGGCAGCCAGCGCTGGACCTGGAGGGAAAGCTGGGTGACGGTGAGCTGGGCTGCCTCCCCCACGATGAGCAAAGCGCCGTAGCCGGCGGTGCCCGCCACCATGCCTAGTGCGGCGGATTGCGGGCCGCGGTCATTGAGCTTGCCCACGAGGCGGGCCTGCTCCGTTTGGTTGCGCAGGGAGCGTATGCCCGCGATGAAGGTTCCGAGCCCCAGTAGGTAGTAGGAAAAGCGCCGAGTGGTAGGGCCGACGCGGTCCTGGGGGCGCCGGCCAGCGTGGTGTAGCGCGCGCTTGGCCGCGAAAGCCGCGGTGGTGGCGGCGAGGTGTCCCGCGCCTTGGCCGATGGCCACGTTGGCAGCGGTAACCCACCACGGGCGTGGCAAGAGCGACGGGGAGACAGCTGCCCAGGTCGCGACTTCGGCGCCGAAGAGCCCGGGCCACATATTTTGGGGCAGGCGCCGCCTGCCGGTCATGCGCATGCCGGGGGTGAGATCGCTGATGAGCTCCAGCGAAAAGATGGCAGCCTGAAGTCCCGTGCGGGCGGTCCTGAGGGCGATGCGGCGCGCAAGTTGACGCATGCTGGCCATTGAACCAGCTTTGGGGCGGACGTGCAGTGATGCCACTAATCAGACCCAATCGGGCGTAAAAATGTGAGATCGGACTACCGAACCTGTGAATTCGGGCGCATAACGAGCAAAACTCGGACATTAGGGGCACAATAGGAGTCATGGGAAATCATGTTGGAAACAAAGTAGTACTCATCGGCGCTGGCGATGTTGGAGTTGCTTACGCCTACGCTCTGGTCAACCAGGGCACTGTTGATCACCTGGCCATCATCGACATCGACGAAAAGAAGCTCGAAGGCAACGTCATGGACCTCAACCATGGTGTCGTCTGGGCCCCGTCCCGCACTCGCGTGACCAAGGGTACCTACGAAGACTGCAAGGACGCCTCCATGGTCGTCATCTGCGCCGGTGCCGCACAGAAGCCCGGCGAGACCCGCCTGCAGCTCGTGGATAAGAACGTCAAGATCATGAACTCCATCGTGGCGGACGTCATGAAGAATGACTTCGACGGCATCTTCTTGGTCGCCTCCAACCCGGTGGACCTGCTGACCTACGCAGTGTGGAAGGCCTCCGGCTTCCCGCACGAGCGCGTCATCGGCTCCGGCACCGTCCTGGACTCGGCCCGCTACCGCTACATGCTCTCTGAGATGGATGACGTGGCTCCGACCTCCGTCCACGCCTACATCATCGGCGAGCACGGCGATTCCGAGCTGCCGGTTGTCTCCTCCGCCAACATCGCAGGTGTCTCCCTGTCCCACCGTTCTGAGAAGGACCCGGGCTACAACGAGCGCATCGAGAAGATCTTCGAGGACACCCGGGACGCCGCCTACCACATCATCGACGCTAAGGGCTCCACCTCCTACGGCATCGGCATGGCCCTGGCCCGCATCACCCGCGCGGTCATCCAGAACCAGGCCGTCGCCCTTCCGGTCTCTGCTTACCTGCAGGGCGAGTACGGCCACGAGGATGTCTTCATCGGCACCCCGGCCATCGTTGACCGCTCCGGCGTTAACCGCGTTATCGAGCTGGCCCTCGATGAGCACGAGAAGGAGCGCTTCGAGAACTCCTTCAACACTCTCAACACCATCAAGGAAGAAATCTTCGGCTAGTGAAGATTGTCGCCCACAGGGGATACTCCGGGAAATATCCGGAGCTATCCCCTCTTGCCTTTGAAAAAGCGCTCGAGCTTCCCATTCACGGCATCGAGTGCGATATCCGCCTGAGCAGCGACGGCAAGGTGGTGGTTCACCACGATCCCACGCTGGACCGGACCACGAATGGCTCAGGTCGAGTGTCTCGCATGACATGGGAGGAGCTGCGCCGCCTCAAGATTGGCGGCGGCCAGCGCATGCTGCTTCTCGACGAACTCCTCGACATGCTCGGGGAAAAGAAGCACCACCTCTACATTGAGACCAAGCATCCCTCGGGGCAGGGCGACATCCTCGAAGAACAGATGGTGCTGCGGCTGCGCTACGCCGGGCTTCTCGACGACCCCCGGATCCACATGATTTCCTTTTCCCACCGGGCCATCCGTCGAATGGCAGCGCTCGCCCCGCACGTCGACCGCATCTATCTGCGTCGCGATTGGGAGCGCCATTTCAATCGCCCAGATATCCTGTTATCGCAGCCCACAGGCTTAGGTATGTCGCTGTTGCGCGGCAAGCTCCAACCTGGTGCCATCGGCGCGCATGGTCTGCCCACGTACATGTGGACCATCGATAAACCTGAGGACATGAAGTGGGCATGGGCCAATGGGGTGGATATTCTCGCCACGAACCAACCGGAAGTGGCCCTGCATGCCATTGAGCTGTAATGAACAGGTAAGTTGTTCAGTATGGCCAAGAAGAAAAAGAAGAACGAACAGCTGCCGGAGGGCATGTCCCGCCGCCAAGCTAAGCTCGCTGCCCGCGCCGCCGAGCGCGCTGCCCTGGAAAAGGACCCTCGCCCCTTCGGTGGGCTCGCCGCTGAGGCTAGCCTCGTCGCCCTGCAGGAATTTGTTCCTTCCGCAACGGCGAAGCTGTCCGTCAAGGGCTTTGACAAGGATGTCTATGTCGCCACTGTGCTGCCTGGTGCTACCGCGGCGCTCATCCGTGAAGAGGAGTCCGGTGGTGAGGCTTTCGTGGGCCTGCAGGTGCAGTCCCACACGCACAACCCGGGCCGTGACCTGGCTTTCGCCCTGAACTGGGTGAAGAACAACGCGCCGGGCTCCACCCTGGAATCCACTGCTGCTGATGGCTCCCAGCCGGAGCTCAAGGAGCTGCTGGAGGAGGACGCCGAGCTGGAGATCAACGTCTACCAGGACTTCGCGTGGTGGATGCCGGAGGGCGCGCAGGTTCCTCCGCAGATGGCGCAGGCTCTGCAGCGTGCTAATGATTCCGTCATCGAGTCCTACCAGGTGGGCCAGGAGGCCGAAGGCTTCGTCGGCACCGCCTTCTGGGCTAACGCCGGTGGCGGCAAGGCGCACATCCGTTGGGTCCGCCCGTGCGATGACGAGAATGCTTTCCTCAACGCCCTCGCGCGCATTGCCGCTCGCGGTGAGCTCAACCTGGGCGAGAACACGAAGTTCGCCGGTGTCTTCCGCACCCACGGCCTGATCGCCCCGGTCTTTGACCTTGACCCAGAGGTTGCGCACGACTCCTACGAGGTCGAACTGTCTCGCGTGAACAAGGCGTTGGAGGAGGAGATTTCCAACGACGCTAACCTCGACGCCGATGAGCGCAAGCAGCTGCAGAACATCAAGTCCCGTCAGGTGACGCTGCGCTAATTCTTCGGTGCCTCCGCCCCCGAGGCGTGGGTGCGAAACGATCAAATAAGGCTCCAAAACCTTGTGGTTTTGGAGCCTTATTTGATCGAAACGACCGGACGAGTCTTAGCGCATGGAGTCCCAGAGCGCTTGGGCCTCAGCGTCATCCCAGAGGACGACATTGCCCACGACCGTGTCCTGGAAGCCGCCGATCGGCACAGTCTTTGTCTCCACGCCCGAGGCCATGGATAGCGCCACGCGGGCAAGGTGCCAGACGTGGTCCTTCTCGTTGACGATGAAGGAATCCGCGGTGTGGTTGACCAGGGAGACGGCCTTGAAGGGGTTGCCAATTGTCGAGAAGGACGTTGCCTTATCTAGCAGCGCGGCGAAGAACTCGCGCTGGCGCTCGACGCGGTCTAGGTCACCCATCGCGGTAGCGCGGGTACGCACATAGCCGAGCGCGTCAGGGCCGCGGAGCTTCTGGCAGCCCGCTTGGAGGTCGATGCCCGCGAGCGGATCGTTGATGGGCTCCTTGACGCAAATCTCCACGCCGCCCACGGAATCCACCACGTTTGCCAAGCCGCCCATGCCGATCTCCGCATAGTGGTCGATGTGGAGGCCGGTGGCTTGTTCCACGGTTTGGGTCAGCAGCTGCGGCCCGCCGTAGGTGAAGGCGGCGTTGACTTTGTCTATGCCGAAGCCAGGCACGTCGACGTAGCTATCGCGCGGAATGGAGACCAACTGGGCCTTCCCGGAGCTAGGGATGTGCAGAAGCATGATGGTATCGGTGCGGCCGACACCTACATCGCCACCGGTACCTAGCTCCGCTTGTTGTTCTTCGGTAAGGCCCTGGCGTGAGTCTGAGCCCACCAACAGCCAGTTCGTTCCAGAGGTCTGTGCCACCTGCTCGTTGGGCAGGGCATCGATGCGGGTGAGGCGTGAATCCGTCCACAAGGTGAAGGCCACCATGGAAACGAGGACGATGACGACGAGCCAGCCCAGGCAACCGAAAGCCTGCTTGGCCGGGTTGACCTTTTTACGACGGCTATGCGGGCGCCCCGTGGGACGCCCGCGGGACGGGGTCTGTGGGGAGTAGCTGCGTGGCGGAGCGTCGGGGCCTCGCCGGTAGGCGCCGGCGGCAGGTTCCCGGGTGGGCGCGCTCTGGCGGGGCGCTGGGCGCGCGGGAGAGTGCTGGGCCATGTAGGCATCGACGTCGAAGCGGGTTTCCTCCGGGCGTGAGCGACGCGGGCTGGGACGCTGGGCGCGTGCGGAATTATGGGACGGCGTGCTGCGCGGTGTGGAGGGACGGCGGCGCACTGGGCGGCCGTAGCGATCACGCAAGGGCTGTCCGTCGGCACCAAGGACAAATTCGCTGGCGTCCTGCCCGGCGGCATGCGCAGCGCGCGGGCCAGCCGGGTCGTAGGGGCGGGAAGGGTTCGCTGAATCAGCAAAGCCCGCGCGGCGGGAATCGCCGTGGGGCTCGCCGGCACGGCGAGCTTCGCGCTCTGGGTCGCGTCCTTGGTAGGTCATGGGGAACACTGTACCGCGAAACCACTTCCGCCCCATCTATCACACAGGGTGTGGTCGTGGTCTTCGTGACGCTACGAACTCTTGTCTCGTGCTTAAGCACCGAAGAGCAGCGCGTAGCCCACGAAAGCGACGGCGTCGATAAGAAAGTGCGCGATGACCAGCGGCCACACCTTCCCGGTGCGATGGAAGTACCAGCCATAGAGCACACCCATGATGATATTGCCGAAGCCCGCGGAAACACCCTGGTAGAGGTGATAAGAGCCACGCAGGATGGAGGAAGCAGCCAGTGTTGCGGGCAGGGCCCACCCGGACTGCTTGAGCCTGGTCATGAACCAGTACACCACCACCAGTTCCTCTGCCCAGGCGTTGGCAAAGGACTTGATGAGCAGCACGGGAATCTCAATCCCCGTATCGAAAGCCCCTGGGACGATCTCCTTGGTCCAACCGACGTGCAGCGCCACGTAATACAGCACCAACCCCGGAAGACCAATGACTGCCGCTAGCGCTGCACCGTGCAGGCCGTCCCGCCACTGCGGGCGGGGTGGAGAGGAAATCAAGTACAGAGCAAGCGCTCCCCACGCGAAGAGCACCGCGGCACTGCAGAGCTGGAAAGCGAGGTCAAGCAGCGTCGTCGCCGACTGCGAGGCGTTGATGGTGACCGATTGCTCGTTGAGTGGGGCCGGGTTCAGCAGGGAATCGGTCAGACGCAGCGCGGCGCGCACACCCGAGATACCAAACGTGATGGTCAGGACGATGAGGATTTCCGCGCGCAGGCGGGAACGGGCGGTCATGGGTGAAGCACCTGGGCGAGGCCGAGAAGGGAGGCGTCGTCAAGCGTGAGCGAACCTAAGTGCACGCCCACGGGCGGATGATCGCGCACCGGCCACGGCACGGAAATAGCGGGCAGCTGTGCCACGTTGAACAACGATCCCCACGGCGACCACCGCGTTTGTTCATCGAAATTGGCCTGGTGGTCCAGCGCCAGGAAATGCCCGCGCCGTGGCGGATCGAAAGCCAGCATGGGGCTCAAGATGGCGTCTACTTCCCACTCTTGTGCCAGCATTTCCGATAGCTGCGCGGCGTGGGCGCGGGCTGCGGCAAATTCGGAATCCGTGACGCGGCGGCCCTTCGCACGAATCCATTCCGCGTAACCCTCCGCGAAGTCAAGGCCGGCTAGTCGGCGACTAAAGATGTGTTGGAAGGCCTCAAAGGTAGCCGCAGCCTGGGGATAGGGGGAAATGGCCACGGTTTCGAAACCCGCGCCTTCAAAGGTGGCGGTGGCCTCTGCGACCGCGCGCAGCATGTGCGGGGCCACCTCGACCTCGGCGAAAAGAGGATCCGTCAGCACGCCAATGCGGGCGCGCCGGGCACGCGGGCGAAAGCCGTGCAGCGTTGCGGTATCGGCGATGCTGCGCGTGATGAACCCCTGCACCGAGAGATCCTCGCCACCCGGCTTGAACCCGACGACGCCGCAGGCGGCAGCCGGCACACGAATGGAACCGCCACCGTCGGAGGCATGCGCGGCACGCAGCAGACCCCGCGCCACCTGGACCGCCGCTCCGCCCGAGGAACCGCCCGGAGTATGGCCCGGGTAGAGCGGATTATCCGGGTGAGGCAGGCCAACAGGTTCGGTGTCCACGCGCAGGCCCAGCTCGGGCGCGGCGGATTTGCCGACGACGAGCGCGCCAGCATCGATGAGCTCCTGCAGTAAAGGATCGGTCTCCTCCGCCACGTAGGCACGCTCGGCATGACCGAGCGTGGTGGGCATGCCGGCGACATCGTTGAGGTCCTTCACCGAGAGAATCCACCCGCTCAAGCGTCCATGCGACTGCGGCCGACACTCAAGGTCGAGGTACGTGAAGCCGTGCTCCGCAGGGCTCAGGCCCGATAGATCCTCGCGCAGCTTGTCCAGAGTGAACTCGGTGCTTTCCATGGCGGCTCAGTTTAGTAGTTGTGTGAGATAAAGTTGCTGTCATGAGCACCACCATCGCATTCCTCGGGCCCGCCGGAACCTTCACGGAAGCGGCGATGCAGCATTTCGCCGCAGACTTTGCTGCTCCCGAGGGGCTGCCGGTGAGCTCCCCAGCCGAGGCACTGTCGGCGGTGCGTTCCGGTGCGGCGGACTATGCCTGCGTGGCTATCGAAAACTCCGTGGATGGGCCGGTGACTGCCACCTTTGACGCGCTTGCCGACGGCACCCGGGTCCAGATCTACCGCGAGGTAGACCTGCCGGTGTCTTTTTCCATTCTGGTGCGCCCCGGCACTTCCGCGCAGAACCTTCGCACGTTCTCCACGCATCCTGTGGCCTACCAGCAGGTGTGCGGTTGGTTGGAGCAGAACTTGCCGGACGTGGAGTATGTTCCGGCGGCGTCGAATGGTGCGGCGGCGCAGGCCGTGGCGCGCGGGGAGGTGGATGTTGCTGCCGCCCCTGCCCGTGCAGCGGAGGTCTTCGGACTGGATTCTCTGGCGGAGAACGTGGCAGATGTCGCGGGGGCCACGACTCGTTTCGTCCTCGTGGGGTCGGCCGGAAAGCCGACCGCGCGGACCGGCAACGATAGGACATCCGTCATCTTCACCCTGCCCAACGAGCCCGGCTCCCTGGTGGGGGCCCTGCAGGAATTCGCGCACCGCGGGGTGGATCTCTCCCGCATTGAATCCCGCCCGCTGCGCACCGTGTTTGGTAATTACCGCTTCCACGCCGATCTCATCGGGCACATTGAGGACCAGCCGGTGGCGGAGGCTCTGCGGGCGCTATGGCTACGGGCGGAGGACGTCGTTTTCGTTGGTTCCTGGCCTTCCGTGGTGGCGCTGGGGGAGGCGCCGCGGGATCTGGCGCGGTTGCACGAGGCCGATGAATGGGTAGCGCAGGCGCGCACCGGCCAATAGTGTGGTGAAGCATGACCGGAAGAATTATCCTGCTGCGCCACGGCCAGACCTTTTCCAATATTGACCGCGTTATGGATACCCGGCCCCCGGGCGCCGAGCTCACCGAGCGCGGCCGCGGCCAGGCGGAAGATGTGGGACGCGAGCTAGCTGAGCTGTGCGCCGGCCGCCGCGTGCGGTTCGTATGTTCTATTGCCCTGCGTGCCCAGCAGACCGCGATGTTGGCCGCCCGCACATACGGCGAGGCCGTCGATGAACGCAACGTTCCCGTGGAAGTGCGTACAGGCCTGCACGAGGTCTTCGCCGGTGAGCATGAAATGAGCGGCAGCGAGGACACCCACCGCGAATATATGGTGGCGCTGCGCGGCTGGCTCGACGGCGATGAGAGCGCCCGGATGCCTGGCGGCGAGAGCTACGTGGATGTGCTCGAGCGCTACCAACCGGTGTTGGAGGATCTCGCTGCGGAGCTGGAGGATGATGAAGACATCGTCGTCGTCAGCCACGGCGCCGCCATTCGCGTGGTGACGGCGCACGCCTGCGGAGTGGACCCAGACTTTGCTTATACCGGTTATATGCCGAACTGCCGCTTTACCCTCATGGAGCCGCAGGGCCAGCCTTTTGGCCAGTGGACGCTCAAGCGCTGGGCGGATACCGAAGTTTAATTTCTCGCGGCCACGGTAGGTTTCGTTGTGGTCACGGTAGGCGTCGTTGTGGTCCCACGGTAGGTGCCTTAGGCACCTACCCCCAGCCGAGCTCGTGGAGGCGCTCCTCCTCGAATCCGAAATAGTGCCCGACCTCGTGGAAGACGGTCACCAGGACTTCGTGGGCGAGCTCTTCTTCCGAGTTGCTGATGGCCTGCAACGGCTGCCGGTAAATGGAAATGGTATCCGGCAGGTAGCCGGTGTGTGAGGCGGTGCGCTGCGTGAGCATGACGCCCTCATAAAGCCCCAACAGTTCAGGGTTCTCCGGGTGTTCTTCCTCGACGAGGATGACCAGGTTGCGCATCTGATTAACGAAGCGATCCGGAATTTTATCTAGGGCCTCGCCGACCATTTCCTCAAAGCGCTCTTCGCTGACCTCGTACATGTGGCTACTTCCTGTTCAAGGGCCGGGATTAGAGGGCCGGTGCCGCAGCTTCGGGGGTGGCGGGAGCGTCGTTCGCGCCAGCTGGCTCGGCGTTCTCGCCGCCCGGCTGAGCATTCGGGTCACGCAATGGGTTGCGCTTCGGCTGTTCGGTCGGCGGGGCGCCGTTAATGCTCAGGGCCTCGCGTCCCCCTGTGGCAGAGCCGGTGATCTCGGAGAAGTGGCCGTCCTTGATGTGGATCAGCGAGCAATTCACCGAACGGGAGCCGCTCTCCCAGGTTTCGCGGTTCATCGCACCCCAGAAAGGTTGCAGCGTGGACTGGTAAAGGTTCTCCTCGCCGCCCAGGTAGTCCATCGCATTTTGGGTGCAGGTCTCGGAGAGGAACTTATCCATGTCCTCATCGCTGGGGTAGCCATCGGGGAACTTTTCGGCCAGGTTGATGACGGAGACGGTCTCCATCTGGTGCGGTTCCTGGCAGGGCACGGTAGTGAGCGCCTGTTTATCATCCACCTTCCGGCACTCGCCCGGCTTGGCGACGACCGCCTGGTCCACCTCGCTGACCTTACCGGTGGATTCCTGCGGTACGCCGTTGGCGTCGGTAGTCTGCAGGCCACACAGCAAGGTACGGTCACCCTGATCCCAGGATGCGGCCGGGGGCAGGATGGAAGCAATGTCATAGCGCCCGTTGGGATCCCACTTGCCATTCAGGTAGCTCACCGTGGGTACCTCGCACAGCTCATCGCGCAGGGCGTTTTGGCGTGTGATGTCGGGGCGCGTGGCGTTGGGACCGAACTCGCTGGTGGGGTAGGTGCTGAGATCCTCGCGCGCCGAGACTTCGAAGCGGTGTGGTTTATCGCAGCTGATCTGCTCAAAACCAGTGGCGGTGCCGTCGGGGGCGATGTCCCACGTCACGCATGCCCCAGCGGAGGCGGTGGTGAAGGGAGCAGCTTCGCCGTCGGCGGCAGAAGGATCGGCGGCCTGACTGCCGTCGGCGCTGGAGCTAGCGGAGCCATGTCCGGCCGAATTGGTGCCGGTTGGTCCGCCGCTGAAGAGGCCGTAGGACGCCATGAAGACGGCCGCAGCCACGGCTGCAACGAGGACGACGCGGATGGCAGAGGCGGAGCGCCACGCAGATGAAGTGCTCATAGAACTCTTCATACTACTCCCTTAACGGCCCTGGCTTCTAGCCCGCCCAGCGCTGTTCTGGGCGAGGGTGCCGCTACATACGCGCGCGGGAGACGTGTGTTGTGAGGCGGTAGCGGTCAGTGCGGTAGACCGAGGAACACCATTCAACCGGGCGATCCCCCGAGCGGGCGAGGCGGGTGATGTGCAGCAGTGGGGTGCCCGGTGAGACGTCGAGAAGCTCGGCGATGTCCTCCTCCGCCGCCACCGCGGTGACAGTCTGCTCGGCCTCGGTGATGGGGACCTTAAAGGTGCTATCCAGAATCGCGTAGACGGAGTTATAGATGTCATTTTCTAGCAGCGTCGGCGCGAAGGCGGAGTTATACCAGCCATCGTCTATGGAATAAGGCTCGCCATCGCCCAAGCGCAGGCGCCGCAGGTGGGTGTGTGCAACCGTGGACTCTGTGCCGAAGAAATCACAGACCTCGCTGGGCGCGGTGCTGCGCTCGCCCAGCAGGATTCTCGAGGAAGCCTGTACCTTTTGGTAGCCCATCTCATCGGAAAAGGATGCCAGATGGAGCCGGGAGACCAGTGGGTTCGGAGCCACGAAGGTGCCCTTGCCTCGCACCCGCCGCAGGCGGCCTTCGGCTACTAAATCACCGATGGCGCGGCGCACAGTGATGCGGGAAACTCCGTAGGTTTCTTCGAGAATGCGCTCGCCGGGGAGGATGTCACCGGGTTTGAGGGTGGTTCGGCAGAGCTCGGAGAGAATATCCCGCAGCTGAGCGTGCTTGGGCACGGGGCCGTCGGTAATAATGTGAGGTGCCATGATATCCATGATAATGCGCTGGTTATGACCAGCGCAAAGGTATGGCCGTGCGCTAGACTATCCGGCGTGATTGATCTCAAGTTTCTTCGCGAAAATCCCGATGTCGTCCGCGCCTCCCAGGTAAACCGTGGGGAGGACCCCTCTTTGGTGGACCAGCTGCTCGCCGCCGATGAACAGCGCCGCGCGGCCATTGTGAAGGCAGACCAGCTGCGCTCGGAGCAGAAGGCCTTTGGCAAGAAGATTGGCCAGGCCTCCCCCGAGGAGCGCCCGGCGCTGCTGGAAGGCTCTAACGAGTTGAAGGAGAAGGTCAAGGCGGCCGGCGAGGAAGCGGCCGCGGCCGAGGCCAAGGTGACGGAGCTGCAGTACCAGCTCTCCAACGTGGTGGAAGGTGCTCCGGCGGGCGGCGAGGATGACTTCATCGTGCTCGAGGAGGTCGGTGAGAAGCCGCAGTTCGACTTCGAACCGAAGGATCACCTGGAGTTGGGTGAGACGCTGGGGCTTATCGACGTCAAGCGGGGCGCCAAAGTAGGCGGCGCACGTTTCTACTACCTCACTGGTGATGGTGCCTTCCTGCAGCTGGGCATGTTGATGCTGGCTGCGCAGAAGGCTCGTGAGGCGGGCTTTAAGCTTATGATTCCACCGGTACTTGTGCGCCCGGACGTTATGCAGGGAACTGGCTTCTTGGGCCAGCACTCCGATGAGATTTACTACCTTCCGGCGGATGATCTTTACCTGGTCGGCACCTCCGAGGTGGCCTTGGCTGGCTACCACAAGGAAGAAATCATCGACCTGTCCAAGGGGCCGTTGCAGTATGCAGGCTGGTCTTCTTGCTTCCGCCGCGAGGCAGGTTCGCACGGCAAGGACACCCGCGGCATCCTGCGCGTGCACCAGTTCGACAAGCTGGAGATGTTTGTCTACTGCAAGCCGGAAGACGCCGAGGAGATGCACCAGAAGCTCCTGAACATGGAAAAGGACATGCTGGAGGCGATGGAGCTGTCCTACCGCACCATCGATATCGCGGGCGGAGACCTGGGTTCCTCTGCGGCTCGCAAGTTCGATAACGAGGCGTGGGTGCCCACCCAGGACACGTACCGCGAGCTCACCTCGACCTCGAACTGCACCACCTTCCAGGCGCGCCGCCTGTCCACGCGCTACCGCGATGAGAACGGCAAGACCCAGTACGCCGCCACGCTCAATGGCACCCTGGCCACCACCCGCTGGCTCGTGGCCATCCTGGAGAACCACCAGCAGGCAGACGGCTCTGTGGTGGTCCCGGAGGCCCTGCGCCCATTCGTGGGTAAGGACGTGCTGTACCCCGTAAACTCCTAGAAGAACGCGGTGCGCGGGGCTTCGCGCGCCGCCCTCTCTTGTCCCTCCTCGCTGCCCTCGACAGCGGGGTCTTAGCTGTTTGGAGCACCATGAGCGCTGTGACTAACTTCCTCTACCGGCAGATCACGCACATCGGCCGCGGGGTGACGCTGGCCCAGGGGCTCAAGATGCGCCTGTCCGGGGAGGAGAATATCCCGGACAAGGGCGGGGCCGTCATCGTCTGCAACCACACCGGCTACATGGACTTCCTCTTTGGGGCTTTCCTGGCGTACCGCAAGCGCCGTTTGGTGCGTTACTTGGCAAAAGCTTCCATCTTCCGGACGCCGGTGGCCGGCCAGCTTTTTCAGGTGATGGGGCATGTCCCGGTGGACCGTATCGATGGCGGGGCGTCGATTGTCAAGGGCATCGAACTAGCCAAGAGTGGGGAACTCGTGGGGGTCTTCGCGGAAGGAACGATTTCCCGCAGCTTTGAGATCCGCAGCATGCGTAACGGCGCGGCGCGGATTGCGCATGGTGCGGGCGTGCCGATTATTCCGCAGGTTATCTTTGGCTCCCAGCGCATTTGGACGAAGGGACAGAAGAAGCACTTGGGTCGCACGAAGACGCCGGTGCTGATTAAAGCTTTGGAGCCTTATTACACGACGGGTGATTTCGACGCGGATATCGCGGAGGTACGTCGCCGCATGCAGGAGGCCCTGGAGGGCCTGTGGGCCGACTACGAGGCGGAGTTCGGCCCAATGCCGGCTGGTGAGTATTGGGTCCCAGCCCGCAAGGGTGGTGGGGCACCAACGCTGGAGGAGTCCGAGGCCCAGGACTCCGAGGTGGAGAGTGAGCGTTACCGTGTGCGCCGGCTGCGCGATGACCTGACCAACCTCAAGGACCGCGTCTCCGAGGCCACCGTGGAGCTCATGCGCGACCGGATGGCGCTGATGAAGCGGGCTAACTCTGAAGAATCGGGAGCAGAGCTTGGCGACGAGAACGCCGACGCCACGCAGGAAAGCGACGGCGCACAAGTTGAAAGCTCAGCCGCTGAGAAAGGCAAAGAGCGCCCGCGTACTGCTCCGGAGACTCTGGAGTGGATTAAGGAGAACCTCAACTCGGTGGTCGAGGAAGCCATGCGCGGAGTCGGGGAAGGCCGCGACAAGGTCACGGAGGTTATGGCGCAACTGAAGTCCGATGTGGTGGAGGCCCAGGCCTCTATGACGGCGAGCAGCAAGGAGATCTTCGCCGGTTCCGTAGTGGAGCAGGGCCTGCTTTCTGCGGCGACGCAATCGCGCATTATCGTCTCCCGCCTGCCACACCGCGTGAAAGCCCAGTACTCCGTTGTGCCGCGGGTGATTGTGGCAGATCAGAGCGCGCTGAGCATGGAGAACGGGGAAATCTCGAAGCGGCTTCAGGAAGCACTGACGCAGTTGCGCCCGCAGGTGGAGGAGTTCGTTGTGCTCTCGCCCCAGGGCGAAGTGCTGGACGCTGCTGCCTTTGGGGACCTCCCCCAATCGTGTTGGCGCATTGCCTGCTCAGAAGGGGCTGAAGGGGTGCAGTTCAACGATGCTCCCGGGGGTGTGGTGGTCACGGCTTCCTCACCTGCGGAGGGGTTGGCGGCTGTAGCGAAGAAGGTCGGGGCCGAGCCCGCAGACCTCCTGTTCTTTGCCAACGAGCCTGGTGATGAGACGTTTGCGGAGGGTGGGGAAGATATCGCTGTGCGCATGGTGGCGCTGGAGACAGCCCCCATTGAGGTGATTAAGGCTGCCCAAGCGGTGACCTATTCCGCTGAACGATGTGGCATGGCAGAAGTGTTGGAGGCGATGGCGCGCTTGCAGCAGGAGAAAGAATAGGGTTTGAACCCCTGGACTTGCAGCTAGTTCTTAACGCCCGCTAACACCCCCGGAAGGGGGTGTTATTTTATTTTGTCACCCTATGGAAGGGTTTAGAAACTCCAGGTTACGGCGGCGGAACTTACGTGTGAGTAGCGTCTCCAGGGAGAAATACGGGTGACCTATAGCATTGGCCGTGGGAGAAAACTTCTTCCTCATCCGCCGTTCGGGCAGTTGGCCAGGCATCGGCACATCGAGCGCGCGGTGGATGAGCACACTATGCTGCGCATACCGTCAACGAGGGGCTGGCCTTTCTGACGCCGTGCAGCGAGAGAGGAGACTCGGTCAACAATGACCACGACGAGTATCAACAGCTTTAACCCCGAATATTTTGAAAAGACGTGGAACGACTACTCCACCGAGGACTATGACATCGTCATCATCGGCGGAGGTTCCGTAGGTGCCGGCGCTGCACTGGATGCGGCCACCCGTGGCCTGAAGACGGCCGTGCTGGAATCCCAAGATTTTGCGGCGGGTACGTCTTCGCGCTCCTCCAAGATGTTCCACGGTGGCCTGCGCTACCTGGCAATGTTCGACTTCCGCCTCGTGGCGGAGTCCCTGAAGGAGCGCGAGCTCAACATGTCGACCCTGGCGCCACACCTGGTGAAGCCGTTGAAGTTCATCTTCCCGCTGACCCACCGCGGTTGGGAGCGCGTCATGATGTTCGGCGGCTTTACCCTCTATGACCTCATGGGTGGCGCCAAGAGCGTCCCCATGCAAAAGCACCTCACCCGCAAGGGTGTGCTGAAGGTGACCCCGGGTCTTAAGGAGGACGCCGTCGTCGGTGGCGTGCGCTACTATGACACGCTTGTCGACGACGCCCGCCACACCATGACCGTCCTGCGCACCGCCGCCGAATACGGCGCTAGCGTGCGCACCGGCACCGAGGTGATTGGCTTTGAGAAGGACGGCCGCGGCCGCATCACTGCCGCGAAGGTCCGTGACCTGGAAACCGGCCGCGAGACCACCGTGAAGGGCAAGGCCTTCATCAACGCGACCGGTGTGTGGAATGACAAGATTCAGGACATGGCGGGCGCTGAAGGCAAGTTCACCGTCCACGCTTCCAAGGGCGTTCACATCGTGGTACCGAAGGATGCCCTCGACGCGGAAGCCGCACTGTGCTTCGTCACCGAAAAGTCCGTGCTTTTCGTCATCCCGTGGGGTGAGTACTGGATCATCGGTACCACCGACACCGATTGGGAGAAGGGCCTGTCCCTGCCGGATCCGGCGCCGACCAAGGCGGATATCGACTACATTCTGGACGAAGTCAACCAGCGTGTGCGCGACAAGATCACCCGCGATGACATCGTCGGCGTGTACTCCGGCCTGCGCCCGTTGCTGTCCGGCAAGTCCGATTCCACCACCAACCTCTCCCGCAACCATGCCGTTGCTCGCGTGGCACCGGGCATGGTCTCCGTCGCGGGTGGCAAGTACACCACGTACCGCGTCATCGGCAAGGATGCCGTGGACCTGGCCGCCAAGGAGCTGGGCACCAAGGTGTCCGAGTCCGTCACCGAGCGCACACCGATTTTGGGCGCGGACGGCTACCACGCACTGGCTAACCAGATTCCGGCCTTGGCCCGTCGCTATAACCTCAGCGAGGACCGCATTGAGCACCTGCTCGGCCGCTATGGCTCGCTGATCGGTGAGGTCCTCGCCCCGGCTGCTGACGACGCCACGCTGCTCGAGTCGGTTCCGGGCGCCGAGAGCTACATCTGGGCAGAGGTGCGCTACGCCGTGACCCACGAAGGTGCCCTGCACATCGACGACATCGTCTCCCGCCGTCTGCGCGTGGCTATCGAATTTGCCGACCGCGGCGTCGCCGCTGCGCAGCCGATCGCTGAATTCGTCGCCCCGCTACTGGGTTGGGAGCAGGCCGACATCGAGCGCGAAGTCTCCCACTTCACCAAGCACACCGAGGCAGAGCTCGCCGCTGAGGCAGCGCTGACCGACCGTGAAGCAAATGACATCCTCGAGCGCGCAGGAAGCGCACGAGCCACCAAGGAAGAAGCCTAAAAGTCACAGGGCCCAGCGAGAGGTGGTTTTCCCTCGCTGGGCCCTTGGCCTAGGCAGATAAGAAAGGACATCTTATGACCGGAATGGATGCATTCCTGTGGGAGTTCATCGGCACTGCGCTGCTGCTCCTGCTCGGCAACGGCGTATGTGCCGTTGTGAACCTCCGCACCTCAGGCGCGCGCGGTTCGGACTGGATCGTCATCGCTATGGGCTGGGGCCTTGCGGTCTTCATCGGCGCTAGTGTCGCCGACCCCTCCGGCGGCCACCTCAACCCGGCGGTCACCATCATGCTGGCCGTGAACGGCTCGCTCGAATGGAGCCTCGTGCCCTACTACCTGCTGGGACAAATCCTCGGCGCGATGCTTGGTGCATTCCTTGCCTGGGCTACCTTTAAGCAGCTTTTCGACGCCAATAACCTCGACGAAGCCGGCAACGTCACCGGCGCCAACAAGAACACCGGGGGCATCTTCTTTACCGCCCCGGCGCACCCGAACAACGGTTGGAACGCAGTCACCGAGTTCATCGCTACCTGCGTGTTGCTCATGTTCATCGCCTTCGGCCCGGCTGGCGGCGAATTGGGCCCGCTGAAGTACTTCGCCGTCGCGTTCGTCGTCGTGTCCGTAGGTCTCTCCCTCGGTACTGCCACTGGTTATGCGATCAACCCGGTCCGTGACCTTGGCCCCCGCATCATGTACGCCTTCATCCTCCCCATCAAGGACAAGGGCAGCGCCAACTGGGGTTATGCATGGGTTCCGGTGGTTGCACCGACCCTCGCGGCCGTCGCCGTTGGTCTGCTGTCTATGGCTCTCTAAAAAATCAGACCTCACTACTCAGAAACGGAGAACACAATGACTACCAAGAGCTACGTTGCAGCGATTGATCAGGGAACCACGTCTACCCGCTGCATCATTTTCAACCACGACGGTGAGCAGGTGTCCGTCGGCCAGCTCGAGCATGAGCAGATTTTCCCGGAGAAGGGCTGGGTCGAGCATGACCCGGAGGAAATCTGGAGCAACACCCGCCGCGCGGTGGGTGAGGCTTTGGCGAATGGCGACATTAACGTCGAAGACATTGCCGCACTTGGCATCACTAACCAGCGCGAGACCACCGTCGTGTGGGACAAGAACACGGGTAAGCCGGTGTACAACGCTATCGTGTGGCAGGACACCCGTACCACCGATATTTGTAAGGAACTCGCTGGTGATGAAGGTGCGGACAAGTGGCGTCGCCGCACCGGCCTCATCATCAACTCCTACCCGGCTGGCCCCAAGGTGAAGTGGATCCTCGATAACGTCGAGGGTGCCCGCGAGCGTGCGGAGAAGGGCGAGCTGCTCTTCGGCACCATCGATACTTGGCTGCTGTGGAACCTCACCGGCGGCGCTGACGGCGACAACGGCCAAGAGGCCCTGCACGCCACGGACGTCACCAATGCCTCGCGCACCTTGCTCATGGACATCGAGAAGCTCGAGTGGGATGAGGAACTGTGCAAGGAGATGGGTATCCCCACTTCCATGCTGCCGGAGATTCGTCCCTCTCTGGGTGACTTCCGTACCGTCCGTGAGCGCGGTTCCCTGTCCGGTGTGCCGATTCGTGCCATCCTGGGTGACCAGCAGGCCGCCATGTTCGGCCAGGGTTGCTTCCGCCCGGGGTCCGCTAAGAACACCTACGGCACCGGCCTGTTCCTCCTGCTCAACACCGGTACCACCCCGAAGTTCTCTGAGAACGGCCTGTTGACCACTGTGTGCTTCCAGCGCGAGGGCGAGCGTCCGGTCTACGCGCTCGAGGGTTCCGTCTCGATGGGTGGTTCTCTGGTGCAGTGGCTGCGCGATAATCTGCAGCTCATTCCGAACTCCGCGTCCATTGAGAACCTGGCGCGCGAGGTCAAGGACAACGGTGGCGTCTACATCGTGCCGGCCTTCTCGGGGCTCTTCGCTCCGTACTGGCGCCCGGATGCCCGCGGTGTCATCGTGGGCCTGACCCGCTACGCCAACCGCAAGCACCTAGCGCGCGCCGTCCTCGAGTCCACCGCGTACCAGACTCGCGACGTCGCCGATGCCATGATCGCTGATTCCGGCGTGGAGATCACCGAGCTGCGTGTCGACGGCGGTATGACCATGAACGAGCTGCTCATGCAGTTCCAAGCAGATATGCTCGGTGTGGAGGTGCACCGCCCGAAGAACGTGGAGACCACCGCCACCGGCGCGGCCTTCGCAGCCGGTCTGGACTCCGGTTTCTGGGATGACCTCAGCGTGCTGGGCGCCCAGCAGGGTGATTTCAAGGTGTGGAAGCCGCAGCGTGAGAAGGAAGAAGTTGAGGCTCTCTACCGCGATTGGAAGCGCGCCATCAAGCGTTCCCTGAACTGGGAAGACGTGGACGATGACGACGTTATCGCTTAAGGGCTAAGCAGGAACCTTCGCACGCAGGCGCGGCTGTCACGAGCATTCTCGTGGCGGCCGCCTTCGTCGTTGTGCGCGTGGCAGGCTGCGGCACGGTGGTGGGGAGCCAACGCTGCAGTGGACGTTGTTGTGGCCACCAGCGTTGCGGGCGCGCCCTCGTGTGCATCGCTCTGACGTAGACTCAGGGCTATGGCCAGTGACGTATTTTCGGACCGCGCTCCGCGCCTCATCATTAGCGATATCGATGGCACCTTGTTGGATCGAAACCACCGGGTGCCCAGGCGAAACCGCGAAGCTGTGGCCCGCGCGGTCGCCGCGGGCAGCGAGTTTGCGCTGGCAACTGGCCGGCCCTTCCGCTGGATCATGCCCGTGCTTGAACAACTGACTGTGCGACCCGTCTGCGTGACCTCAAACGGCGCGGTGATTTATGACTCGGCGGAGGACCGCGTGCTCTCGGCCCACGAGCTCTCGCCCGAGGCCCTCGCGGAAACCGTGGAGGTAGCCACGAAGGTTCTGGAACCTCATGGTGGTGTTGGCTTTGGCGCGGAGCGCGCGGGAGGCTCGGTCATGGATCCGGTTGAGGAACTCTTCGTAGTGGAGTCGCACTATTCGGAGAATGCGCTCTTTGAAGGCTTCGGGCTGGTTAGCGTGGGGGAGTTGGTGTCCCGACCGGCGGTCAAGCTCCTAATTCGCAATACGGCGTTCTCCGCGCCGGAGCTCTACGGGCTCATTGCTCCCCACATCGATCCCGAGCTTGCCCACGTGACTTACTCGATGTCCGAGGGAATCCTCGAGGTGGCGGCCCCCAACGTGACGAAGCGCCGCGGAATTAAGTGGCTGGCCGAGCACCACGGTATCGCCCGCGAGGAGATCATCGCTTTTGGCGATATGCCCAACGATATCGAGATGCTTGAGTGGGCCGGGTGCGGTGTGGCCATGGAGAACGCACATCCGGACGTCGTGGCTGCCGCTGATGCGGTGACGGTAGCGCACCACCAGGCGGGTGTGGCAAAGGTTCTTGAGCGCTGGTTCTAGCACTGCTGTGCTCCGCCGCGCTGTAGCCGTGAAACCCCGCGCTACCTGCCCTGTTTATAGCGGAGCCTAAGAGTTTTCTGTCTCCGGTTGCGGGGTGGGTGGTGGTGTGGGCCTGACCCCCGGAAAGTAGACACGTCGGGGGTTAGCTATGCTGCTTGGGTCAGTGTAGCTGATGTGAGTGCTTCGAAGTCATCGGGGGCTAGAAGATTGCACCAGGAGTGTCGTCTGCGCGTGTTGTAGCGCATGCACCATCGAAAGACTTCTTGGCGACAGCTGATTGGGCTGTCAAAGACTTTCCGATCACGCAGAACTTCACGCTTTAAAGTGGCGTTAAACGATTCTGCCAAGGCATTATCAGCACTCGTTCCCACCGCGCCCATGGATTGGCGAACACCAAGCTGGGTGCAGTGGTCCCTAAATGCTTGTGAGGTGTACACACTGCCATGATCAGAATGGAAAATTGCCCCTTTAAGGCTTCCACGGACTTTCCTTGCATGAGATAAAGCTTCGATAACCAGCGATACCCGCATGTGATCTGCGAGTGCATGTCCGACAAGTTTGCGCGAGTAGACGTCGACGACCGTGGCCAGGTACATGTTCTTGCCGCCCTTACACGGCAGGTAGGTGATATCGCCTACATAGACCTGGTTCGGCCTGTCAGCGGTGAATCTGCGGCCTACTAAATCTGGCATGACTCGACGGCCAGGCTTGCGCCTGGTGGTGATACATCGACGCCGTTTAGTAAAGCCTTTCAGCCCCATGGATTTCATGATGCGTGCGACCTTCTTGTGATTGATCGGAGGAAAGCCCGTATCGTCGTTGAGGCTTGCAGCAATGCGTTTAGCACCATAAAGCCCGTGCTCATTATCGAAGATGGTCTTGATTCTCGCACCAATAAGGGCATCAGAACACGTCTTTAACCTGCGTTCTTGGCGGGTGTTGACCCATTTGTAGAACGAGGAGCGATTGAGCTTTAACACGTGGCACATCCGTGTGAGCCGAGTATTCGGTTCGGTGGTCATCGACAAACTGGAAGCGGATCACCAGCGTGTCTCTTCGGCAAAATATTTCGCGGCCTTGCGCAGGATGTCGCGTTCTTCGCGCAGCTTTGCGTTTTCTTTTTCTAGCTGGCGGATCCGCTCAGAATCAGTCGTCGCCTGAGCCTTGTCACGCATGGTCTTCGTGCGGGCACGTTTGCCAGTGCCGTACTGCTTAAGCCAGGAATAAAGTGAGGAGCGATTGACTCCAAGCTCTGCTGAAGCCGCGTGAAGTGAGAGGTCCTCATTGTTTTCGTAGAGGGCCACAGCATCACGTTTGAACTGTTCGGAGTACCTAGGCATGGTGGTAGATTACCTTTCTTCCCAACCCAACCGGGCTGGATATCAGGTGTCTACCAAACAGGGGTCAGGTCCTTTGTCGCATGGGGGATTTGGAGACTTATTTCTCCTACCGCAGTTCGGGGTTGGATCTTGTGGGGCTTGCGGTGGGCAGTGTGGATGATTTACGCGCGCGTGGTGCCTCGTTGGCTGATGCTGTGGAGTTGGCCGGGTTGCATGGGGCGTATTTCGGGCCGACGCGTTTTACAGGCAAGCAGCGGCAAGCACGTGCGGCTGCGGTTGCTCAAAGGCATGATGTGGCGACGTTGAGTTTGATTGAGTCGTATACCGCCAGGGTGAAAAAAGAGTTGGATGCGTGGAATTTGCGTGTCAGGTTGGCGGGGACTCCGGCAGACCGTATCCCGAAGGTGGCGAAGGACCGCTTGAAGCAGTTGCAGCCGCGGCGGGTGCCTGAACCGGGGGTGCGGCTGACGTATCGGAAGGCGGGGCCGCATTCGTTGACGATTACTGATTCAGCCTTGCGCATTAGTGAGATGCGCGGGACTTTGGAGTCGATTAATCCGGCTGATTTGTTGGATGCGGCAGGCCGGGTGTTCTTTGAACAGTCGCATGGGGGCACTAAGCCTGCGGTAGCGACCAATGTGGTGGTCACTTTGGATGAGTTGGATCGGATTGTGCGGGGTGAGGGGGATGATATTGAGCTTGTGCTGACTAATGGTGGGCGGATGACTGGTCGGGAGTTTGTGACCTATAAATTTGCCGAGGTTGGGTATGTGACGTTGGTGCATCCCACGGTTGGGCCGGTGTGGTTGCATCGGGTGCGGCGTTTGGCGGGGTTTGAGCAGCGGGTAATGGCCAGTGCGGAGCATCCGACGTGTGCGCGTGAAGGTTGTAATAAGCCGGCGGATTATTGTCAGGTGCATCATTTGGTGCCGTGGCAGGCTGGTGGTGCGACGGATCCGCCGAATTTGACGATGTTGTGTGCTTATCACAATGGCATTAATGACGATGATCCGGATAAGCCGACTGGTGCGGGTTATGTCTTTAGGTTGCGGGGCGGGGTGGATTATGTGCCACCCTGGGCGGAGCCGATTACTTCCCAGCCGGCATACCAAGCAGCACAAGCAGCATTGAAGCAGCAGGCCAACGGGGACTTACCAGTACCGCCGGATACCTAAACCCCAATCCCAAACACACGCCGAAGCGGAAGCCACCCGGTGGCTCCCGCTACATTGGCGATCCCACAGACCTGCACGTACACACGGTGCGGCTGGGATTAGTCCGTGAAGACCTGAATCTGCTCAGTCTCCGGGTTGTAGACAATGGATCCGCCCTGGAACTGCACGCGGACTTCCTTGCCGAGGCCGGTGGGGACTTCGTCGGACGTCGGCAAGCCGAGCGTTGCCGAGTTGTCGCCGGATGCCCATTCCTTGGCGATGCGTCCCACCAGAGCGTGCGTACCGGTGTCCTCGGAGCTCAGCACGACGCCGTTCTGGAAGAGCTGGTAGATGATGCCGGCGGACTCATCCGGACCGCCAACAGCCAGGCCCAGCGCTGGTCCGAAGGCGTTAAGGACTGCCGTCCACGTTTCCTTCAAACCCTCGTTCTTGCTCAGGGACAACACCTTGGTCACGATGCCAGGAATTTGCTCCACCGGCAGCCCATTGACCGTCTTATCCGTGTCAATCTGCTGGTCCGAGCGGGCATACATGATGGCGAAGAGCGTGCCAGCCAGGCCGACTAGTGCGGTGACGGTGCTCATCGGGATTTCAGTATCGCCCAGCGAGGACGTTGCCTCCTGTGCCGGGGCAGCCGGTGCGGGAGCAGACGGCGCATTGTTTTTCGGCGCAGAGCCAGAGGAGTCTGGGGTAGAGGTATTGCCGCTGCCCCAGTCCGTTGACGTCGAGCCCGACGCGCCCGACTTGATGGAGCGGTACTTCTTGTGCGCTGCCTCGCGGATCTTCGGCCACTGGGCGATGGTGTAGCGCCCCGGGCAGGCAGTGAAGTGAACATCGCTGTGCCCGAAGAGGCCATAGACCGGGGCAGAGGTGCCAGCCGGGTAGCGCGAGCCATTGAAGCCCTCCGAGCGCAGGGAGACGCGAGATGTCGGATCAACACCGGAAATCGCGCCCTTCCAGCCAGCCAGGTCGGTGACGGACTCCAGCAAGGCTTCCGTCGGCTGAGCCGTCTCATAGTTGCCGATCATGGAAATACCCCACGTATTCCGGTTGAAGCCACCGATGTGAGCTCCCTGTACTGCCTTGTCGAGCCCGCCGTAGCGGCCCTCGTAGATGGTGCCGTACTTATCGACCAGCGCGTTGTATCCGATATCGCACCATCCCAGGTTCTGGGCGTGGTACTTGTACGCGGCGCGCACCTGCGCGGCCGCCTGCGCGCGGGTGTAGTTATTGGAGCCCGCGGTGTGGTGCAGCGCAATGGCCTTCACACCGTCGTCGTAGTCGGCGCCCTTACAGCGGATATTCTCATTCGCGCCCCAGCCGGCGCGCGAGACCACGCGCGGCATACCGTCGGTCTCAGCGGTCGGCTCAATGACCTCGCCCTCCTGGGCGTTGCCGTCCATGAAGACAGCCTCCAGGCCTTCCACGTCGCTATTGACGGGAAGTTCTTCGGTCTCGGCGACGGGGGCGATGTCGCCGACGTTGAAGGAGGCGTCGTCGAGCGCGGCGTCCTCAACGGGGGTTTCGGTGAACTCTTCGTCCAGATTCGACCCGGTTACCAGATCCACATTGTTGATGGAGACCTGCACGTCGTTGGTATCGCCCACGAAGATGAGCTCGGTGCCGTTCGTGGCGTTCGGATCATCGTTGTTGTAGGACATTGAGTCCATGTCGTACCACTCGGACCAGGACCCGTCTGGCTGCTTGGCGCGGACGAAGGCAGCGACATCGCGCGCGCCCTTCCAAGTCACGGCAAAAGAGGAGAAGGTCTCATCGCGGTGGAATTGCTTGACGGCGCGCGGGCCTTCGCCCTCGCCTTGGGCGGCGATGGCCGGGTCATCCACCACGACCGTTTCGCCAGATCCGAAGGATTCGGAGGCCGAGCTCACTTCGATGGGCCCGCTGCCCGCTTCCTGGGTGTGGATAAGGGTTTGGCCGCCCACGGCTGCGGCAGCAACTACAGCGATCGAGGTGACCGTAGTGATAACCGGCGTAGACCACGTCGATTTCGCGGGAACAAGACGACGTTTGAGGTGCACTGTTACTCCTAGGATGGTGTGCGCCACAAGGTTAAGAGGAGCGCAAAAAGTTAACTAACGGGACAGATGTTACGTCAGGTGTTGGAGTGAAAGAAGGTGTGACACGCGAGTTTTCTCGCTTGGGTGTCACCCGCCGTTCTATGCGCGTTACTGCTTTAAGCTGATGCTCATGACTGCATATGACCTCATCGTTGTTGGATCTGGATTCTTCGGCCTGACCGTGGCCGAGCGCGCAGCCTCCCAGCTGGGCAAGAAGGTGCTTATCGTCGAGCGCCGCGAGCACCTAGGCGGCAACGCCTACTCGGAGGCCGAGCCGGAGACCGGCATCGAGGTCCACAAGTACGGCGCGCACCTCTTCCACACGTCGAACAAGCGCGTGTGGGAGTACTGCAACCAGTTCACCGACTTCACTGACTACCAGCACCGCGTCTTTGCTATGCATGACGGCACGGCCTACCAGTTCCCGATGGGTCTGGGTCTGATTAACCAGTTCTTCGGCCGCTACTACTCCCCGGATGAGGCGCGCCAGCTCATCAAGGAGCAGGCTGGTGAGTTCGCCGTGGATGAGGCGAAGAACCTGGAGGAGAAGGCCATCGCGCTCATTGGCCGCCCGCTCTACGAGGCCTTCATCCGCGACTACACCGCCAAGCAGTGGCAGACCGATCCGAAGGAGCTGCCGGCCGGTAATATCACGCGCCTGCCGGTGCGCTATACCTTCAACAACCGCTACTTCAACGACACCTACGAGGGCCTGCCCGTCGACGGCTACGCGGCCTGGCTGGAGAAGATGGCGGAGCATGAGCTTATCGACGTCCGCCTCAATACCGACTGGTTCGACGTCCGCGAGGAGCTGCGAGAGGCGTCGCCAAACGCGCCGGTGGTTTACACCGGCCCACTGGATCGCTACTTCGATTTCGCCGAGGGTGAGTTGGGCTGGCGCACGCTCGATTTTGACATGGAGGTGCTGGAGACCGGTGACTTCCAGGGCACCCCGGTGATGAACTACAACGACGCGGACGTGGACTACACCCGCATCCATGAGTTCCGCCACTTCCACCCGGAGCGCGCCGACAAGTACCCCAAGGACAAGACGGTGATCATGAAGGAGTACTCGCGCTTCGCGGAGAAGGGCGATGAGCCGTACTACCCGATTAACACCCCGGAGGACCGCTCCAAGCTGGAGGCTTACCGCAAGCTCGCTGCCGCTGAGGCCCGCGAGAACCAGGTCCTCTTCGGCGGCCGCCTGGGCACTTACCAGTACCTGGACATGCACATGGCCATCGCCTCCGCGCTGAGCATGTTCGATAACAAGCTGGCTCCCTATTTCCGTGATGGCCAAGCCATCACGCAGGAGCGCGGTCACTAGGCCACGGCGCTGGCCCGGCCGCTCCCGGTAGCGCAGCGTGGCGCGCTATGCTGAAACACCTCGATGAAAGGAGGTGACGGCATGGCGCAGCGCAAGAAGAAGCGCGCAGACCGCAGCATGTGGAAGATGTCCCCGGAGCGGCTCGAGGAACACCTCAAGCTGCGCAGTCGCGCAACGCGCATTCCCGATAAGAAGAAGGAACAATCCAAGAAGGCCTGCCGGAACACCCGGCGGGCCTTTGGCCGTTTATGGGGGACGTTTTGCCAGCGTGCGGAACTAGACCAAAGAAAATAAAAACTTGTGGTCTGGCCAACAATCACTTAAGGTTAACAGTAGGTTAACAATAGGCGAACAGAAAGTGAGTTTAGAGATGACTTCCCCGAACGCCCGCCGTTTCGATACGTTGCGCCAGGATTTACACGCAGATTATGGCCACGAGTACACCGCCCAGGAGATTGACTCCTTCCTCGATGCCACCATTGAGCGTCACGAGGCTGGCGCGACTTTAGAAGAGTTCATTCCCGTGATGGTGGAGCGCGAGGTGCGCGAGCACTTCGGCACCCACCGCATCCACGTGCGTTTCTCGGCAGGTGCCGACCATGCGCTGGCGCAGGCAGCCGTGGCTTTGACGAAGAAGTATGCCGGTAACGCGCTGCTGGTGGACGCCGCCGTAGCCCACCCGGAAAACGACCCTGACTCCCACATGGCCCACGTGCTCCAGGAGCGCGGCATGGCGGAGCACCCGGACCGCTACGTCGAGGACCTGCGTCTGGTGACTATCCCTGACTTCATTGTCTACCTCGGCCGCGAGGTGCCGCGCGATGAAGCCGGCAAGGATGTCAAGATCTGGGACATCGCCACGGCGGAAACCGTGGAGGAGACCCGTGAACTGGCCGATGACCTCGGCGCCCGCGTGCTCTACATGCTCAACCGCCTGGGTATCGAGCCCATCTCGGAGGATGCCGCTGTCACGGCCTAAATCAGCTGGATAAAGACTTCCTCAACGCGGTCGACACTGCGCAGGGAATCTGGAAGGTTAAGACCGGCATGGGCGATGACGTAGGCGTCGCGTACATCGGTCTTGGAGTTGCCGACGTGGATGCGAGAGAGCTGTCGCATCGCAAGCCCTGGTAGATAGCGAACATCTGCCCCCATGTCTTGGGTGACTGCGACGGTCAACCGGCCGATGTCGTTGGGAATAACAAGGACCGAGGCGTTGTCGGCGAGGAATTGGCCGAAGAGCTTGCGTAGCGAGCCTTCATGCTGATTGATGCGTTTGGACAGGACTTGCCTGCCATGAGGATCAAGGACGCAGGCGTGGTGGAAGTATTTGCCGACGTCCACCCCAATGACGAAGTCATAGGCCATGGGTGTATGCCTCCTAGCGATGAATTAGAAGTTGGACTATTTACGCTTCATCGCTGGGGTTGTCGGACATACTTGCGCTGGCATCCACATTACTGTGAGACCTCATACCACCTGGGCTGGGTCAGGTTCCTATTAGCAGATTGAGTATGTCACTGTCTTCGGCGGCATCACCCTCGGATCATTTTCAGACAGGGGTGGGAATAAGCCATACCGAAGCCAGCGACTAGTTCCACTGTCCTTTCAGACGGAGGGACCGGAAATAAACATAACCCGCCCAATCGGGTGGACAGACCATGAACCTTCGGCGCCCTGAGGTGGAACTGCTAACAACGTAATGTGTTCCTATATAGGTTGTGAACTCCACGGGTGGGCTTGGGGCCTGACCCCCGGAGAGTAGACACGTCGGGGGTCAGGCCCATCCTTGGTTCCTCATTGGGGCATGTGATGGCGGGGATTTCTCTGAAGGTTTCGTTTTCCCTTGCTGGCGTTCTTTTTGCAGCATTTCTTGTTTGTGCCGGCGTTTATCTCACTTGGGGAGCAGTTGGGAAGAGGTTCGCTAAAGTCGACTCTTTGAGCTGACTGAAATAGGAAGAAAGACACTCTGATCATGTGTTGCTATGAGGAGTATCCTTCTTATTGTACAGAGTTAATAGTTGTCAGTTAGCGAAAAATTAGTCAGTATTGTTCTCTACTTTCTCAATCTCCCTCCGATTCGACACTCTCTTGAGCCTCTGACAATTGCGGCCACGAGTTCGTGACCATCGAGGTCGATTTCCTTTTGGCGCCGCACGAAGTCGGCAAGGACATCAAGATTTGGGATATCGCCACGGCGGAAACCGTGGAGGAGACCCGTGAGCTAGCCGATGACCTCGGCGCCCGCGTTCTCTACATGCTCAACCGCCTGGGTATCGAGCCCATCTCGGAGGACTCTGCCCTCACGGCTTAGCTTTCCGCCGCGTGGGAACTCAGCGCAGCAGTGCTTAACCACTAATCTTGGTTTCTGAATACTGTCGAAATCTGTGTGGAGAACCGAAGATATCGTGACTGCCAACAATACTGCTGCGTACGAACCCGTACAGCGCATCCTGCTGCCCAAGCGTGGCGAGCCGGTCGACGTCCGCATGCTCTACCTCATCGAGTCCGAGCAAAACCGCGAGCGCCTCAGCTGGAGCGGCCGCACCTCCGTGACCATCCCGGCCGGCGAAGAGGCCTCCTTCGAGACCTACTTCAACGCCTTCCCGGCGGCCTACTGGCGCCGCTGGTCCCAACTGAAGTCCATCGTGCTGGTCATGGACGTCGAGGGCGAGGCCAACATCTCCCTGTACCGATCCAAGCAGGACGGCCAGCGCATCGCCGTGGCCAACCACGTGGTGACCACCGGCCACCACGAGTTTGAGCTGCCCCTGAAGAACTTCGAGGACGGCGGCCTGCTGTGGTTCGATGCCTCCGCCGTTGAGGACACCGTGCTTAGCAACGCCGCCTGGTGCGCCCCGCATGCCCCGAACCCGCAGCTCCTGCCGGACGGCAGCGAGTACCCGGCGCAGGAGAAGCGCGTGGCCGTGGGTATTCCGACCTTCAACCGCCCCACCGACGCCGTCGCGGCACTGCAGGCACTGGCGGAGGACCCGGTAGTGGACGGCATCATCGACTATGTCCTCATGCCGGACCAGGGCAACCAGCACCCGGCGGACGAGCCGGGCTATGACGAGGCCGTGGCGCACTTCGGTGAGCGCTTCCGCGAGTTCCGCCAGGGCAACCTGGGCGGCTCGGGCGGCTACTCCCGCATCATGTTCGAGGCGCTGGAGAATACCGACTCGCCCTACATCCTCTACATGGATGATGACATCGCCATCGAGCCGGATTCCATCCTTCGTGCGGTCCAAGCAGCGCGTTACGCCTCCAAGCCCTTCATCGTGGGCGGGCAGATGCTCAACCTGCAGGAGCGCTCCCAGCTGCGCACGACCGGCGAGCGCGTTAACCGCGCTGACTTCATGTGGGGTGCGGCCGAGCACGCCGTCTACGACCACGACTTTGCCAAGTACCCGCTGCGCGCCATCGGTGACGCGCAGTCCCACCTCGACCCGAAGAAATATGACTCCCGCGCGCTGCACCGCCGCGTCGACGTGGAATACAACGGCTGGTGGATGTGCCTCTTCCCGCGTGTGGTTGCGGAAAGCATCGGGCAGCCGCTGCCGCTGTTCATCAAGTGGGATGACACCGAATACTCGCTGCGCGCTGCCGCCCATGGTTTTCCGACGGTGACCTGGCCGGGCGCGGCCATCTGGCACATGGCATGGGCAGATAAGGACGATGCCATTGACTGGCAGGCCTACTTCCATTTGCGCAACCGCCTCATCGTGGCAGCGCTCTACCACGAGGGCGATGCACGCGGGATTACCAAGTCCATCTTCAAGTCCACCCTCAAGCACACCATGTGCATGGAGTACTCCACCATGGCCATCCAGCTGGAGGCCATGAAGGACTTCCTGGCAGGCCCGGATCAGCTCTTCGACATCCTGGAATCCTCGCTGCCGCGCATTGCCGCGATCCGCAAGGAATTCCCGGACGCTGTCATCATCGATTCGGCGGACCAACTACCCGCGCCCACCGGCGCGCCGGGCGTGCCCACCCGCAATATCGGTGGCCGCCTGGGCAAGATCAAGAAGATTCCGTGGCTCATCAAGTCCGCCAAGCACCTGGTCACCAAGGAAGACCCGGCGCACCACGAGGCGCCGCAGCTCAACCTCACCCCGGAGGAGGCCCGCTGGTTCACGCTCTCCCGCGTGGATTCCGCCACCGTCTCCACCGCGGGCGGCACCGGCGTGGCCTTCCGCAAGCGTGACCGCGAGCTGGCCCTCGAGCTGGTGAAGTCCACCCGCGAGCTCCTCAAGGAAATCGAGGAGAACTTCGATGATCTGCGCGCCGAGTACCGCGCGGCACTGCCGGAGCTGACCTCCCGCGAGTCCTGGCGAAAGGTTTTCGATGCCCAATAAGCTTTCTGTCGCCGAATCCCACGTCCTCGAGAAGATCCAGGACACGGCCTTCGAGGTCCCCGGTGTTCTGCCCACCGCGCGGGGCTTAAGCCACTTCGGCGAGCACGCCCTGGGCTGGTTGGCTCTATCCGGTCTGGGCGCCGCCGTGAATTACCAGAAGCCGGCGCGCCGCCGCCAGTGGGTAGCCGTCGGCGTGGGTGCCTTCACGGCGCATGCGGCCAGCGTTGTGATCAAGCGCATTGTGCGCCGCAAGCGCCCGGATTACGACTACGTCAAGGTGGGCGTGAAAACACCGTCTAAGCTGTCCTTTCCTTCATCCCATGCGACGTCGACAACCGCGTTCCTCGTGGGTGCCGCGCACGTTCTGGGAACCCCGGCACCGCTTGTCGGTGTGCCGGTCATGATGGCCTCGCGTATGGTGCTCGGGGTACATTACCCATCCGATACGGCGATCGGCGCCCTGCTGGGAGCCGCCACCGCGGAAGCATGTCACCGCTATGAAAGGAAGACCGCATGAGCGAACGACCCAACCGCGTCGACGACGGTGAACAGAAAGTCTTCCACTCTGAGCCGCACACCTCCGGCATCGATACCGGCCGCAAGCGCAAGCCGCCGAAGAACCTCGCCGATGGCATGGTGAAGGCCCTGCGCCCCAAGCAGTGGGTCAAGAACGTTCTCGTCCTGGCCGCCCCTGCGGCCGCGGGCGCGGAGTCGCTGTTCCACACGCGCGTGCTTCTCGACGTCCTCCTCGCCTTTATCGTCTTCTGCATGGGCGCGTCCTCCATCTACCTCATCAACGATGCCCGCGACGTGGAGGCTGACCGTGCGCACCCGACGAAGCGCTTCCGTCCGATCGCGGCCGGCGTGCTTCCGGTGAACTTGGCTTATGCCATGGCCGCGGTGCTCATCATCGGTTCGATTGGACTGTCCTTCTTGGCCACCGCGGGCCTGCAGCTTGCCATCGTCATGGCTATCTACATCGGTCTGCAGCTGGGCTATTGCTTCGGGTGGAAGCACATGCCGGTGATCGATATCGCCTTGGTGTCCTCTGGTTTCATGCTGCGCACCATGGCTGGTGGCGTGGCCGCGGGCATCGTGCTTTCTCAATGGTTCCTGCTGGTGGCCGCGTTTGGCTCCCTGTTCATGGCCTCGGGCAAGCGCTACTCGGAGATCCTTCTGGCTCAGCGCACGGGTGCGAAGATCCGTAAATCCCTGGAGGGTTATACGCCTACCTACCTGCGCTTCGTGTGGACCCTAGCCGCCACCGCGGTGGTCATGTCTTACTCCCTGTGGGGCTTCCAGCTCTCCAACGAGTCTGATGGCCCGGCCAGCGTGTGGTACCAGGTGTCTATGGTGCCGTTTACCATCGCGATCCTGCGCTATGCCGCCGACGTAGACCGCGGCAACGGAGGTGCCCCGGATGAGATCGCCCTGGAGGACCGCGTCCTCCAGATCCTGGCTCTGCTGTGGCTGGCCTGCATTGCTATGGCGGTCTACATCATGCCGGCAGTAATGGGTTAGACTCTCTCCTCATGCGAAAATCCGATACACGTACCGTGGCCGCGCTCAGCGCGTTGGCCTCGGTTATCGTGATCGGAGTTTTCTCGTTTTGGGGTGGCTTCGCCCGCCGCTGGATTTCGGACGACGGCCTGATCGTCCTGCGCACGGTACGCAACCTTGAGGAAGGCAACGGCCCTGTCTTCAACGCCGGCGAGCGCGTGGAGGCCAATACCTCGACTCTGTGGCAATACCTCATCCTTCTCGTGCGGTGGGTAACGAACGCCCCGCTGGAATCCATCGCCGTCAACCTGGGCCTCCTGCTAGCGGTCGCGGCGATGGTGCTGGGCGCGTGGGCCACGGCGCGGGCCTTCTACCGCTCGGGCCAGTTTTCTGCACCGCTCGTGGCTCCCGCGGGCGCGCTGGTCTACCTCGCACTGCCCCCGGCCCGTGATTTCTT
The DNA here is from genome assembly GCF_000022905.1 of Corynebacterium aurimucosum ATCC 700975. Taxonomy (NCBI): domain Bacteria; kingdom Bacillati; phylum Actinomycetota; class Actinomycetes; order Mycobacteriales; family Corynebacteriaceae; genus Corynebacterium; species Corynebacterium aurimucosum. The sequence continues at coordinate 2,607,084 of NC_012590.1, read as the reverse complement.
CACCTCCGGGCTGGAATGGGGACTGTCCATCTTCTACCTCGCCGGCCTTTGGGCGCTGCTGCAGCACTGGGCTCAATCCCGCACGAATACTAGTGCTTATTGGCTCGCGCTGTGGGCTGGCTTGTCCTGGCTCGTGCGCCCAGAGTTCGCGCTTTACGGCGGGCTTGCCGGCCTCCTGCTCTTAGCAGCGCACCGCAACTGGAAAGTCTGGCTCGGCATCCTCGGCGCGGCCCTGCCCATCCCGGCGGGTTACCAGTTCTTCCGCATGGGCTACTACGGCCTGTTGACGCCGCACACGGCGGTGGCTAAGTCGGCGTCGTCAAGCGCGTGGGACAGTGGCCTGAACTACCTGCAGGATTTCGTGGGGCCTTATGCCCTGTATCTGCCCGTTATCGTGCTGGCGGGTGCGGCGCTGTGGACCTTCCGCGCCCAGCTGCGCCCGGCAGCGCTGCGCAGCTCCACGACCGTGTCCTACTTGATGGTCGGGGCTGCGGCGGTGCACGTGCTGTACGTGCTGCGCGTCGGCGGTGACTTCATGCACGGACGCATGCTGCTGCTGCCGCTTTTCGCCGCGCTTCTCCCGGTTTTCGTACTGCCGCTTAAGGGGCTGGTGTCCGCGCTTGCAGCAGCCTTCTGCGCGGTGTGGGCTGTCGTCATCGTGCTGCGCGGGCACCCGACGGACTGGGAGGCCTATGAGCAACCGCTGTCCATCGTGGACGAACGTGATTTCTGGACTTATGCCACCAACCGCGAGGCTGGGTACCCGCCGCGCTCGGCAAAAGACTACCTGGGGATGAAGTTCATGCGCGGCTACGAAGAGGCCGGCGAGAAACTGGTGGACGGAGATGCCCTGGCCACAATCTATGTGGAAGATGAGGAGAAGGACCTTCTCAATTGGCTCACCGTTCCGCGCGAGCCGGGTAGGGACGAGCCGCCGACGATCTACCTGGTGAACTTGGGCATGACGTCCATGAACGCGCCGTTGAATGTCCGGGTTCTTGACACGATTGGTCTGGCCACGCCGATGGCCGCGCGCATGCCCCGTGAGGAAGGCGGGCGCGTGGGCCACGACAAGCACCTCGACGTGGAGTGGCAGGCTGCGCTGACGGGCGCGGATATCGAGTATCTCCCGCCGTGGTACGACAAGGACAAGACCCGTCAGGCGCGCGCCGCGCTGGAAAGCCCCCAGGTGCAGGAACTCATCGCTTCCTATAGCGCGCCCCTGACGTGGGAGCGTTTCCGCGCGAACTTAGCTTTCTCGCTGACCTCGGGGCGCACCCTCATGCTCTCCGATGATCCGAGCGATTATCCTGTCCATTAGCTTGGCGTGAGCTGGGGAGCACCCCCATGGGTAGGCGAAAATTGCCAGGGTGCGTTACGCTACGAAAGATTCCTGTTATTGATCTGTAACTATCGCTGGCGTGTTGGCGATGTACTAATGGCAGTAAAAACGTTAAGGAGAAACATGAGTTCACTAAGCTCTGGCCTGCGGACTCGGGTCCTCTCAGTGGTGGCAGCCATCGCTGTGGCTTTGGGCCTGGTAGTGACCGCGGGTACGCAAGAGGCATCCGCCGCCAACCGTGACTGGCTGCGTGGCGACGCCACCGGTGCCTGCGAGTGGGACCGCGTTGGCTACTGGGTACAGCGCTGTGACGTCTGGTCCCAGGCAATGGGCCGTAACATCCCAGTTCAGATCCAGCCGGCGAAGAACGGCGGCAATGCAGGCCTGTACCTGCTTGATGGCCTGCGTGCTACCGAATCCACCAATGCGTGGATCAATGATGTCAACGCCGCGCGCACCTATGTGGACCACAACATCACCCTGGTGATGCCGGTGGGTGGCGCTGGTTCCTTCTATGCGGACTGGAACGGTCCGGCTACCTACGACCTGGTCAAGCCGGTCAACTACCAGTGGGAGACCTTCCTGACGCAGGAGCTGCCGGCCTACCTTGAGGGCAACTTCGGCGTGGCCCGCAACAATAACTCCATTGCTGGCCTGTCCATGGGCGCTACCGCTGCTATCACCCTCGCGGGCAAGCACCCGGAGCAGTTCCGTCAGGCGCTGTCCTACTCCGGCTACCTCACCACGACCTTGCCGGGTGCCCAGACGTTTATGCGCCTGGCGCTTCTCGACGCCGGCGGCTTCAACATCAACGCCATGTACGGCTCCATCATTAACCCGAAGCGCTTCAGCAATGATCCGTTCAACCTGATCCCGGATCTGGCTGCGAACGGAACGGACGTCTATGTCTCCGCCGCCTCCGGTATTCCGGGTCCGGTGGACCAGCAGCGTTACCGTCCGGAGCATATCGCGGCCGGCGTGGCGCTGGAGGGCTTTGCCAACGCCACCACCCGCCTGTGGGAGCTGAAGGCCCGTGCTATGGGTGTGCGCCTGCAGACGGACTACCCGGGCCAAGGCCTTCACAACTGGGAGCAGTTCGGTTACCAACTCGAACGCTCCAAGCCGCAGGTGCTTAACGTTATGAACGCCTGGTAAGCACCTACTGCCTAGCCGCCGTGCCGCTGTGCACGGCGGCTTTTTCATTGGTTTGCTGGGCGTGTCCCCCTAGCGAAAGTCTCAAGTTAAACTTAAACTTGAGAACACATTAGACCGCTCACCACGCGTGCGGCGGCGAGTTCCGCAGGAGGGGAACCTGCGGAGCCCGCTCGCGGCATCGCGTGCCCTCATCTCGATTTACCCCTACCAAGGACTCTTCAATGCCGAACACTGCGTCAACCCAGCCCCGCCGGTCCGCCAAGGATTCCGGCCTGCGTTCCCCGTCTGCAGCCCGCAAGGGCCTGACCATCGCCGCACTGCCCACCGCTGTGGCAGTGGGCTTTGCGCTGCTGCCTATTGCAAACGCGCAGTCGTCCAGCTCCTCGACTGAGGGTATTACTGATCTCCTGGGCAGCTCCAACCTCTCCGATTCTTTTGCCCCGTCTAACCCGCCGCAGCGTACCCCGGTGGAGACGGAGTACCCGAAGATCGAGGGTTTGCCGGAGGGCGTATCCGTCTCCCGCGTTGAGTACCTGACCAACCGCCACCTCAAGGTCTACATCAAGTCTGCCGCCATGCCGGACAAGGAGCAGGTCGTACAGATCCAACTCGCGCGTGACTGGTACTCCAGCCCGGACAAGAAGTTCCCAGAGGTCTGGGCGCTCGACGGCTTGCGCGCCCGCGATGACGAGTCCGGCTGGACCATTGAGACCAATATTCTGTCTCAGTACGCCGACCGCAACGTCAACCTCATCATGCCGGTGGGCGGCGAGTCTTCCTTCTACTCCGATTGGCAGAAGGAAGACAATGGCACGCACTACATGTGGGAGACATTCCTGATGCGGGAGCTCATCCCGGTTCTGGAGAAGGGCTACCGCTCCAACGGCAATCGCGCCGTCACCGGTATCTCCATGGGCGGTACCGCCGCCATGAACCTGGCTGAGCGCAATCCCTGGGCCTTCAAGTACGTCGGCTCCTTCTCGGGCTACCTCGATACCACCACCACCGGCATGCCGGAGGCGATTACCGCCGCCCAGGCCGATGCCGGCGGATTCACCTCCACCAACATGTGGGGTGACCTCTACTCCCAGGATTGGATCGACCACGATCCGAAGTTGGGCATCGAGAACCTCAAGGACATGAAGGTCTATGTCTCCGCCGGTAACGGCAAGGATGACTACGGCCAGATCGGCTCTGTAGCTAAGGGGCAGGCCAACCTGGCAGGCGTGGGCCTAGAAGCCATCTCCCGCATGTCCACCCAGACCTTTGTGGACTACGCCAAGCGCGCCGGCGTCGAGCCGGTGGTCAAGTTCCGCCCGACTGGCGTCCACAGCTGGGAATACTGGCAGTTCGAGATGACCGAGGCCTGGCCCTACATCGCTGACTCCCTCGGCCTAGACAAGAGCGACCGCGGCGCTGACTGCACGCCGATCGGTGCCATTGCGGAGGCCACGAAGTCCGGCATCATCGGTAACTGCGTGAACAACGAATATGACGTTGCCGATCGCGGCAAGGCCCAGGACTTCCAGGCCGGTACCGCCTACTGGTCCCCGGAGACCGGTGCCCACGCCGTCATTGGCCGCATCGGTGCCCGCTACTCCGAGCTTGGTGGACCGACCTCCTGGCTGGGCTTCCCGAAGACCGGCGAGGAGAAGACCCCAGACGGCCGCGGCCGCTACGTGCACTTCGAGCACGGCTCCATCTACTGGACCCCGGAGACCGGCGCTTGGCCCATCTCGAAGGACCTCTTCGATGCCTGGGGCAAGAACGGCTTCGAGGGCGGCGACCTCAAGTACCCGGTGTCCGAGCCGCGCAAGGTTGGCGAGGGCGAGGTCCAGGACTTCGAGAACGGCGTGCTGACCCGCAACCCGGATGGCTCCACCCACATCGTGCACGGTGCTATCGGCGCGAAGTACAAGGAACTGAAGGCTGCCGAGTCCGAGCTGGGCTACCCGGTGGGCGAGGAGAAGGCCGTCAACGGCGGCTTCTTCCAGGAATTCGAACACGGCAACATCTACTGGTCCATGGATTCCGGCGCGCACTACATCCTCAAAGGCAAGATCTTTGACGAGTGGGGCAAGCACGGCTGGGAGCAGGGCGAGTTTGGCTGGCCCACCAAGGACTACGCTTCCATTCCGGCAGGCGGACTGACCCAGTCCTTCCAGCACGGCGTCATCCGTGAGGTCATGGGCCAGGTCCAAGCGGATAAGAAGTAGGGACTGCCATGCGTCTTTTCTCTGCCCGTCCCACCGTAGCAGCTGGTGCGGCGGTGCTGCTTGCGGCCGGTACCTTGCTGAGCGCTTGCGGTTCCGCCACCGTCGACGAGGGCGATGCCACCGAAACCTCCGTGGCGCCGCTGGAGCGCTCCTCGGCGGCGAGTGATGAGTCGTCGGCAAGCAAGGCGTCCGAAAGCTCTGCATCCGCCTCAGGCTCCGCATCGGCCGAGCGAACGCCAGGCGAGGAGCCGGAAGATCGTGGTGCGCGCGAGATCTCCGAAATCCCATCCCCCGCGCCCGCGCAAGGCCCGGACCAAGACTTCCTGGACGCAGTGGCTGAGAAAGGCGTGAACGTCGACGGCGTAGAGGACCAACTGGTGGGCGCTGCACAGGCGTCCTGCCAGGGCGATGCCGTCACCGTGCCAGCTGTGGCCGGGCAACTCATTGAGCAGGGCCGCACGGAACTCAGCCACGAGGACGTCGTCCAGCTCATCACCGAGCAGGGCAACAAGCTCTGCGCTCAGTAATGTGGCAGGAATTTTCCAGCCAATCCCGCGCCTTGTCAAGGTAGAAATTTCTTCATGCGTAAAACACTCACCGTCCTTGCTGTCGTTGTTCTCCTGGCCGTGATTGGCGGGGGAGCGGTCCACTTCCTCAATACCAATGAGGAAGGAGAGCAAGGGAACTTGGCGGAGCCCGGCCCCTCCCAGGAGGAGGGCGACACGAGCCCCGAGCAGCCAGACTGGTGCCCGCGCGTGGAATTCATCTCCGCGCCGGGAACGTGGGAATCCGCTGCGGATGATGATCCGATCAACCCCGGGGCGAACCCGAACTCCTTCATGCTGTCGATCACGAATCCCTTGAAGGAGGCCTACGTCCCCGAAGACGTCAAGGTGTGGACGCTGCCCTATACCGCGCAGTTTAAGAACATCAACGCGCAGCACGAGATGAGCTACGACGATTCCCGCAACGAGGGAACCTCACGCCTAGAGGGCGAGCTGACCTACATGCACGACACCTGTCCGAATACGAAATTCATCCTGAGCGGGTTTTCGCAGGGAGCGGTCATCGCGGGTGATGTGGCGGACCGGATTAGCGGCGGCAACGGGCCCGTGCCCGCGGAGAGCGTGGCGGGTGTCGCACTCATTGCGGATGGGCGCCGCCAGGACGGCGTAGGTATTAACCCGGGCGCGCACGTCGGCGGCGTGGGCGCGGAGATTGCCCTGCAGCCCGTCTCCACGTTGATTCAGGGCATCGTCCCGGGCGCCACCATGCGCGGCGAGCGCGCCAACGGCTTCGGAGAGCTGGCGGACCGCACCTTCCAAATCTGTGCGCCAAATGATTCCATTTGTGATGCCCCGCTGGACGTCAGCAATGGTCTGGAGCGTGCGCGGGATCTCATCGACGCCAACGGCGTTCATGCACTGTATGCCTACAATCCGGACGTTATCGAAGGAACCACGGCCAACCAGTGGGTCACGCAGTGGGCTAAGGACACCATCGACGCGCACTAGCGCTTGGCGACGGCCCCCGCACGCCACCTCACCGCGCGCCATGTAACGCTCGGCACATCTCTTCTGATATTTTCAATGTCAAAAGTACGTGAAGTAGGGGTGCGTGCCCCTCTCTACCCTACGAAGGAGCTTTCCCACATGGACCTGAAAGCCTTGATCGGCCAGTTCTTCGACGAGAAGGGCAACATTGCCCTGCCGCCTCACCTCACGTTGGCGGGGCTCGCCGAACACGTCTATGCCTCGGAGCAGCAGGCGGGAATCCCGGATCGCCCGGTCATGCGCCAGTGGGTCTATACCGATAACCCAGAGGGCACCCCGCGCGATATCACCCGCTCCCAGGTCAATACCCGCATCAAGGCGGTGGCAGCACGCCTGCAGCAGGTGGGCAAGATGGGGGACCGCGTGGCCATCCTGGCGGGCAACTCTCCCGAGTACATCTTCGGCTTCTTGGGCGCGATGTACGCGGGCATGACGCCGCTTCCGCTCTACGATCCGAACGAGCCCGGCCACACCGATCACCTGCGGGCAGTCTTCGGCGATGCCAACCCGTCGATCGTTCTGACCAACAACATTTCAGCTGCGGCGAACCGCGCTTATTTCGCGGACCGCCCAGCGTCTGAGCGCCCGCGCATCATCTCGATTGACTCTCTGCCGGACTCCCTGGCGCAGAGCTGGGTGAACCCGCTGGAGACGGAAGAGGGCAAGGCGGCCTTGGCTGCGCTGCAGACCGCGCCGATCGATCACCCGGCCTTCCTGCAGTACACCTCCGGCTCCACCCGCACCCCGGCGGGCGTGCTGCTGACCAACCGCAACATCATGACCAACGTGCTGCAGATCTTCACCGCGGTGCAGATCAAGATGCCGGCGCGCGTGGTGTCCTGGCTGCCGATGCACCACGACATGGGCATCATCCTGGCAACCTTCGTGACCATCCTGGGCTTCAACCTGGAGATCATGACGCCGCGTGACTTCGTGCAGCAGCCCAAGCGGTGGATTGACCAGCTCAAGCGCCAGCCTATCGATGAGCAGCTGCAGGGAACCTACGCTGTGGTTCCCAACTTCGCTCTCGAGCTCGCCGCGCGCTACGGCGCGCCGGCAGAAGGTGAGACGCTGGACTTCAGCAACGTCGATGGCATCGTGATTGGCTCGGAGCCGGTCACGGAGTCCGCAGTGAATTCCTTCTGGGAGGTCTTCGGTAAGGAAGAATACGGCCTGCGCCGCGATACCCTTCGCCCCTCCTATGGCATGGCGGAGGCTTCGCTGATTGTGACTACCCCGCAGACCCCGGAGCGCCCGATTATCTCCCACTTCGACCGCGAGCGCTTGGCCGCGGGCGAGGCCGTCATCGTGGAGAAGTCCGCGGACTCCGTGGCTTATGCTTCCTGTGGTCAGGGCGTGGTGGCGCAGCACCTGACCATCGTGGATCCGGAGACCAAGGCAGAGCTGCCGGATGGTCGCGTGGGCGAAATCTGGCTCCACGGTGATAACCGCGCGGCCGGTTACCTGGACCGCGCGGAGGAAACCGCCTCGACCTTCCACAACACGCTGGGCGAGCGCCTGGCGGAGGGCTCCCGCGTGCCGAACGCGCCGGAGGATAACAACTGGTTGGCCACGGGTGACCTGGCAGCAATCGTGGATAACCAGCTCTACATCACCGGACGCCTCAAGGACCTCATCGTGGTGGCTGGCCGTAACCACTACCCGCAGGACATCGAAGGCACCGTGCAGGAGGCCTCGGGCCACGTGCGCGCGGATTCCATCGCGGCCTTCTCCGTGGAGGGTGGCAGCACCGAGGAGCTCGTTCTGCTCATTGAGCGCGCCGACGGTGCCAACCCAGCGGATGACGCCGCCGCGTCCGAGGCAATCCGCTCCGCGGTCTCCGCGCACCACGGCGTGACGCCGGCCGCCATCCAGTGGTTCAACGCTAATGAGATTAAGCGCACCTCCTCGGGCAAGATTGCCCGCCGCGTGGCGAAGAAGAGCTACCTCGCCTCCTAAAGTTCGCGCCTTTCAACCCCCCGTTTCCGCGCTACTGCGGGGCGGGGGTTGCTGCTGCCTGTGGGTATGTCGGTTATGAAACCCAAGTTAACAAAGTGGGATAATCGTCCGATAACCCCTATAGACGCATCGATGTGCGCGCTTTTGTGCTGCGCAAAATCGACCGCACATTTAGTTAGTTTTAGTCCGCGTAAGAAAGCTAGAGATTTATGACCGTTGAAGAGCTTCGTGGCTGGCTGCGCACTTGGGTTGCGCAGACCACCGGCCTGTCGGCAGAGGAAATCACGGACACCAAGCCGCTGGAGAATTTCGGGCTGTCCTCGCGTGACGCAGTGGTCCTTTCCGGCGAGTTAGAGAACCTCCTCGGCATTAAGCTTGAACCCACCGTGGCCTATGAGTATCCCACCATTGCGCAGCTGGCAGAGCGCCTTGTCAACGGCGCATCCGGCGCCCCGGCAGAAAGCGCGCCGCGTGGGGCTTCGCCGCGTTCTGCTTCCCTCGCGGGCGGGGACATCGCCGTCATCGGCTACGCCGGCCGTTTCCCGGGAGCCAAGAACGTCGACGAGTTCTGGACCATGCTCGTCGAGGGCCGCGCTGGTACCGGCCCGTTGCCCGTCGGACGCTGGTCGGAGTACTCCTCCGACCCAATTACCAGCGAGAAGATGGAGCAGCAAAACACCGACGGCGGCTACATCGAGGACATCGCCTCCTTCGACGCCGAGTTCTTTGGCCTCTCCCCGCTGGAGGCGGCCAATATGGACCCGCAGCAGCGCATTCTTCTAGAGGTGGCATGGGAGGCCCTCGAGGATGCCGGCGTGCCTGCCAACCAGCTGCGCGGCACCGCCACCGGTGTCTACATGGGCTCCACCAACAATGACTACGGCATGCTCATTACCGCCGACCCGGCTGAGATGCATCCCTATGCCATGACGGGTACGTCTTCGGCGATCGTGGCCAACCGCCTGTCCTACGCTTTTGACCTGCGCGGGCCATCGCTCAACGTGGACACCGCGTGCTCTGCCTCCCTCGTGGCGGTCAACCAGGCGGTCAAGGACCTGCGTGTGGGTGCGGCTGATACGGCACTTGCCGGCGGCGTGAACATCTTGGCCTCGCCGCACGCCTCCATTGGCTTCAGTGAGCTGGGTGTCACCTCGCCCACCAGCGCCATCCACGCCTTCTCCGATGATGCTGATGGCATCGTCCGCGCGGATGCCGCGGGCGTGCTCGTGCTCAAGCGCCTCGAGGACGCCGAGCGCGATGGCGACACCATCCACGCCGTCATCAAGGGCACCGCGGTCAACTCCGACGGCCACTCCAACGGCCTGACCGCCCCCAACCCGGAGGCGCAGGTCGACGTCCTCGAGCGCGCCTATGCCGACGCCGGCATCCGCCCGCAGGACGTGGACTACGTCGAGGCCCACGGCACCGGCACCATCCTCGGTGACCCCATCGAGGCCACCGCGCTCGGCCGCGTGTTGGGCCCGGGCCGCCAGGCCGCGAACCCGACCCTGCTGGGTTCTGCCAAGACCAACATCGGCCACTCCGAGTCCGCCGCCGGCGTGGTGGGCCTCATCAAGGTCATCGAAGGAATGCGCCACGGCGTCATCCCGCCGAATATCAACTACGCGGGCCCCAACCGCTATATCGATTTCGACGCCGAGCACCTCGAAGTGGTCGAGGACCCGCGCGAGTGGCCCGAGTACTCCGGCCAGAAGGTCGCGGGTGTCTCCGGCTTCGGCTTCGGCGGCACCAATGCGCACGTTGTTCTAACGGACTACCGCGGGCTGACCCACCAGGACGCTCCGCAGGTCGCCATCGGCGAAGACCAACCAGTAGCCCTGCCGGTTTCCGGCCTGCTACCCTCCCGTCGTGCTGCAGCGGCTTCTGACTTGGCGGACTATATCGAGGCAGAGAACCCGAACCTGCTTTCCCTGGCCCGCACCCTTGCGCGCCGCAACCATGGGCGCTCGCGGGCGGTAGTGGTGGCGTCGTCAAGCGAGGAAGCTGTTAAGCGCCTGCGCCAGGTCTCCGAGGGAACCGTCTCCGTGGGCATCGCCGCGGCGGATTCCCCGTCGGTGCACGGACCAGTCTTCATGTACTCCGGTTTCGGCTCCCAGCACCGCAAGATGGCCAAGGACATGATTGAGGTCTCGCCGCTGTTCAAGGAGCGCTTGGAGGAGCTCGACGTCATCGTCCAGCGCGAATCCGGATGGTCCATTCTGGAGCTGGTGCACGACGACGCCCAGACCTATAACACCGAAACCGCGCAGGTGGCCATCACCGCCATCCAGATCGCGCTGACGGATCTGCTCGACACCTTCGGCGTGCGCCCGGCCGGCGTTATCGGCATGTCCATGGGTGAGATCGGCGCGGCCTATGCAGCGGGCGGCATCACGGCGGCCGACGCCATGCTCATCGCCTGCCACCGCGCGCGCCTCATGGGCGAGGGCGAGGCCTCGCTTCCGGAGGACCAGCAGGGCGCCATGGCCGTCGTCGAGCTCTCCGCCGAGGAGATTGACGCCCTGCCGGGTTCCATCGAACCCGCCGTGTACACCGGCCCCGGCATGACTACCGTGGGTGGCCCGCGCGAGGAGGTCCTCGCGCTGGTGGAGCGCCTCGAAGGCGAGGGCAAGTTCGCCCGTGCACTCAACGTCAAGGGCGCGGGCCACACCTCCGCCGTTGATCCGCTCTTGGGTGAGCTTTACGCGGAAATCGCTGGTATCGAGACCCGCCCGCTGCACACGACGCTCTTCTCCTCCGTGGACCGCGGCAAGGTCTACCGCCCCGGTACGGTGCTGCACGATGAGGACTACTGGATCCGCATGACCCGCAAGCCCGTCTACTTGCAGGAGGCAGCGGAAGCGGCGTTCGCGGCCGGCCACATGCAGATCGTTGAGATTTCCCCGAACCCGATTGCGCTCATGGGCCTGATGTCCACCGCCTTTGCCGCGGGCAAGGCGGATGCGCAGCTGCTCTACAGCCTGAAGCGCAAGGTGGACCCCACCGAGTCGCTGCTGGACCTGCTGGGCAAGCTCTACGTCGCGGGAACTCCGGTGGATTACACCAAGGTCTTTGGCTCCGGCGAGTTTGTCGACGCCCCCCATACCCACTTCCGCCGCCAACGTTTCTGGACCAATGCTCGCCCTTCTTCTGGTGTGTCCGGTCTGCCGGGTGCGCGCGTGAGCCTGCCGGAAGGCGCGGTGGCCTTCTCCACGAACGCCGACCAGGCGCCGAGCGCGCTGGCCATCCTGGAGGCAGCCGCCGAGGCCGTCACCCCGGGCGCGCACATCGCGGCGAGCGAGGAGCACCTGGATCTGCCCGCGAAGGGCGAGGTCACCACGATCGTTCGCCGCACGCTGGGCGGACTGTCGGTGGCGGTGCACTACGTGGATGGAGCGACTACCAAGCTCGTTGCGGAAGGTTTTGCCTCGACCCTCAACCTTGCAGAACCCACCCCGACGGCCAAGCCGAGCCTGCCTCAGGCCGTGACCGCGCCGCAGTTTGCTGACCCCGACGTGGGCGTCGACGCCGTGCGTTGGGACCCGGCGACGGAGAGCGTGGAGGAGCGCTTGGCACTCATCGTGTCGGAGTCCATGGGCTACGACGTCTCCGATCTCCCGCGCGAGCTGCCGCTCATTGACCTGGGCCTGGATTCGCTCATGGGCATGCGCATCAAGAACCGCGTGGAGAATGACTTCCAGATTCCGCCGCTGCAGGTGCAGGCGCTTCGCGACGCCTCCCTCGCCGACGTCATCACCATGGTTGAAGAGGCCGTGTCCGAGCAGCCCGGTTCTGCCGCACAGGCACCGGCCGATGCAGCCGCCGACGCACCTTCCGCGCCCGCCGACTCGTCCGCGGTGAGCGCGAAGGACGCTGCGGAATCAGCCGAGGAAGCGACCGTGGGCGTCGGCGTCGCCCCGCGCGATGCCTCGGAGCGCATGGTCTTCGGCACCTGGGCCACCTTCACAGGTAAGGCCGCGGCCGGCGTGACGTCCGCGCTGCCACAGGTCAGCGAAGAGGTAGCTGAGAAGATTGCCGAGCGCCTCACCGAGCGCGCCGGCATCGAGGTCACCGTGCAGCAGGTCCACGAGGCCGAAGCGCTGGAGAACTTGGCCGACCTCGTCCGCGAGGGACTGGAAACCGAGGTTGAGGGCAATATCCGTGTCCTGCGCGAGGCCGATGGCCCCGCCGTCTTCATGTTCCACCCGGCCGGCGGCACCACCGTGGTCTACCAGCCGCTGACCCGTCGTTTGCCGGCGGATGTCGCGGTCTATGGCGTGGAGCGCCTCGAGGGCAGCCTGGAGGATCGCGCCGCCGCCTACATCGAGGACATCCTGCACTACGCGCGCGGCCGCAAGGTCGTGCTCGGCGGCTGGTCCTTCGGCGGCGCGCTGGCCTATGAGGTGGCCTACCAGCTCCAGGAGCGCGCAGCCCGCGGCGAGGATACTGCTGAGGTTGCCTTCATCGCTCTGCTGGATACCACCCAGCCGGCCCACCCGGCCCCGAAGACGCTGGAGGAGACCAAGGCCCGCTGGGGCCGCTACGCAGCCTTTGCCAAGAAGACCTACGGCCTCGACTTCGAGCCGCCCTACGAGATGCTGGAGACCGTGGGTGAAGATGCGCTCATGGCCATGCTCGCGGAATTCCTCAGCTCCACCGACGCTTCCGAACACGGCCTGTCCGCCGGTGTGCTGGAGCACCAGCGCGCATCCTTCGTGGACAACCAGATTCTGGGCTCGCTGGATATGGGACGGTGGGCGTCGGTAAGCGTGCCCGTCATCCTCTTCCGCTCCGAGCGCATGCATGATGGCGCCATCGAGCTCGAGCCGGCCTATGCCGAAGTTAACCCGGACGGCGGTTGGGGCGTTATCGTGAAGGATCTGGAGATTGTGCAGCTGCCGGGCGACCACCTGGCGGTTCCCGACGAGCCCGCAATCGGTATCGTGGGCAAGCACATGGATGAATGGATCGAGGAGAAGATTCGGAAGTGACTAGTACCGCTGACAAGCTAGCGGACCTACGCGAGCGCCTCGAGCGTGCCCAGGATCCCGGCAGTGAACGCTCCCGGGCACGCCGCGATGAGGCCGGCCGCTCGACTCCGCGCCAACGCATCGCCGCGCTTCTCGACGAAGGCTCTTTCGTCGAAACCGGCGCCCTGGGCAAGACCCCCGGTGACCCGGATGCGATTTACTCCGACGGCGTGGTCACCGGCCACGGCCGCATCAACGGCCGCCCGGTGTGCATTTACGCGCATGATAAGACGGTCTACGGCGGTTCCGTGGGCGTGACCTTTGGCAAGAAGGTCACCGACATCATGGATTTGGCCATCAAGATTGGCTGCCCGGTCATCGGCATCCAGGATTCCGGCGGTGCGCGTATTCAGGACGCGGTGACGTCGCTGGCCATGTACTCGGAGATTGCCCGCCGCCAGCTGCCGCTTAGTGGTCGCAGCCCGCAGATTTCCATCATGATGGGCAAGTCCGCCGGTGGCGCGGTGTATGCGCCGGTGACCACGGACTTCATCATCGCCGTCGATGGTGAGGCGGAGATGTACGTGACGGGCCCGAACGTGATCAAGGAGGTCACGGGCGAGGAGATTTCTTCCCACGACTTGGGTTCCGCCCGCCAGCAGGAGCTCAACGGCAACGTGTCCGTCGTGGTGCCCTCGGAGGATGAGGCCTTTGACCTGGTTCGTGATTTGCTGGATCACCTGCCGCTGACCTGCTTCGACGAGTCCCCGGTCTTCGACGCACCTTCTGATGACGAGGTGGCTGAAGACACTGAGCTGGATTCCTTCATGCCGGATGACACGAACGCCGGCTACGACATGATGGACCTGCTCACGCAGCTTGGCGACGACGACGATCTCATCGAAATCCAAGAAAACTACGCCCCCAACGTCATCACCGCCTTTGGCCGTATTGATGGCAAGGCCGTGGGTTTTGTGGCCAATAACCCGATGCACTCGGCGGGCTGCATCGATGCGGATGCCGCCGATAAGGGCGCGCGCTTTATCCGTATTTGCGATGCCTACAACATCCCGCTGGTCTTCGTGGTGGATACGCCGGGTTACCTGCCGGGCGTGGACCAGGAGAAGGCGGGCTTGATTCACCGCGGCGCGAAGTTCGCGTTTGCGGTGGTGGAGGCTACCGTGCCGAAGGTTTCGCTGATTGTGCGCAAGGCCTATGGCGGCGCGTATGCCGTGATGGGTTCGAAGAACTTGACCGGTGATATCAACTTGGCGTGGCCGACGGCTCAGATTGCAGTGATGGGCTCGGCCGCCGCGGTGGTCATGATTGCGGGCAAGCAGCTCGAGGCCGCCGAGACCCCGGAGCAGCGCGCGATGACGAAGAAGATGTTCATGGACTTCTACGACGAGACCATGACCGCGCCTTATGTCGCCGCGGAGCGCGGCTACCTCGATGGCATGATTAAGCCCTCCGAGTCGCGCTTGGCCCTGCGCCGCGCGCTGCGCCAGCTGGCCGATAAGCAGGAGAAGGACCTGCCCAAGAAGCACACCATCTCCCCGCTCTAGCGTTCTGAAGCTGACAGGGGTTCACTGCCTCGTGTTAGCTGCTCCGGGGTGCATGCTCACCGGGCGACCTAAACCTCCGCTGCGTGCCCTGGCACGGGGCGTAACATGCGGGCCCGTTCTATCCGATAAGCCTAAAGACTAGGAATTCAATCAAAGGAGAAACCCAATGCTCTCTAGCGTTCTTGACCTCAGCGGTGACATCATCAACCTCGTCATCATGCTGCTCAACCAGGCCGGCGTGAACGTTGGCGCCCTGAGCTCGAAGTAAGCCAGCGCTTCTAGCCCCTCCTTGTGGAGGGGCTTTTTTGATCTACTCCCAGACCGGGCTGGGAAGGAGGACTGGCGGTCCACCGTCGGGAGGCAGCCAGGCCATGCGTCCTTCGATGCGGTCGATGCGCCCGCGATATGTGGGGCGTGCGGGGTCATCGTCGTTGATAGCGTTGTGGTACTTACATAGCGGCACGAGGTTGTCGAGGTTCGTCGGCCCGCCATCCTGCCACCGTCTGATGTGGTGCATCTGGCATTCCGCGGCCGGTCTTGTGCAGCCGAGCCAAGCGCACGTCGGATGCTCTGCGCTGAGCAAAAGCCGCTGTTTATCGTTGGCGAAGCGGCTGCCGTGATACACATTGACCGGCCCCTCGACTGGGTGAAAGAGGGAGACGAAGCCACGCTCGTCGAACGTCGTGTGAAGGAACTCAGCGCCCGTCATGGTGCCGCCGTCGGTAGCCTGCAGAAGGATGTCATCGCCCTCGCCGCGCACAATCTTGTCCAGCTGTTCAAGGCGCACAATGACGTGAGCATGCAACGCCGGCTTCGGCGCCCCACTGCCGGAAAAGACCTCGTGGACTGCCTTCAGCAGATCCTCCGAGGTGGCTTTGAGCGTGCCTACCAGATTGGCAATCGCGCGCGGGCGGTCGGTGATGATGAGCTTGTGCATGCCGCCCGTACTGCGTCGCACACGGACGCCAGGAGTGGGCTCGGGCTTGAGCTCCGCGAGCCGGCGCTTCGCCACGCCCGCAATCTCACCCTCGGGTGTCCCACACAACTCCACTCGCAGGTCCCATGCTTGGCGTGAGTTCTTGACGCGCGACACATGCCGTTCAATCTGTAACAGCGTATCCAGCGCATGGTCAGTCTCCCGGGCGCGGCGCTGCTTGGCAGTGAAAGCAGTCTGGCCAAAATAAACGCGGTGAAGTCCTTCGAGCTGCCGTGCTATGCGCGGCGTCGCGCCAAGCGCCAGCATCTCCTCACGGGTGTGGCCAGCGCACAAGGACACGACGTGCATGCCGCGAGCGAGTACCCCGAGTAAGTCCCCCAACTTCATGCCCCACACACTAAACCGGCCCGAAGCACCCCGCAACCGGAACGCTAAACTCCCAGCTCAAACACTAATTTTCAAAGGCGTAAAAGGATGAAAGTAGGTCGACGGGTAACCGACTATGACATAGATTCTATGCGCGGGAGCGGGACGCAAAGGCCGCGATGGCGCGCCAACCAAAGAAGAACAGCGCCGACATCACGGTGGCCACGATGAGGAAGGACCAGTGTGGCAGGCGGCCGTTGACCAGCATCCACAGGGCCATGCCGCCAATGATGGCGCTCAGCCACACGACGACGCCCTCCTTCCACAGGCCGCTCAGCTTCGCCGCCATGATGATGACCCAGCCAACCAACGCGCCCACGGTCCACGGCCAGAAGGCATCAACCCACGAGCTAAAGCTCAGACCACCGTGCGCCAGGCGGGCGAGGATGGCGAAGAGGGCGAGAGCGAGGACGTCGATAAGCGGGGCGACGCGCATTTAGGATTCCTTCCGGTTCAACGCCGCGTAAGAGAAGCCATCGCGGGCGTAATGAGCGAAGTAGATGACCCATCCAATGATAGTGATGAGCGCAAAGGAAATAAGCCGGTAGATGATGGCGGCGGAGGTGGCGTGCACCACGGTCAGGCCCGTGGCCACCAGCGGGGTGATGAGCGCGGCCTCCACCGTGCCCACACCACCCGGGGTGACCTGTGCGGAGCCGGCCAGCTTCGCCGCGAGGAAGGCTAGGGCAACACCGGCCAGGGTGGTGTCATCGGCGCCGGCGCGCAGCCACGGAATCTCCCCGGTCACCGCCCACACGGAGGCCCACAGCGCTGCCATATCGGCCAGGCGGTGAACCAGCGACGCCCCAGCAACCACAGCAAAGGGGCCACGCGAAAGGTGGACCTCGCCCAAGTTGCGCACCTCTTGAATCGCACGGTCCCGCTTCGGGCCGGGCCGCAGCTTGCGCAGCCAGCGCTCAAGGGTCACCGGGTGCGAGGTCAGCCAGAAGATGCCCCCGAGCGCCGCGAGCATGAGGACAACCGTGGTGATCAGCGATCCCAGAGCCATATCCGCGTTGAGGAAAAATACCCCGCCCAAGCCAATGAGCGCGAGGAACATCGAGCTAATGATCGAGGATAAAAACAGGAAGTAGCTGCACAGCGCCACCGACGCACCCCAGCGGCGCTGCACCTGGAAGGTGAGCAAAGCCGAAAAGGCGGGGCCCGCCGGCAGAGTCGTGGACCACGCATTGGAGGCCAGCGTGATGGCGTAGGTCTCGCGCAGCGGCACCTTGACGCCGCCCGCGCCGATGAGCCGCTTCATCACCTCCGCCATGCCCGCGATGGAGAGCAGTGCGAAGAACACCACCAGCACCACGGGGAAAGGTTCAGCGTGGCGCAGGCGGCGCAATCCCTCGGAGATGAAGTCCAGCTGGTCGCGGAAGAACCACGCTAGCGCGGCCAGAATCAGCAGGGAGATTATCCAGGTCAGCCAGTTCTTCTTCATCGACCATCCGTGGACTTGAGGCGCTTGACCAGCTCGGAGAAGGGGATGAGCTCCGCGTCAGTGTCGGCGCTGCGGTCCCCGCGTACGGCGGCTTCGCTTGCCCTGCTTGCCGACGTCCCCTCTACCTCGCCCCGCGAGCCCGGCTTTTCGACAGGTGCTGTGGGAGTAATGGGAACAACCGGTTTCTCTGCCTGCCCGGTGGATCCAGCCGAAGAACGCGGCTCGTCCCGCTCGGTAGTTACGGTGGTGGAGGGCACAGCCTGTTTAGCCGGTGCGGCCTCTTCGTTGTTCAGCGCTGGGGCGGTGGGCGTTGGCGCGGCAGCGGATGCGGTGGCTAGGTCCGGCTCGGCAGCTGGAGTGTTGTCGCCGCCGAGGCGATGGGTCAGGCGGGTGAGGAAGCGCGGGGCCCACCAGTTGTCCTCGCGCAGCAGGTGCATGACGGCGGGGACGAGGAGCATGCGGACGATGGTGGCGTCGATAAGCAGGGCGAAAATCATGCCGAAGGCGATGTACTTCATCATCACGATGTCGGAGAAACCGAAGGCACCTGCGACCACGATCATGATGAGCGCGGCCGCCGTGATGATGCCACCGGTGTGCGCGGTGCCCGCAGCGATGGCCTCGTCCGTGGACGCACCGCGGCGGCGGGCCTCCACCATGCGCGAAACCAGGAAGACTTCGTAGTCCGTGGACAGGCCAAAGACGATGGCGATGATGAGCACCAGAATCGGGCTCATGAGCGGGCCGGCGGTGAAGTTGAGCAGGCCGGAGCCGAGGCCGTCGACGAACATGAGCGTCAAGATGCCCAGCGTCGCACCCAGGGAAAGCAGCGTCATGATGATGGCCTTCAGCGGCAGGATGAAGCTGCCGAAGACCAGCGCCATGAGGATGAAGGTGGCCAGCACCACGTAGAGGGCCATCCAGGGCAGCGTGTCGAAGAGCGCGTCGAGGGATTCGACCTCCATGGCCGGGGTACCGCCGACGTAGAGCTCCACGCCTTCCGGTGCCTCAATGTTCTCGAGCTCGTGGACGATCCGCGCGTAGTCATCGCGGTCTTGGATGCCGGCGCCGAGGACGGTGGTGCCGTCGACGGTCGCGGTCTTCGGGCCCATCGGCTCGGTAAGGCCTTGGATGGAGCGGGCTTGCATGACGACGTCGACAAGCTGTTCATTCGTCGCGTTCTTCACCACCAGCTTGACCGGCTCGGTGCGGAAGGAAGGGAATTGCTCGTTGAACTGGTCCTGCGCCACGCGCGCGTCCTGGTTGGGCGGCAGGTAGGTCTCGTTGATGCCGCCGAATTTCACGCCCAGCACCGGCAGGGTCAGCGCGATGAGCAGCGCGCAGATAGCGGTGGTCATCAGACCCGCGCGGCCCATGGCCCAGCGCGGCATCCGGTACCACCACGTGTCCTCGATGCGGCGCCCGCGGCGCGAGGTCTTGCGCACAGTCCACTTGTCGATGTTGGGGCCCAGCAGGCCAAACAACGACGGCAACACCATCACCGACAGGAGTGCGGCGAGGCCGACGGCGGAGATGGAGCCATAGGCCACGGACTTGAGGAAGGCCTGCGGGAAAAGGAAGAGCCCGGAGAGGGACACGGCCACCATCGCGGCGGAAAAGACCACGGTCTGGCCGGCGGTGGCGGTGGTGATCGCCACGGCCTCTTGGGTACTGCGGCCCTTGTCCAGCTCCTCGCGGAAGCGCGAAACCATGAACAGGCCATAGTCGATGGCCAGGCCCAAGCCCAGCAGCGTGACGACGGCCTGCGCAAACACGTTGACCTGCAGGAAGCCGGCCAGGATGGAAAGGATACCCAAGGAACCTAGGATGGATAGCCCGCCCACGACGAGCGGCATGAAGGCCGCGACGACGGAGCCGAAGACTACGAGGAGCAGAAGGCCGACAAGCGGGAGGGCGGCCTTCTCCGCGCGGGAGATGTCCTTGGCCATGCCCTCATCCAGCGCATCGGCCACGGCGGTGGCACCCGCTACCTGCACGGGCAGCCCGCTGGAGTGCAGGGAATCCTCGATGGCGCGGAAGTCCTTGAGCGTTTGCTCGCCGTCGCCCTTCAGACCGATGGCGGCGAAGGCCGTGGAGTGGTCCTGCGTGATGAGGTTCGGGTTGCGCTTATCAAAGTAGCTGGTGACGGAGTCGATCTGCTCCGGGTACTGGGTCTGGAGCTCGTCGAGGAAGGCCTTGGCCTCGGCGGCGTGGGCATCGGGGTCGTCGAAAAGCAGGATGACGTCGCCGGAGTTGTCGCGGCCGAAGGTCTCCAGCTCGATCTGTGCCGCGCTTGTCGACGCCGCCCCTGGGTCCTCCCAGCCCTCCTGGCTCATGCGCTCCTCAAGGCGCGTGCCGAAGCCGACAAAGAGGCCGAGGATGAGCCCGACGATGAGGAGCGGAATGACCTTGCGGTGGGCGTAGGAGAAACGGCCCCAAGAATAAAACATGCGGCTCCTAACTGTGCTCGGGCGCGCGCTCCGGAAGCAGCGCGGACAGCGGGCGGAAAGGCTGCAGCCAGGCGCCGCCTGGAGGTAGATTATCCAGGTTAACGCGCGGCAGCGGCTCGCGGAAGACGCCCTCGATATCTTCGAGGTCGACGAATTCGATGTCGGGGTGGGTCAGTGCCCAGGAGGCGTGCTCGTGGAAACCGAGCACGCAGGTGGGCAGGCCGGAAGCGTTGAGCTGTTCCAGCAGGTGTTGGAAGTTCTGGCCGTCAGCCGAGGCCACGATGACACCGGAGAGGTTCTCGCGGTTGGCTTTGATGTACTCGACCATGTCGGGGTCGACATCATCGTCCTCGTGGAGCTTCGGCTTGGCAAAGACGGCGAAGCCGACGTTGCGGATGGCCTCGACCCACGGGCGGATGACGTCGGCGCCGCCGGGCGTGACGTTGGTGAAGACGGCGGCTTCGGGAGTGGCGTCGTTGTCGAAGGCCAGCTCCACCAGCCAGCGGCCGATGGCGTCGAAGCGTGGGCGGTAGGCGGCGGTGGGGCGCCCGCCGAGGATGGCGCCGAGCCCCATGTCCATGTTGGGCGCATCCCACACCAAAAGGTAGGTGCCGGCCATTACTTCTTCTCCCACAGGTACTCGGTGATGACGTGTTCCTTATCCAGACCCTTGCCCTCAAACTTGGTGATGACCTGACGGTCGGTGAGGATGGGGCACTCCGGCCAGGGCCAGCCCTTGTAGTCGAGGGAGGGCTCGACCTCGACGAGCTCGTTAATCCACTCGGTGTAGCCGGCGTGGTCGGTGGCCACGTGGAGCACGCCGCCCGGCTTGAGGCGGGAAGCGAAGAGGTTGAGCGTGCCGGATTGGATGATGCGGCGCTTGTGGTGGCGGGCCTTGGGCCACGGATCCGGGAAGAAGATGCGGATGCCGTCGAGGGACTCGGGCGCGAACATGCGCATGAGAACTTCGATGCCATCGCCGCGGACCATGCGGATGTTCTCAATGTCGTTGCGGATGATGGAGCCCAGCAGCTTGGCTAGGCCCGGCTTGTAGAGCTCGACGGCAACGATGTTGGTGTCCTTTTCCAACGGGGCCATCGCGGCAGTGGAGGTACCGGTGCCGGAGCCGATCTCCACGATGGTCTTGGCGCCCTCGCGGCCGAACCAGGCAGGGATGTCGAGGGGTTCGTCGGCAAGCAGGCGTCCCAACTGAGGCCAGTGCTCCTCGAAGAGGGCGTTCTGGTTGTCGGTGAGGGTGCCGCGACGGAAGGTCACGTTGCCGAGGCGTGGGTAGTCCAAATCATTGTTGAACTCGGCGTTGAAATCCGTCTGGAGGCCGCGGCCATGAGGCATCTGCGCGGCGGGATTCTGGGAGGAGTCTGCACTATTCATCAGTTGACATTGTTCCCTTAAGCAGGGGTGAGGGGCAACGTGCCGCGCCGTGGAGGGCGGAGGGGCGTCCAGGTGGAGGCCACACAGGACGCCGTGGGGGTAGCGGGACGGGCGTACGGGATGGGCAACCCAAAGAAAATCCACCCCTGTGCGGGGGTATCTTTGGTGGCTGCGTGCCTTAATTCACACTTCGTTGTCCTTGGGTTAGTCGGGTTAACCAGGGTGGATATAACCGGGGTGGGCTGTATTACACATTCTGTTATCACCAGTATCCGTACTCTGGTTGGTGAAACGTCGATAGGGGAAACCTTCGGCGATATAAAGCACCCTGGCCACACCGACCACAGGAGAATGTGAGATGACCGCAACCATTAAGGGCCTTGTAGGTGAACTGCCCACGAAGAACGAGAAGCTTATTTCGTGGATCAGTGAGAGCGTCGAGCTCTTCCAGCCGGAAGAGGTCGTCTTCGTAGATGGCTCCCAGGAGGAGGCTGACCGTCTCGCCGCTGAACTCGTGGAGAAGGGCACCCTGATTAAGCTCAACGAGGAGAAGCGCCCGAACTCCTACCTGGCTCGCTCGAACCCGTCGGATGTCGCGCGCGTGGAGTCCCGTACCTTCATCTGCACCGAGACTGCCGAGGACGCAGGACCGACCAATAACTGGGCCCCGCCGGCAGCCATGAAGGAAGAGATGACCGAGGCCTTCCGCGGCTCCATGAAGGGCCGCACCATGTATGTGGTGCCTTTCTGCATGGGCCCGATTAGCGACCCGGACCCCAAGCTCGGCGTGCAGCTTACTGACTCCGCTTATGTCGTGCTCTCCATGCGTATCATGACCCGCATGGGTCAGCAGGCTCTGGACAAGATCGGGGACAACGGCGATTTTGTCCACGCCCTGCACTCCGTCGGTGCTCCGCTGGAGCCGGGCCAGGAGGATGTCGCGTGGCCGTGCAACGACAAGAAGTACATCACGCAGTTCCCGGCAACCAAGGAGATTTGGTCCTATGGCTCCGGCTACGGCGGAAACGCCATCCTGGCCAAGAAGTGCTACGCGCTGCGTATCGCTTCCGTCATGGCGAAGGAAGAGGGCTGGATGGCAGAGCACATGCTCATCCTGAAGCTCACCAACCCGGAGGGCAAGAAGTACCACATCGCGGCCGCCTTCCCGTCCGCCTGCGGTAAGACCAACCTGGCCATGATTACCCCGACCATCCCGGGCTGGAAGGCTGAGGTCGTGGGCGATGACATCGCCTGGATGAAGCTGCGCGAGGACGGCCTGTACGCCGTCAACCCGGAGAACGGCTTCTTCGGCGTGGCACCGGGTACTAACTACGACTCCAACCCGATCGCCATGAAGACGATGGAGCCGGGAAACACCCTGTTCACCAACGTCGCGCTGACCGACGACGGCGATGTCTGGTGGGAGGAAATGGGCGAGGCCCCGGAGCACCTCATCGACTGGCATGGCAACGACTGGACCCCGGCTTCGACCACCAAGGCTGCGCACCCGAACTCCCGCTACTGCGTGCCGATTACCCAGTGCCCGTCCGCTGCGCCGGAGTTTGATGACTGGAAGGGCGTCAAGATTGACGCCATCCTCTTCGGCGGCCGCCGCGCGGATACCGTCCCGCTGGTGACCCAGGCCTTCGACTGGAACCACGGCACCATGATTGGCGCCCTGCTCTCCTCCGGCCAGACCGCTGCCGCTGAGGGCAAAGTCGGCGCCCTGCGTCACGACCCGATGGCCATGCTGCCGTTCATGGGCTACAACGCCGGTGACTACCTGCAGCACTGGATCGATATGGGCGAAAAGGGCGGCGACCGCATGCCGGCCATCTTCCTGGTGAACTGGTTCCGCCGCGGTGAGGACCGCCGCTTCCTGTGGCCGGGCTTCGGCGAGAACTCCCGCGTTCTTAAGTGGATCGTGGACCGCATCGAGGGCAACGTCGACGCCGTTGAGACCGTCGTGGGCCACACCGCCCGCCCAGAGGATATCGACCTCACCGGCTTGGACTTCGACATCGAGGACGTCCGCGAGGCGCTTGCCGTGAACCCGGCCGATTGGGCTGGCGACATGGAAGACAACAAGGAGTACCTGACCTTCCTGGGCTCCCGCGTTCCGTCTGAGGTGTGGGACCAGTTCTCCGCCCTCAAGGAGCGCGTTGAGTCTGCCTCCTAGTCTTCGCATCTAAAGAATGCTCCCCTGCGGGGGAGCATTCGGCGTTTTCGGGGATTAAGCGCGCAGGACGAGGACCAGGTTAGAGGTGAGGAACTCGCGCAGCACCGGCACCTTGAGCACCCACCAGGCCCACCACGGGTGGTAGCGCGGGAAAGCTGCGACGAGCTCCGAACCACGCGACGATTCACGTCGCGCCCAGTCCAAGCCCTCGCGGGCGGAGAGCGCAAAGAGCGAGGTGCCGAAGACGTTCTTCGGTGGGTGGCCGTGGCGGTGGGTGTAGCGGTCGCGGGCGAACTCGCCGCCCACGTAGTGCTCCCACAGGCCGGTTTCGTGCCCGCCGAAGGGTCCCAGCCACACCGTGTAGCTCACGATCACCAGCCCGCCGGGCTTGGTTACGCGCAGCATCTCCTCGCCCATGTCCCACGGATTGGGGATGTGCTCGGCCACGTTGGAGGAATACGTGATGTCGAAGGTGTCATCCGCGAAAGGCAGGCGCGTGCCATCGCCGCGCACAGCCTGGGCCACCTCGATGCCGGCGGCGGACATCTCGCCCACGTCCGGCTCCAGCCCCACATAGCTGGCCCCGCGCTGGGCAAAGGCCGACGCGAAATAGCCGGGCCCTCCCCCGACGTCGAGCACGCGCGCGCCGGTGAGGGACAAAGACTGGTCGCGGGAGAGGGCGTCGACAAGCGCGGCGGTGTCCTCAGCCAGCCCCCCATAAAAGATCGCGGGTGCTGTCTGCTCAAAACGGAAGGAGCGCAGCAGCCGCCAGGAGCGGCGCAGTGTGGCCAAGGCACGGGTGCGTTTCATAACCCACTAGGCTAAAGCATCGTCATGAAAATCCTTCTTTTGTGCTGGCGCGATTCCACCCACCCGCAAGGTGGCGGCTCCGAGCGCTACCTCGAGCGCGTCGGGGAATACCTCGCTGCCCAGGGCCACGAGGTGGTCTTCCGCACCGCGCGCCACATGAACGCCGCTAAGCGCGAGCGCCGCAACGGCGTGCTTTACTCGCGCGCCGGGGCCAAGTTCAGCGTGTACCCGCGCGCTCTGTTGTCGATTTTATTGGGGCGCCGCGCTTTGCGCGGCGCTGATGTCGTGGTGGATACCCACAACGGCATTCCCTTCTTCGCGCGCCTGGCCACCCGCGCGCCCGTGGTGATCCTGACGCACCACTGCCACCGCGAGCAGTGGCCGGTGGCCGGGCCCGTCCTGGCGCGGCTGGGGTGGTTCCTGGAATCTCGCGTGGTGCCCGCGCTGTATCGCGAGAACACGTGGGTGACGGTCTCGGAGGCCTCGAAGCGTGACCTGGAGAAGCTGGGGATTCACGGCGCGCACATCATTGAGAACGGCGTGGACCCCCTGCCGTCACACGTGCCCACCTTGGAGCGCGAGGCCGACATCCACCTGGTGACGCTGTCGCGCCTGGTGCCGCACAAGCAGATTGAGCATGCCATGGACACCGTGGCGCGGATTCCGGGCGCGCTTCTCGACGTCATCGGTTCCGGCTGGTGGGAATCCCACCTGCGCGAGTATGCGCGCGCCCACGGGGTGGAGGCGCGCGTGCGCTTCCGTGGTCAGGTGACGGAGGATTATAAGCATGCGCTGCTTGCGCGCGCCGACGTCCACCTCATGCCGTCTCGAAAAGAAGGCTGGGGTTTGGCAGTCATGGAGGCGGCCCAACATGGGGTGCCCACAGTAGGTTATGCGTTTGGCCTGCAAGACAGCGTTATCCACGGCAAAACCGGTGTGCTAGTACAGCGCGAGGAGGAGTTCGCGCCGGCGGTGCGCATGCTTGTGGCCGACCCCCTCCTCCGCCACCGTTTAGGCAACGCGGCGCGCGAGTTGGCGGCTACTTTTTCGTGGGAGAAAACCGGCGCGCGCTTCGAAGAGTTGCTAGAAGCGGAAGTGCGCACCAGGCGGCGCTAAGCCCCCACGGGGCGGGTGCCGGTTGCGCGTTGGTAGTGGCAACGATGCTTCCCGCTTCGACGACCGCGCCCACGCCGAGTTCCTCCAACCGGTCGAGGTCGCGGTTGCCCCAGGCCTCGGCGGCCGCTAAGTAGCGGGGTGAGGGCTCATCCACGTTTATGCCGTCGACGGTGAGCGCCCCGGAGTCGAGCTTGTTGGCGGCCTTGGAGTAGGGGTCGAGGGCGATGCCGCCGTCGAGCGGCACCATGGCGGGGCGATCGGCGAAGAAGGTCAGGCGCCCGTCGAGGTCTTCGACGAGCTGGCGGTCGATGCCCGTTTCGCGTGGGCGTAACACGGCGAGCTCCTTAGGGGCATCGGGGGCCTGGAGCAGGCAGGCGCACAGGGCGAGTGCGGCGGGTAGTTGGCGCAGGGCTCCGATGCCTGCCACAGCCAGCGGTAGGGCCAGGAGAGTGAGCTTGGAGGAATCGCGCAGCAAACCCGCGCCGGGGATGTGCTCCACGGCGAAACCGGTGACCCCGGGGGCGAGTGCGCCGAGGACGGCCAGGCTCATGCCGAGAACAGCCAGGGCCGCGAGCGGGCGCAGCTCGCGCCGGGGAAGGCGGGTGGCGCCCAGAACGGCAAGGGCGGCGACGGCCAGGCCTGCTAGAGCGAAGCCATGCTCGCGGGACGCCGGCACCGCCGCAGCATTCCAGATGCCGCCGAAGCCGAGCAGCGAGCCAACCGCACCCACGTAGGCCTCCGCGCGCGGGGCAAAGGCCGCGGCTTGGGCGGCGGGGTCGCCGTGGGTTCCCGGATTTCCGGCCGCGAGACTGGGAACCAACCACGGCAACCACAACAAGACTGAGCCGCCCGCGAAGAGCCACCTTCTTCGCCCTTCGCGCTCACAGGCAACCGCGATGAGTCCCCCGAAGAGCCCGCCGGTGGGCGTCAAGGACGCGGCCCACAGCGCCAGCCACGCCACGCGCGGGCGAGCGCTCAAGCAACCCCACGCGATCACGGGTGCTAACCAGGCGGCGACTGCTAGCGACCACTGGCCCTGCAGGAGGCGCTCGATGACGAAAGGATTGGCCACCGCGCACGCCATTGCCGCGGCCGCCGCCCACGGGCTGAATTGTGGGCGCTGGCACGTCCATAGACCCGCCACCCACGCCGAGGCACTCGCCGCGCCGAGGATAAAAACCCTGGCCAGCCACGCCCCGCCAAAGAGGGCAAGCACCCCGTCCTGTGGAGCATTGCGCGCGGGAAGATCTCCGGCGCCGAAGGCGGCGGCGCTGAGGGCCGGGCGGTCAAGCAGCACCATGTCGCGCCACAGGAACTCGCCGGGCAGCACAAAGGGCCAGCACACGGCGAGCACGAGCACCACGCCCCACGCGCCGAGGGCGGTGCGCGTCGCAAGGGAGGTAGTCACGGGCGCCTACGCGCTCTGCGCCGAATGACGGCGCATAAACATCGCGGCCGCCACTGCCAACAACGCCACGCCGATGGCCTTGCCCAACCAGCCCACGAGGCTCAAGATCTTGACCGTGTCGATGACCCGGCGAACAGAGTCGAGGCGTTCGGTGCGGGTGGAGTCGGACCAGGAGAGGGGGACGTCGAGAAGCGCACGCTCCTGTGTGTCATCGGCGTCAACCATGGCCTGGGCCTGGCGCGCGTCAGTGGCCCAGAAGACGCGCGGGTGTTCCTCCTCGTTGAGGATGGTGCCCGTCGTGGGCTCTACCCATACCGTGCGGCTCACCGCGTAGAAAGGCTCGAGGATGACGTGCGAATTCGGCTTGAGGTTGTAGCGCTCAAGGGATTCCGGCGAGTAGAAATCCCCCGCCGGGCCGGAGCGCTGGTTGTCGAAGGCGAAGACCTCCGCGAGGGGAACCGGCGCGACATCCTGGTGGAAGACATAGGTCGGGATGCCGTCGAGCTTCTCATCGCGCAAAAAATCGATGGGCTCCGCGTCCTGGGTGAGCGGGTCGAAGAAAGGATAGGAGCGCTGCTCCGCGCCAGCGGGGAAGAAGTAGCTGATGCCATCGCGCTCGATCCGGTCTTCCACCTGCAGGTCGAAGGCAGAAAGATCGATGTGCTGCGTGGTGTTCGGGCCCGCCACCGGGTAGGTGGACTCGCGGTTGAGCAGGGATTCCTCGGTGATGTGCGCGAAGGTGTCGCCATCTACGGTGAGCTCCGTGGTGGACTCAGCGTGGGCCACGGAATCCTTCTCCGCGGGGGCGGTCGTGGTGTGGCGGGTGAACTCGACCCCGTCCTGTTCTGCGTGGACCGTGATGTAGAGGTCCCTGGGCAATGGGCGGGACTGGTTGTTATACAGCGGCGGAAGGATGGACCCGAGTATGAGGAATACCGCGGCGGCAATCGTCACCTGCGCTAGGCGGGAGCGAAGGAACACGTCAGCTCCGATCGGTCGAGGGATTCACTGCAGAAATAGTATCGTAGTGGGCCATGCGCTTTCTCCCTGAGCTCGAAGGCGTGCGTGCGCTGGCTGCATTGGCAGTCGTGATCACGCACGTGTCCTTCCAGACGGCAACCGGTTGGGCCTGGGCTGAGCGCTTGGATTATGGGGTGGCGGTCTTCTTCGTGCTCAGCGGTTTCTTGCTGTGGCGCCGGCGGCATGCGCACACGGCGGGGCAGTATCTTCTTTCTCGCGTGGCGCGTTTGGCACCGCTGTATGTGGTGTGCGTGGTGGCGGTACTCGCCTTGCTTCCCGACGCTTCCCCCTTAACCTTCCCGCAAGTCATCACCAACCTGACCGGCACGCAGCTCTATATTGCTGACGGCTTGGTTCCCGGGTTAACGCAATTGTGGTCGCTGTGCGTGGAGTTCGCCTTCTATGCGGTGTTGCCGCTGTTGGCGTGGTTGTTGGATAGGCTTTCGGCGCGCCCGCGGGTTGCACTTATTGCTGGAGCTGGCGTGCTGAGTTTGTTCTGGGGTTTTCTGTCGTTTGTGGCCGGATATGAATCCGGCGATGTCAATACGCAGATTTGGCCGCCCGCGTATTTCTCGTGGTTTGCGGTGGGAATGTTGGCCGCGGAGGCGGAGGCAGCTGGCGTGCGTGTGCGCGCCGGGCGCATTGTGCGGCCCGCTTGTTGGGCGGTGGCGGCGGGCTGCGTGTGGCTGGCCAGCCGCGAGTGGTTCGGCCCGCAGGGCTTGGTGCATCCAGAACCGGGTGAGTTTGCGCGGCGCATTGCGGCGGGGGCCGTGTGCGGGGCGTGCATCGTGGTGCCGGTGGCGCTGGCGCCGCGCGAAAGCTGGCTCTCCTCCGCTGTGATGCGGGCGCTGGGCCGCTGGTCATATGGGGTTTTCATGTGGCATGTGGCGGTGCTGGCCATCGCCTTCCCGCTGTTGGGTGTGTCTGCCTTCTCGGGTGCTGCCTGGGATTTCGCGGTGGTGCTGGCTTTTACGGTGGTGGTCAGCTGCGTGCTGTCTGCTGCGACCTACGTGCTTGTCGAGGTCCCCGGCCGCGACCTCATCCGCTCCCTCGCCTTTACGCGCGGTCGCATCGCCGTTCCGCGTTCGTTGCCGCGCCAGGCAGATAACCCTGCCGGCTCCGCTTCTGCGAGCAATGCCAGTTCCGGATCCCTCGCCAGCCCTGCTGGCTCTGATGATTCCGCCGGTTCGGTGGGGTCGTAGACGGCACTTCACACATGGCATTTTCCAGAAGGCATTAGTCAAACGGTTTCCTTGCCCCCAAACAAACCTTTTATATCGCCGCAGATGGTTTCCTTGACCCCAAAGACACCTTCTGACTAATGCCTTTTGAGGGGAACCATATGCGGTGAGGCAGGGTACCTAGGGCGTGCTGCGGGGCGGGAGGCAGGCACAGGTAATGGCCGCGACGCAGAGCAGTTGCACGAGCAGCGAGTCGCCGGCGTAGCCCTCCGCGGGCCAAGGTGCGCGGGCGAGCATCGCGCCCGCGGCAAGGGTGAGCATACCCGCCAGATAGTCGGAGCGCAGCGTGGTCCAGCGGGTGATGGCCCACGCCGCGGCAGCGGCGGCCACACCGGGCAGACCTGCGACGAGAGCCATCGTTGCCGCAATGAGCAGGGCTAGCAGGACACGCGCCGAGGTAGACGAGTGAGCAACACGGGCGGGCGAGAGCATTTGGGAAGCTGCGGAGGATACCGGCAGGGCGGCATCGGCGACTGGGCTGGTCGAGGTTGTGTCGTGTGCTGCGTACGCCCCGGACGAAGCAGCGGAAGCAGTAGGCGAGGCGGGGGCAGCGGCTTGGGAGCGGGGGCCGCGGGCCATGACGAGCAGACACAGCGCGGTGGTCAGCGCGGCGAGCGCGCCGCCGAGGCCCAAGCCCACGCGATAGGCGCGGTCGGCAGCGAAAGACATGTGGAAGGTGCCGCCGGCACCGGCGGGAATGAGGAAGGCTTGCGTGTCGGCATCGATGGAGCGCGGTTCGAGGGCCAGCGGTTCCGAGTTGGAGTTCGGCGTCGAATCCGGCGCTGCGTCTTGTGCTGAACCTGGCGTCGAGATCGCGGCTGTGCTGGGGGAGCGCAGCTCGCCGCGCAGGCCCTCGTTGAAGGCACGGCCGGTGATGAGGAGGCGGTGGTGGTCGGCGGGCTCGATGGGCTCGCCGGCAGCGAGCGGGGTATAGCCGTGGTCAGCGCCCGATGCGGCCGATGGGGTAGCGCCGGTTGCGGGTGCTGGGCGATCAGAGTTGATAGGAAGGGGCGCGGGCAAGGAGGACGCGGTATCGGTCAGCGCCGCCCAGTCGCCGGTGGTGCGCACGAGGTGCTGACCGGCGGAGAGGTCGAGGGTGGAGTTGGGGGTGTGGGGGGAGCCGTCGATAAGCACTGTCTTCTCACCCGAGACCCGCACTGTCATATCGCGCGGGGCGGTGAAGGAGCGGATGAGGATGTGTTCGTTATCCTGCTGGAAGAGGAACTGCTCGGCATTGGGTGAGGTATCGGGAACGGTGACGATGCGCCGCGGGGTGGGCTGATCCACGATGGAGGCCTCCGCAATTCCGGTGCGGCGCTGCGGCTCGATGCGGATGGTGGAGGCCTTCGCGCCGGGCACGCGAATATCGCGGGCGCGGTAGGCCTCCATGGTGACCGTGACCTTGGAGTCGCCGTTGTGGATGGTCACCTCAGTCGTGCCGGTGGTCATCAGCCGCAGCGTGGGCGAGGTCCACGTGGAATCGGAGTGCAGCTCCAGCCAGCCGGAATCGCCGGGCGCTGGCCACCACGCGGTGGAGTTCTCACCGTCAACGGCCGCGGTGAGAGAGCGCGCCGGGTTCGCCCCGCCGAAGGCCGAGGCATCCGCGGCAGAGGACGATGCGGTGACGCGACCATCGTGCTCCACCACCTGGGTCAGCGGGCCAGCGGAGGGGTAATCGCGCAGTCGATTGCGCACGGTAGAGGGGTCATCAGGGGCCAGCGGCGCGGAGACCGGGCCGGAAAGCGTGCCGTAGTTGCGGTCACGCAGCGTAGGCGTATCGGTGACGATGTCCGCGTCGGAGGAGACGAGCTCGTGGGGACCGGAGAGGAGCGCGAGCGACTCGCCGCCGCCCGCCACGCGCGGCGGATCCGTAGGCGCTAGGTTCATGGAGAGGTCGCGGTCGAAAACTACGACGTCGACCTCCCCGAAGGTGTGGACCTCGCCCGGAATATGGGTTGCAGAACCAGAAATCAGGTCGTGGCGCACCGCGACGGCCCCGATGCCCAGGCGCTGCAACACGAAGGGCGCCGTAGTAGGGTCGCGCTCGATCTGCGCCATCGCACCGTCCAGGCCACGGATAGCCTCGGGCGGGATGAGGGGAACGGCGTCGCGGACGGCCCAGGGGACGTCGAGAAGCGGCTGCGCCGGCTCATCGCGCGTCCACCCCCACTCCTGCCGCGCAAAGGAGGCCGGCGGGTAGATGAGCACGCGCGTATCCAGGCTGTTCATGAAATCGGCGGCCTTGTGCCAATAGGCGGGTACCTCTTCGTAGGCGCCCTTCGGCAGCAGCCGGCCCGCCCACGCCGGTGCGGTCGCGCCCACAACCACGAGGCACACCAGAAGGCCCGCTGCTTCACGACGTCCCGGGGCCAACGTCCGCGGCAACCTCACCCGGGCCACCACCGCGGCCACGCCGAGCACCAGCGGGATGCGCACCAGCGGGTCGAATTTATGCACGTTGCGCAGCGCGGCCAGCGGGCCGTCGAGCGCGTCGAGGTACCACGCGGCATGCGTGCCCAGTACGGCCACACCCACCAGCAGCATGACACCCCACAGGCGCGGAAGGCGGGACAGGCCCACCAGGCCCAAGGCAGCAACGCCGATGGTGACGAGCACGAAGACCGGCTCGGTAGCCAGCTCGTTGCCGGCGACGCGCTCGGTATCCACAAACGGCGCCCAGCTGGTGGTGCCGCGCAGGATTTCCGCCAGGTTAAACCAGCGCGTGGTCACGCCGGCGGACTCGATGAACCCCGTAAAAGGCGGGGCATAGCGGCCTAGGATCAGGAGCGGGATAATCCACCACGCGGATACCGCAGCGCATCCAGCCAACCACACCAGGCCAGTTTTGCCCGCGCGCCGCCACAGCAGAATCAAGCCCGCCGGCAGGCAGGCAGCCAGCGTGGCCGTGGCGTTGACCGCGCCCATGCAGGCCACTGCGACGACCGAGGGCGCGGCATCCCGCCAGCACAGCCGGCCCGGCCGCAGGAAAGGAAGCAGCACCCAGGGTGCCAGCATGACCGGCCAGGTCTCCGAGGAAATCGCGCCCAGCGTGGTCAGCGTGCGCGGGGAGAGCGCATAGAGGAGGCTGCCCACCAGCGCGGCATAGCCCGGCGCGGCGGGAAGCACTGTGCGGGCCACGCGGAAGAAGCCCAGAAAGCCCACGGCCAGGACCAGGAACCACCAGGCGCGCTGCGCTATCCAATCCGGAAGCGGATCCGCCAGCAAGAAGAATAAGCCCTGCGGGAAGAGGTAGCCATAGGCCTGGTTCTGCAGCTGGCCCAGCGTGAAAGTATCGGTATAGGTATGCAGGGCGCCGGCCAAAAACCGAGCCGGGTTGGCCACCAGATCATGCTTGGTATCGGCCGCAGTCAGCCCCCACGGCTGCACCAGAACCACGAGGGCTAAAAAGAAAAGCCCCCCGATGCGTGCGCGCACGCTACTCGCGGGAGCCGTACTCCGGCCCGCCCATCACGGCGTCGGAGGCCTTGACGGAATTATCGTTTGGAACGGCATCTGCCTGCGAGAACTGGGCGATGCCCAGGATGGTCACGACCCCCAGCGCTACGCCAACGACCGCGCTGCCCAGGGCCGGGCCCAGGGTGCGCTTGTTGAGTGAATCGCTGTCGAATGCCATGGCGCCAGATTCTAGCAGCTAAAAGCTGCCTTTAGGAGTCGCTTTCTGCCGCGTCGTCCTCATCGTCGTTCTCCGGCGGCACGATGAACACCGGCAGACCCGCATTGCGCACGATGTACTCTGCGGTGGAGTTGTTCCACAAAGAGCGGAAGCCAGTGAGCGCGCGGGTACCGGTGACGATGACGTCGATGTCGAGTTCTTGGGCGGCGTCGACAATCGCGCTCTGAATCGTCGTTACGGATTCCACCAGGTGGGCATGGCCCCGCAGACCCAGGGTCTCCGCCTTGGCGATGCCCTGGCGGCAGATGGCGAGGGCTTCCTCGTAGGCCGGATCATCCTCCACGCTGTCCGGCGAGACCGTGGACTGGTGCAGCCCGGTGCGGCTGACGGCGCGGGCGGCCTGGCGCGCGGAGGGCTCCCAGGCGGTGAGGATTTCGACGTCGGTGGGGCGCAGGAGCCGCGCGGCGTACTCGAGGGCGCGGTCGGCGCGGTCGGAGCCGTCATAGGCAATGAGCATGGTCTCTCCGTTATTCATGTGGCTATCCTAACAACCGGTTGTTGCCCGTGCGGGTGCTTCAGGCACACTGGTGTGCATGAAAAAAGCAATGCCCGCCCTCCTGTTGAGTGCTATCTGTGCGCTAAGCGCGTGCAGTACGGAGCCTGAGCTTTCCGACGCCCCGCCTAGCGAAACCAGCGCCGCGGCGTCTAGCGATGCGGCACCACAGGATGCCGCGCCTGAAGACGTTCGTGCCCGCGCCGCCGCCAAGCTCATGCCGCCGGCGCTGAACTACGAGGATGCCCGCGCTAAGCTCGAGGCCGGCGTGGGCGGGCTCTTCATCCCCAGCTGGGCCGACCCGGAGCTGCTGAGCGATGGCCCGCGGGGAGTGAACGCTTTGCGTGAGGAGATGGGCCGCGACTTTGAGGTCTCCATCGACTTCGAGGGCGGGCGTGTGCAGCGCTTCTCCGAAATATTGGGAGACTACCCCTCCCCGCAGGCCATGGCGGAGGGCCATAGCCCGGAAGAGGTCGAGGCCCTGGCCACGGAGATCGGGCACAGCCTGCGCGCCCACGGCGTGACGGTGGACTTCGCCCCCGTGCTCGACGTGGATGGGGGAGACTTGGAGGTCGTCGGCGACCGCGCCTTCTCCACCGACCCGGCGGCCGCCGGTGAGTATGGCGCGGCCTTTGCCCGCGGGCTGCAGGCTGCCGGTGTGAAGGCCGTGTTCAAACACTTCCCGGGCCACGGCCGCGCCTCCGGGGATACGCACCTGGGTGAGGCCGTGACCCCGCCGTTAGAAGAGCTCTCTGGTCACGAGTTCGTGCCTTTCCACACGGCAATCCCGCAAGCCCCGGAAGCAGCGATCATGATGGGCCACCTCGTGGTTCCAGGCCTCGGCGAGGAGCCCGCCTCCCTCAACCCGCGGGCCTACCAGCTCGCCCGCGAGGAGCTGGACTTTGAGGGCACCATTTACACCGATGACCTGGGCGGAATGGCGTCCATCTCGGAGAACTTCAGCGTGCCGGAGGCCGTGGCCGCAGCCCTTGCCGCAGGTGCCGATATGCCGCTGTGGTCCACCGACGAGGACATTAACGCGGTCATTGATGCAGCTGCCGAAGTCGTGGCCCAACAGGAGCGCGACTAGTAAAAACTAGCTGGCAGACGTTAATCTCGTACACGTGAAAAAGGCAATCGGACATAGGCAGCAACGACGCAAGGGGCTCCATGTGACCCTTGGTGTGCTCGTCGGCCTCCTACTCATCGCCGGCATCGCCTACGCGTGGGACGTCATGGCCAACCAGCACAAGGTTCCGCGCGCGACGTCGGTCGGCGGCGTGGACATCTCCCGCATGGAGCGCACCGCTGCGGTGGAGAAGCTGGAGCAGGAACTCGGGGATGTCGCGGCCCAGCCCGTGGATATCCGCGCCGGGGAGAAAAGCTCGCAGCTTATCCCTCAAGATGCCGGCCTGAGCCTGAATTATCAGAAGGCCGTCGACGGCATTCCTGACGCCTCCCTGAACCCCTTCTCGCGCCTGTACAGCTTCATCAAGCCCACCCAGGAAATCCCTGTCGCCGTGGACGTCGATGAGGGCCAGCTCTCCGGGGAGCTCGAGCGCGTCGGCAACGAGCTGAAGGTCGAACCGGAGGATGGAAACCTGGAGCTTATCGACGGCTCCCTCAAAGAGACCAAACCCAAGCTCGGCCAGGCAGTCGAAGAGGGGGAGCTGCACGAGGGTGTGGTCAAGCACTGGCTCGACCCCGAGGGCGTCGAGGTTGAGCCAATGGTGGTGGAGCCGCAGATTAATGATGAAGCGATTGAGGCTATGCGCACCGGGGATGCCGCCCGCGCGCTGGATAACCCGCTGACCCTGAAGGGCGAGAACAACACCGCCGGCACCCTGCGCAAGCCGGAGATTTCCCAGTTTGTCTCCATCGCCGCCAAAGACGGCGAGCTGCGCCTCAAGGTGGATAAAGACCGCGCCCGCGAGCTCTTCCAGGAGCGCATGCAAGGCTCTGAGGTGCCCGGCACCAACGCCAAGATTTCCTTCAGCGGCAACGACAAGCAGATCACGCCCTCGGTGGATGGCTCCATTATCGACTGGGAGAAGACCTTCGAGGGCTTCGAGGATCGTGTAAGCAGCGAGGACGACCGCGAATGGGACGCCGATTACAAGCCGGACCCCGCGGACTTCACCACGGAGATGGCGGAGAAGGCCACCTTCGATGAGACCGTGTCCGAGTTCTCCACCGGCGGTTTCTCCGGGGCCTCCGGCACCAATATCCGGCTGGTGGCCCAGCAGGTCAACAGTGCCGTGGTCAACCCGGGTGAGACCTTCTCCCTCAACGGCTACACCGGCCCGCGCGGTACCGCGCAGGGCTACGTGGAATCCGGCATCATCATCGATGGCCACGCCGGTACCGCCGTGGGCGGCGGCATCTCTCAGTTCGCTACCACCTTGTACAACGCCGCGTACTTCGCCGGCATGGAGGACGTCGCGCACACCCCGCACTCTTATTACATTTCGCGCTACCCGGCCGGCCGTGAGGCCACCGTTTATGAAGGCGCGATTGACCTGCAGTTCAAGAACACCTCGAATCACCCGGTGCGCATTGAGACTGACTTCGGCAGCGATATCACCGTGCGCTTCAAGGGCGTGAAGACGGTGGAGGTCGAGTCCATCAACAACGGCCGCTGGGCCAAGACCGAGCCGCAGCGCAAGTCGGTGAGCGAGGATTGCTCGCCGTCGTCTGGCGCGCCGGGCTTTACGACGTCCGATACTCGCGTGATCAAGGACCTCTCCGGCAAGGAGATCTCCCGGGAGACCACCACCACGGTCTACGACCCGCAGCCTATCGTTACCTGCGGTTAAGCCATGACCCGGCCGATGCACACCGCGGTGAAGGACCCGGCGGACGTCGATCAGCTGGCCCAGCACCCGGTGAAGTTTGGTCGCGTCGCCGGCCTCTTCGCCCCGCACCGCGGCACGCTGCTGCTGGTGGTGACACTCATCATCGCCACCTCTGGGCTGACGGTGGTGCAGCCCTTCCTCGTACGCCGCACCGTGGATGAGGCCATTCCTGAACACGACACCGCGCTGCTGCTGTGGTTGGTCGGCGGCATGCTGGCCATCACCGTGGTCTCCCAGGCCATCGGCGTTATTCAGTCCTTCCTGTCGGCGCGGGTGGGGCACACCATCATGCATGAGCTGCGCACGCAGGTCTTTGCCAACCTGCAGCGCCAATCCCTGCAGTTCTTTACCAATAACCGCGGCGGGGAAATTCAATCGCGCCTGACCAATGACATCGCGGCGATGCGCGGCATGGTCACCACCACGGCGACGTCTGTGGCCAGCAACCTCACCATGACGGTGGCTACGTTGGTGGCGATGGTCGCGCTCTCCCCCACGCTGTCGCTTTTGTCCCTGGTGGTACTGCCGCCTGCAGTGTGGCTGACCCGCCGCGCCGCCGTGCTGCGCCGCAGCCTCATGGAGAAAAACAGCCGCGCGCAGGCAACGTTGCAGCAGACCATTTCGGAGAATCTCTCGGTTTCCGGCATGCGTCTGGCGGCCACGCTGGGCGCGCAGGAGCGCGTCTATGACGGGTTTGAGAAGACCTCGCGCTCCCTCATCCGCCTGGAGTTGGAATCGCAGCTGGCCGGGCGCTGGCGTATGGCGCTCACCCAGATTATTTTTGGTGTGATGCCGGCCCTGATTTACCTGGTGGCTGGCCTGCGCCCGGGGATTACGATTGGCACGCTCATCGCCTTTTCCACCCTGCAGACCCAGATTTTCCGCCCGATTACCGGCCTGCTCAACGTGGGCGCGCAGTGGGTGGCGTCGATGGCGCTGTTCAGCCGCATCTTCGAGTACCTGGACCTGGAGCCCGAACTCACCGAAGCCACTCAGCCCGCCCAGCTTGCCGACGCCTCCCTCACCCTCCACCACGTCTCCTACCGCTACCCCGGCACGGACACCGACGCGCTGAGCGACGTCTCCCTTTCCATCCCCGCCCACACCACCACCGCCTTGGTGGGGCATACCGGTTCCGGCAAGTCCACGGTGGCCGCCCTCCTGGCGCGCTTAGCTGACCCGACAGAAGGTTCCGTGCGCTTAGGTGGGGTTGACCTGCGCGATATTCCACCGGAGCAGCGCGCGGAGGTCATTGGCGTGGTTTCCCAGGAGACCTACCTCATCCACGGCACAGTGCGGGAGAACCTCCTCTTCGCGCAGCCCGATGCCAGCGAGGAACAGATGTGGGCGGCGCTTAACGCCGCTCGCGTGGACGAGGTCATCGCCGCGCTTCCTGATGGGCTGGATACGCTCGTGGGCTCGCGCGGCTACCGCTTCTCCGGCGGTGAGCAGCAGCGCCTCTCGCTTGCCCGCACGCTGCTGCGCCAACCCCAGGTACTCATCCTGGATGAGGCTACCTCGGCCCTCGATAACGAAACGGAGCGCGC
The DNA here is from genome assembly GCF_000022905.1 of Corynebacterium aurimucosum ATCC 700975. NCBI lineage: Bacteria > Bacillati > Actinomycetota > Actinomycetes > Mycobacteriales > Corynebacteriaceae > Corynebacterium > Corynebacterium aurimucosum. The sequence goes on along the minus strand of NC_012590.1, from coordinate 2,569,309 downwards.
CATCCAAGAAGCAGTGCTTGGTGCGGACGCCACCCGCCTGGTCATCGCGCACCGCTTGTCCACCATCCGCGATGCAGATCAGATCGTTGTCCTCGATGCCGGCCGCGTGGTCGAGCGCGGCACCCACGCCGAGCTGCTGGCCCGCGACGGTGCTTATGCGGCGCTTCTGCGTGCTGCCGACGAAGCGAGCTAGTCACCATTCGGCGGGCGCCAATGTGGGGCCATTGTGGTCTATATCTGGGACGTCATAGCCGAGCTCGCAGAGAACTTCGACGGCTAAGTGGGGGTTGGAACGAATGACGGCTCTTTTCTGTGATTCTCGGAACCTCTTCCGGCCCGTAATCACGTGCTGTTCCCAGCCTTCACGTGCTTCGATGCCGAATTCCCTAATCACAAGTTCAACTACATCCTCTAAACACACGCGGAAGCGGTGACCGCCCATAGGGGAATGGATGTCTTGCTGCTGGAACGCCTTGTCCTTTTGTCCCGTCGAAGCCAGCAGAAGTCCGAGGGCCACGGAGTCAGAATGGAAATGAAAGTGGGAAACTGGCTTATTTTGTGCGTCTCGTTCGTATTCAAACCGAACAATTGGAGGCTGCTTTTTTGATTGGCGGTAGCAAATCTTGAAGCTGCTCGCTGCCACAGCTAAATGCTTGCCTGAGCTGTTCTCGCACATTGCATAAGAAGCTTCCAGCAAGGCGGGTGCTGCATTCGATGTCTTAGACTTTAACTCTTTCGATAATTGAAAACTGAACCTTTTACGCTCTGAGTTGAAAGCCTCGCCTGCGACTATCGTTGGTCCAGGAAGGCAATCATCCAAGAGTTGCTTGGCATCATTGGCGAACTTGTTTGCCAAGTTGGCTAGATGATGTGCATCCATGGCGGAGGATTAATCTCCGATGACGTACGCGAGCGCTTCAAAACGGGTGAGAATTTCCTCGTCCGCAATGGAGATTTCATCAATTGCGCGCAATGCGCGAAGCTCATCGATGGTTCGCGGGCTAAGGTCCTGAAGGAGTTGTTCGCGTTCTTTTTGTAGCTCAGCGGTTGTTCGTGGAGTGAATATAGGCGCGGACACTGGGACTCCTTTCCGTATGCTTTGTAGCATAGATGCAACAGTGGACACGTGTATTGGAGTAAAAGTAAAACCCAGCCTGAGCTGGGTAAATGAATGGAGCCGACGACGGGAATCGAACCCGCGCCAGCAGCTTGGGAAGCTGCAGTTCTACCATTAAACTACGTCGGCGCAATGCAGATTGTGCATCGCTGTAAAGCTTAGCACCGCCGCCGTCCGAGGCCATAAAAGGCCCAGTGGGGAGGTAGACTATCAACCGTGCTTCTTTCTGATCGTGATATCCGTGCCGCCATCGCCGCTGATGCTCCCGAGCGTTTGAGCATCGAGCCTTTCGACGCCGAGATGGTCCAGCCATCATCTATCGATGTGCGCTTGGACAAGTTCTTCCGCGTGTTTAATAACTCGCGCTACACGCATATTGACCCCAAACAGGAAATGCCGGACCTCACCAGCGAGGTGGAGGTGGCTGAGGGCGATGCCTTCGTCCTGCACCCCGGCGAGTTCGTGCTGGGCGCCACGCTGGAAAAGTTCACCCTGCCGGCCAACCTGGCAGGCCGCTTGGAAGGCAAGTCCTCCCTAGGACGCCTGGGCTTGCTAACGCACTCCACGGCAGGCTTTATCGATCCGGGCTTCTCCGGACACATCACGCTCGAGCTGTCCAATACCGCTAACCTGCCCATTTCACTGTGGCCGGGGATGAAGGTGGGGCAGTTGGCCATCTTCAAGATGTCTTCGCCTGCCGAGGCGCCGTATGGCTCCGGTGTGTTGGGCTCGAAGTACCAGGGCCAGCGTGGGCCGACGCCGTCGAAGTCCTATCTGAACTTCCGCTAAACTTTTCGTTCTCGCCGCGCGCTTCAGGTCAACCGCGCCTAAAATTCCCGGTTATGCGTATGACTGTGATTGGTACCGGCTACCTGGGCGCGACGCACGCCGCTTGCATGGCGGAGCTCGACCACGAGGTGCTCGGCGTAGATGTGGATGAACACAAGATTGCAGCTCTCAAGAACGGCCGCGTGCCGTTCTACGAGCCCGGCCTCCCGGAAGTGCTCGAGCGCAACATCGAGTCCGGCCGCCTGGGCTTTTCCACCAGCTATGACGACGCCGCGGAATTCGCCAACCTGCACTTCCTCGGCGTAGGAACCCCGCAGGCACACGGCTCCTATGCAGCGGACCTAACCTACGTGAAGTCCGTCATCACGGAGCTCGTGCCGCGTCTCAAGGGCGAGCACATCATCTTCGGCAAGTCCACCGTCCCGGTAGGCACCGCGGCGCGGCTGCAGGAGATGGCCGATGAGCTTGCCCCCGAGGGTGCCAGCGTGGAGATTGCCTGGAACCCGGAGTTCCTGCGTGAGGGCTACGCCGTCAAGGACACCATCACCCCGGACCGCATCGTCCTCGGCGTCGGCGAACTCGCCGAAAGCAACGCCGAAGCGGTCGCCCGCGAAGTCTATGCCCAGCCACTGGCACAGAACACCCCGTTCATCGTGACCGACCTGCAGACCGCCGAGCTGGTCAAGGTCTCCGCCAACGCCTTCCTGGCCACCAAGATTTCCTTCATCAACGCCGTGTCTGAAATCTGCGAGATTGCTGGTGCGGACGTGGTCAAGCTTGCCGACGCCATCGGCTACGACGAGCGCATCGGCCGCAAGTTCCTCGGCGCTGGCCTGGGCTTCGGCGGTGGTTGCCTGCCCAAGGACATCCGTGCGTTCATGGCGCGCGCCGGTGAACTCGGCGCCGACCAAGCCCTGACCTTCCTGCGCGAGGTCGACGCCATCAACATGCGCCGCCGCGACCGCGTCGTGGACCTGGCCAAGCAGGCTTTCGACGGCTCCGTTTTGGGCCACCGCGTTACCGTGCTGGGCTGCGCTTTCAAGCCCAACTCCGATGACGTCCGCGATTCGCCAGCGCTCTCCGTGGCCGGTTCGCTCTCCCTGGCCGGTGCCGCCGTGACGGTCTATGACCCGCAAGGTATGGAGAACGCCAAGAAGGTGTTCCCGACGCTGAACTACGCGGCGTCGGCAAGCGCGGCACTTAAGGATTCCGAGCTAGTCATCCTCGCCACCGAGTGGCAGGAATTCCGCGACCTCGACCCGGCTGAGGCCGGTGCACTGGTGGCCCGCCGCCACATCATCGATGGCCGCAACGTGCTCAGCGTCGATGCTTGGCGCGAGGCCGGCTGGACCGTCGAGGCGCTTGGTCGCGTCCTTCCGGCACAGTAAACGCCGCAATCGCGGTGGTCAGGGGCACCGCGAGTGTCAAGGCCATCGCGCCCAGCAGGGAGCGCAGAACCTCTGTGGCGACGAGGTCACTGGAGAGGATCTGCAGGGCTGGGCGCTGCGCCGCCGTGATGAGCATGAGCAGCGGCAGGGCCGCGCCGGTATAGGTCAGCACGATGGTGTACACCATGGAGGCGATATGGTCGCGGCCCACTTTCATCGCTGAGGTAAAGAGCGTGCCGGGCCCCACCGTCGGATCGGCTGCATGCAGCTCGCGCACGGTGGAGGCCTGCGCCACCGCGATGTCGTTGAGGCTGCCGAGCGCACCGATGATGAACCCGCACAGCAGCACGCCCACCACGGAAACCCCTGGCATGTAGAGCAGTAACTTGAGGTTATCCTCCGAGCTCGATCCTGTCAGTGCCGTGCTGCTTATCGACGCCCACCCCAACGCCCCCGACAACGCCAGCGCCACCAAAGCGCCTCCCAGGGCGGAGGCGGATTTCCAGTTCACGCCGTGCACGAGAGGAACGGCGAGGAAAAGGATGGCCGCGCAGGTAACGAGCGCCAGCGGCAGCGCCGAATGGCCCTCGATGAGGGAGGGGATGAGGTAAAAGAACACAATGGCCAAACTGATACCTAGGCCCAGCAGCGCGCGCAGCCCATGCCAGGCGGCGAAGGCGATGATGATGACGGCGGCGATAATCGCCCATAAGCCAAGGTTGCCGGTGCGCTGGAAATCGGCGAAGGCATAGGTGCCGTCGCTGGATACTGTCAGAATTACCTCGTCACCGGGGTGGAGGGTCGGGTCACTGGCCACGCCATAGAATACGAGCTGCGTCTTGCGGCCTGCGTCTGCGCCGGAGGTCAGGTCAATGAGGGCGCGGGAGCAGGAGGTGTCGTCGCCCTCGGCGGGGATGAGCGGGGCCTCATCGAAGGCGCGGCCCGTGTGGGGGTCGGAGCACAGGTGGTTATCCACGGTCTCCACGGTGCCTTCGACCTGTGGATGGTTGAGGGCGTAGGTGGTGGAAAAGTCCGGGCTGGTGTGCTCAGTGAGCGCGCTGGTGGGGCGGAGGATGAACAGTCCCGCGAGGGTTGCGAGGGCCGTGATGGCAAGAAGTCCAAGGAGCCCCGTGCGCCACGGGCTGAGATTAGTCATGCCTACTATTGTGAATGAGTTTCATAATAAAGAAAAGTATTGCTGACGCGATCAACAAGTTATCCACAGGCTGGCAGCGGTGCCATTGTGTAGTGTGGGTGGGGCGTTTAGCGTGGCTGGTATGAACCTAGTGGAAGCGCATCTTCGCAGCCAGGCGGCGGGCATTGAGCTCGTCGCCGGCATTGCGGGGCTGAGCTTCGAGCAGCTGCGGGCGTGGGGTCCGGAGTCTGTGGCGCGTTCCTTGCTGGCGCTTTTCGACGTCTACTTTGCCCCCACCTCCTTCACCCGCAAACAGGCGCGTGCCGTTTCGGCCGCCCGCGCCAATGGGCACGACCTGCCCACGCTGCTGCTCATTGAACGCTTCGCAGGAAGGTTGAAGAAGCAGCGTGAGGCGTGGGATCTGCGCATTGAGTTGTGCGGCATCGCGGGGGATGAAAAGGCCGTGGCCCGCTATGCGCGCAAGCGCATTCGTGAGCTCAACCCGCCGCCCGCGCCGAAGCCGGGCGTGACAATTCGCCGTGGCAAGGAGCTGTCGAAGCTCACGCTCACAGCCCCGGCCGCGCTCATCGAGGACCTGCGCCCCAATATCGATGAGGAGGATCCGGTGGGTTCCTTTACCGCCGCGTTTCGTGAGGGCCGCCTCGCCCGCCCCGTGGCCCAGACCCTCGCCGTCATGGAGCTTCCCGAGTACGCCACAATCTTGGGCCGCTTGGGCGACCCGTCCACCCCGCGCCCCGACTCCGCCGCGCCCGCTGCTGACGGCACGCCTCCTACCCAGCCCGCCACCACATCTACCCTGCGCCCCGACTCCACGGGTGCCATGCCTCCCACCAAGTCCGCCGCCGCGTCTAGTGCTTCTGACGAGCCTGCCAGCGATGAGACATTCGGGCACGACATCAGCGACCCCGCGGCGCCGGACCTCGGGGATATCGTGATTCAGCTCTCCAACGGCGCGAAAATCACCGGCCAAGAGCTCATCGAGCGGGAGCTCGCCGAAGAAGGCCTCGTCATGCTTGTCGACCGCGTCAAAGGCCCCGTGGAACTCCACCGCACCCAGCGCGTTGCCTCGGAAAAGCAGCGCATCATGGCCAGCGGTGAGCAACCTACCTGTGCCTGGGACCGGTGCCTGTGCGGCGCCGATTACTCTCAGATACACCACATCACAGAATGGCGAAAAGGCGGCGAAACGAACCCCGAAAACCTCACCCCGCTGTGCAAGTACCACAACGCCATCAATGGCTTGCCGGGTCGGGGCCGCATCGTGCGCGAAGACGGCAAAATTAAATGGGTGCCGGCTGGGCCCCGCGATCCGCGGGAACCGGCGCATCCGCACCGCGCGCCGCGCGCCCAGCGCATCCGCGAAAACCGTCAAGAAACAGTAAGCACCGTTGCGAGCCCTAGCACAAGCCGTCGCGCCCAGACCGCAAAGCCGGCCGAATCACGGACATCCACACGTTCCGAGCCGGGAAGCCCCGCCCCGCCGGACTGATAACACCGGCCGGTGAGGGATTCTGCATGCACGTTTGTGTTGTGCTTTCTTTGCGCCGTGGGCCCTATCGCGCGAAGTTCAGGTATCGGCTGTGCTACTGGCGGTAGCTCACCAGGAAGTTGCCGAGTCGCTCAATCGCGTTCTCCAGCTGCGAGGCCCACGGCAGCGTGACCACGCGGAAATGATCCGGCGTGGGCCAGTTAAAGCCGGTGCCTTGCACCATGAGGATTTTCTCGGCGCGCAGGATGTCGAGCATGAGCTTCGAGTCATCGTGAATCTCATAGACCTCTGGGTCCAAGCGCGGGAAGCAGTACAGCGCGCCCATCGGTTTCACCACGGACACGCCGGGAATCTCGTTGAGCTTCTCGTAGGCAATGTTGCGCTGTTTGAGCAAGCGCCCGCCCTCACCGGTGAGTTCATAAATGGACTGTCTTCCGCCCAGCGCGACCTGAATCGCGTGCTGCGCCGGCACATTCGGGCACAGGCGCGTACCCGCCAGCAAGTCCAAGCCCTCGATGAAGCCACGTGCATGGGACTTCGGGCCCGTCAACACCATCCAGCCGGCGCGGTAGCCGGCCACGCGGTAGGCCTTCGACAGGCCATTAAACGTGATCGTCAGCAGATCCGGGGCCAGCGAGGCAATCGAAATGTGCTTCGCACCGTCATAAAGAATGCGGTCATAAATCTCATCCGCCAGAATCAGCAGGTTATATTCGCGCGCCACATCGACGATTTTCTGCAGCGTCTCACGCGAGTACACCGCACCCGTCGGGTTATTCGGATTAATGACCACAATTGCCTTGGTCTTCTCCGTTACTTTTGCGCGAATATCTTCAATGGACGGATTCCAATCATCCTCCTCATCGCACAAATAGTGCACGGGCGTGCCACCCGCCAGCGACGTCGCCGCCGTCCACAGGGGGTAGTCAGGGGCGGGGATGAGAACCTCATCGCCGTCGTCAAGCAGCGCCTGCGTGACCATAGAAATCAGTTCGGAGACGCCGTTGCCCAGGTACACGTCATTGACGTCGAAGCTGGGGAAATCCTCCAGCTCATAGCGGGTCACAATCGCGCGACGCGCTGGGATAATTCCCTTCGACGTGGAGTAGCCCTGGGAGGTCGGCAGCGCCGCAATCATGTCGCGCATGATGACATCCGGCGCATCGAAACCAAACACCGCCGGGTTGCCGGTGTTGAGCTTCAGAATGCTGTGCCCGTCGAGCTCCATGCGCTCGGCTTCCGTGGAAACCTCGCCGCGAATATCGTAGGCAACGCCCTGTAGTTTGGTGGATTGATCAAAAATCCGGTTGTGTGTCATGCCGGATATGTTACTTCTGGTTCCACTGCTCCAGCTTGCGTTTGGCCAGATTCATCGCATCGCCGGTGATTTCACTTGCTTGGCGACGCCTCTCCGCCCACTGCGCCTGCTCCAACGCCCGCATCTGCGCGCGTTCCTCCGCGCCCGCGGCCTTGAGCTCGCGCATGCGCTGGCGCTCGATCTGGCGAGGGGAGGGCTGATGCCAGGACTCCGGGCCCACCTTGGCCACGTAGAGCATGATCCACAACGCGGGGATAAGGAAAAGTAGGCCCGTTCCAGTCAGTGCGGCGGTGACGCCGGACAGGGCGCCGAAGGAGGCGATGGCGCCAAAAAGGAGGCCAAGGGAGCCCACCATGGCCGTGGCCAAGCGAGGCTTCCGTGTCGATTGGTAGGCGCGGGCCACCTCACCTTGGGAGTAGATCTTGAGTTCGCTGCTGGCCTTGGTGGGGATATCCATGAAAACTTCTGCCAGCTCGCGGCGGGTCGTTGCCTGCATCACCGCATCGGTGCGCTCTTCGAACTCATCCATGGTGAGGCGGCCTTCACCCAGTGCTTGGGCGAGGTCGTTGACGGCGTCGGTCCGTTCGGCGTCGGAAAGCCGCATGCTGAAAGGATTAGTCACATTAGCTATTTTAACAGCCTTATTCCTCTGCCTTTTCGCGCACGAGGCCGGAGAGGAACGGGAAGATTGCAACGGTGAGCGCGCCGCCGGCGATGAAGATCGAGGCGATCTCAGAATCGACGATGCCGGAATCCACGGCCAGCGTCATCACCGCCACGATGATGGGCAGGCCGGTCGCCGCGTAAAGAGCCACCTGGATGCGCTCGCGGGTGGTTTCGACGTCGGAGCCGGTTTGGTGGATGTTCTCTCGCAGGAACACCGGCAGGCCGCGGGTGACCAAGATGAGCAGCGGAATGCCGAGGACCTTGAGGGGTTCGTTCACGATGACTTTCCAGTCAATCGCCATGCCGGAGACCACGAAGAAGACGGGGATGAGCATGGAATAAAACACCACGTCGAGGCGGTTCTCCAAGCCCTTATGGAACTCATCGGGCACGATGCGGTTCAGGATGATACCCGCCGCGAAGGCACCCAGCACGATATCGAGCTCAAAGACCGCCGTGACCGCCATGAGGATGGCCAGAATCAAAATGATGAGGCGCATGATGGTTTGGTTAGTGGAGCCCGCCCCGGAGATGAATGCGTCCTTGAACCACGGCATGAGCGTCGTAATGGCAAAGGGCATGATGGCCACGGCGACCGCGATTGCGATGAAGGCTAGAAGAATCAACATCGTGGTCCACGTGGAGCGCGTTCCCAAAAGGAGCGCCATCGCGGTAATCGGCGCAACCTCACCGATGGCGCCGTGGATGACCACGGAATCGCCCACCCGCGTGCCAAGCAGCTTGTCCTGCTTGAGCATCGGCGTGATGGTGCCCAGTGCCGTCGACGTCAAAGCAATTGCCATGACGATGGCACCCGGGATGTCATCCATGAGGAAGTACGCGCCGACGCCACACACCACCATGCAGATGAGCCACGTGGACAGCCCCGTCGCGGCTTCCTTCGACTTCAGGCTGGCGAGGTCAATTTCAAAACCCGCAAGCAGGAACAGCGCGCCAACGCCAAGCTCCTTGAGCATTCCGATGCCGGGGTCTTCATGGGCCAGGCCCAACATCGATGGGCCGATGAGCATGCCGAAGAAAATGAGCAGCGCCACGGCCGGCATCTTCTTGCCTAGGGCATGGGATACCAACGGTGCCAACAGCGCCACCGCCATAATCCATGCGAAGGACACCAGCGAGTTGGTGTAGTTGGTCTCGCCCGAGGCGAGGACGTAGGTTACGTCAGTTTGCATGGGGTAGAGCGTACCTGTGGGGTATCAGGCACGCCTACCCCGTGCGTTGGTGGTGTGGCCGACGTCGCACTAGTCGCCCTTGCTTGCCGACGCCCCCGGAGCCTTCGGCGCCGCCGGGGCACTGGGTGCCGCTGGCGCGTCTGGCACAGATGGTGCCTGAGGTGCGCTGGGTGCGGCTGGAGCCTTTGGTGCCGCGGGTGCGCTGGGTGCGGCTGGAGCCTTTGGTGCCGCGGGTGCGCTGGGTGCGGCTGGAGCCTTTGGTGCCGCGGGTGCGCTGGGTGCAGTTAGAGGTTTCGGTGTCGAAGGAGCAGCCGGGGCACTAGGCGCTGCGGGTGCTTGCGGCGCGCTTGGCGCAGTCGGAGCTGCGGGAGCGGTGGGGGCTGCGGGTACCTGAGGTGTGCTGGGGGCCGCCGGTGCACTAGGGGTGGAAGGAACTGCTGGAGCAGTAGGCACGGTTGGCGCGGACGGAGCTTGGGGCGCAGTGGGTGCTGCAGGAGCGCTGGGGGCAGCCGGAGGCGTCGGCGCTGCAGGTGCCTGCGGCGCAGAGGCAGCGCTTGGTGCGGACGGCGCAGCGGTGGGGGCCTGTGGGGAGCTTGTCGGGGCAGATTGCGCAGCGGTCGCTTCCGGGGAAGGCACGTCGGAATCTTCCACGGGCAGGCGGCGAGGCGTGTCGAGGAAGGCCTTCTCGCGCGGGGCGGGGAGGTCGCCGGAGGGGGCGATGGCGCTGCGCAGCATGAGCGCCACATCGCTGACCTGAGTTTCCGGCGCGATGGACTTCACGCCGCCCGTGAGCATGACGTTGCAGAACGGGCAGCCCGTCGCGATCTGTTCCGCGCCCGTTGCCACGGCCTGCTCCGAGCGGAACTCGTTGATGCGCTTGCCCAGCTTTTCTTCTATGAACATGCGCGCGCCACCGGCGCCGCAGCAGAAGGCCTCGTCGCGGTTGTGGTCCATCTCCGCCAGCGACGCACCGGTCGCCTCCACGAGCTCACGCGGCGGGTCGAAGACCTTGTTGTGGCGGCCCAGGAAGCACGGGTCGTGGTAGGTCACCGGCTTGCGGTCCTCCGGGGAGCGCGGCACCGGGACCAGCAGCTTCTCCCGCACCAAACGGTTAAGCAGCTGCGTGTGGTGCAGCACGTCGAAGTGGCCGTCGAAATCCGGGTACTCGTTGCGAATCGTGTTGAAGCAGTGCGGACACGTCGTGATGATTTTGCGCTGGCCTTTGGGGACGCCGGCGAAGGCGTCGTTAAGCGTGGCGACGTTCTGCTCCGCCATCACCTGGAACAGGAACTCATTTCCGGCACGGCGCGCCGGGTCACCGGTACAGGTTTCGCCCGTAGCCAACACACCGAACTTCACGCCCGCCGTGTGCAGCATGTCCACCACGGCGCGCGTCGTGGCGCGGCCCTTGTCGTCGTAAGTACCCGCGCAACCGACCCAGAACAGATACTCCAGGTCCGAAAAGTCTTCCGCGTCCTCACCAATAATCGGCACCTCGATGCCATCGGCACGCGCCTCATCGATCCACGCGCGGCGCTCCGAGGCGTTGCGACCCCACGGGTTGCCCTTTGTCTCCATGTTCTTAAACAGCCCGGTCAGCTCCGACGGGAAGTCGGACTCCGCCAGCACCTTAAACCGGCGCAGGTCCGCCACGTGGTCGATGTGCTCGATGTCCACCGGGCACTGGTCCACGCACGCACCGCAGTTGGTGCAGGCCCACAGGACGTCATCATCAATCGTGCCCGCCATCGCCAGTACGTTGAGCCCCTCGTGCGGGTTGTAATTATCCAGCGCGCCTTGGCGCAGGTCCATCATGAGCTTCTTCGGGCTCAGCGGCTTCTCGGTGTTCCACGCGGGGCACAGGTCCTGGCAGCGGCCGCATTCGGTGCAGGAGGAGGCGTCGAGAAGCATCTTCCAGCTCCCCGGCTCGAGGTCCTCCAGGTCCGGCGTGGGTACAGCCCCCAGCGCCTTCTCACCGTCCGCGTTGCGCTGGAAGAAGATATTGAAGAAGGCCATGAAACGGTGCCACATCACGCCCCACTGGAAATAGCGCGCGATGCACGCGATGAACACCAGGCCCGTCAGCAGCTTCACCAGGGCAAAGAACTGCACCATGCTTGGCGACGCCTGCATAACCCCCGCCACACGCATGGTCAAGAAATCAGCCCACGGGGAGCCGCCGCCATACGTGGCGATGGCGGAGGCCTTGACGGCGAGCATGCCTAGGCCCTCGAGGAGAACGATGGCCTCCACCAGGCGTGCGGGGAAGACCTGCGAATTGTAGAAGCGGCTGCCGCGCTCGGTGTGGCCGAGTTTCAGGCGCACGCCAATGAGGAAGCAGATGCCCAGCACGGTGCCGATCGCGAGGACCTCTTCGATGAAGTGGTAGACCGGCCAGTCGCTGAGCCACGGCCAGCCTTTATCGGGCGCGAAGGTTTGGATATAGGCCTCGAACCACACGATGGCGCCGAAGAGGAAGCCCACCATGACGAGCCAGTGTGCGGCGTTGACTAGTGGCCGGCCCTTGAAGTGGGTGTGGCCGAAGACTTCGATAAGCACGCGCCCGAGGCGCGCCAGGGGGCGGTCGGTACGGTTTAGCTGCGTGGGGCCGCCGGAGCGGATGAACCGAAACAGCGCCGTGAGGCGGTAGAAAAAATACAGCCACACCGGGACCGATGCGGCGATGGCAACCCAGCCGAACATGCGCGCTCCTTTAATTGCTGCTGTGTGTGCCTCTTACCTTAAATCCTTAGCCCCGAAATCAGTGAGTCAGCATTCAGCTAGAGACTTGAGGAAAGGAGCCAGCAGCGCCTTAGTCTTCGCGGAACTGGGACTGGTGGAGGCCCCAGTAGGCGCCGTGGGCGTCGAGAAGCTCAGCGTGAGTGCCTTGTTCGACGATGCGGCCTTCTTCCATGACGATGATGAGGTCGGCGTCGCGAATCGTGGACAGCCGGTGCGCGATGATGAAGGACGTGCGGTCCGCGCGCAGCGCATTCATGGCCTGCTGAACGAGCACCTCGGTGCGGGTATCCACGGACGAGGTGGCCTCGTCGAGGATGAGCAGCGCCGGTTGCGCCAGGAAAGCGCGCGCGATGGTGATGAGCTGGCGCTCGCCGGCAGAAATCGCGCCGCCATCCTGGTCAATCTTGGTGTCATAGCCATCGGGGAGGGAGTGGACGAAGCGGTCCACGTAGGTGGCCTTCGCGGCGGCGATGACTTCCTCGTCGGTGGCGTCGAGGCGGCCGTAGCGGATGTTGTCCATGATGGTGCCCTCAAAGACCACGGCATCCTGCAACACCATGCCCACCTGGGAGCGCAGCTCGTGGCGCGAGATCTCCGCGGTATCGACGCCGTCGAGGCGGATGGTGCCGGAATCGATGTCGTAGAAGCGCATGATGAGGTTGACCAGCGTAGTCTTGCCAGCGCCCGTGGGGCCGACGATGGCTGCGGTCTGGCCCGGCTCCACGCGTAGGCTGAGGTCCTGGATGAGCGGCTTGTCGGGGTCATAAGAGAAGTCGACGTCCGTGAATTCCACGAGCCCTTTCGCGCGCCCACCCAAACGGGAGGTGGGCTCTTCGGCCGGCTCTTCTTCGGCGTCGAGGAATTCGAAAACGCGCTCGGCTGAGGCCACGCCCGACTGCACCTGCTGCATCATTCCGCCGAGCTGGCCCAGCGGCTGGTTGAATTCGCGCGAGTACTGGATGAAGGCCTGCGCGCCGCCCAGCGTGAGGTTGCCGGACGCCACCTTGAGCGCACCGAGTACCGCGATGACCACGTAGGACAGGTAGGAGATGAACTGCATGATTGGCATCATCATTCCGGCCAGGAACTGCGCCAGCGAGGCGGAGCGGAACAGCTCCTCGTTGCGCTTATCAAAATCCTCCGTCATGGACTCGATGCGCCCAAAGACGGTCGCCAGGTCGTGGCCGGAGAAGGCTTCCTCGACCTGCCCGTTGAGGTCACCGGTGGCCTTCCACTGCGCCTTGAACTGCTTCTGCGCGCGCGAGCCAATCACCGCGATGACCACCGCGGTCAACGGCAGCGCCAACAGCGCGACGAGGGCCAGCTGCCAGGACACGGTGAACATCATGACCGTGATGCCGATGACCATGAGCAGGTTATAAAACAGCTGCGAAATGGCCTGCTGCAGGGCGGACTGGATGTTGTCGGCGTCGTTGGTGGTGCGCGAAAGGAGATCGCCGCGCGACTGCGTATCGAAGTAATTGAGTGGCAAACGGTTGAGCTTGGCCTCGATGCTCTCGCGTAGGTCGAAGACTACCTTCATCACCAGCGAGTTGAGCAAGAATCCCTGCCACCACTGGAAGAGTGAGGACACCACGTACATCGCAATCACGATGCCAATAATCGTGCCCAGCTTGGAAAAATCAATGCCGAAGCCGGGGTTCAAGTCCATGGCTGAGGCCATATCGGCGAACTTATCCTGCCCGCCCGCGCGCAGAGCCGCGATGGCCTGTTCCTTGGTCATGCCGGCGGGCAGCTGGCGGGAGATGACGCCGGAGAAAATAACGTCGGTGGCCATACCCATGACCTTCGGCGCGGCCACGGCGAGGAACACGCAGATGATATTCATCGCCGCAATTGCCCAGAGCTGCGCCTTGAACGGCGCGAGGAGACCAAAGAGGCGCTTGGCGGAGGGCCAGAAGTTCTTGGCTTTGCGCGGGGCGTTCTCGCCGGTCTTCTCCTCGATCTCGGCAGTGGTGTCTTCACTCAACGTAGCGTTGTCCTGCTCAGTCATTTATGCCACCTCCGAGGTCTTCTGGGATTCCACAATTTCGCGGTACGTCTCGGAGGACTCGAGCAGTTCCTCGTGCCTGCCGCGGGCGACGACGCGCCCGGCGTCCATGACCAGAATCTGATCTGCATCCACAATCGAGCTCACGCGTTGGGCCACGATGATGGTTGTGGCTTCGGCGGTGTACTCGCGCATTCCGGAGCGCACCGCAGCATCCGTGAGCACGTCCAGCGCGGAGAAGGAATCATCAAAGAGGTACACCAGAGGCCGCGCCACAAGCATGCGCGCGATGGACAAGCGCTGGCGCTGCCCACCGGAGACGTTGGTGCCGCCCTGGGAGATGTGCATGTCGAGGTCCTCAACAAAGTCCGCTTGGGCCACGCGCAGCGCGTTCCACAGCTTCTCGTCGGTAGCCTCCGGTGCGCCCAGGCGCAGGTTGGAGGCCACGGTGCCGCTGAACAGGTAGGGCTTCTGGGGCACGAGGCCCACACGCTTGACGACGTCCCCTCGTGCCATATCGGCGATATCGGTGCCGTCGAGAAGCACGCGTCCCTTCGTCGGAAGGTAAAGGCGCGGGATGAGGGAGAGCGCGGTGGTTTTACCGGAACCGGTCGCGCCGATAAGCGCGGTGGTGGTGCCGGGGGTGGCGGTGAAGGAGACGTCGTGAAGCACGGGCGCTTCCGCACCGGCGTATTGGAAGGAGACGTTGTCGAACTCGACCACGCCCTCGGAGCGCTCCGGGGTGAGCGGGTTAGCGGGCTCGACGATGGAGGGATCGTGCTCGAGGACGTCAGTGATGCGGCGCGCGCAAATGATGGCGCGGGGCAGCATCATCGCCATGAAGGTGCCCATCATGACGGCCGCGAGGATCTGCAGCAGGTACTGCAGGAAGGCGGTCAGGGAGCCGACTTCCACGAGGCCCTCATCCACACGGTGACCGCCGAACCACAGAACCGCGCCCGTGGCCACATTGAGGATGACGGTGATGATGGGGAACATGAGGATGAACAGCTGGCCTACCTTGAGGGAGAGGTTGGTCAGGTCGCGGTTGGCGGTGCGGAAGCGTTCGGACTCGTGTTCCTCGCGGGTGAAGGCGCGGACGACGCGGATGCCGGCGATTTGCTCGCGCAGGGTGCCGTTCATGACGTCGAGCTTGCCCTGCCAGGCGCGGAAGAGCGGCATGAGGCGGACGATGATGGCGGAGATGGCGGCCAGCAGCACGATGACGGAAACCGCGACGAGCCAGGACATTCCGGCGTCTTCGCGGATGGCCATGATGATGCCGCCGATGGACATAATCGGTGCGGCAACCATGAAGTTGAGCATCATCATGTAGACCATCTGGACCTGCTGGACGTCGTTGGTGCCGCGGGTGATGAGGGTGGCGGTGCCGAAGTTGCTCATGTCTTCGGCGGAGTAGCGGGTGACGCGGCGGAAGACTTCGGAGCGCAGGTCGCGGCCGAGGCCCATGGCGGTGCGGGAGCCGAACCAGATGGCGGCGATGGCGGCGAGAACCTGTACGAAGGCCACGATGAGCATGATGCCGCCGGTGCGCCAGATGCAGTCGATGTCTACTTGGGCAACACCCTTGTCGATGATCTGCGCGTTGAGCGAAGGAAGGTAAAGCGTTGCCGCGGTGGATAGCGCCTGGAGGAGCAGCACCGCGATGACGTAGCCGGTATACGGCTTCGAGCGGGATAAAAGGATGCGAACGAGTTCCATGTGCCAGCGTTTCGTGCGTGTTGGCGGCCGCGCCGTTTCTGCGTCGTGCCGCTGAAGGGAATTGACCGCGCAAGTTTATCCGTTTCCCCGCGCGAGCGTCTAGCTCGCGCGTCTAGCGAGTGCGGTGGTGCGAGGACTGGCAGCAGGCTTCCTTATGGCTGCGCGAGCGTTTAGCTCGCGCGCCCGCGCGCTCGCGCGCGCTAGAAGCAGACCGGCGCGCGCTGCGCCTGTGCCGTCACGGCGGCCCAGTCCTCGACGTCGTCGGTGGGCTGGCACAGGCCCTCCCACGTGGTGATGGCCACGCCGCGGGCCATGAGCTCCAGCAACACGAGGTGGCGGTCGCCGGAGGCGGAGAGCTGGTTGAGGTCCGAGTGGTTGATATCCGCGTCTGGGCCATAGCCCACGCGCACGTTGCCGATGAGCCGCAGGCGCGGCGTTGTCCCCTGCGGGCACGGAGCAGGGGCGGATTCCGCGCCGGAGAGCCCGGCGAAGCGGCGCAGCAAACCGAAGGGCGCGGGGCGCTCGCAGTAGAGGTCCACGCACAGCCCGGCCCTGATGAGCCGTTCGGCGGTGGAGAGCGCGGCGGGGCTGTCCCCGACAATTGCGACACGCTGCATGAGAACCCCTTCAGTTCGGTAGAAATAGACTGTCTAGTCTGTAAATCTAGTCCGCTCGGTTCATTCTGGCTAATTTTTATTCTTCCTAGCACCCAAGCTCACAGCCCCCGCGCCCTACTGTGGGGCTGCACACAAGCTCGGCTCCCTTTAATGTGAGGTGTCATGACCGAACCGATTAACCTGCTGGACCGTGGCGACTACCGCGATCCCAGCATTAGCCCCGAAGGCACCCGCGACACCGCGCCGCTCGAGCCTGCCGTGGCCCAGCGCAACCAGGAACTCGTCGAGGAGTGGGCCGATAAGCTTTATGACGCCTCCGCCGAGACCATCACCGAATGGGCCGCCGAGCACGCGCCCGGCCGCCTCGCCGTCACGATGTCCATGGAAAACACCGTGCTGGCCGAGCTCGCGCACCGCGCCCACTTAGACGCCGACCTGCTCTTTATCGATACCGGCTGGCACTTTCCGGAGACGTTGGAGGTGGCGGGGGACGTCGCCAAGCGCTATGCAGATCTACCGCTGGTGACCGTGCTCCCGCTGCTGAGCCCAGAGGAACAGGACAAGATTTATGGCCCGCGCCTCTATGCGCGCGACGTTGCGGCCTATAACCGCATGCGCAAGGTGGAGCCGCTCAACATGGCCATGGACCCGTACGTCGGGTGGGTCACCGGCCTGCGCCGCGCCGATTCCGAGCACCGCGCGAGTGCCCCGGCGCTGAGCTTGGACCGCACGGGCCGGCTGAAGATTTCCCCGATTATTACTTGGGACCTCGATGACACCGACGCTTATATCAAGGAACACGACCTCATCATCCACCCCCTCACCCTTCAGGGTTACCGCTCCATCGGCTGCGCGCCGTTGACCTTCCCGGTAGGCGAGGGCGAGGATGCGCGCTCCGGGCGCGTTTTCGCTGACGGCAAGACAGAATGCGGGTTGCACGAATAATGACACTTTCACCACACCTTAAAGACTTAGAGAACGAATCCCTCCACATCCTGCGCGAAGTCGCCGGGCAATTCGACAAGGTAGGCCTGCTCTTTTCCGGCGGCAAGGACTCCGTCGTAGTCTTCGAGCTCGCCCGCCGCGCCTTTGCACCGGCCACCGTGCCCTTCGAGCTCATCCACGTCGATACCGGCCACAATTTCCCGGAGGTCATCGACTTCCGCGATCAGCTCGTCGCCGAGACCGGCGCGCGCCTGCACGTCGCCCACGTCCAGGATTGGATCGACCGCGGCGACCTCCAGGAGCGCCCCGATGGCACCCGCAACCCGCTGCAGTCCGTGCCGCTGGTGGAGACAATCGCCGAGCGCGGTTATGACGCCGTCTTGGGTGGCGCGCGCCGCGACGAGGAACGCGCCCGCGCCAAGGAACGTATCTTCTCCATCCGCGATTCCTTCGGAGGCTGGGACCCGCGCCGCCAGCGCCCTGAGCTGTGGGACCTCTACAACGGCGGCAAGATGGCCGGCGAAAACGTCCGCGTCTTCCCCATCTCCAACTGGACGGAGTCCGATATTTGGGAGTACATCGGCGCGCGCAACCTGCAGCTTCCCTCCATCTACTACTCCCACCAGCGCGAGGTGTTCAACCGCAACGGCATGTGGCTGACCCCGGGCGAGTGGGGCGGCCCGCGCGAGGATGAGCCGCTGGAGACCCGTACCGTGCGATACCGCACCGTGGGGGATATGTCCTGCACCGGTGCCGTGGAATCCACCGCTGCCTCGCCCGATGAGGTGCTCGCGGAAATCTCCATTTCCACCCTGTCCGAGCGCGGTGCCACCCGCGCCGATGACAAATTGTCCGAGTCCGCCATGGAGGACCGCAAGAAGGAAGGCTACTTCTGATGACGACTACCCTCGCACCGAATGTTGGCGCGCTGAAACAGCGCGATACCCTGCGCCTGTGCACCGCCGGTTCCGTCGATGACGGCAAGTCCACTTTTGTGGGCCGTCTGCTCTACGACACCAAGTCCGTGCTGGCGGACCAGGTGGAGTCCATGGAGCGTTCTTCTGCCGACCGGGGCTTCGATGGCATGGACCTCTCACTGCTTGTCGACGGACTCCGCGCCGAACGCGAGCAGGGCATCACCATCGATGTGGCCTACCGCTACTTCGCCACCGATAAGCGCACCTTCATCCTCGCCGATACCCCGGGCCACGTGCAGTACACGCGCAACACGGTCACCGGCATGTCCACGTCCCAGGTGGTGGTGCTGCTTGTCGACGCCCGCAATGGCGTCGTCGAGCAAACCCGCCGCCACCTCAACGTCGCCGCGCTCTTGGGCGTGCGCCACGTGATTCTGGGCGTGAACAAGATCGACCTGGTGGACTACGACGAGCAGGTCTTCCGCGATATCGAGTCCGAGTTCAACGAGGTTGCCGCGCGCTTGAGCATTACGGATTCGGTAGCCATCCCGATCTCCGCGCTCAAGGGCGATAACGTGGTGGAACGCTCCACCACCATGGACTGGTACGAGGGGCCGACGGTCCTCGAAACGCTAGAGACCGTCCCCGTGGTCACCGGCCGCGCCGACGACCTGGACTTGCGTTTCCCCATCCAGTACGTCATCCGCGAGCACGCCTCTGACTACCGCGGCTATGCCGGGCGCGTGAAGGCCGGGCACGTGGCGGTGGGTGATGAGGTGACCCTGCCGGGCGGGCACACTTCGGCGGTCACCGCGATTGATACCACCGACGGCCCGCTTGGCTCGGATGAGGCGGCGCGCGCCGGGGATTCCGTGGTACTTAGGCTGGCCGATGACATCGACTTGGCCCGCGGTGATCTCATTGCCGGTTCGCAGCGCCCGGAGGAGGTGCGCGAATTCGCCGCCACCGCCGTGGTCCTCACAGACAAGGAGCTGCGCGCGGGACAGATGGTGAAGCTGCGTTATGGCACAGCATTGGTCAAGGCCCGCGTGGCGTCGGTGGAGCGCATCCTCGACCTCGATGGCGTGGCGGATGTTGAGGCACCGGAATCCGCGGCGCTCAATGACATTGCGTTCATCACCGTCCAAACGCAGGCGGAGCTTCCCGTGGAGGACTACGCCGCTCGCGGCGCGGTGGGCAATTTCTTGCTCATTGATCAGTCCAGCGGCAACACCCTTGCCGCCGGCTTTGTAGGCCAGCGCCTGCGTTAATACCCCCGTTGACCCGCGGCTTTATGGCCGCGGGTTTCGGCGTTTTAAGCGTTCTTCTCGACCTGCTTGCGGCCCAGGGTCTTGCGCAGGGACCAGATGAATTCCGAAATCATCAGGTAGACCGGGGTGCCGCCGGCGACCATGAAGAAGAAGGCGCCGGCGGAGCTGGCCTCGTCGACGTAGTCATCAGCGCCGTAGAGGAGCTCGACTCCGCTGGCGTTCCCAACCTCCGCGAGGGCTCCGAGGCCGCGAATCGTGGAGATAATCCACATGAAGGCCAGCAGGCCCCACACGATGCACCACTGAATCGACTGGGCACGCTGACGGGAGGGCTCCACGGGGAAGGAGAAGTCAATGTTGAAGTTGGAGGAGCCTGAAGCCTGGGCGCTCGAAGGCTGCGGCATGAGCTGCACACCTGAGCCGGAAGTGGCGATCTCACGGATGCGGGCGACGTCCACCTCGGGGCCGAAGGGATCCGCGATAGCGCGGTCATACTGCTCGCGGCGGTCTCGGCGGGAGAAGATGCTGTGGGCGGTGGAGAGCTCGTCGTAAAGCGCGGCGTTGGACTGGTCCGTCGTGGAAAGGCGGCGTTCGATCTCCGAGGCCAATGTCGCGGAATCAGCGGAAGGGTCCAGGTTGAGGGAGCTATAGAGGTTGTAGTGTGCCACGAGGCGAAAAGTCCTTTCCAAAGTGAGAAGTTGCTCTAACAGGGGTCGCTGAAATCTGCATCGTTGTTGAGCGAACGAGCGTTGCCACCGTACCGCGCCTTGAGTTTACAGACCTCATCCACGCTGTGGCCGGCGTCGTAATACGCCGCATAAACTTGCTTTCCTTCGTGTTCCGAACGCAGCGAGCTGCACGCGGTTCCCGGCATGATGTTGACCTCGGCGTAGTGGGACTTAACGCGGTCGATTTCGGATTGCGGTGACTCGCCATAGGGGACGAGGAGGGAGTCCACGATGAGGATGTAGCGGCCATCGCAGGTTTCCTGAGCTTCTATGTTCTCAGTGCTGTCTGCGCAGAGAGGGATGTCGCCGGTGATTTGTGTCGGGGCGTTGTCGGCTTTGAGGCGGTCAGCATCCCAGCACTTAACTGACGTGGTGTCATCGACACCGTCGTTCTTATAGGGAGTCCACTCCGCGCCGCCCCAGGTGAAGAGATAAAAGGAGGAGCTGTTTTCTGTGGCGAGGTAGAGCCATTCGTCGTTGCACAACAGTGTCATCGGGCGGGGAATATCGTTCCTGATTTCTTCGGCTGCCGCGCCGCACCTGTCCTGAGATGTGTTCTTAGACGTCACAGGTTTCGTAGTGCTCGTCTCAACGCTTGTAGTAAGGGTTTTACTGTTTGTTGAGCCGGACTCAGCACTTGTCGGGGCTACCTGTGTAAAGCGGGCCTCGTGCTCCGTGGGTTCGGAAGAAGAGCGTGACATCAGAAACCACGTGACACCAGCAATGACCGCAAGGAGCACGATAAGGGCGATGATAAGGATGCTCCCCGAGCGTGCAGGACGTTCCGGTCCCTCGTTGCTTGGCGGGGCCCAGGGGTTGTTATTAGTCACGCAGGGAACTCCTTCAAGACGGGGCGGCAGATACAGCTTCCACAGGAAGCCGTGTCACACTTTAGCCGTCTTGTCCCCGTGAGAAAGGGTTTTATACGGGCGGGACATCGCCGTTCATGATCACCTTCTGCTGGCCTTCATCCCAGCGGAAGCCGGCATGTGTCTCGCCGGTGCGCCCGGCGGTGGTTTCGCCCTCGCGGGCCCAGTGGTAGGTCACGGCGATCTCGGCGTCATTCACGCGCTCGATGGTGGGGAAGAAGCCATAAGGCTCGGCAGTTGCGGTGCCGAGGTATTCACCCTTGTGGAAGAGCATGATGTGGTGCGGGGAGGAGGCCGTGGCGCCCTCGATGGCAATGATTAGCCAGCTCAAATCCGCGCAGGGGTCGAACTCTGAGGAGGAAGGCCGACCCCAACCGAAGCCATTCCACGGTGCGATGGTGCCAATGCCTGATTGATAGGCCTCTTCAGCGTCAATGTCCTCGCAGGACTCTGGTTCTTCGGTCTTCGAGGCAGGTGACTGGTTGCTCGTTGGCTCCGGGCTTGCGGCCTCTTCCGTGGGGCTTTCGGCAGCAACGCTGGTCGGGCTGTTGCGGACCGCGCTGAACATCGGGGTGTCCGCCTCGCCCTGCTCGACCTGGGAACAGGCGGCGAGCGGGAGGCACATGAGTGCTGCGCCCGCGAGGGCAGAGGCAGACCTGAGCATGGGTGTTCCTTCCATAGAATGTGCGCCTCACCGTGAGGCGCGCTGTTGGCTTTATCTTAGCTAGGCGGAACGTCGCCGCTCATGATGACTTTGTTTTGTGCTTCGTCCCAGCGGAAGTTGGCCTTTGACGTGCCCGTCGGCGCGGCATTGGCGTCGCCTTCTTGCGGCCAGTGATAGGTCACGGAAATCTCGTTGCCGTTGACCTGCTCGACATCGGGGAAGAAACCATAAGGCTCAGCGGTGGCGGTGCCAAGGTACTCGCCATAGTGGAAGAGCATGATGTGGTGCGGCGAGGAGGCCGTGGCTCCCTCGATGGAGATGGTCTGCCAGCTCAAGGCTGCGCACGGATCGAAGTGGGAGGAATCAACCAGCGCCCACTCGTGGCCATGCCATTGGGGAACCTGGGCAACGTTCTTATCGAAAGCTGCTTGGACATTGCCTGCCTCGCAGACTACGGGGCTGGCCTGGGCCTCTTCAGGGGTGGTGCAGGCGATAAGCGGCATGCACAGCAGTGCCGCGCCGGCGAAAACTCGTGGTGTGAACATGGTGTTCTCCTTTCTGAGGTTTCGGTGTGGTTCCGAACCCTACAAAGGCCGCAGAGACCCCGGCCAGAGTTACGGAGAGTATTCCTCGGGCCAGCGGGTAGTCTCGCAGACATGGAGAATCTGTCTGATCGTACACTGTTCGTCGCCGCCGTGGATGCTGAAGCCACGCACGTTCCTGAAGGCGTGCCGCTGCTTATCACCGGTATTGGTACGGTTCCCGCCGCCATTGAACTCACTAATGCGCTTGCGTCGGCAGAGGTGCTGCCGGATCGGGTCATCAACATCGGTACTGCAGGCGCGCTTCGCGACGATCTCTCAGGCGTCTTCGAGATCTCCCACGTACGCAAGCACGACTTTCACCTCGAGGTGCTCAGCGATGTCTCCCGCTATCTTCTTCCCGAGGTCATCGAGCTAGAGACCTCCGGAAAGCTGCCGACCGCCACGCTTGCCACGGGTGACGCCTTTATCTCGGATACCCCGACCCGCACGCGCCTTGCCCAGGATTCTGCGCTGTGCGATATGGAGGGCTACGCCATCGCCGCGGTGTGTCAAAAATTCGGCGTGCCGTGCACGCTGCTCAAGCAAGTTTCGGACACCGCTAATGAGGAGTCCTATGGCTCGTGGGCCTCGGTGCTCGACCGCGCGGCGGAGGAACTGGCCGCCGCATTCGGCACGGTGTCCGCAGACTAGGGCCTGCATACGGAAACTGCCCGATCTGACAAACTTCTCCCCCGCCACCGCAGGCGGGGCCAATGGTTTTGTCAGATCGGGCAGTTGCGCGGCCGAGGAAGGCTAGGGCCATGAAAGCTGGGCTGCGGCCCGTGGCTAGCGGGCGCCGCTGGCCTCCAGCTTCTCGTAGAGTTCCTTGACGTCCTCGTGGCCCTCTGATGTGGCTATCTTGATGTCCTCGGTATCAATCTCGCCGGCGCGCAGGCTGGCCATCTCCTGGTGGTAGCGGAAGACCACGGCAATGGTGGCAGCCACCGGGACGGCCAGGAAGGCGCCGATGATGCCCGCCAGGGCGGAGCCGACCGTGACGGAGAGCAGCACCATGGCGGCGTGCAGGCCCATGGCCTTGGACTGCAACATCGGCTGGAGGACGTTGCCTTCTACCTGCTGCACGATGATGATGAGCGCCAAGGCGAGCAAGGCCTTCGTCAGCCCATCGGAGACCAGCGCGATGATGACGGCCAAAGCACCCGCAGTGACCGCGCCAATGACCGGAATGAAGCTGGCGAAGAAGGTCACCACGCCGATGACCAGCGCCAGCGGAACTTGGAGGGCCCAGAGGCCGAGGCCGATGAGGAGGCCGTCGACAGCCGCGACGGCTGCTTGTGCCTGAATGAAGCCGGACAACGTATTCCATACGCGAGTCAGCAGCTCGGTGGCGTGCCAACCTGCGGAGTAGCCGGTATAGGTGCGCAGCCACGGCAGGAATTTATCGCCGTCCTTCAAGATGAAGAAGGCTACGAAGAGCATGATGGCGAGCTCCATGGCGATGGAGCTGGCCATCGATACGCCGGAAATCACCCCGGTGGCGATGTTGGAAGCTTGGCCCTTGATGAACGTCATGGCATCATCGAGGACTTCCTGGACCTTTGCCGCATCAATTTCGAAGGGCAGGTCCTTGGCCATATCGACGAGCTTGTTCAAGCCGCCCTCAGCTTGGCTGACCAAGGAAGCACCCTGAGAGGACACCACCGGGGCCATCGCCGCGAACACGCCGCCGATGATGGCCAAGAAGCCCAGCAGCGTGGTGATGGAGGCCAGTGCACGGGGGAATTTGTGCGCGCGCAACCAGTTGGTCACGGGGAAGAGCACCGTGCAGACCAGGATGGCCAGGATGACCGGCAGCAGGCCTACCCAGATGAACTTCAGCAGGTAGCCGGCCAAGCCGACGCCCGCCACCACGATGATGAAGACCAGGCACACCTTGGCCAGAGAAATGGCATCGCGCCCGAGGACGCGGGACTTGTCATCGGTCTTCGACACCGGGAGGGCGGCTTCCTCATCCGAGGAGGAGGCCGCCTGCGGCTTATCTTCGTCGTGCGTAGTACTCATGCGCTATATCTTTGCACATGAGCCGCAGAAACGAACTATGCGCGGATGCTGCTTACCTGGCGGATGATGCCGAAGCGGTGCATCGTCACCGAGACTGCCTGCTCGAGGAGGAAGGGCAGCAGCTCGCGGCGGCCATCAGCCAGCACCGGCTGATTCAAGACCACGGAGTTGGATTCCACGGCCGCCTCAAAGATGCCTGGCTCGACAGAACCAACGGCGCGCACGCGGCCAGACTCCAGACCGGCGACCTCGCGGGCGAAGGCATCCGCCGACACGCTGTCGACCTTAAAACCCAGTCCACGCAGCTCCGCGGCCTTCTCCGGGGCGGCGCTGAAGCGCACTGGGGAGCCGGTGCGGGTGGCGGCGAGGGCGAGGCGGGAGACGTCGCGAAGCGCGGCATCCGAGGCAATGCGCACCTGCAGCGGGGTGAGTACCGGGCGGTAGCGGAAGACGTTGGCCTCGCAGACCAGGCCTGCGCGGTCGTGCTGGCGGCCGAACTCCTGCTGCCACGCCAGCTCGTCGAGTTCTGCTGCGCGCCACAGCCACGCGGTATCCTCCTCCGAGAATCCCAGCTCTCCGAAGGCGCGCAGCTGGGCCGCTACCGGCTGGGAGATATCCACGTCGAAGGGGCGCAGCGGTCCCTCAGACCAGGTGCCGAACTGAGCCACGTAGTTCGGGCCGCCGGCCTTCGCGCCCGGGCCCATGACGGACTGCTTCCAGCCGCCGAAGGACTGGCGCTGCACAATCGCGCCGGTAATGCCGCGGTTGACATAGGCATTGCCCACCTCGACGCGCTCGAGCCAGTAATCGATCTCATCGTTATCCAGTGTGTGGATGCCGCCGGTCAGACCATAACCGGTGGAGTTCTGCCACTCGATGGCCTCCTCCAGGGTCTCCGCGTGCATGATGCCAAGCACCGGGCCGAAGCACTCGTTGACGTGGAACCAGGAACCAGGGCGCACGTTATCGCGGATACCCGGCGACCACAGCGTGCCTTCCTCGTTGAGCTTCTCCGGCTTCACCAGCCATTTTTCACCCGGCTCCAGCTGGGTTAGGCCGCGCAGCAGCTTCTCACCCGGGGCTTCGGCCAGGCCATTCATCGTCGTGGTGATTTCGTAGCCGGGGCCGGTGATGAGGGTCTTGACGGCGTCGACAAGCTGGGAGCGCAGGCGCTGCGATTCGCCGGCCGCACCCACGAAGATGACCAGGGAGGACGCCGAGCACTTCTGGCCGGAGTGGCCGAAGGCGGAGAGATAGAGGTCCTGGATGGCCAGATCCGGGTCCGCGGACGGGGTGATGATGAGCGCGTTCTTGCCGGAGGTCTCCGCCATGATGTTGAGCTCCGGCTTCCAGGAACGGAAGAGCTTGCCGGTATCGGAAGCACCGGTGAGGATGACGGCGTCGACATCGGCGTGGGAGATGAGCGCGCGGCCGGCGTCACCCTCGTCGGTGAAGACGAGCTGGACCAGATCCGGGTCGAGGCCCTGAGCCTCCAGGCCGGCGCGGAAGGCTTCCACGACGAGCTTCGCACAGTGCACGACCTGCGGCGCGGGCTTGATGATGATGGCCGAACCCGCGGCGAGTGCTGCCGCGATGCCGCCGGTGGGGATGGCCACCGGGAAGTTCCACGGCGGGGTCACCACGGTCACGCGGTGGGGCGTGAACTCGGCGGCGTAGCTCTCCAGCAGGCGCGCGGACTGTGCGTAGTAGGTGCAGAAGTCGATGGCCTCGGAGATTTCCGGGTCGGTCTGCGTGACAGTCTTGTTGGCCTCGTAGGCGGCCACGGAGATGAACTCGCCGCGGCGGTTGGCCAGCTCATCGGCTACGGCCTCGAGGGCGCGGGCGCGGTCCTCGGCAGGGCGCGCGCCCCACTCAGCGCCGAGCTCGGCGGCGCGGGCCACGTGCTTGTCGACGACCACGGTCTCCGTCACTTCCTCCACCCCGTGCTCACCGGGGTCGGTGGCCAGGGCCTTCAATGCCCACTCGCGGTTGGCTTCCAGAGCTGGGTCGGTGTCCGGCTCGTTGGCGAAGCGCCCAGTGCGCGGTGCCTGGCGGCCGGCTGCCTGCTCGGCCTCCTCCAGGCGGTTTTGGGTGCGGCGCGGGCCGGCGAAGGTATCCCAGCGCTGCTCGACGGCCTCGCGGAAGACCTGCTCCTGGTCCTTCAGTGCCTGCTCCTCCGGTGCGAAGAGGGCGTAGAGGAAGTTCTGCGGCGCAGAGTTCTCCTCCAAACGGCGCACCAGGTAGGAGACGGCGACATCGAAGTCCTCCATGTGCACCACCGGGGTGTAGAGGATCTGGCGGCCCTCGAAGGCCTCGCGGACCGCGGTCTGCTGGGCCGGGGACATGCCCTGGAGCATCTCGGAATCCATCATGCGCATAACGCCACGCTTGGTGCCCAGCTTGTAGGCAAAGGCTGCGGTGTAGAGGTTGTGGGTGGCCACGCCGATGCGCACGCAGTCGGCGAACTCGGGGCGCAGGATGTAATCGAGCAGGCGGTAGTAGTTGGCGTCCACCTCATCCTTGGTGGCATAGGGTGCTGCCGGCCAGCCGTGGATCTCGCCCTGGACGTGCTCCATGGAGAGGTTCGCGCCCTTGACGATGCGAATCTTGATGTGGGATCCGCCCTCGGCCACGCGCTGCTTGGCGAATTCTGCCAGGTGCGCCAAGGCGTCGAAGGTATCCGGCAGGTAAGCCTGCAGCACGATGCCAGCCTCGAGGTTGGTGAACTCCGGCTCGCTGAGTAGCTCGGTGAACAGGCGCACCGTGAGGTGGAGGTCGTGGTATTCCTCCATGTCCAGGTTGATGAAGACCTTATCCGGGCGGCGCGCGGCGGCCTCATAGAGCGGGCGCAGGCGCTCCTTGAGGCGGACCAGGGAACCCTCGATATCCCACGGGTTGAGCTGGGCCACCATGGAGGAGGCCTTGACGGACACGTAGGTCACGCGCGGGTTCTTGATGAGCTTGAGGGTGCGCTCGGCGCGGGAGCGCGCTTCGTCGTCGCCCAGCACGGCCTCGCCGAGGAGGTTGAGGTTGAGCTGCTCGCCGGACTCGGCGGCCTTGTCCAAGGTCTTGTTCAGGGCATCGCTCTCGGCATCGAGGACCAGGTGGCCCACCATCTGGCGCATGCGCATGCGGGCCAGCGGCATGACCAGGTTGGGCAGGATGGGACCGAAGAAACCACCCAGGCCCACCAGCGATCCGTTAATGAGGCCGAGAAAGGAGGCGTCATAGGTGGTGGTGACGGACTTCAGCGCGTGGGCGGCTACCTTGTCATCTTCGGGGCGCATGACGCGATCCACGAAGTCCATGGTGAAGGCCACCCCGTCCGGGTTGCGCAATAAGTCAGCGAGCTGTTCTGTGGCCGGGTCCTGTTCATCGGCGGTGGAGGCGAGCCAGGAGTGAGCCTGGGCCGCGGCGGCGTCGATCAGCGCGGCGTCAATGTCGGTGGATTCGGGCACGGGGGTGTGAGCATCGTTAGTCATGGGTTACAACCTTTATGGGTTTTAAGGCGCACTGGTGCAGCCTGGCGGAAAGAGTACAAACTATCGAGTCCAGCACTCGCTCAAGCTCTGTGCGGTGCTGATTAACCTGTTCAGTCTGTGTGAAAAGAGGACCTATTTAACGTTGGCGTGCACAACTGGCGGCCGGTCGGAAGAACGACGCTGTTTAATGAAGTAAGCATTCATATGCGACCACCCTTCTTGCGTGGGGAACGGCCAGGCGGTGGCCTGGCCGGATCAGCGAAAAATAGGTGTCCTTAACATGGTCCGCCACACAGTCCAGGTAGACGTGTAACCCATCTCGCTTACATGAAAGCTAGCCCCTTAAGTTGGGGTGAGTCAATCCCACAGGTGTTGTTTTGAGGGGAGGTCGCTACCCCCGTGTTAGTGGCTGAGATACTCCGCGAGATCAGCAGCGATCTTCTGTGCGCCCAGAGGTCCTAAGCCGAGAGCCCACGTGTCATCACTGACCTCGATGGCATGGCCATCTTTGACCGCTGGAAGCTGCTGGAAAGCTTCAGTGGCAATGGCAGTGTCTTGGCCGGTAGCGGCAGGATCGCCGTAGCTGCAGTAGAAGATGTAGTCAGCGTCCGCTTGGTCAATGTTCTCCGGTGAGATTTCCGTAGCGAGCTCTTCGATGTCTTGGTTGGCGGGGCGGGCGAGGCCGGCGTCATCAAGCACCGTTCCAATGAGCGAAAGGCGCCCGTAAAGGCGTACCTTGCCTGGCATGAAGCGCAGAATGGTGACGGTGGTGTCTTCGCTAGCCGGCCCGTCCTTAATGGCCTTCTTTACTTCTTCGATTTTCTTGTCATAGTCGGCCATGACTTGTTCGGTGCGCACTTCTTCTCCGAGGGCTTCGCCGATGAGTCGGAAGTTTTCTTTCCAGGTGTATCCAGGGCGAATAGAGAAAACGGTAGGTGAGATGGAATTGAACTGGTCATAATACTTATCCATGCGCAGCTGCGAGCCGATGATGAGGTCGGGGTTGAGTGAAGCAATCTTTTCCATATTGACTTCGTTGATCGTGCCTACCGTTTCGATGTCACTTGCTTTGTCGGCCATGTAATCGGGGACGGGGTTCTGACCCTTGGACGTGGTCATGCCGACTGGCTTCATGCCGAGTGCTAGGACGGAATCGAGTTCGCCGCTTTCTAGAACAACCACCCGTTGTGGCTTTTCTTTGAGTTCGGTCGTTCCGCGTGCATGCGTGACCGTGCGTGGGAATTGACCAGGGGCTGCATCGCTGCCAAAGCTTTGGCTTTTCTCTCCCGCCCCGGCAAAGCCTTCGCCTCCGGTGGCCACGGAGTCATTTCCCGAGGCTGAATTGGAGTTTCCTGATTCTTTCCCGGACGGTGAGGACGCAGGGTTAGAAGCGTCAGCGTTTGAGTTGGTGTTTTCGAGGCTGGCGCAGCCGGTGAGAGCTATCGCTGCGGTAAGACCAACAGCGGTGAGTCGGAGAAGTGGGGTGCGCGGTACGATTTTCTTTCGAATATACATAAAAGGTAGCCTAACCTAAATTGGGTCGAGCTAAGGAAACGTGAGCATATGAAGGTATTTGGGTGGTGTTGGTGATTGAGCAGGGGGTGTACGCCGGCAAAGGAAGTGCCCGGCGTCTTGGTTGGCTAGTGGTTGCTGGCATTGCCATTCTCGGTATCGGTGTTGCGCTGTCGCTCGCGTTGGGGGCGCGTAGCATTCCTTTCAGTGACGTGTTGGCTGCCCTTCGAGGGCAGCCTGGTATCGCTTCCTCGATCGTGTGGGAGAGGCGGCTTCCCCGTACTCTCGTTGCCGTGTGTGCGGGCTGTGCTTTGGCTCTCGCTGGCGCAGTCCTGCAGATTATGACTCGCAATCCGTTGGCAGATACCGGAGTCTTCGGCATCAACGTTGGCGCTAGCTTGGCTGCGGCCATTGCTCTGGGCTGGTGGGGGTGGCAATCACCTTTTGCTTTTTCGCTCGCAGCCATCATCGGTGCGGCAGTGACCATGTTGGTGGTCACCGCGGTAGGGCGTGGCAGAGCGGGCGATGTTGATCCGCTGAGACTGATTCTTGCAGGTGTAGCCATCGGGGCGGTATGTGAGGGCCTGTCCTCCGCGCTGATCCTGATAGATCCTCACTCTTTCGCACGTATCCGCGCTTGGGTGACGGGCTCTGTTGACGTGGCCTCGTGGACACCGGTGGCGATTACGTCCGGTGGGTTAGCAGTTGGTGTGGTGCTGCTGATTGTCTTTGCGCGTCACTTGCCGCCCCTTGCTTTGGGGGATGAAGCCGCGGCGAGTCTTGGGATCAACCTCAAGATGACGCGCTTGGGACTTATCGCAGCGGTAACGGTCTTGGCGGCTACGGCCACAGCGGCAGCGGGGGTGATTGTATTTGTTGGCTTGGTTATTCCGCATGTGGTCAGGCTGTGCGGAATTTATGAAGAGCGGGCGCAACTCGCTGCCTCTGCCGTGGTCGGGCCTCTGTTCTTGTTGGGTGCTGACATTGTTGGTCGCTTTCTTATCGCGGCCGAGTTGCCGGCTGGCGTCGCGGTATCGCTCATTGGTGCCCCAGTATTGATTGCGTTGTCCCATCGCGCTGGAAGGAGGTTGTGATTGTGAGCGTGAGAAGTGTTTTGTCCTTTGCAGGTATTGTGATCGTCGCGCTAGCTATTGCTGCCTATTCGCTCTTCTCGCCTGGTGCCGGGCAGGATAGCGCAGCGTTGTGGTCCGTGGCTACGAATCCCAATAGCACTGACTTTGCGGCCACCGTCGTGTGGCAATGGCGTGCTCCGCGGGTGGTTGCCGCGATTGTCGTAGGAATGTGTTTGGGCATAGCGGGCGCCATCTTTCAGATCCTCACCCACAATCCTCTGGGCTCGCCCGACATCATCGGGTTTAATACCGGTGCCTATACCGGTGTCATCGCGGTATCCTTGGCGGGCTTTAGTTCCGCATTTAATATTGCGCTAGGCGCGTTGGTGGGTGGGACTGTTACTGCGTTACTCATCATGGGGCTTTCATTTGCCGGAAGGCTCACGGGAGCAAGGCTGATTGTGGTGGGGATTGGAGTGACGTTCTTTCTTTCAGCAATAAACAAGTGGCTGATTCTAAGTGGCGAGTTGGAGCAATCCTTAGGTGCGGCGACTTGGGCGGCTGGAACATTGAATGCTGTGTCCTGGGGCTACGTTATCCCCTTGGGGGTGCTGGGAGGCGTGGCGTGCGTCGCTGGGTTGCTGCTGCGTGGCTGGTGCGACGCGCTTGCCCTGGGGGATAGCACGGCGAGTTCGTTGGGGCTGAACGTGAATCGTGCACGTGTGGTGATGGTTCTGGTTGGCACAGTTCTTGTCGCTGTATCGACGGCGATAGCGGGCCCAATCTCATTTATCGCCCTCGCGGCCCCTCATATGGCTCGCCTGCTCTCGCGTCCAGGCAGGACACCGGTGTTGGCTTCAGGAGTGCTCGGCGCTCTTTTCTTGCTCGCTGCTGACTTAGCGGGGCAGCGCCTATTTTTCCCTATTACTTTGCCCGCCGGCCTTGTAACTGTCTGTGCTGGTGGCATCTACCTTGCGGGTCTGCTGTTGTGGCAATCCCGATTTGCGCGCGTGAAAGGCCGGTAAAAATGAACGAACAAAAAGTGTGTGACGGTGCGCCGGGCGTGAGGGCTGAAAGGCTGAGCATGTCCTATGGCAGAACTGCCCCGTTAATTCTCGACTCGGTGGATGTGTCTTTCCCCGCGGGCAAATTCTCAGCCATCATCGGCCCGAATGGTTGTGGAAAGTCCACCCTGGTGAAGGTGCTTGCGCGGTTAGAAACACCGAGCGCAGGTGCGGTGCATATTGGCCAAGAAGACGCAGCTTTACTCTCGCGGCGAAAATATGCCCAGCGCGTTGCTGTGATGTCGCAGCAATCCGTAGCCCCTGAGGGGATTAATGTCCGAGAATTGGTTGCGCGAGGGCGCTTCGCTCACCAAGGATTTATGGGGTGGAGGAGCCAGGAAGACGAGCGTGCTGTTAGTCGTGCGCTAGCGGAGGTAGGCCTTGAGGAATTGGAAGAGGCCGAGGTGCCGGCGTTGTCAGGTGGTCAGCGTCAACGTGCTTGGCTGGCCATGGCTCTCGCACAGGAAACGCCTGTACTTTTCTTGGATGAGCCAACGAGTGCCTTGGATATTGGGTATCAGCATTCCTTCATGAAGTTGATGAAAGAGCTGGCGGGTAGCAAGACCCTCGTTGCGGTAATTCATGACTTGGCGCATGTGTTGCGTTATGCCGATTACGTCGTGGCGATGAAAGATGGAACGGTGTGGGATGCGGGCGCGCCGCGCGATGTCATTAACCCTGCCCTGATCGAGGATCTTTACGGCTTGGCAGTCCGCGTTGTGAATGCGGACGGAGAGCCAGCAATCGTCCCAGTGGGGTGAGCCGCCAATTGAGCAGCTTCATTTCCCCAGCGTGCTGGCAATAAATAAAAAGTTGAGTCGATCGGGAACAACTTTGAGTTTGTCCGCGTTGTGTAGATTGAGTGACCGGCGCTCAGGTTTGGATGACTTTGAGTGTTGCTTCTGTTAGAGTCGCTGACTGGACGCGGCAGAAGTTGAGTCGCGCATTATCAACTTAAGAACAAACCCAACCAAGCAAGGAGAAAAGATCATGGGACGCGCAGTAGGAATTGACCTCGGTACCACCAACTCGGTCGTATCCGTACTGGAAGGTGGCGAAGCCACCGTTATCGCTAACTCCGAGGGCTCTCGCACCACCCCGTCCGTCGTGGCTTTCGCTAAGAACGGCGAAATCCTCGTCGGCCAGTCCGCGAAGAACCAGGCGGTCACCAACGTTGACCGCACCATCCGCTCCGTCAAGCGCCACATCGGCACCGACTGGACCATCGATATCGATGACAAGAAGTACACCCCGCAGGAGATTTCGGCCCGCACGCTCATGAAGCTGAAGCGCGACGCCGAGGCTTACCTGGGTGAGGACGTTACCGACGCCGTTATTACCGTCCCGGCTTACTTCGAGGACTCCCAGCGTCAGGCCACCAAGGAGGCCGGCCAGATTGCAGGCCTCAACGTCCTGCGTATCGTGAACGAGCCGACTGCCGCCGCGCTTGCTTACGGCCTGGAGAAGGGTGAGCAGGAGCAGACCATCCTGGTCTTCGACCTGGGTGGTGGTACCTTCGACGTCTCCCTGCTGGAGATCGGTGACGGCGTGGTCGAGGTTATGGCTACCGCTGGTGATAACGCGTTGGGTGGTGATGACTGGGACCAGCGCATCGTCGACTGGCTCGTAGATAAGTTCAAGGCTTCCCAGGGCGTTGACCTGACCAAGGATAAGCGCGCTGTCCAGCGTCTGCGTGAGGCTGCTGAGAAGGCCAAGATTGAGCTGTCCTCCTCCCAGTCCGCCAACATCAACCTGCCGTACATCACGGTGGACTCTGAGAAGAACCCGCTCTTCCTGGATGAGACCCTGTCTCGCACCGAGTTCCAGAAGATCACCCAGGACCTGCTGGACCGCACCAAGACCCCGTTCAACCAGGTCATCAAGGATGCTGGCCTGTCCCTGTCCGAGGTTGACCACGTGGTGCTCGTCGGCGGTTCCACCCGTATGCCGGCCGTGTCCGACCTGGTCAAGGAAA
The DNA here is from genome assembly GCF_000022905.1 of Corynebacterium aurimucosum ATCC 700975. Classification (NCBI taxonomy): domain Bacteria; kingdom Bacillati; phylum Actinomycetota; class Actinomycetes; order Mycobacteriales; family Corynebacteriaceae; genus Corynebacterium; species Corynebacterium aurimucosum. Next base: position 2,535,995 of record NC_012590.1, on the reverse strand, counting down.
TGACCGGCAAGGACCCGAACAAGGGCGTTAACCCGGATGAGGTCGTGGCAGTCGGCGCTGCTCTGCAGGCAGGTGTGCTGCGCGGTGAGGTCAAGGACGTGCTGCTTCTCGACGTCACCCCGCTCTCCCTCGGCATCGAGACCAAGGGTGGCGTGATGACCAAGCTCATCGAGCGCAACACCACCATCCCGACCAAGAAGTCGGAGACCTTCACCACGGCTGATGACAACCAGCCTTCCGTGCAGATTCAGGTCTACCAGGGCGAGCGCGAGATGGCTTCCGCCAACAAGCTGCTCGGTTCCTTCGAGCTCGGTGGCATTGCTCCGGCACCGCGCGGTGTACCGCAGATTGAGGTCACCTTCGACATCGACGCCAACGGCATCGTCTCCGTCTCCGCTAAGGACAAGGCCACCGGCAAGGAAAACACCATCAAGATTCAGGATGGTTCCGGCCTCTCCCAGGAGGAGATCGACCGCATGGTCAAGGACGCCGAGGCACACGCCGAAGAGGACAAGAAGCGCCGCGAGGAGCAGGAGACCCGCAACCAGGCGGAATCCACCTCCTACCAGACCCGCAAGTTCATGGATGAGAACTCCGACAAGCTGCCGGAGGACCTCAAGACTCGCGTGACCGAGGCTGCCGATGCCGTCGATGAGGCCCTCAAGGGTGACGACATTGAGGCGATTAAGTCGGCCGTCGAGAAGCTCGGCACCGAGTCCCAAGAGCTGGGCAAGGCCCTGTACGAGGCACAGGCTGCTGAGGCAGGCGCCGAGGGTGCCGCTGCTGGCGAGGCCGCTGGTGACCCGAACGTCGTCGACGCCGAGGTTGTCGACGAGGACGATGAGAACAAGGAGAAGTAAACCATGACCTCCCCTCAGGACCCGGGCAACCCGGCCAACACCGACCCTGAGGCAACCTCCGCTGAGGCTGCGGAGGCTGCCGCCGCTGAGGCTGCTTCTGCCGACGGCGTCGTGGATGACGCCACCGCGGGCACCGCTGAGGCAGAAGCTGCGGTTGAGGATGCCGCTCGCGACATCGCTGATGAGGACGCCAGTGCTGAGAACTCCCTGGAGGCTCAGCTGGCTGAGCGCACCGAGGACCTGCAGCGCCTCAACGCGGAGTACACCAACTACCGCCGTCGCACCGAGCGTGACCGTCAGGCCGTGATCGAGACCGCCAAGGCCAAGGTCCTGGCAGATTTCCTGCCTATCCTTGATGACCTAGAGCTCGCGCGCCAGCACGGTGACCTCAACGAGGGGCCGCTCAAGGCCATCGCAGACAAGCTCACAGGCGTGCTGACTAATAACCAGCTGACCCCGTTCGGCGCCGAGGGCGACGCCTTCGACCCCGAGGTGCACGAAGCAGTCCAGGACCTCTCGACTGGTGACGAGCAGGTCGTCGGCACGGTCCTGCGTCGTGGCTACACGGTGGGCGAGCGCGTTGTGCGCACTGCCATGGTGATTATCGCCGACCCCGCCGAGTCAGCCGATACCGCTGAGAGTCCGGATAGCTCGGATAGCGCAGAATAGGTATCGCAGGTGGCGTCAGGGCTCAGTGTTCCTTGGCGCCACTCTTCTTTTCACTACTTAATTAGCATTTTTACTTAGCAAAAATTTTAAAACCTGATCGTTTATCGACTCTCCTGAAAGGAGGAGATGCCCAGTGAACGCCAAGCCAGAATGGGCAGACAAGGATTATTACGCGGATCTGGGGGTCTCCTCGTCCGCGACTGCCGAAGAGATTAAGCAGGCTTATCGCAAGCTGGCCCGCAAGAACCACCCCGACGCCAACCCGGATAACCCCGCGGCTGCGGAGAAATTCAAGCAGGTGGCGGAAGCCTATGATGTGCTCTCTGATAAAGCTACCCGCAAGGACTATGACCAGTTCAAGGCCATGATGCGCGGTGGCGGCTTTGGACGGAGAGGAGGCGCCGGGTTTCCCGGCGGGTTTCGATCCACGCACATGGGTGGACCGGGTGCGCAAGAATTCGACCTCTCCGACATCTTCGGAGGATCCGCTCGAGGAGCGTCTCAAGGCGGCGGTCTTGGGGATATCTTCGGTGGCGTTTTCAACCGCGGCGGTGGTGCTGGCCACGCAGCTCGGCCGTCGCGGGGGGCCGACGTCGAAACGCAAATAACCCTCGACTTCCGCGAGGCAGCGAAGGGAACGACCATTCCTTTGCAGCTCAGTGGCGAAGCTCCTTGCACCACGTGTCACGGCTCCGGTTCGAAGAGCGGGAAGCTGACGACGTGCTCGACGTGCGACGGCACCGGGTTTACCTCTGAGCAGCGCGGTACCTTCGGCTTCTCGGCGCCGTGTGCTGACTGCGATGGCACTGGCCAGCGCGCCGAGGATCCGTGCCCGGATTGTTCTGGGTCCGGAACGGTGCACCGCACTCGCTCTATCACGGTGCGTATCCCCGCTGGAGTGATCGATGGTCAGAAGGTGCGCCTTGCCGGGCAAGGCGAAGCCGGCCCGAATGGCACGCCCTCCGGTGACCTCTTTGTGGCGGTTACGGTAAAGCCTGACAAGGTTTTCACCCGGGAAGGCGATGACCTGCACGTCACTGTCCCGGTGTCCTTTGCGGAGCTGGCCTTGGGCGACACCATTACGGTGCCGACCCTCGATTCGCCCGTGCGTGTGAAGGTGCCGGCGGGCACGCCCGATGGCCGCACTCTACGCGTGAAGGGGCGCGGCGTGGCTAAGCGCGGCGGCAAGGCCGGTGACCTCATGGTGACCGTGCAGGTCACCGTGCCCTCCACGCTGGATGCGGCGGCCTCCTCGGCGCTGCGCAGTTACGCCCAGGCGGAGAAGGACTCCGGCTTTGATCCGCGTGCCGGCTGGGCCGGTAACACGGTAGCGCGCTAAAGGAGGTGTGAGATGAGCAAGGACAGAACAAACCGAAGTGATACGGCGCAGCCCAAGGCGATGTATGTCATCTCCGTGGCCGCGGAACTGTCCGGCATGCATGCTCAAACTCTGCGCACGTATGACCGGATGGGGCTGGTTTCCCCAGCCCGCACCTCCGGGGGTGGGCGCCGTTATTCGGAGAGCGACATCGAGCTCCTGCGCAAGATTCAGACGCTCTCGCAGGACGATGGCGTGAATCTGGCCGGTATTAAATCCATCATCGAGCTAACTGCGGAGCGTGACCGCCTCGCCGCCGAGCGCGACGAATTGCAGGCAGAAGTAGAGCGCCTGCGCAGCCAGGGCCGCCCGTCACGTGGTGAGCTGGTCCACGTACCGCGCTCGACCTCCGTGGTGATGTGGACGCCGCGTCGTAATCGACGCCGTGACAGCTAGAAGTTTCCCTTCCTTCGCGGAGGGGTTCTTCTGTTTTGGGCCCATCTACAGCCTGCTCGGCCGGAGTCTTCATGCTCTTTGTTTAACAAGTGCCCGTGTTGCCAAAGTTCTTGCTCGCCTGCTCTGGACCGCCAAACTTTGGCAACGAGGGCAGTTAGGGCAGTAAGTTCGGGAGCCTTTGGGTAACAAACCCAAAAGCTTTCCTCTTTGAAAACGTGAGATTGGCAAAACTTATCGCTACACTCGCATTCAACGTTGTGTCGCCCATCACTGTTCTGAAGCTTTGTGCGGGCGGCCGCCGTGAGGAAACTGAACCCACTAGAAAGGCAGTAGGCACATGACTCTGTATGCAAACCCCGGAACCCCTGATGCCATCGTCAACTTCCGTGAGCGCTACGACAACTACATCGGCGGCGAGTGGGTTCCGCCGGTCGATGGCGAATACATGGACAACATCACCCCGGTGACCGGTGAGGTCTTCTGCCAAGTGGCCCGCGGCAAGGAAGCAGACATCAACCTGGCCATCGACGCCGCTGAGAAAGCCTTCGAGACCTTCGGCAAGACCACCCCGGCCGAGCGCGCACTTCTGCTGCACCGCATCGCGGACCGCATCGAGGAAAACCTGGAAAAGATCGCCGTCGCGGAAACCTGGGAGAACGGCAAGGCCGTACGCGAGACCCTCGCCGCTGATATCCCGCTAGCCGTTGATCACTTCCGCTACTTCGCCGGCGCCATCCGCGCCCAAGAGGGCCGCCTCTCCCAGATTGACCAGGACACCGTGGCTTACCACTTTCACGAGCCGCTGGGCGTGGTGGGCCAGATCATCCCGTGGAACTTCCCGCTGCTTATGGCGGCGTGGAAGATCGCCCCGGCGTTGGCCGCAGGTAACACCATCGTGATGAAGCCGGCTGAGCAAACCCCGGCCTCGATTCTGCTGCTCATTGAGATTATCGAGGACCTCCTGCCGAAGGGCGTACTCAACATCGTCAACGGTGTCGGTGAGGAAGCGGGCGTGGCGTTGTCCACCTCGGATCGCATTGCCAAAATTGCGTTTACCGGTTCCACCCCGGTGGGCAAGATTATTAACAAGGCCGCCGCGGATAAGGTCATCCCCGTCACCCTGGAGCTTGGCGGCAAGTCCCCGTCCATCTTCTTCGCGGACATCATGGATAAGGACGATACATACCTGGAGAAGTGCGTGGAGGGCTTCGTCATGTTCGCGCTCAACCAGGGTGAGGTGTGCACCTGCCCGTCGCGCGCGCTGATCCACGAGGACATCGCGGATAAATTCCTGGAGATGGCAGTGGAGCGCGTGAAGAAGATCAAGATCGGCCACCCGCTCGATACCGAAACGATGATGGGTGCGCAGGCCTCCCAGGAGCAGATGGACAAGATTACCGAATACCTGGAGGTGGGGCCGAAGGAGGGCGCAGAAACCCTCGTCGGTGGCCATGTGAACAAGGTGGAGGGACTGGAAAACGGCTACTACATTGAGCCGACCGTCTTCCGCGGCACCAATGATATGCGTATCTTCCGCGAGGAGATCTTCGGCCCGGTGTTGTCTGTGGCCACGTTCAAGGACTTCGAGGAAGCCATCCAGATTGCGAATGACACCAACTTCGGCCTGGGTGCTGGCGTGTGGTCGCGTCACCAGAACACCTGCTACCGCGCCGGGCGCGAAATCCAGGCCGGCCGCGTGTGGGTGAATCACTACCACGTCTATCCAGCGCACAGCGCCTTCGGTGGCTACAAGGAGTCTGGCATCGGACGCGAGAACCACCTCATGATGCTGTCCCACTACCAGGAGACGAAGAACATGCTGGTGTCCTACTCCGAGGAGCAGGCTGGTCTCTTCTAAGCCGCAAGCAAAAACCCTGGCGTGATGCCTGCTAGAAACGTTGCGCAATGATGCCCAGACCCCGCAGAAATGCGGGGTCTTTCCAATAGGAGCCATGATCGCCCGGAAGCCCGCTAGCACCTGGCAGAGGGGTCGCGCCGAAGGCAGAGGAGGAGGGATCGGGGCCGTGGATTCCGCCACGCGGACCAGTGGCAACCGCGATGGGATCCTCGGTGTTGCGCGCACTCCAGACCCGGCCGTGCAGTTGCGAGGCGGCGCCCACGGAAGCGCCCGGGCTGCCGACGAGCACGATGTCATCCGCAACATAGTCCTGCTGTGCGGCCTTGCCCACCACCACGGAGCCATAGGAATAACCCAGGAGGATGTGCTGCGCGTGCGGAAAACGCTGCCGCAAAGCGCGCTGAAAGCGGCCCAGCTCAGTAGCACCGCGGCGCGCCGGGTCCTCGTGTGCCGCGCGGGCCAACGAGGACGGGGCGGAGTATCCAATCCACGCCACCGTGGGCCCACTAGTGGCGCGCGCGATGGCGCGGGCGCGCTCCACGGCGGTGGGCCAGCTCGCTGCATCAGAAGAACCTACCCCGCCCACAAACGTGCTCACCTGCGCGGCCTGAGTGCCGATACCTTCGGGGTCCACGAGCGCTACCAGCCGCCCGGGGCTGGCCTCCAGCAGGGTGATATCCGGATTTGCCGCCACCAAAGAGCGGACCTCTTCGCTGGCCATGGTCAGCTGGACCGCGTGCAGCTCAGCCAAGGTTAGGTCGCTGAAATCCTCCAAGCGGCTCGGTGGCTGGGCCATCTCCGGAGTGCACAAGGCGTTCAGTTGGCGGGCGCAGGCCCAATCTAGGACATCGGCCAAGGCATCCAACTGCCCAAGCGCCACGCTGGCGGGCTCAGCAAATGCAGGGATTGCAGCGAGCTGCAGGGCGCGTGCGCGCAGCTGTTCAATTCTCTCCTGCAGCGGCGCATAGAGGCTCAGGATCCGCGCGGCCAAGCTCATCTGCTGCGCGGGTTCTAACAGCGTGTCGGTGGCGCGCTGCAATGCGCTCCGCGCGGCATCGGCCGCAGCGCCGAATAGCGCTAGGTCTGCCCAATGATGGTGCGAGTCAGAGATATAAACCTCAAGTTCAGACGCGGAATTTTCCATCCGCTCAGCCTCCGCGCGCAGTGCCGCTGACGCGCTCATTCACTTCCCTCCAGCCGTGCGGAAAGCTCAGAATCAAAACCTTGGGTCACGCCCACGAAACTCTCTAGCTCTTCTAAACGTGCCTTCCGAGACCTTTCGCTGGCCCTTCGCGCATCCTCCCAACGCGCGCCGAGGAGAGCTAGCGCGCGGGCCGTGCGAGGAGGCTCTAGCAAGGAAGGGGAGACAGTGGGGGAGGCATGGTCGAAGAGGGAGCGGATCTGTGGAAGGGCAGCTTGGTCGATGTCGAGGTGGTTCATAGCATCGAGCCTGCGCCAACTGTCCTAGCGCCGTAAAGAGCGGCAACCGCGAATCCACGAAATCTGTGGATAACTAGTCCGGGCTCGTCTACCGTGGGCCGCATGAAGGTAGCAGCAGTTCAATTGACCAGTACCGGAAACGTCGAGGAGAACCTCGCCGTTGCACTCGACAAGATCCGGGAAGCCGCAGACAACGGCGCGCAGCTCATCGTCCTGCCAGAAGCTACCACCCAGAGCTTCGACTCTGGGCGCCTCGATACGAACGCGGAAGGGCTCGATGGCCCCACCGCCACCGCCGTGCGCGCGCTGGCAGAAGAACTCGGCGTCTACGTGGTGCTGGGCATGTTTGCCCCAGCAGATACCGTTCAGCGTGGAGAGAAGACCATCAACCGCGTGGCCAACGTTGCGCTCATTGCCGGGCCTGGTGTTCTCGGCGGCTACGAAAAAATCCACACTTACGACGCTTTCAAGTACAAGGAATCCGATACCGTCCGGCCGGGTGAGTCACTCGTTGCTTTCGATGCCGGTGACCTCACCGTGGGCGTCGCCACCTGCTATGACATCCGCTTCCCCGAACAGTTCAAGGAGCTTGCCCGCCAGGGTGCTCAGCTCATCGTCGTGCCCACCAGTTGGGCGGATGGCCCGGGCAAGCTGGAGCAGTGGCGCTTGCTCAGCGCGGCACGCGCGCTTGATTCCACGGCCTATATTCTGGCCGCAGGCCAGGCTCGCCCCGGTGGTGAGACGAAGGCAGGGGAGGCCTCCGGTCCCACCGGCATTGGGCACTCCGTCCTCGTCGGACCGGATGGAACACGCCTTGCCGAAGCCGGCTATGAGCCGGAAATCCTCTACGGCGAGGTGGACCCAGACGCCGTGGCGAAGGTCCGCGAATCCCTCCCCGTCCTGGACTCCTAAGCTCTTTTTCCACGTATAAGCGCTTTTGGCGCTTATGCCCATTGGGATTTCTTCCACGCCGCCCAGGCTTCCCAATCATCGCCCCAGCCGTCGAGCTCCGCGGCGGAGGCCGCCCACTCGTGGCCACGCTGCCAGCTATCCGTGGTGATAGCTTCCTCCGCGACGCCGCCCGCGAGCAAGGCTGCGCGCGCTAGCTCCACGCGGTCGGCCGGACCGATGAGCACAAAGCGGCGGTCGGTCCCCTCAGCGAGCACCGGTTCCATCGGCTCGTTGGCCACCACGGGCATAAACCCGTGGGCCGCCGGCTGCGCACCCAGCAGCCAAGGGTCCTGGCCCTCCCGCACGATGTGGCGCAGCTTCAGCTCTGGAAGCAAAGCCTGCAGGTTGGCCTGAAATTCCGTGTCATAGTGCTCGCCCGGCGAAGGGGCTACGGCATAGACCTGGAGACCGGAGGGGAGGGTGTTCTCCAGGGCGTCGAGAAGCAGCGCCCGGGCGCCCGCCCACCCGGTGCCGAAGGAAATCAGTGTGGTGTCGGAGTCGAGTTGCGGCGGCTCACCGGCGGGCATGCCCAGCGTCCACCAATCACCCGGTTGCGCCTTGGCCAGCATGGAGGAGGCCTCACCGGCCAGCGCGAGGTGGAAAATCAGTTGCCCGGAATCATCAGCAGGAGCGGCCGGGGTCAACGGGCGCCAGGTTCCCGGCGTGAGCTGCGAGGTCACCGGCACGTGCTGACCCGCGCGGTAGTCCAGCGCCATACCGGATTCCAGCCGGACCACAGCGGTGTTCCGGTTGGGCTTCTCCACCGCCACCACCTGGGCGCTGTGAGCAGGGGGAAGGCCGGCGACATCCGCCTCTTGGGCGGCGCTGCGCATGATGGAACACACGTGGGAAATGGTGCGCGTGGCGACGTCGTACTGATACGGGGTGAGCCCCAGCACCTGAAGCCCGTGCACCAACGATGTCTCAAATTTCGGATAGATCTCGGGAGGGAAACCGTGGCGGCGATGATCGCGGCCCATGCGTGCCAGGCGCTTGGCCACATCCCCCCGAACCTCACCGTCCTCCATATTTTCCAGCACCCACGCGAGCGCCGGGGCCATGGAGGGGTGCGTGTCCTTCATTGACAGAGCAAAGACTTGGCGGGACTCGGCCACGGTGGCGAAAAAGTGCCCGTGTACTGCGTCGCGATAGTCTTCCGCGTGCTTGCGTAGGTGCTCACCCAGTTCCCTCATGCCCGCCCATCCTAGCCCTTGGGGGTAGAGCCACATCACCCTCGGGGTATATGCCAGGGGTGGAAAAGCGGGAAGGGGGTTGTAGTGTAATCAACGGTTCATTTCCCGAAAGAGGGTGAGTCTCGTCTCAAGGACGCCGCCGAGTGCGGCATGGAAGGAAGTTTTCGCATGGAAGAATTCTCTGCGTTCACAATCATGACCGACGTGGGCTGGATTTCTTTGCTCATGGTTATCGGCAACGTTCTGCGCCACCAGATCAAGTTCGTGTTCCAGGACTTGCTCTTGCCTGCCCCCATCACGGCAGGCCTACTCGGCTTGCTCTTAGGCCCTAATGTCTTGGGTTGGATCGGTTTCTCCGACAACCTCGGCGATTACACCTCACTGCTCATCGCTGTGGTCTTCGCCTCCATGGCCTTCTCCATGGAGATGGGCGGCAATATGGGCAAAGGCGCCCGCAACATGTGGGGCTATTCCACCATGATGTTCACCGGCCAGTGGGGCCTGTTCATCGTTTTGGGTCTTCTCCTGTTCAAGCCAACCTTTGATACCCCGGACTGGTTCGGCATGATGCTGCCCGTTGGCTTCACGGGTGGCTTCGGTACCGCGGCGGCTGTCGGCAGTGCCTTGGAAGGTGTGGGTGCTGAGGCGGCGTCCTCCTTGGGCTTTACCTCCGCCACCGTGGGTACGCTGGCCGCCATCATTGGCGGTATCGTCGCCGGTAACTGGGGCATCCGTAAGGGCAAGGTTTCGCATGTGCCGAAGCAGCTTCCGGAGGAACTGCGCCGCGGCTACATCTCGCGCCTGGAGGATCGTCCTTCCCTGGGCCGTGCCACGACGAACCCCTCTGCCATCGAGCCCATCACCCTGCACGTTGGCTTTATCGCTTTGACCGTGATGACCGCTTATGGCATCAACAAGGGAATCTCCTCTGTGTGGGAGAACGTGTCCATCCCGCTGTTCGCTATGTCTATGGTCGTGGGTCTGCTCTTCCGTGCGGTGATGAACATGGTGGGCGCCAAGGATTACCTGGACAAGGACACTGTGAGCTCGGTGTCCGGTGCGGCCACCGACTACCTCATTGCCTTCGGTGTGGCGGCCATCGTGCCGGCTGCCGTCGCGGCCTACTGGCAGGCTCTTCTCCTGCTCTTTGTCCTGGGTACCATCTACTGCATCTTCTTCCTCATGTGGTTCCCCGCCGAGTTCTTCGGCGAGCGCTGGATCGAGCGCGGCATCTTCGGCTGGGGCTGGGCGACGGCTACCGTGGCCACCGGTATTGCGATCCTCAAGATCGTCGATCCGAAGCTCAAGTCCGGCACCCTGTCGGAGTACGGCATGGCCTACATCGGCTTCGGTCCTTTCGAGATTTCCTGGACCATCATCGCGCCGCTGGCCGTCATGTACGGCTTCACCGCTGGCTTCGGCTGGATCTCCCTGGGCATCGCGGTGGTTATCTACCTCGTCTTCAAGTTCACGGGAATGATGCCGCCGCGCGGCACCATCTTCAAGGAAGGCATCGGACACGTCGGCTCAGAGAAGTAGACGCTGACCTTTCCCGCGTGAAACCCCCAGGCCGTGGCCTGGGGGTTTTTCGTTCACAGGGTGGCCCGCATTACGGGAGTCAGTGCCTAGTAAACACATTGCTCTTTAACCAAGAATGGGGATAAAATTCAGGAAGTTGTTAGCGTGGCGCTCTCCCATTCTTTCTTTTTATTCTTTCGTCGGCAGCGCAATCTTAGGAATCCATATGCATATTCTTTATGAAGGCTCACCTCGTGAGGTCATCCTCGAGTCTGCGCTTCATATCGGAGCAGCCGAGGGCGATGAGGCTATTACCATGGAATCCGTGGCCAAGCTGGCGGAGCTTCCCGTCGCTGAGGTACGCGCGGAATTTCCTGATCGCGAGGCAATCGTGCACGCGCTTCCTGATTACGTAACTGACCGGAAAGTTAAGTTCCTCGAGGAAACGCTCGACGCTGCTCTTGGTTACGCCGATCTTTTTACTAAGCTGACCACTTTTACTGAGGCCTACTACGAGTACGCCGAACGTGAGCCGGAGCTGTTCCGCTACCTCTTTGAGAAGAAGGCCTATGTCTCCGAGGATGAATGGCGTGCTCTTTTGCAGGGAAACTTATCCCACAATCGCACCTTGGACCTGATCTATGAAAACATCTCGCTCATCGCGGCCGAGGAGAAGCTTAAGGTAGGAAGCGATGTGTGCTTTCAAACGGTGGCGCGGCTGAGCGCGGCCACCTTGGCTACCGTCCACGGTATGGCGCACCTGAGTGTTTTGGGTGTGCTGCGGCACCAGCACTCGGTGGTGCGACGCTTTAACCTCCGTGAGGTATGTAAAGCACTCATTGGAACCCTGTTCAAGGCTGCGGAGTTCTTGGAGATTCCGGATGTGCGTAGCCCGATGCAGGAGTACCGCGCGTTGCTCGCCGGGTTTGTTCCGGACCGCGATATTTCGTTGGACATCTCTGCGATTGAGGACGTGCAGGAACTTTCCACAGAGCGGGCACGCATGGCTGTTAAGGAACGTGCCATCCAGCTGGCAGCGCGGGAAGGGCTGCAGTGCGTGACCATTGAGAACGTGGCCGAGTATTTCGGTGTCTCCGATGTTTTCGTTGCTTCGCTGGTGGACAATGACTTCGTGTTGCGTGAATCCGTTGAGTGGGAAACCGACCGCGAGCTTGAAGCCCACAGTCTCTACCTGCTGGAGCGGCTGCCGGAGGGTGCATCGGCCGTCGACAAGCTCCTGTGCGTTGCGGTGGCCTATTTCCACTATGCGGTGACCTTCCCCGAACGCTATAGCGCCTGCATTGCTGCTGCCTCCGGCTCCGTGGTGCCGTTGAGTGAGGACGGTGAGGAGCAAACCCAGATGGGTGAGTCCTTCGCGCTGCTGATGCGGTTTGCCCGTGAGGCGCTGCGAGAGGCCGGCTATGCGCCGGAGGACCGCTTGGTCTACATCAAGAACCTCACCCTGTGGGCTGGCGCTGACGGCATGTGCCACCTGGCGTCGATGGGTGAGTTTCGAGATATCGACCTCGAACAGAAGTGGTCCCTCTATTGCTTTGTCACGGCCGTGGTTCTCGCTTCCTTTTCCTACGACCTTCCAGAGGAGCAACCACAAGCCTCTCAGTCGGCTTAAGCATTTAAGGCACCGGCCCCTCCGCACCGTTGCACCCAGCAGGGCGGTGGGGCTGGTTTTCTTATGCCTATGGCCTGCCAAGCGGGCAGAAGAAAAACTTGAGTGAAGCCCTATCAACCCGGTCGGGGGTGGTTGGTTTAAAAAAACTTCTAGTTGAGTGGAACAGACTCAAGTTCTGTAGCGTTATAGACAGTGAAGCTACCTTCCCTGCTGTAGCCGCAGGGAGGTTTGGATAAATAGTAGAAACGGAGAAACACAACAATGAGTTCTTTTAACCCCACCACTAAAACTCAGGAGGCCCTGCAGCAAGCACTGCAGACGGCTTCCGCCAACGGTAACCCGGACATCCGCCCGGCACACCTCTTAGCAGCCATCCTCGAGCAGCAGGACGGCATTGCCGCCCCGGTGCTCAAGGCCACCGGCGTGGACCCAGATACGGTGCTGAAGGAGGCGCGCCAGCTTATCGACGCCCTCCCCAAGGCCGAGGGTGCCAACATGGCGAACCCGAACTTTAACCGCGACGCCCTCAACGTCCTCACCCGCGCCCAGGAGCTGGCCGGCGAGCTTGGTGATGAGTACGTCTCCACCGAGGTTTTGCTTGCAGCTATTGCGGGCTCGAAGACGGATGCCGCGGAGCTGCTGACCTCCCGGGGTGCCACTTACGACGCGCTCAAGGGCGCTTTCCCCTCCGTGCGTGGTGCAGCCAGGGTGACCTCGGAGAACCCCGAGGAGCAGTTCCAGACTCTGGAGAAGTACGCCACGGACCTCACCGCCCGTGCCCGCGAGGGCAAGATTGACCCGGTAATCGGCCGCGATCAGGAGATCCGCCGCGTGGTCCAGGTTCTTAGCCGCCGCACGAAGAATAACCCGGTGCTCATCGGTGAGCCCGGCGTGGGTAAGACCGCCATCGTGGAGGGCTTGGCCCGCCGCATCGTGGCGGGTGACGTACCGGAATCCCTCAAGGGCAAGACGCTGCTGAGCCTGGATCTCGGTTCCATGGTCGCCGGCGCGAAGTACCGCGGCGAGTTCGAGGAGCGCCTCAAGGCCGTGCTCGATGAGATTAAGGCTTCCGATGGACAGATCATCACCTTCATCGATGAGCTGCACACCATCGTCGGCGCTGGCGCCACCGGTGAAGGTTCCATGGATGCCGGCAACATGATTAAGCCCATGCTGGCCCGCGGCGAGCTCCGCCTGGTCGGTGCTACCACCCTCGATGAATACCGCAAGTACATCGAGAAGGACGCCGCCCTGGAGCGCCGCTTCCAGCAGGTCTACGCCGCTGAGCCCTCCGTGGAGGACACCATCGGTATCCTCCGTGGCCTCAAGGAGCGCTACGAGGTGCACCACGGTGTGCGTATCCAGGACTCGGCCTTGGTCTCTGCCGCTGAGCTCTCGCACCGTTACATCACCAACCGCTTCCTGCCGGATAAGGCCATCGACTTGGTCGATGAGGCAGGCTCTCGCCTGCGCATGGAGATTGACTCCTCCCCGCAGGAGATTGATGAGCTGGAGCGCATCGTGCGCCGCCTCGAGATTGAGGAGTTGGCTCTGAAGAAGGAATCGGACGCCGCCTCGAAGGACCGCTTGACTGCCCTTCAGCAGGAGCTGGCTGATGAGCGCGAGAAGCTCGGTGAACTCAAGGCCCGCTGGGCCAATGAGAAGAAGGCCATCGATGATGTGCAGACCATCAAGGAACAACTGGAGGACCTGCGCCGCCAGGCAGAGATTGCGGAGCGCGATGGTGACCTAGCACTGGCCTCCGAGATCAACTACGGCAAGATGCCGCCGCTGGAGAAGGACCTGGCTGCCGCCGAGGAGAAGGCTCAGCAGCAGCACAACACCATGCTCAGCGAGGAGGTCACTCCGGATACCATCGCGGAGGTTGTCTCCGCCTGGACCGGCATCCCAGCCGGCAAGATGCTGCAGGGAGAGACCGAGAAGCTGCTCAACATGGAGTCCGTGCTGGGGCAGCGCGTGGTGGGCCAGAAGGAGGCCGTCACCGCGGTCTCCGACGCTGTGCGCCGCGCCCGCGCCGGTGTGGCTGACCCGAACCGCCCAACCGGCTCCTTCCTCTTCCTCGGCCCGACGGGCGTGGGTAAGACGGAGCTGGCGAAGGCTTTGGCGGACTTCCTCTTTGACGATGAATCCGCCATGGTTCGCATCGATATGTCCGAGTTCGGTGAGAAACACTCCGTCGCTCGCCTCGTCGGTGCCCCTCCGGGATACGTGGGCTATGACGCCGGTGGCCAGCTCACGGAGGCGGTGCGTCGCCGTCCGTACACGCTGGTGCTTTTCGACGAAGTCGAGAAGGCCCACCCGGATGTCTTCGACGTGCTGCTCCAGGTGCTCGATGAAGGCCGCCTGACCGATGGCCAGGGCCGCACCGTGGACTTCCGCAACACGGTCATCATCCTGACCTCGAACCTGGGTGCCGGCGGCACCAAGGAGGAGGTCATGGAGGCAGTCAAGCGCAGCTTCAAACCGGAGTTCATCAACCGTCTTGATGATGTGGTGATGTTTGAGCCGCTGACCTCGGATCTGCTCTCCGGCATCGTGGACATCCAGCTCAAGGGCTTGGCCGAGCGCCTGTCCGGCCGCCGCCTGACGCTGCAGGTCTCCGACGCGGCCAAGCTGTGGTTGGCCGAGCGCGGTTATGACCCGGCCTATGGTGCCCGCCCGTTGCGCCGCCTGATCCAGCAGGCCATCGGTGACCAGCTGGCCAAGAAGCTCCTGGCCGGTGACATCGTGGACGGCGATACCGTGCACGTTGACGTCGCCGACGGTGGCGAGCGCCTGGAGCTAGCTGCCCGCACCGCCTAAGGCACCGACTAAACCGGTGAGCGCGATTAGCGCTCACCGCGCTCACCGCGTTCATCGGTCGCCACTCTTCGCTCATGCCCCTATGATCTAGGGACATGAGCATTTTGATCTCCCCTCACGAGTTGAGTGAGAAGATTTACCGCGGTGATAAGACGACCATCCTCGCTTCCCTCTGGGCACCAGGGGAAGGCGAGGCCTTCAATCAGTTTTCCTCCCTCCACATTCCGACTGCCCAGTACGCCGACGCCGCTTCAGCCTTCGTGGGCCTGCCCGGCTCCAAGGTAGGGCGCAACCCACTCCCGCAGACCGAGAAGATTCAAGAGTGGATCGACCTCTGGGGTCTAGAGGAGGACAGCGAAGTCGTTGTCTACGACGAAGGCCGCGGACTCTTCGCTGGCCGTGCGTGGTGGACCCTGCGCTGGGCCGGCATCCGCAACGTCCGCATCCTCGACGGCGGCCTGTCCAACTGGCGTGCCCAGTCCCTGCCCACCCTTACCGGCCCGGGTAACTTGGGCATGCCCTCGGACTTTGAAGTGACCACGGGGTCGATGCCCACGGCCACCATCGATGAGGTCAAGGAGCATAAGGGCCTGCTTCTCGACGTTCGCACGCGCAACCGCTTCGCCGGCCGCCGCGAGAACCTCGACCTGAAGGCCGGCCACATTCCCGGCGCGGTCAACCTTCCGGAGCGCCTCTTTCACACACAGGACGTCACCGTGTGGAAGTCCAAGGAAGAAATCCTCGAAATCCTTGAGCAGCACGGCGTGACCAAGGAAAACGTGGACGGCGCCATCATCTACTCCGGCTCCGGTAACCACTCCGCGCTTACCATCGCCGTGCTGGAACACGTGGGCTTTACCGGTTTGCGTCACTTCGTGGGTGGATGGTCGCAGTGGTCAGCCAATCCGAAGAATCCGGTGGAGCGTGGCGACCGCGAGCACGTCTAGAATCCGCGCGTGACCAGCGCGTCAGCGCAGATCGAGCGCGCTGGGCGATTAGAGTCAGGCAGTGATGCCTTTCGTACTCTTATCCCTCGCCGCCGTCGCGCTCGTGGCTGGTCTCATCGTGCTCTGGTTGGATCACCGCCAGCGCGCCGCGCTCTCCGCCGACGAAACCACCACAGCGGCCGATACCGCTGCGCCTGAACTCACCCCTGACTCCCCCTCAGAGCCCGCGCTCGCCGAGGAACCCGCGCTCGCCGAGGAACCCGCGCTCGCCGAGGAACCTGAGCCTGCTCCAGAGCCCGACATCATTACCGAGCCGGAGCCAGAACCCGTGGCTGAGCCGGCAACCGAGCCAACTGCGGATGCCGCTGAAGAACCGGCCGCCGCTGAGCCCAGTGAGGAACCGGCGGCCGAACCGCAGGCTGCCGCACCCAGCTTTGCGGAGCGCGCAGAGCGCGCCAAGTACCTCGTGCCGGGCAGTGCCCGCCGTGAGCGCAAGGCCTTTGGCCAGCAGCGCGGCTGGGAATACCTCAAGCATGATTCCTACCTGGCGGATGAGTGGACCCGCGGCGCTGCCGCCCGCGGCCACGAACCCCGCGACATCGTCGCCGGAACTGTCCGGGGGCACGAGACGCTGCTCTTCGATATGGGTGCTATCCCCGTCATGGCTATGCGCACCGGCGCGGCCTCCGATATCGTGGTGGATTTCCGCCGAGCAGGCGAGGAGATTGAAAACCTCTCCGAGGATCTGTTGTACGTGCGTGAGGAGGAAGGTTTCGAGGTTTTCTCCTCCGATGCTGGCGTGGGCCAGCGCTTCATCGATACCCGAGTGAGTACGGCGTTGAATCATCTACCCGCCGCGGTGACTGCCGTGTGGCTGGAAGGGGAGTGGGTGCTGGCCCAAACTACCCGGCAGGCCCGCAGCGCTGAGTGGGAAGAGCTGCTCGAACCGCTGTCGCTGCTCGCCGATGCTGCTCGCGTTCTTCCACCGCGCTCCGAAGCCGCTCAGGTCCTGCGCGTCGATGAGCTGGACCCCAGCCGCGACATCCCGGAACCTCCGCAGCCGGAACCCACCGGGCCCACGGCGGTTCCGGACCGCGATGATTCCCTCGACGCCCCCACCATCCAGCGCCCCACCGAGCCGGTGGTCATGCCGAGCCGCACCACCAGCGAGGCCCGCGGCACCATCGACCACTCCAGCCTGGGTGCGGATGAAGTCGACGCGATTGCCGATGGCCACGAGCGCCCCACCCACGAAAACAATCAGGCCCGCCTGCCGCGCCGCTTCGATGGCGGCTCCTCCATCTTCGACTAGACCCGCCAGCCCGCCGCCGCGGCGAGGCGCCGCAGCCAGGTGTCACAGCCGAGCACCAGCACTAGTCGCGGGCAACCGTGCGGGAAGAGGGTAAACTACAGAGCGGATTTTTCACGGCCGAACAGCCACAGACTTTAAGGAGCGAGCGATGAGCCTGGATCAGCAGAAGAAGCAACGCCTAGCAGAACTGGTGAAGGAGCTGGCCGTCGTCCACGGCAAGGTCACGCTGTCCTCCGGCAAGGAGGCTGACTACTACGTGGACCTGCGCCGCGCCACCCTGCAGCACGAGGCCTCGCGCCTTATCGGCTCGCTGCTGCGTGAGCTCACCGCTGACTGGGATTATGCTGCCGCCGGTGGCCTGACCATGGGCGCGGATCCAGTCGCGCTGTCCATCATGCATGCCGATGGCCGCGATATCGACGCCTTCGTTGTCCGCAAGGAAGCCAAGAAGCACGGCATGCAGCGTCAGATTGAGGGCTTCAACGTCGAGGGACAGAAGGTGCTCGTTGTCGAGGACACCACCACGACCGGCAACTCGCCGCTGACCGCCGTGAAGGCTCTGCGTAAGGCAGGCGCCGAGGTCGTCGGCGTGGCCACCGTGGTGGACCGCAACACCGATGCCGGCGCAGCCATCGCTGCCGAGGGCCTGGAATACCGCTACCTGCTGGGCCTTGAGGATCTCGACCTTGCCTAAGCCCGAGGAAGAGGCGGCAGCCAAAGGCCCCACCGAGTGGAACGAGGGCCGCCACGGTGTTGGCCCGTGGGAAGGCCCGCTGCCCGAAGGCCCCGAAGCGGAGAAATACGATCCCGAACTGCTCGCGGAGGGGGATCGCCGCAATGTCGTCGATGCCTACCGTTACTGGACGCGCGAGGCGATCCGGGAGGATATCGATAAGCGCCGGCATGCGCTGCACATCGCCATCGAGAACTTCGAAAACGATTCCAACATCGGCACCGTGGTGCGCACTGCCAACGCCTTTGCCGTCGACACCGTCCACATTGTGGGACGCCGACGCTGGAACCGGCGCGGCGCCATGGTCACCGACAGGTACCAGCACCTCATGCACCACACGGATGTTAGTGAGCTAATGGCCTGGGCAGCGGACCAGGACCTGACCGTCGTGGCCATCGATAACACCCCCGGGTGTGTCCCCCTAGAAACCGCGGAGCTGCCCGAGCGCTGCCTGCTCCTCTTCGGACAAGAAGGCCCAGGCGTCAGCCCGGAGGCCCAGGACGCAGCAGTGATGACCTGCTCAATCGCACAATTTGGTTCTACTCGCTCCATCAACGCGGGCGTGGCCGCGGGCATTGCCATGCATGCATGGATTCGGCAGCACGCCGATTTATCAAAAGCTTGGTGAGATCCCGCGCACTGTGTTTACATCTAGGTAACGAATTCACATTGTGAGAATGATGAGACAAAAGTGTTAGAGAAATGGTCCCACCGCGCCGACCTTGCGGAAACAGCCATCAATGAGCGCCACGCGCAGGCCGTGTGGGGCTTGCCCCGTACCAACCTTGCCGTGGTGAGTTGGCCACCCACCACCAAGGAATCACTCTTTGTGCACTGGCATTATTGGTGGCAGGCGCATTATCTGGACTGTCTTGTTGACGCGGCCCTGCGCAAAAACACCAAAGCACGCCGCGCACGCATCGCCGATACCATCCGTGGCATTCATGTGCGCAACCTCCGCGCGCTGACCAAGAACCGCTACTACGACGACAAAGCATGGCTCGCCCTGGCCATCGCCCGCGCTGGTGAGCTCAAAAAGCAGCGCCCCTACAAGAAGTTGGGCACCCTGCAGCACAACATCCGCGATGGCATCGACACCCAGGTGGGCGTGCTGCCCTGGCGCGAAGGCGAGACCTTCCTCAACGTTCCTTCCAACGGTCCGGGCGCCATCATGCTGGCCCGGATGGGGCGCGTGGACGAGGCCCGCCATATCGTGGATTGGATCTACGATCACCTCATTGATGACGATGGCTTCGTCATGGACGGCATCCGCATGCGTATGGACGGGCAGGAGATTGTCCGCAACATCCACCCCTACTGCCAAGGCGTGGTGCTCGGCGCCTGCTTGGAAATCGTGCTGGCGCTGCGAGAGAAGACCGGCCTGCGCTCCGTGGAGGATATCGACTCCGTCCACGAGGCAGAACTCGCTGCGGACATGATGGACTACACCACTCGCATCCGCGGCCTAGTCCAAGCGGTGGCCACGGGCATGGCGACGTACACGGGCGTCATCGACTGGCAGACTGGTGACGGCGACGGCGGCCTCTTCAAGGGCATCCTTGCCCGCTACCTCGCGGACGTGGCGGTGCGCCTGCCGGGCGATTCCCCGGCTAACCGCGCGACGAAGAAGCTAGCCGCTCGCCTCGTGACGGCCTCGGCGGAATCCGTGTGGGAACACCGCCTAGAGGTAGACGGCCTACCCATCTTCGGCTCCGATTGGACCGCGGATGCCAAGCTTCCCCATAACTACGGTTTCGGCCCCTCGTCATTGAGCCAGAAGATGGGCATTATCCGCGTGGCTGAGCGCGATTTATCCGTTCAATTGTCCGGTTGGATGTTGTTGGAGGCCTGCACCCGGATTGTGAAGTACAAGTCAGAATCCAAGAAATAGCAGAGTTTCCCCAGGTGGTCGGGGGATTTCTGCCCATGCGGAGCGCTGTTTAAGTGAGGTCACATCTCATCTCGCGGCGGAAAACCACAACAACAGGCATACTTGGGTGTTGGAACGTGTTGTTTCGCTGGTTTGTGAGACGGCACGGCTTACTGCACAGCAACTCCAAAGGATGGAATTTCATGCCTATTGCAACCCCTGAGGTTTATAACCAGATGCTGGATACCGCCAAGAAGGGCGGCTTCGCATTCCCGGCAATCAACTGCACCTCCTCCGAAACCATCAACGCCGCTCTCCGCGGCTTCGCCGAGGCTGAGTCCGACGGCATCATCCAGTTCTCCACCGGCGGCGCCGAGTTCGGTTCCGGCCTGTCCGTGAAGAACAAGGTTGCCGGCGCCAAGGCACTGGCTGCCTTCGCTCACGAGGCTGCACAGCACTACGGCATTAACGTTGCGCTGCACACTGACCACTGCCAGAAGGAAGTCCTGGATGAGTACGTGCGCCCGCTGATCGCCTTCTCCCAGGAGCGCGTTGACCGCGGCGAGCTGCCGCTCTTCCAGTCCCACATGTGGGATGGCTCCGCTATCCCGATCGATGAGAACCTTGTGATCGCTCAGGAGCTCCTCGAGAAGGCCCACAACGCCAACATCATCCTTGAGGTTGAGATCGGCGTCGTTGGCGGCGAAGAGGACGGCGTTGAGGCCAAGGCCGGCGCTAACCTCTACACCTCCCCGGAGGACTTTGAGAAGACCGTCGACGCCCTCGGTACCGGTGAGAAGGGTCGCTACCTGCTGGCCGCTACCTTCGGTAACGTCCACGGCGTGTACAAGCCGGGCAACGTGAAGCTGCGCCCGGAGGTTCTGGATGAGGGCCAGAAGGTTGCTGTGAAGAAGCTCGGCCTGGAGGAAGGCTCCCAGCCCTTCGACTTCGTCTTCCACGGCGGCTCCGGCTCCGAGAAGGAGAAGATCGAGGAGGCCCTGCGCTATGGCGTCATCAAGATGAACGTTGACACCGATACCCAGTACGCCTTCACCAACCCGGTTGCACGCCACATGTTCGCTAACTACGACGGCGTCTTCAAGATCGACGGCGAGGTAGGCAACAAGAAGGTCTACGACCCGCGCTCCTACCTCAAGAAGGCTGAGCAGGGCATGGCTGACCGCGTGGTTGAGGCCTGCCAGGACCTGCACTCCGTGGGCAAGACCGTTTCTAAGTAGCGGTTCCACGCTGCGGTTGACGGTGCCGTTCTTGTAGCGGTACCTCGCCGTTCTAGCACTGAGGCACGATAAATTCTTCCATTCTTTAAAATGGGGAAGCCATCGTGCCTTTTGTGTTCTCTAGCCGTACCTGTGGGTTGTTTCTGGCTGCGACACTTACCGCCGATGCTTGTCGCCGCTCACTGGTCCTAGCGTAGAAAAATTCTTCCGTTTGTGTGGGGGCGTTTCGAAGGGGCAATCAATTCGAAACACTGTCGTTGCACAATTCCCAACGGTTACCATAAAAGTCATGTCCGAGTTCTATGCTGAACATACCCCACCTGCTCGCTCTGCAGCTTGGCGTCAGTACGTCTACGACATCGGTTCATACCACTACAATTGGCATTCGCCCATCGAGCTTCTCACTATCCTTGGCGGAAGCGTTGAAATTAACCGAGCCTCGGGAACCCGGGTACTCTCTCGCGGAGATGTCGTCCTATTCAATTCCAACGAAGGACACGCCACGATGTCTCTGGAGCCTCGCGAAGGAACAGCCAGCGCGCAGGCGCTTTTAATTCATCTCGACACCTCCTACGTAGCCAGCTTCAATCGCGGCTTCATCCCCCAATTTTCTTGTTGTTCCACTGATTTTTCGGGCACTCACCTGGGGATTAGTGAACTACGGAAGCTGTCGTCGCAGATGATGTTAGAGGCGCAGAAGGTCGATTCTCTAAGCAAAGAGGTTGCGCAAGAATCGCGTTTAGCAGCCATATGTGCAGTTCTTTATCGGGACTTTTTTGAAGGTGACGCGCCAGCAGCACGATCGGCTGATGCAGAGCGACTCCAGGAAATGCGGCGAGTGATTGAATACGTGGATGAGCATTATCAACAGAAGATAACGCTGCGAAACCTTGCTGACTTCGCCGGCTATTCACCGGCCTATTTCTCAGATCTCTTTAGCTCCGTTGTAGGGATTCCAGTTAGTGAGTACATCACGAGGGTGCGGTTAGCCGAAGCCGTACAGCTTTTACGCCGGACCGATTGGCCCATTACTGACGTTGCTTTGGCCGCAGGATTTCCAGATAACAAGGCACTCAGCTTGGCTTTTAGAAGAGCGTTTAGCAAAACGGCGAGCCAGTACCGAAAGCAGCTGCGTTCGGTAGAAAAGACTGGTGTCAATGTGGCAGCGGTGGATGAACGATTTCACGAATATTTTGTGAGCACCACCGATTCCTTTGTTCGCGATACTCTTTCCGAGTTCGCGGGTGAAAGCGCAGAAGGGCGTGTGGCAGCTGAACGCGAGCAGCTCCAGTCTCTGCTTGCAGAAGTGTCACAACAGGCCGAAAAATCTGGCAGACACGGTGCGGAACGGGATGACGCGGTAGATCCGGTAAAAGCGGTAATTCTTTCGGAGCGCTACTGGAATTGAGGGTAAATATAACGTTTGTACTGCATAAACGCAGCGTAGAGTCCCAAAGTTTTGGGATGCCGGGTGCGTAGGTATTGGGAGATTCTGGAGTTGTTCAGTCCCCTGGATAGCAAAGGAAACTCACCATGACGACCACTGAATCTGAAGTACTGCGCGGTGTTCCACAGCGCGCTACCCGGCGTGCAGAGACTCCGAGCACGTCGACAGTGCCGGTAGAGATTGAGTTCGCTCCGTCCACCAAGAAACCTTCCGAGCTCGGGCACCAGTTCAGCCCTGAAGTTCAGCTTCTGATCGATCGTGTTGCCAAGTTCACCGACTTGGTATCGAAGCGTCTTCCAGACGACGTCACTGAGCGTCTTCGCCAGCTGGCAGAGGAAGAAGACCAGCCCATGGCAAAGATGATCTACAAGACCATGCAGCGCAACCAGAAGCTTGCGCTCGACCTGGACCGCCCGTCATGCCAGGACACCGGACAGATCCAAATTTTCGCACGTGTAGGTACCGAGTTCCCGTACCTTTCGGAGCTCGAGCCCGCGATGAAGGAGGCGATTGGTATCGCCTCAGAGACGGCGCCTTTGCGTCGCAACTCTGTTGAAACATTCAACGAGTACAACCCTGGTACCAACATCGGCACCAAGTCCCCGTGGCTCTATACCGAGCTGATATCTGGTTCGGATGAACTTGAGCTCGACGTCTACCTCGCCGGTGGCGGATGTTCTCTACCTGGCCAGGGAAAGACTCTGATGCCAGGCGAGGGCTATGAGGCGGCGATGAAGTTCATTCTGGATGTCATGACGTCCTACGGCGTCAACGCCTGCCCACCAATGCTGATTGGTGTTGGTATTGGAACGTCCATCGATACGGCTGGTTTCATGTCCAAGCTCGCGCTGATGCGCCCGGTGCAGTCCCACAATCAGAACGAGGTTGTCGCCGAGTTGGAGAAGAACCTGGA
The DNA here is from genome assembly GCF_000022905.1 of Corynebacterium aurimucosum ATCC 700975. Classification (NCBI taxonomy): domain Bacteria; kingdom Bacillati; phylum Actinomycetota; class Actinomycetes; order Mycobacteriales; family Corynebacteriaceae; genus Corynebacterium; species Corynebacterium aurimucosum. The sequence continues at coordinate 2,512,819 of NC_012590.1, read as the reverse complement.
GACCGCCATTAACGACTTGGGGCTCGGACCACAGGGCCTGGGAGGTAAGCGTTCTGTCATGGGCGTCAACATCGAGAACTCTGCTCGTCACCCGTCCGTCCTTTCGGTCGCCGTCAATACCGGTTGCTGGTCTCACCGCCGTGGCACCATCCATTTGGACCGTGATCTCAACTACCGCCTGCTGACGCACTCCGGCTTCGAGCTTTAAACACCGTATTCTCTGAAAGAAGGATTCATCATGAGCGAGAACACTACTGCCAAGACTCTCACTACTCCCATCTCGCAAGAGGACCTCCAAGACATCAAAGCTGGCGATGTCATCTTCCTCGATGGCTACATCGTGACATGCCGCGACGTAGGCCACCGTCGTGTCGTCGAGCTGGGCCGCGAATTGCCTCTTGATTTGAAGGGCGGCGCAATTCTTCACGCTGGGCCCATCATGCAGAAGGTGGAAGGCACTGACCGCAACGGTGACGAGAAGTATGAAGTGGTTTCCGTGGGCCCCACGACCTCCATGCGCATGGAAATGTTTGAGTATGACTTCATCGAGCAGACCGGTGTGCGCCTAATCGTCGGCAAGGGCTCTATGGGGCCTAATACTGAGGCAGGCTGCAAGGAATTTGGTGCGTTGCACTGCGTGTTCCCCGCGGGAAACGCGGTCATCGCGGCAACTGAAGTTGAGGAAGTCGAAGAGTCTTATTGGCGTGAGCTCGGGATGCCTGAGGCCCTGTGGGTAATGCGGGTGAAGCAATTTGGGCCACTCATTGTGTCCATCGATGCCAACGGCAACAACTTGTATACCCAGAAAAAGGAAGAGTACAACGCACGCAAGGAGACGATCCTCGAGGATCTGTACGAAAAGGTTAGGTACATCAAATGAGTGCCGTGCTTCCTACGGACACACCTCCGGAGGATCATCATGCGGTAGCGGAGCGCCCACCTTCTGCTGAGGTTCACCCCATCGGTCTTGCCATAGCGGTGGGGGTAGGCGTTGCCGTATGGCTTGTGCCCACTCCTGAAGGACTTCAGCCGAATGCATGGCACCTTTTGGCAATATTTCTCGCGACCATCGTGGGAATCATCATCAAGGCAGCTCCCATGGGTGCGTTGTCTGTTGTCGCTATCGCGTTATGCGCGGGCACTCAAGTCCTCGCACCAGGGGAGCCTGGCGAGTCAATGTCGTTGGCGTTGTCTGGATTTTCCAATTCCACAATTTGGCTCATTGTATCCGCGTTCTTCGTCTCCCGGGCAGTGATTACCTCGGGTTTAGGCACACGCATGGCCCTGTGCTTCGTGCGGTTGTTTGGTAAATCGACGTTAGGCTTGGCCTATGGGCTCGGGTTAACGGATCTTGCTCTCAGCCCATTCATCCCTTCAAACACTGCCCGCGCCGGCGGAATTGTATATCCCATTACCAAGTCCATTTGCTTGAGTTCAGGCTCAGACCCAAACGATCCGAGTACGTTCCGCCGCATCGGCAGCTATCTCGCATTGACCGGCTACAACATGAATCTCGCGGTGTCCGTTGTCTTTTTCACCGGTGCTGCTCCCAACGCAATGGCAGCGAAATTTGCAGCAAATGACAACGTGTCGATTACGTGGGGCGGCTGGTTCCTCGCGGCTGCAGTACCGGCAATGGTAGGCGTGTTGCTCGTACCGCTTGTGGTCTATGCCATGAACAAACCTGAGCTGACCAAGACCCCGGAGGCCCCGGCAGCAGCCGCACGGGACCTGGCGGCGCTTGGGCCTATGCGGCGTTCAGAGTGGGTCACGCTGGGAGTTTTCCTCCTCATGATTGTCCTGTGGATCTTTGGCGGGCGTCTTGTCTCTGCTACGGCAGTAGCTTTCTTAGGGCTCGGCATCTTGCTCTTGACCAGTGCCCTGACCTGGAAGGACATGAAATCTGAGAAAGCAGCGTGGGACACGCTCGTATGGTTCTCTGCCTTAGTCATGATGGGCACGCAGCTGAACGAGCTTGGCTTTGTTGGCTGGTTTGGAGACAACGTCGGTTCGTGGGTAGAGGGGCTTAACATGGGGACGCTGGGCACGTTTGCTCTGCTCACAATTCTGTACGCACTGGCGCATTATATGTTTGCCTCTGGTACAGCGCATACCGCAGCCATGTTCACAGTCTTCTTCAGCGTCGGCTTAGCCCTGGGCCTTCCTGGGGTGCCATTGGCCGTCTTCCTCGGAGCGATTCCAACGATTTTCGGTTGTCTTACTCACTACGGAAATGGCCCTGCACCGATTTATTACGGCTCCGGTTATGTGGATCTGGGCCTGTGGTGGAAGGTCGGCGGCGTCCTCGGAGCCTTGTACGTTCTAATCTGGCTCTGTATCGGTATTCCTTGGTGGATGCTTTTAGGCCTGTGGTAGTTCGCACAGCCATGGTTTTCAGTTATGAGTAAAATACGGAAACCATGGCTGAGGAAACGTCGAGTTCGTCAAGTACCGTCAAGCGCGTTCGCAAAACTACCCGCGAGCAGCTGCGGTTGGTGGATAAGTCACTCAAAGCGCGCCTCACGCGTATCCGCAACCGGCTCGTGTTTATGCTTCAGTGCACCCTCGGTGCGGGCTTGGCCTTCTACGTGGCACACGACTTCTTCGGCCACGATCAGCCTTTCTTCGCACCGATGGCCGTGATCATCATCCTGGGCCTATCTGGCAACGATCGCCTCAAGCGCGCCATCGACATGTCCATTGGCGGCATCGTGGGCGTGCTGGTGGGCACGCTGCTTGTCGATGCCCTCGGGACCGGGCCTATCCATATGACCATCATCATCGGGTTGGCCCTGATTATCGGCTCCTTTGTCACCAGCTCGCAGCTGGTGAGCAACCAGATCGTCATCGCGGCCATCCTCATCGCCACGATTCTTCCACCGGAAGAAATGGGTGGGCTCTCCCGCGCCATTGACGCCATCATCGGCGCGGTCATTGGCCTCACAATGATCGTGTTGATCCCCTCCTCGCCCCTGCGCGCAGGGCGCTCGGAAGTCTCGAAAGTCTTGGGCATTACCTCACTGGTCCTGTCTGATGTGGCCAAGGGACTAGAGGAGAATGACCCCGAAACCATCACTGAGGCCCGCGATGCCGTGCGCGGCACGCAGGATGACATCAACAACATGCTCAACGCCACCAAAGGTGGTGCGGAGACTGCACGGCTATCACCCTTCCTGTGGAGCACGCAGCGCACCGTGCGCTCCCTGGAGCGCATCCTCACTCCTGTTGACAACATGGTCCGTGGCACCCGCGTGCTCTCCCGCCGTGCGCTTGTTCTCGCCGAGGACGGCGACCAAGCCACCGCCGAGCAAGTTGAGATCATCGACGAACTTGCTGAAATCACGATGGAGCTCTCCGACCTCTATACCCACCAAACAGCGCATGAGCGCCGCGTGGATGAAGCGCAAGCCATTCCGGAAATAGTCAACCGCCTGCGCCAGCTAGGTGCCCGCTGCTCGATGGACATCGCCGGCGAGGAAGCAGTGCTCTCCGCCTATGCCGTACTGGCCCAGACTCGCTCCATCATCGTGGACCTGCTCATGGTGTGCGGCATGTCCCGCGAGTCAGCCGTGGCGCAGCTCGTGCCCACCTCCAAGCACCCGGCCTATCCGCCGGAGGTCTGGGAAGAGGATTAGGGTTTGAGACTCGGGCAGTGAGAATTTTGGAGGAAATTCGAGCTATTTGCTCGGTGAGGGCAAATCAGAAGTGACTCTGGCGGCCAATAGCGAACTGCTTTGGAAGTACCGAGGTCTCTTCACAAATGCGGATCCACGACCGCTAGCTTCGTGCACGATGTCTTGCTTTTCAGCGGTAGTGAGAGTTGAGGGATGCTTGGACCCACTGAGATGATAAACCTTGTACGTATTCTCTGGAGGGTAGCTTTTAACGAATGGATCAGAGAGCGCGTGGCTCATAATTTTCCCGAGGCGTTTTTCCTCGGGGTCGGATGATTTCTTAAGCGCATCTGAAGTCTTTTTATTCCAGCTGGAAGCGATTTCAATGTCTAAGACCTTTGGATAGATTCCGACGATTTTCTGGCTGAAATAGAAGCCAATGTAATCCACTTTCGCAAGAGGCGTGGAGGCTTCCAGGATGACGGCACCTACCCTTTGATAAAAGGTGAAAAGAGAATCGTCGGCATGTCCCAAGATGGCGGTGTTGAGTTTTGGTGTGCGTTGAGCAGCCAGCTTGGTAACACGTTCGAGGTTTTCTAGCCATAGCCTTGCATCTTGGTCTATCCAACTGGCGAGTCTAAGAATTTTCTTTAATTCTACGGTTGGATCCACGTTGAGAAGTGAGTCCTGATGCGCACACCGGTTTCGAAGGACATTGAGGTCTGTCAACAGGGCTGCAACTATCTTTCTGCTGCCTTGGCCTGGAAATGCGTTGCGAAGGTATTTTCTCCAGATTTCCTCATTGGCATCGGATTTCGTGGAAAGAAGTGAAGCCCAGTACCCCATGTTCAGATGCGCGATGATGTCGTCTTTGGTGACAGGGCGCTTGTATTTCTTAGCTAGCTATCGTTGATAGTGCTGAAATATCGAAAGAATCTTGGTTCCAGCCGAAGTCAAATGGGTGAGCGTTGGCAAGTGAATCGCTCATAGCGTTTCGAAGCAAGACTTCTGTGTGATGAATTACTTCAGACAGCGCAGCTGCGATTTGTGCGTTCAGTTCATAGAGCTTCCATGCCTCTTCCACCGTTCCGCATTCTTCGAGGTATGGGGCGAATCTGGCATCAGATACCCAAGAAATTTTGTGCGTTAGTGGCATGGGTTTGTTCTTTCGGGAGTTGAGAGTGGTAGAGTCTTCCGCAGACCGCCTAGGTGCATTGCACAATGCGCATGCGGTGAGGATTCGGTTTCGAGCCTAGTGCCGAAAAGGTAATGCTGGCCGAATCCTCCTTTCGTTTTACATTCAACCCGAGAATCGTGCCCGCTTTCCCAGATAGTGGCGCTGCAGTTGAGGGCAGTTGTTCGAAGGCTGGGAAGTGAATTAGGGCCGCACTATCTGTAGGTCCCGCAGGTGACGGTAGAACGTCACGCGCTTGACCGGCCGCTTGGCGCGGACTCCATCGACGCTCACGCTTAGTGACGGCCCCCCGGCCTGCACCGCTCGGCCCTGTATGACGCTGGCGGGGTCGAGCTGGCCCGGTTGGGCAGGCTTGCGCAGGCGGGCGAAGAGTCCACGGCGCGGTGCTGCGTCCGCCTCAAAACTGGTAACCGCCTTCGCCGCCACGATGCCCGGCGCATCTGTCATTGGTACGAGCTTTGCACCGAAGACATTTTTCTTGCGGTCAGCACGCAGTAGTATGGCATCGTCGACGATAATTTCCCCGGTTATTTCCTCATTCGACCATTCCGCAATCGTTGCCGAACCCGCCACGGCAAGGCCCGCATCGTTGCGGATAAGCGGCACCGGCTTGACCGGTGCGGTCAGGGCAAAGGAGAGCGCCTCCTCGACAACCGCGACCTGGTCGGCAAGACCCTGGCCGGTTTCGTGTGTTTTCAGGCCCCAATTCATCGCCGCGGTGGAGTACTCGCCGGTGGGGACGAAGCCCACCTCGGCCCACAGGTAATCCGCTCGCATCATGCGGGTCAGTACGGCGCTAAGAGCGGCATCGTTGCCGATCACCACGATGCGCAGCGACTCGTTCAGGAATGGGGCTTGCGGTGCTGGCCCCGGTGCGCCGAGGTGGCTCACGTCCGGTTGCGCGGCAATCTCATCCAGCGATGGGGTGGGGTCCTCCGGCAGGATTTCCTTGGCCAGTGCATCAATAGTCTTCAGCTCTTGCCGGCTGGGAACCTCCGCGACGCGGAAGTACTCGATACGTACTCCGTGCCGGGCAGTCTCAGTGAGTGCAGTGGTATGAGCGTCGGTGAGGTGGCCGCCGCAGTCTAAAAGTGCACAGATCATACAAGAAGCATAGAAGCGTTGGAAGGGCTTGGCTAAAAAGCTCCTTCAGTGACGCACAAACAGCGGAGCTTTCCCCAGAAAAGTAGTGCGCGTCACATTCTGCCAGTAGGCTCCAAGGCAACGCCAAACTTCTTAATACTCAACTCTTCCACTCAATTCTTCTTTGTCTAACAGCTGGAGGTAATCACCATGTCCGCCCGTATGACAACCCTTGCGCTTGTATCCACCGCTGGTCTCTTGATGAGCTCGTGCAGCTTCATGGGAGGTTCGCTAATTGAAACCGAGGAGCCGGCATTCACTGAGGCCGCCGCTGAGTCGACGACGAGTTCTGCGACGACTACTTCTTCTAAGGCCACCTCGACGTCCAGCAGTGCATCCTCCTCAAGCGTCAACGCTGACTGCGACGAGAAGCAAGAACTCGAGGACACCAAACTCAGTAAGGTCCTAGAGAATGAAGAAGCCTACGTGAAGGGATCCACTGAGAAATTTGAAGACGTGAGCGTCGGTGAGGATGAATATGATCCCTGTAAGTTCCTCAGCTATGTGGTGTTGGAAGGCAAGTTTGATGGGAAGGATGTCAAGGTTCCCGTCTTCTTTTCCAAGGGTGCTCTCAGGGACGAGGATGCCCTCTACATCACGTCCTCTTCCTTAGAGGTGGAAGAGGATGGTGAAGGCTATACCTATGAGTCCGAGACCGATGGCGACATCGTCGGTGTCGAGGGCAAAGTAAACAAGCGTCCGGGCACCGAAGCCACGTCGATGGAAAATTCCTTCGACGGCGTGAACTCGGACATCTTCTTCATTGACGTCAAGTCAGAGACCACCGACTCGGCGGATCTAGCCCAGGATGAGGAGGATCTCCGCGGCGAAACGCTCTTCGATATTTCCGCTGATGGCTGGAACTTGGTGTGCGGTATTGATGCGTCTGAAAAATCCATTGACTGTGCACATGGCGATGACGGAGCCTGGGTCGTCAAAAGCGATAAGACTAACCTGCCGGAAGATATGGAATTCGATGTGGTGAGCCTCCGTCCGCTGGAGGGAGAAACCAGTTTCAACCAGGGCGGTGTCGACAACCTCCCAACTGATGGCAAGAAGATCGAAAGCAACGGTCTCTACCGAATTGGCGTCGATGACATCGAAGCCCAAATTGCCGTTGTTGACGATGGCGTCATTATCAGCACCCCAAACAATTCGAGGCTGATGTTCACCAATGACGCTATCTTCATCGAAGAGAAAGACAAGGGCGACGGTGCTAATTCAAACACCGAAACCGCTTAGGAGGGCTTAAAGGAGATTCGAGACGAACCTCTCCCCGGTGTGAGGGCGCATCATTTCCTGACGAGCTTGTCACAAACTCAACACTGCACCAATATGGCGGGTAAAGTAGGTGCGTATTTGACTTCAATAAATAGGAAGTGACACCAAACATGGCAGCGATCGTCATCGTCGGCGCCCAATGGGGCGATGAAGGCAAGGGCAAGGCTACTGACATTCTCGGCGGCAAAGTCGATTACGTAGTGAAGCCCAACGGCGGTAACAATGCCGGCCACACCGTCGTGGTCGGCGGCGAGAAGTATGAGCTGAAGCTCCTTCCCGCCGGCATTCTTTCTGAAAACGCCACCCCGGTCCTGGGCAACGGCGTGGTGATTAATCTGGAGGCCCTCTTCGACGAGATCGATGGCCTCGAAGCCCGCGGCGCTAACGCGTCGCGCCTGAAGATTTCCGCCAACGCGCACCTCGTGGCGCCCTACCACCAGACCTTGGACCGCGTGCAGGAGCGCTTCCTGGGCAAGCGTGCCATCGGTACCACCGGCCGTGGTATTGGCCCGGCCTATGCCGATAAGGTCGCGCGCATCGGTATCCGCGTGCAGGACATCTTTGATGAGTCCATCCTGCGCCAGAAGGTCGAGTCCGCCTTGGACATTAAGAACCAGATGCTGGTGAAGATGTACAACCGCAAGGCCATCGAGCCGGAGCAGGTTGTGGAATACTTCCTGAGCTACCGTGACCGCCTGCGCCCAATGGTTATTGAGGCCGAGCTGGAACTGAACCAGGCCCTGGATGAAGGCAAGCACGTTCTCATGGAGGGCGGCCAGGCCACCATGCTGGATGTTGACCACGGCACCTACCCGTTCGTTACCTCCTCGAACCCGACTGCTGGCGGCGCCGCTGTGGGCTCTGGTATTGGCCCGACGCGCATTACTACCTCCCTGGGCATCATCAAGGCTTACACCACCCGCGTCGGCGCGGGTCCTTTCCCCACGGAGCTTTTCGATAAGTGGGGCGAGTACCTACAGACCACCGGTGGTGAAATCGGTGTCAATACTGGCCGCAAGCGCCGCTGCGGCTGGTACGACTCTGTGATCGCCCGCTACGCCACCCGCGTCAACGGCTTCACGGATTACTTCCTGACCAAGCTGGACGTGCTCACCGGCATCGGTGAGATCCCCATCTGCGTGGCCTATGACGTTGACGGCAAGCGTTACGACGAGATGCCGCTGACCCAGTCTGAGTTCCACCACGCCGAGCCCATCTTTGAGACCATGCCGGCCTGGGATGAGGACATCACGGGCTGCCAGACCTTTGAGGAGCTCCCGCAGAAGGCTCAGGATTACGTTCTGCGCCTGGAAGAGCTCTCCGGCTGCCGCATCTCCTACATCGGTGTCGGCCCCGGACGTGACCAGACCATCGTGCGCCACGACGTCATGCAAGATCAGTAAGGCGCCGCCTAGTCCAGGGCGCTCATCGTCCCACCCCTTCCAAAACCATCGCATGGAGAGGGATGGGACGATTTTACTGTTTTGTTGTTGCTAAAGACTCTAGAACCGGATGATGGGAACGAGACGGGACGTCGCCAAGCAATGCAGTGCTAAAAGTATGCGATAATTCGAGAATGACTACCGTAGGCGACATCGCAGGCCAGATCGGAACCCCTCTAACAGGAAACGCCACCAAGGTGCTGCTCCTAGGAGCAGGTGAGCTGGGCAAGCAGTTGGTAATTGCCTTTCAGAACTTAGGGCTTGAGGTTCACGCCGTGGACCGCTACGCAGGAGCACCCGCGCAGCAGCTTGCGCACTTTAGCTACATCGCAGACATTAGGGACCCGTACAAGGTGTGGGAGCTGACCGAGCGCATCAAGCCGGACTACGTGGTCCCAGAGGTGGAGACTGTCGCGGTGGAGGCGCTGAAGCGCATTGAGGAATTCGGCACCACCGTCGTGCCCTCGGCGCGGGCGTGTGAGCTGACACAGTGTCGGGAGAGCGTGCGTGAGGTAGCTGAAAGCATCGGCCTGCCCGTCACTGCCTATCGCTTTGCTGAGTCCGCTGAGGAGCTGCAAGAGGCAGTGGGGGAGTTGGGACTGCCGTGCATCGTGAAGCCGGATATTACGACCTCCGGGAAGGGGCACGTTCTTCTAAAGGATGAGGAGGACGTGGAGGAGACCTGGTCCATGGTGCGACACGTGTCCTCGGAATATAAGCGCGTCGTGGTGGAGCGCTTCGTTGACTTTGATTATGAGGTCACGCTGCTTGCTGTGCGCTCCATTGACCCGGCTACGGGCAAGATGGCTACGTGGTTCAGTGAGCCCATTGGCCACCGCCACGAGAAGGGGGATCTGGTGGAGTCCTGGCAGCCTATGGCGATGAGTGAGGATGCCCTGGCGAACGCACGCTCCGTTGCGGCGCGTATCTCCAATGAATTGGGCGGGCGTGGCGTCTACGGCGTTGAGCTTTTTGTTGCGGGTGATGAGGTGTATTTCTCCTCCGTCTCTCCGCGTCCTTTGGACACCGCCATGCTGACTGGATATACCCAGCGCTTCTCTGAATTTGAGCTACATGTCCGCGCGATTCTGGGCTTCCCCATCGACGTGACGTTGGTCAGCCCCGGTGCTGCGGTTATTCTGCACGCAGACGCGGAGCTTGATGACGTTACCTTTACCGGCCTCGACACCGCCCTCTCCTACGAGGAGACGGATGTGCGCCTGTTTGGTAAGCCGTGGGCCTATGCCGGCCGCCGCATGGGCATGGTGGCCACGACTGCCGAGGACGTTGAGACCGCCCGTGACAGGGCGGCGCTGGCGGCGGGAAAGATTACTGTCGGGCCGAATGCTGATAGAACCGTTCACGGTGACTCGCAGCCCGTGGAGCCGACCGCCACGGTCGTCTCCGACATTGAGGTCATTGAAGTGCCAGAGCCGGTTATCGACGTCGACCCTAAACTCATGCGTTCCACCGATGATTAAAGAAACAGTGACGTTATAAGTTAAGGGGAATGTTACCCCACGCCTTGACTGCGAGTGGGGTGCTGAATGTGATTGGAGTGGCCGTGCGATACGTGCGGCCACTTCCGCGTATTTTTGGGGGCTATTTACCGGCGGGCCGGGGTGATGCGTGTGGGGTATCTTCCGTGCGGGAAGTTAGTCGGCGCAGCACCGCCTTAAGAAAATGCTTATGCAAAAATTAAGAAAGCTTAAATGAGCTAGCCTAAGAAAATCTAAGCTATGTGTCGTGTCAACATTAAGGGGAGCATAGTGGCGAAAAACGGACCAAAGGCGGTGTGCATAGCACGTTTTCCTGCTAAATTATTGCCCGATGGGGATATAGGGAAAGCTTATGCAGAAATCAACTATCTTGCAGCTAGCTGTGAGCGATGATAGTATCCTGAGCGGGCTATAAGATTATGTGAGATTCTTAAGGGGAATCGCCCGTAAGGGCATAAAACCCTACGTCCAGATTTCAGATTGTCGCAGCGGAAACTTGCTGCTGTGCAGAACAGCTTGTAGACATTCACATCATTCTAAGGGGAAACAATGGGTAAATTAAGCAATATTTCCAGAGAGGGGTGGATGGTCCTTACTGCTGTTTTCACAGCAATAGTAGTGATTGCGGCCATGGTCACCGTTCCCTGGGCTAAGGCCAATGCGGCTGAGCCAACTGACTTCGTACCGAATATGACGCTGGGAGCGCAAGCAGAGAATCCTTATGTTGACCACTCGTGGGGGGAATTGGTCTGGGCGGGAAAGCCGCCGCGTGTAGCCGGTAATGCCGAACGGGGGAACGAGGCTAACGATGTTGGATGGGCATGGTGTATCGATACGACTATTTATGGGCCCATGAATACCTACAGCGCCTACAAAGCTGAAACTGCCGGTAAGGCTCCCATTCCTGAAGGCTTCCGTGATGCTGCGATCAACTTAGCCGTGAAATTGCGGGATGCCACCGAGCGTGAAGACAAGGGCGCGGCCAGTCGGTACTCGGTGTATTTGGCTGCTGTTCTTGGTGCAGACCAAAAAACCAAACTGCCGCAGTGTTAACAATCACTGGTGAGGACCGTGCCTACAAGGCGCCCGGAGGTTTTGAATGGTATCCGTATTTCAATGGGTCTCCCGAGGAGTTTAAACAGCTTACAGGCTATGGGATCGAGACTTTCAGAATCACTGATGATTACGGATTTGAAACTGATGATTACGGATTTGAATTTGTAGCTGACCCTACAGTCGATATCCCGGCAGCTCCTGCCGATTCATTTATTACGATTGTTGGCCCGGACGGAAACCTCGAAAGGGGCGATCTCGATGCACAGCGTGTCATGCCGCCGGATCAGCCGGGACTGCCGGATGACGAGGGGGAGTCTGTTGAGCCGAAGATTTCGACGAATGCTGACTTTGCGAATGGTGCAACTGAGGTTGTTGCTGGTGCGCAGGTTAACGATACGGTGAAGTATGAGGGTCTGGTTCCGGGTAAGGAGTACACCCTTAATGCTGAGCTGATTTCTAAGAAGGACGGCAAGACCGTTCTGGGTGAGGGTGAAGAGACCTTTACTCCGGATGCTGCTAACGGCGAAGTTGTCGTTGAGATTGTTGTTGATGAGTCTGTGACGGAGCCGGTTGAGGCTGCGGTTGCTTTCGAGGAGTTGACTTCTGTTGAGGTCGACAAGGATGGCGAGGAGACCCCGGATGCTACTCCGGAGAACCCGAACCCCATCGCTGAGCACAAGGACATCAACGATGAGGCTCAGACTGTGACCTCTGAGAAGAAGCCTGTTGAGCCGAAGATTTCGACGAATGCTGACTTTGCGAATGGTGCAACTGAGGTTGTTGCTGGTGCGCAGGTTAACGATACGGTGAAGTATGAGGGTCTGGTTCCGGGTAAGGAGTACACCCTTAATGCTGAGCTGATTTCTAAGAAGGACGGCAAGACCGTTCTGGGTGAGGGTGAAGAGACCTTTACTCCGGATGCTGCTAACGGCGAAGTTGTCGTTGAGATTGTTGTTGATGAGTCTGTGACGGAGCCGGTTGAGGCTGCGGTTGCTTTCGAGGAGTTGACTTCTGTTGAGGTCGACAAGGATGGCGAGGAGACCCCGGATGCTACTCCGGAGAACCCGAACCCCATCGCTGAGCACAAGGACATCAACGATGAGGCTCAGACTGTGACCTCTGAGAAGAAGCCGTCCGAGACCCCGACTCCGGACAAGCCGGGCGAGTCCACGACTCCGGCAACGTCTGAGGAGACCACTTCGGAAACGACTTCGAAGACGCCTGAGGAGTCCACTTCCAAGACAACTGAGGAGACTACCTCGAAGACGACTCCGAAGACGACCGAGCCGGGTGACGAGACCTGCGAGTCGACAACCCCGAACAAGCCGGGGGAGTCTACAACTCCGGGTAAGCCTGGTGAGTCCACGACGCCGACCGATCCGTGCGAGTCCACGACTCCGAAGACGACTTCGAAGACTTCTGAGCCGGGTAACTCTACTGAGAAGACCACTCCGAAGACGACTGAGCCGGGTGACGAGACCTGCGAGTCCACGACCCCGTCTAAGCCGGGTGAGGAGACGACCCCGAACGAGCCGGGTGAGTCCACGACTCCGAATAACCCTTGTGAGTCCACCACGCCGGGCAAACCTGGTGAGGAGCCGTCTGAGTCGACGACTCCGCGTGAGCCGGGTGATGAGTCTGGTAAGCCGAAGATTTCGACGAATGCTGACTTTGCGAATGGTGCAACTGAGGTTGTTGCTGGTGCGCAGGTTAACGATACGGTGAAGTATGAGGGTCTGGTTCCGGGTAAGGAGTACACCCTTAATGCTGAGCTGATTTCTAAGAAGGACGGCAAGACCGTTCTGGGTGAGGGTGAAGAGACCTTTACTCCGGATGCTGCTAACGGCGAAGTTGTCGTTGAGATTGTTGTTGATGAGTCTGTGACGGAGCCGGTTGAGGCTGCGGTTGCTTTCGAGGAGTTGACTTCTGTTGAGGTCGACAAGGATGGCGAGGAGACCCCGGATGCTACTCCGGAGAACCCGAACCCCATCGCTGAGCACAAGGACATCAACGATCAGAACCAGACGGTTCCGAAGCCGACCGAGGAAACGACCCCGAACAACCCGGGTGAGGAGACCACCCCGAACGAGCCGGGTGAGGAGACCACCCCGAACCAGCCGGGCGAGGAAACCACTCCGAACAACCCGGGCGAGGAGACCACCCCGAACCAGCCGGGTGAGGAGACCACCCCGAACCAGCCGGGCGAGGAAACCACTCCGAACAACCCGGGTGAGGAAACGACCCCGAACCAGCCGGGTGAGGAAACCACTCCGAACAACCCGGGTGAGGAAACGACCCCGAACCAGCCGGGTGAGGAAACCACTCCGAACAACCCGGGTGAGGAGACGACCCCGAACGAGCCGGGTGACGAGCCGTCGGAGTCCACGACCGAGACCCCGGATAAGGGCGACGGCAATGACAAGGACGACAACGATGGCAGCTCGAAGAAGTCTGACCTGCCGTGGTGGCTGCTGCTCATCCCAGGTCTGGGCCTCATCAAGCTCATCATCGATGGTGGCAACGGTGGCAACGGTGGTGACCACGATGGTGGTAAGGGCACCTCTGAGGTCGTCGAGGAGAACGGCCGTGGCGGTGACCATGGTGAGTCCACCGGTGACAACGCTGGTGAGCCGTCCGAGCAGACTGGTGACAACACCGGTCGTGATGACCGTGAGGTCACGGTCCTGGACACTACCCCGCCGGAGGACGCTGGCATGCCGCTGCCGTCCAATGCTGAGCGTGTCGAGATCAAGCACGTACCGTCCGGTGCGACCAAGCTTGAGCCTGGCATGAAGGACTTCATCAAGTAGTCCGCCTCATCTGCCGGCCCCTAGCCCCACAGGGCAGGGGTTGGTAAGGGCAGAACTTGTGTAGGGCAGTCCCCTCCAGGGTTCATCGTGAACGCTGGAGGGGATTTGTCATCTATTGTTTAATTGGAAAATTTTTACTGAAGTGTGTTAGAAGCGCGCTGTCAGCTGTTTGGTGCTGTTGACTGCAGGTGTGATTTAAGGAGTTAGGAAGTTATGGCTGATTCGGAAGAGCCAAACGGTATCCCGGAGTACCCCGCGCAGGGCTCTGGGTCAGAATCGGAAACCGAGCCGACATCGTCGTCCGCGGCGGTGCCATCTGGTGGTGCGCACAGAAAGCCGGAAGACGGTGAGAAGAAGGGCGGTAAGAAAGCACTCTGGGCCATTCTGGCGTTGATTGCTATTGTTCTGGTGATCGTCCAGTTGGTGGTGTACTTCGGCCGTGGTGGCGACGATGACGATGCTGGCGATTCGGCGGCATCGTCCACGGTGGCTGAGCAGTCGGAGGAAGCCGCACCGACGACGAACAATGATCCCTTCGTGGATGACTCCGGTGAGCAGGATAAGGAGATTGATGCGGCACCGGGTGAGTTCCGTGGCTTCGGTGCCATGTCCTTGGGCATCAACGATGAGTTCGCCGCCGTGGACCCGATTCAGGTTACGGATACCGGCATGCTGATTCCGCCGCGCGATGTGCAGCGCTTGGGTTGGTACTCCGCCTCCGCAGTACCGGGCGAGGCTGGCCCGGTGGGGTCCAGCGTTATCACCGGGCACATCAACTACCAGGGTCAGGGAACGGGCTTTGCGGAGAAGTTCACCACCCTGGAGCAGGGCCAGGAATTCACCGTCTTCATCGACGGTGAGGAGCGCAAGTTCCGTGTGACGGAGGCGCCGTACCGTCTGCCGAAGGGCTCAGGCTTCCCCGACGTGGTGAACGATACGCAGGGAGATAACCGCTTGGTCCTCATCACCTGTGGCGGCAAGTTTGTCGGCGGCGAGCTGGGCTACGAGGATAACATCATCACCGTGGCAGAGCCGGTGGCGCCCGTGGAAGGCGGTGCTGAGGCGCCGACCGATGGTGCTGTTGACGCGCCCGCTGAGGGCGCTGTCGAGGCGCCGGCGGCTTAGCCTGGTTGGTGAATCGCCTAAGCGGGGGTGATGGCTTAGGCGGAGGCCTCCTCCAGGCGCGCTATGTGCAGCGTCAGGTAGGAGACCTCATCGGGGGTAAGGGTGTCATCGAGGCGCAGCTCAATAAGGTTAGCCACCATCTGGGCGGTCTCGACGGCGTCGGGGTAGCGGGCGGAGATTGCCGTGGCCACTTGGCGGTCGTCAGAGTCGAGTTGTTGGTGCTCCGCCATGCGCACGAAGAGGTAGCGCAGGTGCGTGATGAAGCGGGCGACGGAGATGTCCTCGCTGTTGAGTTCCGTATCGTTGTGAGAGCCGATAACGGCCAGGATTTGCTGAATCAGACCTGTCATGCGGTAAGTGCCGGAGAGATCCCCGACCGCGAAGCCGGCGTTGACCAGATGCAGGGTGATGGCCACGGCTTCATCTGGAGCCAGCGGCTTGTGCAGGCCACTGTTGATGGCAGTGAGCAGTTGCTGCGCGAGGGCAAAGTCATCGGCGTAGAGGTGGCGCACCTCAGCTTCCAATGGATAAGTCACAGGCTTGCCGCGGCTGACCGCACCGTGGATGTGATCCGCAATCGCTACGACGAGCGTGAGTTTGCCGCGCAGAGCCTCAGACATGTCGACGGAATGCATGGCATCGATGACCAGCTGCACGTACTCGCCGGGGATACCGGCAATCATGGCGGCGAGGTGGTCCGGATCGCGGCCGGAATCGGGAACAAAGACCTTAACCACCTTGGCCGGGTCAACCTCAGTGCCAGGCTTTGCCTGGAAGCCAATGCCGCGGCCGGTGACAATGACGTCCTCCGCGCCGCGCCGTGCGAGCACGACGTTGTTATTGAACACGCGCAACAGTTGCACAGAGCACCTTTCTGGTTGAGGTTAAAACGACTAAAGCCGGCCACGATGGTGATTACATCGAGCCAGCTTAGTCAGGGTTCGTTAAAGGCGTGCTAAAGGTTCCCTAGTGGGTCCTTTAGCGGGTCGTGGTGATGACCGTATCGCCAGCGGAGGCATGGTTGAGGCCAGCCGGGGTGACGGCAGACAGTGCCTTGGTGTTGGTCACGGCCAGGACAATGGTGGTGTCGTAGCCGGCTTCGGTGACCTTGGCAAAGTCAACGGTGGCAAGCAGCTCGCCCTGCTTGACGGTGTCACCCTTCTTGACGGCCGGGGCGAAACCTTCGCCCTTCATCTTGACGGTGTTGATGCCGATGTGGACCAGGACCTCCACGCCGTCCTCGGTCTTGATGCCGTAGGCGTGGCCGGACTTCATGGCGCTGACAATCGTGCCGCTCACCGGGGAGTAAACGTCGTTGCCCTCAGGGACGATGCCCACGCCATCGCCCAGCGTTCCAGCTGAGAAGACCGGGTCATCGATCTCAGCCATCGGGACAACCTTGCCGTTGGCAGGGGAGGCGATGTCGGTGGTGGTGCCAGCGGCAGGCTCAGCAGCCTTGGCCGGGGCGTCTGCCTTGGTAGCGGTTGCGGTGGCAGCACCAGCACCGGCGCCGGCAGTCGCGGTGGCTGCGGGGGCGTCGGCAAGCGCGGCGTTGTCAGCGTTGTCGGCGTTGTCGAGCTCGGCCTTCTCAGCTGCCTCGCGGGCGGCCTTGGCCTCAGCGCGCTCCTCCGGGGTGCGGTAGTCGGTGAAGAGGATGAGCAGGAAGGCCACGAAGAAGGCCACAGCAATGGAGATGGCGTACTTGGCCATCGGGGTGAAGACCGGGATGGTCAAAAGGGAGGTGAAGACGAAGGCGTCGGTCGTAATGCCGTTCGTGCCCAGGGTCAGCAGAGCCACGGTCAGACCACCAGCGAAGCAGCCCACCAGCATGCGCGGGTAAATGCGCTTGTAGCGCAGGTGGATACCGTAGAGGGAAGGCTCAGACACACCACCGAGCAGGCCAGCCAGGAGAGCAGAACCGGAGGTCTGGCGCATCACGTTGTCGTGGTCACGGATGGACAGAGCCAGCACACCAGCGGTGGCACCGAAGCAGGCGAAGTTCCATGCACCCATCGGGCCTTGGATGAAGTCATAGCCCAAAGTCTGAATGTTGACCAGCATGAGGGCGTTAAGCGGCCAGTGCAGGCCCAGCGGAACCAGGAACGGGTAGAGCATCGGGATGGCCAGGGCGAAGACGAACGGAACGTTGTCATTCATCCAGGACAGTCCGGCGCCAATGCCGTTACCGGCCCACACGCCGAAGGGGCCAATGAGGAAGGCCGTCAGCGGGATGAGGACGATCATGGTGAGGAAGGGAACGAAGACCATGTGCACCGCGGACGGGATGATCTTCTGGAAACCCTTGTAGAAGAGTGCGGCAACAGCAGCCATGATGAGCGGGACGAAGACGTTTCCGCCGTAGTCCTGCAGCTGCATGGTCATGCCAAAGATCTCAATGGAGCACTGCTCCGCACCGAGGGTGTCGTTGGTGACACACTGGACCGCGGGGTTCTCCGAGAGATCGAGGAACTCCGGGGTGAATAGTGCGAGCATGACTGCCGCGGGAACCCAGGGGTCGATGCGCAGCTTCTTACCAGCGTTATAGGCCACCATCACCGGCAGGAAGAAGAAGACGGAACGCCACATGGCATCCACGAAGAACCAGGAGGCCGGCTTGTCCGGGGAGCGGAAGTCCACGACGCCGAAAGCATCCAGCACCGAGGCGAAGGCGATGACCAGGGAGGCACCCAGCAGCACGCCCAGGATGGGGCGGAAGGAATCTGAGAGATACTCGAAGAAGGTATCCATCCACGGCACCTTGCCCTTGGACTTGGCGCGGGCCGCGGCCTTGACATCGTCGTTGGATTGGCCGGCGGAGGCGCCGGCGTTCTTCATCTGTGGGAGAGCGTTGATCTCGTCATAGACCGTGGCCACGTCACCGCCGATGACCACCTGGTAGTTGCGGCCACCCTGGGGCACAGCGCCCATTACCTTGGGGATAGATTCGAGTGCTTCCTTATCGGCTTTGGAGGCATCAGCCAGCTCAAAGCGCAGGCGCGTAGCGCAGTGCGTGAAAGAGGTGATGTTCTCCGCTCCGCCGATGCCATCCAAGATGGCCTCGGCTGCCGAGCGAGTCTCTGTCGACATGAGAATCCTTTCGAGAGTAGGCAGGCACTGTGGCTAAAAACCACGAAAGACCTAGGCCACAATGGTTCATAGCGAACCATCCCCACACGGCTAAGAGTGGGGAGCCTAGGTCTTGCCCGAAGTAACAATCCTGGTTAGGAGCCTACTCCGGGGTTTTAATGGAGACAAGTTTCTGTGGGATAACGCACTTTGTCTTCGGGTGGGGCGCCAGTGGCCTGGGGAGTTGCTGAGGGAAGGCGATGGATTGGCGGCGAGAAGAGGTGCGTTGCCGTACTGTGAAAGTGTCGTAGTGTCACTGTGTGCCCCACTATGTGAGCCCGGGTACACGCTTTCTAAGCAGAGAAAGGTTTCTTATGACCGCCAAGTCCTCACGGAATTCCGCCTTTATCAGCGTCATCGGGCGCGGCTTTGACGGTTTGGACGTTGCTGCTGTGGCTCAGGAACTGGGGGCCACCTTCGCCCAGGTAGATGACTTGGGAACCACGCTCAGCGAAGTCCTGGAGAATGCCCCTACGGGCAACCTGGTCCTCCAGGGCACCGGCGTTATGGACTTTGATGCCAAGGCCGCCGCCGCCCTAGGTCTGCCCTTCGTGTTGATTTCCGCTGCACCCGCACGCGCCGCGGAGTTGGCGCTGAACCACGCGCGTTCGGTGGGTGCCACGGTGGTGGGCGCGTTGACCGACGTCTCCTCGGTTCCTGGTGCGATTTCCTCCCTGGAGGAGATCGAACCTTATATGAGCGCTGAGCTTTTCCAGAAGCAGCTTTTGGATCAGGCCCGCGAGATTGGCGCGCACATCGTTTTGCCGGAGGGTGAGGATGACCGCATCTTGGAAGCCGCGGGTGAGCTCATCAAGGGTAAGGTGGCGAAGCTGACGATTCTGGGTGATGGGAACGTTGAGAAGCGTGCCCAGGAACTCGGGATCGACCTGTCCAGCGTGGACATCATCAACCACCTGGAATCCCCGCTGGCAGAAGAATTTGCGGCGGACTTCGCGGAGCTGCGCAAGCAGAAGGGCGTGACGCTGGAGCAGGCGCGCGAGACGATGAAGGACGTGTCCTACTTCGCCACGATGATGGTGCACAAGGGCTTGGCCGATGGCATGGTCTCCGGCGCGGCGCACACCACGGCGCACACCATTAAGCCTTCCTTCCAGATCATTAAGACCAAGCCGGAGGCCTCGGTGGTCTCCTCCATCTTCCTCATGGTGATGCCGGGCCGCCTGTGGGCCTTCGGTGACTGCGCGGTCAACCCGAACCCGACCCCGGAGCAGCTCGGCGAGATCGCCATCGTCTCTGCGCAGACCGCAGCGCAGTTCGGCTTGGACCCGCGCGTGGCGTTGCTGTCCTATTCCACGGGTACTTCGGGCGCTGGCCCGGATGTGGAGAAGGTGGGGCAGGCCGTCGAAGTGGCTCGCGGCATCGATTCCTCCGTGGCGGTGGATGGTCCGCTGCAGTTTGACGCTGCCTGCGACCCCGGCGTGGCCGCCAAGAAGGCGCCGGAATCCGACGTTGCGGGTAAGGCCACGGTCTTCGTCTTCCCAGACCTGGAGGCCGGCAATATCGGTTATAAGACGGCACAGCGCACCGGTGGCGCACTGGCGGTGGGCCCGATTCTGCAGGGGCTGAATAAGCCGGTCAATGACCTTTCGCGCGGCGCGACCGTTCCAGACATCATCAACACGGTGGCTATTACCGCAATTCAGGCAGGGGTGAAGTAGATGGCGTACGTACTCGTTCTCAACTCGGGTTCCTCCTCGGTTAAATTCCAGCTGGTGGACCCGGAAAGCTCGGCCACGGATACGCCGCTGGTCTCCGGTTTGGTGGAGCAGGTCGGTGAGCCGCAGGGCGCGGTGACCGTCAAGACGGGCGGTGAGGAATTCAAGGAAGAACTGGAGATCCCCACCCACTCCTTCGGCTTGGACCGCGCGTTTAGCATCATGCACGAGCACGGCGTGGGTCCGACGGATGTCGAGGTCATTGCCGTGGGGCACCGCGTGGTGCACGGCGGGCGCCTGTTCAGCGAGCCGCAGCTCATCGTGGACCAGATCGAGTCCATGATCGAGGACCTCATCCCGCTCGCACCGCTGCACAACCCGGCGAACCTGGACGGTATCCGCGTGGCGCGTAAGCTGCTGCCGGAGATCCCGCACGTGGCGGTCTTCGATACGGCCTTCTTCAATCACATGCCGCCGGCGGCAGCGCTCTACGCCATCAACAATGATGTGGCCTCGCAGTACGATATCCGCCGCTACGGCTTCCACGGAACCTCCCACGAGTTTGTCTCGCAGCAGGTGCCGAAGCTTCTTGACCGCGACCCGGGGCATGTTCACCAGATCACGCTGCACCTGGGCAACGGTGCCTCCGCCGCGGCGATTCGCAACGGCCGCCCGATCGATACCTCGATGGGCCTGACCCCGCTGGCAGGTTTGGCCATGGGCACGCGCTCGGGCGATATTGACCCGGGTATTATCTTCCACCTCTCGCGCGAGGCGGGTATGTCGATCGATGAGATCGACAACCTTCTGAACAAGCGCTCCGGTGTGAAGGGTATTGCGGGTGTCAACGATTTCCGGGTGCTGCGCGAGCGCATCAACAACGAGGACCAGGATGCCTGGCTGGCCTATAACATCTACATCCACCAGCTGCGCCGCTTCATTGGTGCATACATGATTGCGTTGGGCCGCGTGGACGCGATTACGTTTACCGCCGGCGTGGGTGAGAACGATACCGAGGTCCGCCAGGATTCGTTGTACAACCTGGACATGTACGGCATTGACTTCGATAAGGAAGCCAACCTGGTGCGCTCGAAGGAGCCGCGCATGATTTCGACCGCGGATTCCCAGGTCAAGGTCTTCGTGGTGCCGACGAACGAGGAGCTGGCTATTGCACAGAAGTCCGCGGGTATCGCGGCCATGGCCCGGGAGGCGGGCCTGTACTAGAACATCGTGACTGGGCGGACCTTGTTGGCCAGGTCCACCAGCGCGTAGCGGTGGCGAGCGAACGGCGCCTGGCGAGCTAGTGCCCGCAGGGTATCCGCCAGGCCATAGCGCAGGCCGCGCTGGGTAAAGGGGAACTCGAAGAGATCGTTGGGGGAGGCCGCAGCCTTGAGGTCTGATTCACGCAGGAAGGTCAGCCCGGCGGAGATGACCGCAATCTTGATCTGCAAAAAGCGCGGCTCGTTCTGCGGAATCTCCTCCAAGCGGCGGGCGGCGCGCCGGATGCGGGACTCGGAAAGGTCGTGCACGATGAGCTGCAGAACCGTGGTCAAGCGGGCCATGCGGTGGTGGCGTGACGCATTGGGGACCTTATCCAAGGTGGCCACGGCGAGCTCCACCTGGTGCTCGGCGCGCAGCTGGCGGGCCAAGCCGAAGGCGGAGGAGACCGTCGTCGGGTTCGTGGCCCACACGATGCCGTAGAGACGCAGCGAATTGAAACGCAGGTGGGCCGGATCATCGGTGATGTGGTCCCAGATGCCCGGCTGGTCCTCAAAAGCATCATTGGGCAAATCCGCCAGCGAGGTGGTCAGGTTGGCGCAGGCGCGGGCAACGGCAGCGTCGATAAGCGCGGCTTCCGAAAAACCCAGCTGCTGCAGGATGAGCTCGTTGACCGCGCCGATGGCCAGCTTCGGTGCGGCCTCACCGGGCAGGACGTCGAGGACGTGCGCGAAGTGGGCCTGGGCCTCACGGTATTTGTCCAAGAGCAGTTCGGTCACGCCCGAGTACCAGTGGAAGCGCCAGTCCTTGCCCAAGCGCTCCTCGATGGAGGTCAACCACTCGCGGGCCTGGCCGATATAGCCCAGGTCAATCATGGCGCGCACCACGCCGAGGGGAATCTCGGCGGATTCTTCGTACTCCGGGGCCTGCATGGCCTGGCGCAGGGTTTCTAGCGCTTCCTGCGGCTCGGTATAGGAGGAGCCCTGCAGCAGCGGGGCTCCGATATCGGAGCGGACAACCAGCGGGATGGGCAGCGCGGAGACCACCTCGGGGGCGGTGATGCGGACGGTGCGGTCGATGCCATCGATGAGCTGGTCTGTGCGGAAGACCAGGTGCTTCGTGCCGAAGGTCGTACGCTGCGGGGAGAAGACGGAGTGCTGGGCCGGGTGCTGGATGCCATCACGGAGCGCGATGACCTCGCGCAGGACGCCGAAGAGCTGGTCGCGCAGCTCGGAGACCGACGCGAAGCGCTGCTCCGGGTCAGGGTCAGTCGCGCGCAAGAGCAGGCGGTAGAAGGAGAGGTAGCGGCGCAGCAGCGGCTCCTCCGTGGGGGAGGGGAGGCCGGGCTTGTAGACGCCATCCTCCACCGGCAGTTTCAACGTCAGGCAGGCCAGGGTGCGGCCGATGGTATAAATATCGCTGGCCACCGAGGGGCCCTGGGTGGAGATCTCCGGCGCCTGAAAACCCTGTGTTCCGTAGATATGCCCGAAGGCACCGATGCCGGAGACCGCGCCCAGATCGATGAGTTTGACCTGGTCCTCGGTGACGATGATGTTGGAGGGCTTTAAGTCGTTGTAGACCACGCCGCGGGCGTGCAGGTAATCCAGGGCGGGCAGGATTTCCAAGATATAGGCAATGGCCGTATCGACCGGGAAGCGGTCATTGGCCTGGTCGTTGCGGCGCTGCTTCAGCGAAGGTCCGCCGACGTATTCCATGACGATGAAGCCGCCGGGCACGCGGGGATCATCGATGAAGTTGAAAATCTTGACGATATTCGGGTGCGTGATATCCGCGAGGAACTCACGCTCCGCCTCCGCAGTCGCCGTTTCCTCGGCGGAGTTGGTGGATTGCATGCCCTTGAGCACCACGATGCGCCCGGAGACGAAATGGTCATTGGCCAGGTAGATCCAGCCCAGCCCGCCATGCGCCAGCACGCCGAGGATTTCGTATTGGCCCGCCACCATGTCACCCGGCTTAAGCTGCGGCGGGGCGGCGCGGGGCGCATCCTGCGGATCGATGAGTGCTTGAGTGGGATCATCCGGGACGACGAAGGGCAAGGTGGCCATGCCATCGGCCACTTCGCGGTCGGTGCGCTTGGTGCTGCGGCGCTGGCGGAAGGTATCGAGCGCGCGGCGGCGGGAGGCCTGCGAAGGGTCCTCTGCTTTGCGACGATCTCGCAGCTGCCCCAGCTCCTCGATCAGTGCCGCGATATTGTCTGAATCGACGTATTCGCCATCGCCAGGCTTGTTCGTCGCGCTGCCGTGCGCGCCGGGCTGACCGGCGGGGGAGAGGACGGCGCCAGTGGCGGCGGGTTCATCCTCCCCGAAGTCATCGGCGAAAGGATCGAAAGGTACCGCCGCGGTGCGGTCGGAGGCTTCCGTGTTGTCGGCGCCGGAGGCTGCTGTTCTCGGATCGCCTGGTTTCGCAGGCGAGGTGCCGAGAAGGTGATCCTCCGAATAATCGTCATCGTCATCCGCGAAGGGATCGAAGCGGACGGCTTGCGTGGCGTCGGCAGGAGCTTCGGGCTCCGCGGTCTCGTGCTCTTCGGGCGTGAGGTGGTCGAGCTCATCCTCGCTGAAGCGGTGCGACATTAGTGTCCCTCCTTCTTCTCGCCGGGTGGGTTGCTGGTTGGGGAAGTCGGCTGGGATTCCGTCGCGGGTGGGGTCTCATCGAGGTACTTCGGCGCCGGGAGCACCGGCTGTTCCATATAATCCCCCAGCCACGTTGTGAAGAGCCTCTGCCAGGTCCCGTCCTTGCGAATGCGCTCCAGCGTGGAGTTCACCTGACGGATAAGCGGGCGCGAATCATACGAGCCATCGGGTTTGCGCACGGCCACGCCGTAGCTTTGGCTTTCGAGGGGACCACCGACAATCTCGGTGTAGCGATCCTGGGCCAGCATGCCAGAGAGCAGCGCATCATCTACCACGATGCCATCCGCTTGCCCCAGTTGCAGGGCCATGAGGCAATCGCCCCAGGCGCGGGTTTCTAGGATGTCGGAAGCAGGCGCGTGCGTGCGTATCGCGTCCACCATGGTGGAACCCTTTGTTGCACACAAGGTCATCCCAGCGGTATCCGCGATGGACTCAACGCCGGAGTTCTTCAGCACCAGCAAACGCGCGTCGGTTTGCATATAGGGAATGGAGAAGGAGACTTCGCGCTGGCGGCTGGGGCTAATCGTCATGGTGCGGATGACGATATCCACCGTGCGATCATTGAGCGCACGCGCGCGTTCGGAAGCCTCCACGAAGCGGAAGTCCACCTTGTTGGGATCCCCGAAGATATCGCGGGCGATTTCGCGAGCAATATCGACCTCGAAGCCGCGGACCTCGCCGCTGGCGGTATCGCGGTAGCTGAGCAGGTTATTGGAGCGATCCACACCCACGATAAGCCGGCCGCGCGCCAGGATATCGGGCACGCGCTCCTCCGGCTTCTTATCGTCCGGGCGGTAGGAGCCATAGGCCTCTTCGGTGCTTTGTTTGGACGCCTCACCGGCGCCAGCGGGCTCGATGATGGCATCCTCCGGCAGTGGTGGTCCCGGCGTGGAATCGAGGTTCGCGGTGGAGGGGAGGATGGGGTCCTGCGTGCTGGGCGGCTCCGGCTCACAGCCGCTGAGCGCCACGGCGCTGCTGAGCAAGAGCAAGGCTGTGGTCCACGCTAAGCGTTGAGGGTTTCGGCGGCGCATCACAGGTACTCCTGAAGACGGGGACGAATACCTAGCCACACGGCAATAATCGCACCAAAGGTGGCCAGGAGCACGCCGGTCGAGACCATCGTCATGGCATTGAGTCCCTGGACCAGATAGGTGCGCATGGCATCGCGGGCTTGATCGATGAGTGCTGCCAAGGAGCTATCCACGGCGTTGAAAGCACTGGCGGCGGTCGGGTCACCATCCGGATCGATGGCGGTGGCCTGGTACAGCGCGCCATCGTAGTCGCCCATGGCAAGGTCCTCGGTGAACTTCTCGTGCGTGGATGTCCAGTCTTCTACTGCCTGCTTGGCGCGGGGAATCAGGGAAGGATCGGAGGAGGGGAAGTCGTCGTCGTTAAGCGCCTGCTCATAATCCCGCAGGGCCTGGTCCACGGAGTACACCGTGGAGCTAAAGTGCACGGACATGTCCTGCTCGGAGGAGCGCAAGACTAGCGCGAGAGTCTCCGAGGTGCGCATCTGCTGGGCCTCGATGCGCGAGGCAGTCAGTGAATCCCAGGGGCGCGATACCGTCTCGAAACCCTGGTGGCCCGAGGCCCACGTGGCGAAGTTGGAGGCGGAGGCCCATACCAGCGCGAGGAACAGCAACCCCGTGGCCGCCACAAAGCCACGGTTGAAGCGGCGGCGGGTCAGCCGCCACAGCCACCACTGCGCCAAGCCGAGGAAAATGAGTGCGGCAACCAGCCCGGACAGCGGAACCCACTGCGGGCGGGTCAGACGCTGCTGCTGTTGGCTCACCTTCTCCGAGGTCAGGGTGAACAGCTCCGCGGCGGCGGGGAGAATCTGGGTCCGCATGAGCGCCGAGGCGTTGGACATATAGGAATTCGCCACGGCGTGGCCCGCGCGGTGATTGACACGCGCCTTTTCCACGAGGGCGGTGTACACCGGCAACTCGCGTTGGATAAAGGTGACGAGCTCGCGCACGCGCTCATCCTCGGCGGAGGTGCCCACGATGGCCTGCGTGGCGGCGACCGACGCGGCATCGATGGCCTCGTTATAGCGGTTGCGGTTATGCTCCGGTTCGACGCCCGCCTGCACGAAGCCGGTGGTGGCCACGGTATCGGCCAGAGACAGGTTGGTGTAGAGGTGATGCGCCGCATTCGACATCGGCTCCGTGGAGGTCAGCAGAGTATCCAGGTCATCGTGGCGCGCGGCCGAGGAAGAAGACATAGAAAACCCGGCTGCCGCGAGCGCGGCGGTCAGGATGACGGTGACCGTAAACAGCTTGCCGGGCGTGGTGGAAGCAAAGCTATAAAAGCGCCGGAGGACGCGCGCTGGGCCGGAGAAGGAACTCATGGCCAGCTGCGTGGGGCGGCTAAAAGCCGGGGCAGCAGGCTCGGTGACCTCATCGAGCCAATGATCGCCCCATGATTCGGGGGAGTGCTCGCGCAGTTCGGTGGCCGGGCCGGTCATTCCCTTAGGATAGCGCCCCGCACCCCATCGCGCGATGATTTGGGGCAGGGTGGCGTGGGCTTATTCTCGCGTATCGTATAAGGCATGTGTACACGCGTTAACCCAGAGCTTTCCGGTGATGGCTGGTCTAAAGGCCCGGGCGGGGTGCCGGTATGGGGCAAGTTTGGAGCAGCTGGCCTCTTCCTCGTGGCGGGGGACCAAGTGCTGCTGCAGCATCGCGCTACGTGGACGAATAACGGTGGGACCTGGGGAATCCCGGGCGGGGCGCGGGATAAGCCGGAGTCGCCGGAGCGGGCCGCGCTGCGGGAGACGGAGGAAGAAACCGGAATCTCGCCGGCGGACGTCGAGGTTCTAGGCTCGCTCGTTACCGCCGGGCCCTTCGAGGAAGGCTGGACCTATACCACGGTGTTAGCGCGGACGGTTTCGGGGCAGCGCTTAGCCACGACCGCCAACGAAGAATCCGCAGAGCTGCGCTGGGTGCCCTTTAACCAGATGGAAGAGCTGGAGCTTTTGGCTCCCTTCCGGGAAGCACTGCCGCGGTTGCTGAAGTATTGGGAAGAAAACGGCAGCTGATACAGGCGCGCGACGGGAACCTGTGGCACGCTGTAGGACATGATTGAAGTAGCCGGACTGACCAAACAGTACAAGTCTGTCCGCGCCGTCGATGACCTCACCTTTCAGGTGGAGCCGGGCCAAGTGACCGGCTTTCTGGGGCCCAACGGCGCTGGAAAATCAACGACGATGCGCATGATCCTGGGCTTGGACAAGCCCACCGCTGGCACCGCCCTAGTACACGGTAAACCCTACCGCGAGCTGAAGAACCCGCTGCGTGAGGTGGGCGCGCTTCTCGACGCCAAAGCGGTCCACGCCAACCGCACCGCCGCTAACCACCTGACGTGGATGGCGCAAGCCAACGGCATCCCCACCTCCCGCGTCGATGAGGTGCTCGGGCTTGTGGGCTTGGCTGATGTTGCGGGCAAGAAGGCCGGCGGCTTCTCCCTTGGTATGGGGCAGCGCCTGGGCTTGGCGGCTGCATTGCTGGGGGACCCGGGCGTGCTGATTTTGGATGAGCCGGTCAACGGCTTGGACCCGGAGGGCATTCGCTGGGTGCGCTCGCTCGTGCGCGCGCTGGCAGCAGAAGGCCGCACGGTGCTCATCTCCTCCCACCTGCTGGCGGAGATGGCGCAGACGGCCGACCACTTGGTGGTCATTGGCCGCGGCAGGCTCTTGGCTAATCAGCGCACCTATGACTTTGTGAAGGAGAATTCCAGCTCTTCGGTCATCGTGCGCTCGGAGCACCTGCGCGAGTTCGGCTCGGCGCTCAAGGAAGCCGGGATTTTTTACCACGAGTCGGCTGATGAGGAACAGCGACCAACGCTAGTGATTCCTCACCAGACCACGGACTACGTGGGCCAGCTGGCTTATTCCACGGGTGTGCCGCTGACGGAATTGACGCTCCACCGCGCCTCGCTGGAAGAGGCTTATGTGGCTATGACGGATCGCGCGGTGCAGTACCAGGCGGAGGCACCGCAGGAAGGGGTAAACCGCTAATGTTTCTCAATACTGTTCACTCGGAGTGGACGAAGCTGCGCACGACGAAGTCCTTCTGGTGGACCACGGTCCTCATCTTCCTCATTGTGACCGGCTGGACGCTGCTGAACTCGCTCAACGCGGGCGAAGCGGTTCTGGGTATTAGCCCGCTGCAGGAGCGCAGCCTGGGTTCCATCATCTTGCTCATGGGCATGCCGATCATCATGATCCAGGCCGCGATGGTGGTGACTACGGAGTACCGCTATAGGACGCAATCCCTGACCTTCATGGCTAACCCGAAGCGTTGGACCGTGGCCTGCGCCAAGCTGCTGCTCTACGGAGTCATTGCGGCGATTATTGCTTTTTTGGGCTTGGTGTACATCTTCGTGTTGGCGGATGTGACTACGAACGAATCTGCGGCGGAGGCCTTCCAGCCCTTTGCCAGCGAGGATGGCAAGTACATGCTGTGGGCCTTCCCGCTCGCCGCTTTTGGCGTGGTTGCCTTTGTCCAAGGCTTAGGCATGCTCTTGCGGCAGACCGCCGGCACGGTGGCCATCTGCCTCATCTTGTACTTGGGCTTGGAAAATATCGTGCGCGTGCTGCCGCTAGTGGGCGATAAGGCCATTCACTTCATGCCCTTTACCGCCTTCCAGAACTGGGCGGTGAACTATGTCGATGAGAACGCGCCGTGGTCATCGGTAGGCTTTGAGGCTCTCGTCTTCTTCGGCTGGGCCGCAGTTCTGTGGATTGTGGGCGTCATCGTGCTGGAGAAGCGCGACGCGTGATTCCATATCCACTCCTGGCTACATTGGCGCTGTTGTCCGCAACAGCGCCTTTTGCCACAGATATGTATTTGCCGGTGATGCCGGAGATCGTCGCCGAACTGGGCACTACCCGGTCCATGGTGCAGCTGACTATCTCGGGCTTCTTCATCGGCATGGGCGTGGGCCAGCTCGTGATGGGCCCGCTGTCCGACGCCATCGGGCGCAAACGCCTCCTCGTTGCCGGTGCCGCCCTCGCGCTGGCGGCCTCTGTCCTGGCAGCGATGGCTCCTACCGCCACCGTTCTCGTGGCTGCCCGTGTGCTGCAGGGCCTCGGTGGCGGTGCGTGCACGGTGCTGGCCCGCGCGGTGGTTCCTGACCTTGTGCACGGATCGGCGGCTGCGAAGGCTTATTCGCTGCTCATGGCGTTGCAAGGCATCGCACCGGCGGTGGCCCCGGTGCTCGGTGGCGTCCTGGCGGAGCCGTTGGGCTGGCGTGGCATCTTTTGGGTGCTGGCCGGGCTGCATGCGGTGCAATTGGTGCTGGCGGTTGCCATCGTCCCGGAAACCGCGGGCGGGCGCTCCCGCGCCGGGCTGTTTCGCACGGTCGCGGGCAACTACTGGGCGGTACTGACCAATGCCCGGGTGTGGGGCTACTTGGTAACCATGGCCTTCGGCTTCTGCTCGATGTTTTGCTACATCTCCGCCTCGGCCTTCGTGGTGCAGGATCAGTGGGGATTCTCGCCTTTGGGCTATTCGCTGATTTTCGGCGTCAACTCCGTGGGCCTCTTCGCGGCCACGCTGGTGAATTCGCGGGCGATGGATTCGGTCTCCCCGGCGGTCATGTTGCGCATCGGCGTGACCGGCGTTTTCGTGTGCGGGGTGCTCTTGTTGCTGTCGGTGCTGTTTGGCGCTCCGGTCTGGGTCTGCCTCACTGTGCTTTTTGCCTGCGTGGCGCCGACCGGCTTCATCATGGGCAACGCCACGGCGTTGGCCACGGGTCTCATGCGCCCGCGAGCGGGTAGCGTATCCGCGATCATGGGCTTCGGCCAGTCCATGCTGGCCAGCGCCATCAGCCCGCTCATGGGCTGGGACTCAAACGCGGCGCTGACCATGGCCATCGGAATGGTGTGCTGCAGCTTCATCTCGCTGTACGGCCTCGTGGTATCCACGCGGCTGGCCCGCGGCGCTGCGTGACGCGCAGCGCCGCCTAGTGCGGAGCTGTGCACCAGGACGTTGCACAAGGTCCCGAGTACAAGCCGCTGAGCAAACGGGTACCGTCACAAGACAACGAGCACCGCGTGCTACGCAGTTGGAGCCTTGCAAACGGCATCTCACAAAAGGCATCAGTCAAAGGGCGTCTTTGCCTCTGAAAACGCCTTTTGCGGGCGCTAGTTGGCGTTTTTAGGACCAAAAGCGCCTTTTGGTAGACGCCTTCTAGGAGACGCCTTCTAGGAGATGCCTTCTGCGTGCTGTTCGGCTCCCTTGGCAATAAGGGAACCATGTGCGGGTCCCCATGCATCCCCTACTGCAGGGCGGAGGTCAGGCGCATGACGTTGTCCACGTAGCGGCGCAGCAGGCCGCGCTCGTTCCACTCCTCGAGGGTGAGCTCGTGGCAGACCTTCTTGTAGTTGCTGGCCAACTGGGTGAAGTCATCGATGAGGTCGCCCTTGGCCACCAACATGGTCGATTCATAGTTGAGGCCGAAGGAGCGCATGTCCATGTTGGAGGAACCAAACATGCACAAGGAGTCGCGCTCCGGCAGGTTCGGGTCCGCAAGAATGAACTTGGAGTGCAGCACGAAGGGCTCGGGGAATTGGAAGATCCGCACGCCAGCCTCCAACAGTGCTTGGTAGTAGGAGGACTGCGCGTGGTTGACCATGAACTGGTCCGCCTTCGCGGACACCAACAACTCCACTTCAACGTCGCGGTAGCACGCGGTGGTGACCGCCTCCAAGAGGGACTCGTCCGGGATGAAGTAGGGCGAGCAGAGAATGAGCTTTTCCTTGGCGTGGTGCACCACCGAATTGAACATGCGCAGGTTGGGTTCCGTGGTGTATCCGGGGCCGGAGGGGACCAACTGGAGGTGGTTGGAATCCGCGGTCATGGCGTCGTCGTAGGGCTGCATGTCCAAGGACAGCTGTTCCTCGGATTCTAGGTACCAATCCACCGCGAACACCGCAGCCAAAGACGTCACCACCGGGCCGGTGAGCTCCACCATGTAATCGATCCACGCGCGGTCCTTGGTTTTGTATTCGCGCTTAATCATGTTCATCGAACCCAAGAACCCCGTGTGGCCGTCGATGACCACGATCTTCCGGTGATTGCGCAGGTCCGGGCGGCGGAAGCGGCCCTTGTGCAGCTGCAGCGGAAGCATGAGCCGCCAGTCGACGTCAATCTCGGTGAGGCGTTTGCCCAGCGTGAAGTAGCCCTTGTACTTCAAACTGCCGATCTGGTCTAGCAGCAGCTTGACCTCCACGCCGCGCTCGCGGGCGCGCGCGAGGGACTGGAAGAAGACATCGGTCACCTCATCCCAGGACTGGATGTAGATTTCAATGAGCACGTATTTCTCAGCGCGGTCCACCGCCCGCGCCATGGCCAGGATGGCTTCCTCATAGGAGGCATGCAGGCCTTTGTTGTGGCCAATGAGAGCTGGGTGGCCGGTGAGGTTGCGATTGAGCTGGATGAGGGATTCCACCTCCGGAGAGAGGCGGCCCGAGGGGTGGTTGGGGGTGGAGGCGGTGACGTCGCTAAGCAGCGCGTTGGCCTCCTGCTGGATGCGGTGGCGCCGGCGGTTGATATAGGGCGAGCCCATGAGCAAGAACAACGGCAGACCCACGATGGGCAGCACAAGAATGGCCAGCAGCCAGGCGGTGGAGCTGGAGGGGCGGCGGCCCTCGGGGACCACGCCGATGGCGATGATTTTGATGCCGTAATCAATAAGCAGCAGTACAAACTGCCAGACGGAGAGATCGATGTTGAGGTTCATGGCAGGCTAGCGCACTGACGCGAAATCGGGGACATCGAAATCCGCGATCAGCGGCACGTGGTCGGAGGTCTTGTCGCCGGCGCGCTCAACCATGTCCACCTGCGCTCCTTCGACGAGGCGTGCGAGGGGTTCGCTGGCCAGCTGGAAATCGATCCGCATGCCCTCGTTCTTCTGGAAGCGCAGGGACTTGTAATCAAAGTAGGTCCAGCGATCTTCCTCGGTGAAGCGGCGGGTGACTTCCACCAGCCCGGCCTCTTCCAGCATCTGGAAGGCCGCGCGTTCCGGTTCGGTGACGTGCGTCTTGCCACGGAAGGGGGACATATCCCAGACGTCCTCATCCCACGGCGCAATGTTGAAGTCACCCGTGAGCAAGAGTTTCGACTGCGTCCGGTTCTCCGCATAGCGCGCCAAGGAGTAGAGGAAGTCCAGCTTGTAATCGAAGTGCCGGTCCGTGATTTCGCGCCCGTTGGGAACGTAGAGGGACCAAATTTCAATCCCGCGGACGCGGGCCGAGACCGCTCGGGCCTCGCGCGCTTGCTCCTTGGCGGGGTCCTTGTGGAAACCAGGCTGACCGGGGAAGAAGGTCTGGACCTCTTCCGGTTCTTCCTTGGACAGGATGGCCACGCCATTCCATTGGTTGAGACCGTGGCAGGTCACGTGGTAGCCGACCTCCTCGAAAGGCTCGCGTGGGAACTTCGCATCCGCCACCTTGGTTTCTTGCAGGCAGAGCACGTCGATGTCGTGCTTGGCCAGAAGATCTACCGCGCGCTGAGCGCGGGTGCGAACGGAGTTGATGTTCCAGGTAGCGATGCGCATGTGGTTTAGGGTACTTGAGTCAGGCGGCGGGCGTAACGGTGGCGGTGTTGCTCTAGGAAGCCGAGCTTCTCATAGAGCCGAATTCCCGCCGTATTATGCGCTACGACCTGCAGGTAGGCCTTCTCCGCGCCGTGGGCCTTGCCCCAGGCCAGCATGTGCGCGCCCAAGGCGGTGCCCAAACCTTTGCGGCGCCAACCTTCGGCCACTTCCACGGCGGAGTAACCCAGCCACACGGTGCCGTCACCGGATTCAGTGAGCGTGCCGCGCGTAATAGCGATGGTCTCACCAGCAGGGGAGAGGAGGCGTCCGAAGCCCATCGTTCCCTCGATGTGGCTGCGCAGGTACTCCAGGGCTAGGGGCGGCAAAGCGTGGCCGCGGAAGTGGTAGAGATCGAGCCATTCGGAATCGGGCTGCGCATCGATGCGGAAGGTGACCTCTTCCGGTTCTGGCAGATCCTCCAAATCGCGCACCATCACCAGGATCTCCGGCTCGAGCTCCCAGGCTTCAGGCTCGGCAGCCACGAGCTTCTCAGCAGGCTTGCCGATGCGCTCCGGGAAGGCCAGGCACACAGGAAGATCGTGGCGCTCATAAAACGCTTCGATCTCCTCCATTGGCACCGGCAGAAATCCCGCCGAAGGCCCCAGCGGAATCGCGGAATTTGAGCGGCCCGTCACGCCATCACCCGCGCGCATGAGCCACTGGCCATCCGAGGTCCACTTGTGTTCCTTGCCCGGGAAGGCCGCCGCGGTGGCCACTTCGACGGCGCGGATATCGGAATTGCGGACCGTGCGTGGGGAGAGGCGCTTAATAATCTTGAGCTGCTCTGGCGGAATCTCCACCGCGTCGAGAGAAGAGGGGTAGCCGCCTACTTCCTGCGGGCGGATGACCAGCGGCTCCAGGCTGAGCACGTGGCCAATCACATCGCTGTGCACGCCGCCGAAATCGCGCCGGGCCACCACGCGCTCGCCCACCTGGACGGAATCGGAGCGGAAGATGCGGGACATTAGTCCTCGTGCCCGAAGGGATCTTCGTCCTCGCCCGGCAGCCAGGTAAGCCCGGCCTCGGTCCAGCCGTTGCGCTTAATGGCCTTCTTGGCCTGGCGCTTGTAGCGGCCGGTGAGCACGTCGGTGTAGACGAAGCCATCGAGGTGGCCGGTCTCGTGCTGCAGCATGCGTGCGAAGAAGCCGTAACCCTCGATGGAGATGTCCTCGCCCTTTTCATTCTTGCCGGTCACACGCGCCCAGTCGGCGCGGCCGGTGGGGAAGCCCTCGCCGGGGACAGAGAGGCAGCCTTCGTCCTCGGAGCCGTCATCAGCCGGCATGGTCTCCGGGATCTCGGAGGTTTCCAGCACCGGGTTAATCACGCAGCCGCGGCGCATGCCGCCTTCGGGAAGCTCGGTGCCATCTGGCCCGTCGGTGTCGGGGCAGTGGTAGACAAAGAGGCGCTTGTTCACGCCGATCTGGTTGGCGGCTAGACCGACCCCGTGCGCGGCGTCCATGGTTTCGTGCATGTCCGCGATGAGCTCCTGCAGCTCGGGGGAATCGATGGGCTCGGTGACCGGCTCGGTGGGATTGTGAAGGACCGGGTCGCCGTGGATAACGATGGGACGAATAGTCATGGCATACAGTCTAAGCATGCATTCCCTGTCAGACCTAGACGCCGCGATTTTGGAGTTCGAGTCCCACGCCCCGCGCGATATCGGAGCCAAGGAGGAGGCCATCCGTGCGCAGCTGGACATTACTCCGGTGCGCTATCACCAACGCCTCAACGTGCTCCTTGATAACCCCGCCGCGCATGCTTCCTACCCGCTGTTGGTGACACGTTTGCGCCGGCTTCGCGACGCCCGCGAGGACGTCCGGCGCGCCGCACGCGACAATACGCCGGACTGAGACCCATAGATACTAAAGTTGCCAGTGTGACTAATGTGAATCCGGAAAACTCTGCCTCGTCCGCTGACCGCGCGCGCCACGCCGCCGATTCCGAATCGGCGGCCGCCGCCCCGGCCTCCGCTAGCAAGCTACCGCTGCGTGGTGTTGCCATGGTGCTCATCGCCGTGGCCGTCATGCTCGGCATGTGGGCTCTCTACGCCATGACCTCGGATGGTTCCGAGGACACCGCGCAGGATGCGCCCGCCAACGACGCCGCCGTCTCCGGTCCCGCCACCGGTGGCGTTGAAGGCGATGCTGTCACCGGCGGTGCGGAGGGCGAAGCCGACAAGAACAAGGACGCCGCCGAGAACGAGCGCCCGGCTGATGCCGACGCTAACGCGGAGAACGCCGACCAGGCCGGCGCGGAGCACAAAGAGAACCGCGAAGGGAACGCCGAGGCCGGCGCCGCCGCAGGCAACGCTGACCGCCCGCAGGCCGAAATCCCCGTCAACGTTTTCAACAACTCCGGCCGCGCCAACTACGCAGCTGACGAGGCAGAGCGCCTCAAGACCGAAAAATTCAAGGTGGCCGAGGTAGGCAACATCAGCGGCGACGTCCTCGTCGCACCGCAGACCACCATCTTCTTCCCGCAGGGTGATGCGGCGGCCGAGAACCTGGCCAAGGAAGTCGCCGCCCAGTACTACGGCGGCAATGTTCCGGCGGAAGCCATTGCGCCTTACCCGGCTGAGCTGACCGGGGATTACACCAAGGGCGATGCCGTCGTCGTGGTCCTCGCCGTTCCCCAGGCCTAAGGAATAAAAACTTATTAAATTCACCCTGTTGGTGGATAGGATGAATGGGTGAATATTCCGGAAGAGAACTTCGCCCGCTCGCCTGAGCCCACGCTGGGCGTGGAGTGGGAAGTCGCCCTCGTTGACCCAGTGACCTGGGATCTCGTGCCGCGTGGTGCGGAGCTTATCGACGTTGTCCGCGCCTCCCACCCCTCCGTGCACCTGGAAAAGGAATTCCTCCAGAACACGGTGGAGCTGGTGACCGGGGTATGCCGGACGGTGCCGGAGGCGATGGGGGACTTGCAGACGTCGCTAAGCGCAGTGCGTGAAGCGGCCAATTCCATGGATGTGCGTCTGTGGGCCTCGGGCGGGCACCCTTTTACGGACTTCCGGAAGAACCCCGTCTCCGCGAAGGAGAGCTACTCCGAAATCATCAACCGCACCCAGTACTGGGGCCAGCAAATGCTGCTGTGGGGCACGCACGTGCACGTTGGCATCAGCCATGAGGAGCGCGTGTGGCCCATCATCAATGCGCTGATGACCAAATACCCCCACCTGCTGGCCATTTCCGCCTGCTCGCCGGGGTGGGAGGGGCTCGATACCGGCTACGCCTCTAACCGCACGATGCTCTACCAGCAGCTGCCCACTGCCGGCATGCCCTACCAGTTTGAAAACTGGGAGCAGTGGAAGTCCTACATGCGGGACCAGGCCATTTCGGGAGTCATCAACCACACCGGCTCGATGCACTTCGATGTTCGCCCGGCCTCGAAGTGGGGAACGGTGGAGGTGCGCATTTCCGACGCCGCCTCCAACCTTCGCGAGCTCTCCGCCATCGTGGCGCTGACGCACTGCCTGGTGGTGCACTATGACCGCATGATCGATGCGGGCGAGCAGCTGCCGACTCTCCAGCCTTGGCACGTGGCGGAGAATAAGTGGCGCGGTGCGCGCTATGGCATGGACGCGCTGGTCATCACCTCGCGCGAAACCGATGAGCGTTGGATCAAGGATGAGCTGGCGGACCTGCTGGTGGAGCTGGCCCCGCTCTCGGAAGAGCTGGGCTGTGCCCGGGAGCTGCAGCTGGTGCAGGAGATCATCGATTCTGGGGCGGGCTATGAGCGCCAGCGCCGCTTGTACGAGGAGACCGGCAGTTGGCAGAAGGTGGTCAAGGCCACCGCGGAAGAGATGGAGCAGCTCTTGCCGCTTTAGGGTGAGTACCGAACGATCAATTAAGGCCCGAAAACTGGTGGTTTTCAGGGCCTTAATTGATCGAAACGTACTTTGGGGAAGCTGTCTCGCCTCGACGAGGACGTTTCGATCACATAACGCCGCAAAACCGCTTTGGTCTCACCCCTTAATTGATCGAACCGACCTCCTAGCTCTTCTCCGCGGCACGCTTGCGCGGCGCCACGAAGCCCCACACGGCGTAGACGGCGATGAAGGCGATGCAAGACAGCGTCCACAGCGAGGTCGCCCACGGCTGGAAGGATTCGATCGCGTCGAGGTTGGCCGTGGACATGGTGAACCACACCGGCACCGACATGAACGGCAGCGACACCACGAACAGGGCCGCCACGGAGGCAAGGCCGGCGAGCTGCTCGCCGAACTTCCCGGATAGCCGTGCAGTTAGCGCCTGGTTGACCGATACGAAGACCATGACCACGAAGGGGATGGTCCACACGAAGTGGTGGTACCAGGAGAAGGGGGAGACCAAGCAGGTGCTCAGGCCCGTTAGCGCGAAGGCCGCCGAGCGGTTGCCGCGTAGGTATGCGGTGCGCAGCGCCAGGCAGGTAAGCGCGAAGACCACGATGACCGCCAGCAGCCACCAGATGCCACCATCGATACCAAGCTCGCGGAACATAAGCGAGCGCAGCGACTTCGCGCCAGGGTTGGCATGCTCGCCCACGCGGGAAGAATTGAACATGGCATCGGTCCAGAAATCCATCGCGTCCGGCACGAAGAGGAAGCCGAGCACCACGGTCACCAAGAAGGTGATGACCGCTCCCAGGGCGGCCCACCAGCGCTTCTCAAAGAGCAAAGCCAACCCCATATAAGCCGGGGTCAGTTTGATGCCCGCAGCCAGGCCAATTCCTACGCCCGGGAGGCGGCGCTTGAGCGGCAGGAAATCCAAGGCCACGAGCAGCATCAAAAAGACGTTGACCTGCCCGTAGTACAGCGAACCGTGCATCGCCTCATTCGCCGGGGTGAGCGCAGTAAGCAACACCGCGACGAGTACCGCGGCCGGGGTCACCTTCACGCCCCGCTCACGGAAGATCATGACGACGATGGCCAGCACCGCCAAGAACATGAGCGCGGGCCAGATAATGGTCAGCGCACCCTTGCTGAAGAAGGGCAAAACCTTGAACAGCAGGCCCGCGAACGGTGGGTAGGTGAAGGGGAATTGGAAGATATAGGGGGCGTCGTAAAGCAGGCCGCCCGCATTGAGGTCTTCGCCTGCCATGCGGTAGATGGAAAGGTCGAAGGGGAGGATATAGATGAAGGAGTGGGGTCCATCGAACTGGCTGAACTTGTACACCATCACAGCGATGCCCAGTGCGAGAACAGCGCATATCGTTGGTACGCCTTGCAGCTTCTTCACGTCGACTCTCCTCGAATGAGCACCTATTATTGCCTTTTGCAGCCTATATTAATGCTCCCTCTTTCCCGGGGAGAAGGAGCCCGTGTCCTTACTTTCGGCGCATGGAACGCGCGGCGGGGGCCTCGTTGCGCAGCATCGAGTCCGGCGTGCCGTACAGGCCCTCGCGGCGGGCGATACGGGTGGTTCTTTGTGCGGTCACCGGGCTGGTGATCATGGCGAAAAGGACAAGCAGCACCAGGATGCCCAAGTCGCCGCGCTCGGCCACGCTGAAATCCTCCGAGCCCGTTACCTTGATGATGGCGCCCAGAATGGTGAAGATGAGGCCAGTGGTTTGGGGTTTGGCGATGGCATGCACGCGCGCCATCGTGTCCCCAAAACGAGCCACTCCAATCGCGGCCGCCAAAATGAGTATCGAGCCGACGAGGATGAGGATGATGGAGAGGACATCGGCAATCAGTGCGTAACTCATGAATCCCTCTTCCTGAAGC
Organism: Corynebacterium aurimucosum ATCC 700975; assembly: GCF_000022905.1. Taxonomy (NCBI): domain Bacteria; kingdom Bacillati; phylum Actinomycetota; class Actinomycetes; order Mycobacteriales; family Corynebacteriaceae; genus Corynebacterium; species Corynebacterium aurimucosum. The sequence goes on along the minus strand of NC_012590.1, from coordinate 2,474,678 downwards.
GAGTAACGGAGACCGTGGAGATGAAGCCGAGGAGCGCTACGACCAGCATCGCGTTGGAGACTGTGGTGTCCAAGGTCCAACAGATATAGGTGGCCAGGGCACATTGGAACATGGCTACGAGCCCGTCCATGGCGATGAGCCGGTCGAGCGAGTTGGGGCCGATGACGATGCGCCACGTGGTGATGAGGAAGGCCACCACGAGGAAGCCCGCGGCCACGGTGAGCAGGATGTTATACACGTCAGTATCCATCAGGGGTGGCTCCTTTCGAAGATGGCAATCATATCGGCTTCCAGCTTGCGCACCGCCGCGATCTCCCGCTCCAAGTGTTCCTCAGAGTCAGCGTTGAGGAGATGGATGGTGAGCATGCGGTTGGCAATATCGATATCGGACACCGTGCCGCCCGGTTGCAGGTTATACAAGCTCACCGCCAGCGCGAGAACGAACTCGTTCTCCACGCGCATCGGCAACTTCACAATCGCGGTCTTCGGCACTTCCTGCGGGCGTACTGCCAGCCAGCCAACCTTGATGGAAGCTTCCATCAGCTCCACGAACCACTGCGCCATGAAGATGAAAAGCTTGCCCCAGCTCACCGAAATTCCTGCCACGGGCATGGCCGGCAGCGGTAGCGCGAAGACGATGAACAGGCTGGCCAACAGCCCGCCCACCAGGTTCGCCACGGTGACCTCGCCCATGAGCATGCACCACATGACGATGATCCACACCATGAACCAGGGGCGGAAGCGGTGCTTAATCCCGGCAAATCTCATCGCGATGCCTCCTTTTCATCCTTGCTCTCGGAGGTGGGCAGAGAGGGCGTAGCGCTTGGCGACGTCCTCGTCGTCGGCGCCACCGGCTCCGGATCCGGGATGGGCTCGCTCCGGTTCTTCCGGGAATCCGCGCCCTCCTCGTAGCGCTCAGCGGGGTCTAGGTGGCGCGTCGGGTCCTCAGCGGAATCACCCAGCACGGCATAACGGTAGATGGAGTCATCCTGCGCCGAGGTGGCCGCACGGGTGGTGACACCGGAGATGGGGCCCGCCAGGAAGGACATCGACACCGACGCAATGACGAGTAGGGAAGTGGAGGCCAGCATACCGAAGGGCACGCGGCCGACGTCATCGCGATCTGCCAGCTCGACGTACTCGGTGACCTCGCCCAGCGGGGAAGGACGCACCATGGCGAGGTTGCCCTCGGGTGCGTCGCCGCGGTCACGCAGGAAACCCTTGGCCCAGACGAGGACCATGACGTACAGAGTGAGCAGCGAGGTTATCACCGCGCCGCCGATGAGGACCCACGACATCCACGAGCCCTCGTTCGCGCCCGCCTGGAGCAGCATGATTTTGCCCAGGAAGCCGGAGAAGGGCGGGATGCCACCCAGATTCATGGCCGGGATGAAGTACAAAATAGCGATGAGCGGTGCGGTGTAGATCAGCGAGCCCAAGCGCCGCAGCGAGGAGGTGCCGGCTTGGCGCTCGATGAGGCCCACCACCAGGAAGAGTGCGGTCTGCACTAGAATGTGGTGCACAGCGTAGAAGATGGCGCCCGACAGGCCCTGCGCGGTTCCGAGGGCAACGCCGAAGATCATATAACCGATGTGGCTCACCAGCGTGAAGGACAGTAATCGTTTGATATCCGATTGGGCGATGGCACCCAAAATACCCACGAGCATCGTGGCCAGCGCGACCCACATGAGCAGGTTATCTAACCCACCAGCGGTGAAGATGGAAGTGCGCGCGCGGATGATGGCGTAGACACCGACCTTGGTGAGCAGGCCCGCGAAGACAGCGGTGACCAGCGAAGGCGCTGTGGGGTAGGAGTCCGGCAGCCAGGCGTCCAGCGGGAAGACGGCCGCCTTAATGCCAAAGGCAATGAGCAGCACGGCGAACACCGCGGAGCGGGTGCCCGCCGGGATATCTTCCATGCGGATACCAATCTGGGCCATGTTCATCGTGCCCACCGCAGCGTAGATATAAGCCAAGGCCAGCACGAAGATGAGCGAGGAGGCCATGGAGACCATGACATAGCCCACGCCCGCCCGCACGCGTGCAGGCGAGGCGCCGAGGGTGAGCAGCACATACGAGGCCACGAGGAAGATCTCGAAGCCCACGTAGAGGTTGAACAAGTCACCGGCCAGGAAGGACACGTTCACGCCCATGGTCAGCAACATGTAGGTGGGCAGGAAGACCGCCACCGGCTCGTCCTTGGTGCCGTCGCGCACGCCCTGGGAAATGGCGTACCACATGACGGAGAACAGGACGACGGAGGAGGTAAAGAGCATGACCGTGGACAACCGGTCCGCCACCAGCGTGATGCCCACTGGCGCGTCCCAGCCGCCCACCTGCACGGTCTGAATGCCGGTGGTATCCGCGATGAAAATCAACGCGGCGTTCACCGTGGCGAGCGTGAGCAGGGAGAAAAAGGCGATGCGACGCTGCGCATGGGCATTGCGTGCAAAGAGCATCGCCAGCGCGGCGGCTAAAGCCGGGATGATGATCGGCAGGGGGATCAGGTAGCTGATATACGGCAGCAACAGATCCACCAGGGGCGAGATGGTCTCACTCATCGGTGGCCTCCTTCACGGGAGCCTCGAAGAACTCGGGGCCAAACTTATCGCCTTCCTTGGTGTTGCGGCCGGTGGTCGGGTCATTGGAAGCATCGTGGTCTGGGGCAGCCGAGGCATTGCCCGGGCGCGAGGCCATCGCCGCGATGGCGGTGTCCTCGGTGTCATCCTCAATCACGTCCGCAGTGCGGTAACGGTACTGGCGGTAGGCCAACGTGAGGATGAAGCCGGTCAGCGCCATCGAAATGACGATGGCCGTGAGGATCATCGCCTGAGCCAGCGGATCGGCGATTTCCTCGCCATAGGGCAGGGAAGTCCGGCCGTCGATTGGCGGCGAGCCGGCTTTACCGCCAGCCATGAGTACGAAGAGGTTCGCGCCATTGCCCAGCAACAAGATGCCGAGCAGCATCTTGGTCATCGCGCGGTCCAGCAACAAGTAGACCCCTGCGCCGCAGAGCACGCCCGCAGCGAGCAGGAGCATGAGGTTGGCATCCATTAGGCGTGTCCTTTCTCTGCGGTGGCAGTGGCTTCTTTTCCTTTAGCACGGCGTGCCAGCGAGCGGGCGCGGTCGCGGGCGCGTTGCTTACGCATCTCTTCTTCCTCATCGAGTTTGGCACCCAAGGAAGACAAGACGTAGAGCGTGAGGCCGACGACGATGAGGTAGACACCGGCGTCGAAAATCAGCGCCGAAGGCAGCGAGACATCACCGATGAGCGGCACGCCGACCTTCGTGTACCCGGTGGTCAGCGGCGGATAGCCCAAGAGCATCGGGGTGATAACTGCGCTGAGGGAAAGAAGCAGACCCACCGCCATGGTGCGGCCGCCGTCGAGAGGCAGCGCCTCATCGAGCTCCTCGCGGCCGCCCGCAAGGTAGCGCAGAATCAGCGCCAAGGCCGCCACGAGGCCGCCGGCGAAACCGCCGCCGGGGGCGTTGTGGCCGCCGAAGAAGAAGTACAGGGACAGCACCATCATCGAGGGGAAGAGGATGCGGGTGCTCACGTCCACCATGAGGGAGCGGTTGAGGGCCTTCTCCGATTCCACGCCTGCGGCCAGCCAGCGGCGGCCGGTGACCTGCAAGGTTGGGCGGCGGGAGGAGCGGGTAAAGCTCTGCGTGCGGTAAATCAGCGAGGCAATACCCGTCGCGGCGATGATGAGCACGGTGATCTCGCCGAAGGTATCCCACGCACGCAGGTCCACGAGCAGGACGTTGACCGTGTTGGCGCCGTGGCCAATCTCCTTGGCTAGCTCCGGCATGTACTGCGAGATGGGCTCTTCGCGCCGAGCGTTGATAGCGAACATGCCCACTACGGTGACGGCCAGGCCCACGCCCACCGCTAGCCACGCGCGCAAGCGGCCGGTCTTGGGTTCCTGCTTCCACTCGGTGTTGGCCGGCATGCGGCGCAGCACCAGCATGAAGAGCACCATGATGATGGTTTCCACGAGGAGCTGCGTCAGCGCCAAGTCCGGCGCACCGTGAAGCGCGAAGATGAAGGACAAGGCGTAGCCGGTCACGCCCACGAGGATGACGCCGGAGAGGCGGTTATCCAGCACCGTGGCGGCGATGGCGGCGATGATGATGACCACCGCTGCGATGGCCTGCCAGGGGTTCTCGGCCACGATCATGTGCACGTTGGTGATATCACCGTTGATGAGCATGACGATGGGCAGCACCATGAGGGTGGCAAAGATGACCGTGAGGTTGAACTGCAGCGAACCGCGCTGCGTGGAAGCGGTGATGCGCAGGGAGAGTTGGCGCAGGGCGTTGATGACGGCGTCGTAGGAGTCATCGGCCGAGCCCAAGGCCGGGTAGGTGAACTGGGCCTTCGTGAGGGCTTGGCGCTGCCAGTGCAGGAGAGAACCGGCGACGATGATGACCACGGAGAGCAGCAACGGGATGGTGAAGCCATGCCACAGCGCTAGTTCGGACGCGTGCTTCGCGCCAAAGGTGTTGTCCAGGTGCTGCGTGATGCCGTGGGACAAAGGCAGCGGCAGCAGACCAAAGAAGATGGTCAGCAGAGTCAGTACCGTCGGCGGGATCCACAGGAAGGGGCCGATGTGGTGCATATTCGCTACCGCTTCAGAGGGCTCCTCCTGCCCCTTCGAGGAGAACGCGCCCCAGAGGAAGCGCAGCGCATAGGCCATGGTCAGCGCGGAGCCGACGACGACCGTCACGAGCAGCATGTTGCGCGGCATGCCGACCAAGAGCTCCTCGTGCATGATCGCCTCGAGCGTGGCCTCCTTGGACACGAAGCCCAGCAGCGGCGGGATACCGGCCATAGACATCGCGGGGAGGATGGCCAGGATGTACAGCGCGGGTTTCTTCTTGCCCAGGCCCGCAAGCTTGTCGATGTCCCGGGTTCCCGTCGAATGGTCGATAGCGCCGACGATCATGAAGAGCGCGGCCTTGAAGAGGGAGTGCGCGAAGGTCAGCGCCAGCCCTGCCTGCATGGTCTCGCGGGATCCGATGGCGATGATGGCGGTGATAAAGCCCAGCTGCGAGACGGTGCCGTAGGCCAAGACCAGCTTCAGGTCGCGTTGCTTCAGCGCCATCCAGCCGCCGAGCAGCATGGTGAAAGCACCCAAGGGGATGACCACCAGGTGCCAGGTGGAAATGTCATGTACCGAGGGGGCAAGGCGTGCGACGAGGTAGATGCCGGCCTTCACCATCGCCGCGGAGTGCAGGTAGGCCGATACCGGGGTCGGCGCGGCCATGGCGCCAGGCAGCCAGAAGTGGGCCGGGGCGATGGCGGACTTGGACAGCGCACCGCAGAGGATCAGCACGATGGCCACGGTGAGGTAGGGGGTGTTGGCTAGGTCTTCGGTGGCGGCTATACCGCTGAAGGACCACTCGCCGGTCTGGCGGCCGAGGAGCGTAATACCCACCAGCATGGCGAGGCCGCCCAGAACAGTCACCATGAGCGCCTGCTGCGCTGATCGACGCGACGAGGCTCGCTCGCCGTAATAGCTCACCAAGAGGAAAGACAGCAGGGAGGTGATTTCCCAAAAGACGTAGAGCAGCAGGAAATTATCGGAAATCACCAGGCCATACATGGCCGTGGCAAAGCCCACCATCTGGCTGCCGAAGAGAGCAAGGCGCCGCCGGGAGTGGTCGAAATAGCCCCAGCAATACAACAAAACCAGCGCGCCTACGCCCAAAATAATGAGGCTGAACAGCGCGGAAAGCGCGTCCATGCGCAGGCTGATGGTCAGGTGCGCAGCGGGCATCCAGTCGAGGTCATACGCCAGCTGATTGCCGTCACGCAGCGCTCCAGTGGTGAGCTGTTGGAGCACCCAAAAGAAGCCCACCGCGGGCATGACGGCAAGGAGGCCGAAGGCGCGGCGGCCGAGATAGAAAAGAAGGAATGGAGCGGCGATGGTAGTAATTACCAAGGCGCTGAAGAGAGTGAGCACGAGGTTGCGGTGGCGTCCTTTCCTTGTAAGGGACTGGGTTAAACCCACCGCAATGGCGGGCGTTCACTAGTGCTCACGATACAGACTGAAATCCCAATTTTCACATTTTCGTTTCATACAGTTATATATGTGTCTCCTGTTGGCGTTCCGCCACGTCGCCAAGCGGCCAATTGAAAAGAAGACGATCCCTGCCCGGCGGATCGCTCGGCCGGGCAGGGATCGTGTCGCCTAAGCGAAACGCTGGAGGAAGAGAGCCTCAGCGATCGCAATCTTCTCAATCTCAGTCGGGTCGACTGACTCATTAGCGGAGTGGATCGTGCACTGCGGCTCCTCGACGCCAAAGAGCGCAATCTCGGCATTCGGGTGCTTCTCCTGCAACTCCACGGTCAGCGGGATGGAGCCGCCCATCCCCTGGGTGATGGTCTCGGAACCGTAGGCCTCGCCCAGGCACTCGCCGAGCAGGGCTACGGCGGGCTTTTCCGGATCGGTTTCGAAGCCCAGGTTGGCCTCCAGGATGGTGACCTCGATGTGCGCGCCCCACGGAACGTGCTTCTTCAGGTGCTCGGCCACGGCCTCCGCGGTGGCGCGGGGATCCATGGTGGCGGGGGTGCGAAGGTTGATGTTGGCCTCGGCGGTAGCGGGCACGGCATTGACGGCCTCGGCCACCGGGGTAGAGGTAAAGCCGGTCACCGTCACCGCCGGGCGGGCCCAAATCATATCCGCGATGGCGGTGGCACCAGCCGGAACCTTCGCGCCCATCACCTCGGTGCCTTCAAGCATCTGCGCGTCGGCACGGAAGTTCTCCTCGCTGTAGGCAATGTCCTGGCCCTCGGCCAGAGGCCAGGTGCCCGCACAATCGACGCCGTCGATAGTCGTGCGGCCGTACTCATCCGTCAGGGAATCCAGCGCGCGCATGAGCGCCTTGACGGCATCGGGAGCCGCGCCGCCGAACTGGCCGGAGTGCACAGCAGAATGGAGGGTGGAGACCTTGACGTTGATCTGGGAGCCGCCGCGCAGGGAGGTCGTCAGCGTTGGCACACCCACCTTGGCGTTGCCGGCATCGGCGATGAGGATGGCATCGGCAGCAAAGAGCTCCGGGCGCTCCTCGATGAGCGCGGACAGGCCCTCACCGCCACGTTCCTCGGAGCCCTCGATAAGCACGGTGAGGTTTAGGTCGGTTCCACCGTTCGCGTCGAGCGCGCGCAGGGCCGCCAGGTGCATAGCAACGTTGCCCTTGCAGTCCGCAGCGCCGCGGCCGTACCAGCGGCCATCGCGCTCAGTTAGGGTGAAAGGATCGGAGTCCCAGGCCTCCGGGTTGCCGGCAGGCACGACATCATAGTGCGAGTAGAGCAGCACCGTCTTCGCGCCCTCCTTGCCGGGGCGCTTGGCGACGATCGCCGTGGAACCATCAGCGGTGGTGATGGCTTCGGGGGTGAAGCCGACGTCGACAAGCGCGGCGTGAACCCACTCCGCTGCCTTCGCGGTCTGCTCCTCTAGACCTGGCTCGTTGTGGACGGAATTGAAGGAGACGAGCTCCTTGAGCTGCTGGAAAATGGTATCGCGGTCGTTGCTGACAAACTCAGAAATCTTGGTCATGCCCTCCAACCTACTCGTATCCCCGAATCGGTCTATCAACAAGTAGGGAGTAATATATTCCGGGTTCTAGTAACTATTCCTTAGAAAGGACCTGACATGGCGACGACGACCGCCGAAGGTTCCCAGTCCACGCTCCGCGAGCTCACGCTGCGCGGCATTATTATCGGTGGACTCATCACTCTGATCTTTACTGCCGCCAACGTGTATCTCGGCCTCAAAGTAGGCCTGACATTTGCCACGTCCATTCCTGCCGCCGTGATTTCCATGGCGGTGCTGCGCCGCTTTGCCGGGCACAACGTTAAAGAGAACAACATTGTGCAGACCATCGCGTCCGCAGCCGGTACCTTGTCCGCCATCATCTTCGTGCTCCCAGGCCTGGTGATGGTGGGCTATTGGCAGGGCTTTTCCTTCGTTGATACCGCCGCGGTGTGCGCCATCGGTGGCGTGCTCGGCGTGATGTACTCCATCCCGCTGCGCCGCGCGCTGGTGACGGGCTCGGACCTGCCCTACCCGGAGGGCGTGGCCGCGGCCGAGGTCCTCAAGGTGGGCGATAGCTCCGGTGAGGACGGCGAGGCCGCCCACGAGGAAAACGCGAAGGGCCTGCGCGTCATCGTCTTCGGTGGCATCCTCTCCGCGTTCATGGCTTTGCTGGCGGCAATGAAGGCGGCTGCCTCTGAGGTGGCGACCTACTTCAAATTCGGCTCGGGCGCGACGACGCTGGGCACCTCCCTCTCGCTGGCGCTGGTCGGCGTGGGCCACCTCGTGGGTCTGGCCGTCGGTATCGCCATGCTCGTCGGCGTGGTCATTTCCTACCTCATCCTGCTGCCCATCCTCACCGGTGGTGAGGGTCTGGGCGATCCGGCTGCCATCATGGAGACCGTGGATACGGTCTTCTCCGATAGGATCCGCTTCATCGGCGTGGGCACCATGGCCATCGCGGCCGTGTGGACGCTGATTAAGATTACGGGCCCAATTGCCAAGGGTATGGCTGAGTCCTTCGCCTCCTCCCGCAACCGCAAGGATGGCCAGCAGGTGGCAGTAGAGGAGCGCGATATTCCAGCGCCCTATGTCATCGGCACCATCTTGGTCCTGATGATTCCGATTGGACTTCTGCTGTGGAACTTCGTGCGCGGTACCGATATTCACGACCACATGGGCGTGCTGATTACGGTCTCCGTGCTCTTCACCTTGCTGGTGGGCCTCGTTATCGCGTCGGTGTGCGGCTATATGGCTGGCCTCATCGGTGCGTCTAACTCGCCGATTTCCTCCATCGGCATCATCGCGGTCATCGCCGCTGCGCTGCTGATTGCTGCCGTCACCCGCGGCACGGATGCAGAGCCGCTCTCGCTGGTGGCTTACACGCTGTTTACCGCGGCCATCGTCTTCGGCATTGCGACTATTTCTAATGACAATCTGCAGGACCTCAAGACTGGTCAGCTGGTTGGTGCGACGCCGTGGAAGCAGCAGGTAGCGCTCATCATCGGTGTTCTCTTCGGCTCCTTGGTGATTCCGCCGATTCTGCAGGTCATGCTCACCGGCTTTGGCTTCCAGGGCATGGAGGGCGCTGGCGAGGATGCACTGGCTGCCCCGCAGGCTGCACTAATGTCCTCGGTGGCTTCCGGTATTTTTGATAGCTCGCTGCCGTGGGATCTCATTGGTCTGGGCGCGGCGATTGGTGCCGTCATCATCATCGTGGATGAGTGCCTGCGCCACTTCACCGACAAGTACTCCCTGTCCCCGCTGGCGGTGGGCATGGGCATGTACCTGCCGGCGGCGATCACCATTGTGGTGCCGATTGGTGCCTTCTTGGGCTACTTCTACAACCGTTGGGCGGCACGCCAGTCCAAGCCGGATTTTGTAAAGCGCATGGGTACGTTGCTGGCCACCGGCCTCATCGTGGGTGAGTCCCTCTTCGGTGTGGTCAACGCGGGCATCATTGCGGCCTCGGCCGGCGACTCCCCGCTGGAGATCTTCGAGGGCGGAACGGCAGCCAAGTTCGTTGGCGTCATCCTCTTTGTTGGCGGTATCGCTGCGGCATATAAGTGGACGGCGAAGAAGGCTGCTTCTTAAGACAGCGTGATTGGTTCTTTTTAATGAGCAGTTCGATCTAATGGGCGGTTCGTCTTAACGGGCGGTGCGAAAGCACCGCCCGTTCGCTTATAGCGTTCGTGTTGAACCTTGCAGTCGGTAGGCCTGAGTGCCAGAATGGTCGCTAGCACTTCCACATGGCAAGTGCCAGAAATAAACAAAGTCATCTATGTGGTTGGGGCTGGAGAACACTCGCCAGCCGTGCCGTCGCGGGCGTCCGTCATAGATCAGACGTGAGTGTCGTCCTCAACAAAGCTTAAGGAGCACAAACACATGGCAAAGATCATTGCCTTCGATGAAGAGGCACGTCGCGGCCTCGAGCGTGGCCTCAACACGCTTGCCGATGCCGTCAAGGTCACCCTCGGCCCCAAGGGTCGTAACGTCGTCCTGGAGAAGTCCTGGGGCGCCCCGACCATTACTAACGACGGTGTCTCCATCGCGCGCGAGATCGAGCTCGAGGACCCGTACGAGAAGATCGGCGCTGAGCTGGTCAAGGAAGTAGCCAAGAAGACTGATGACGTTGCCGGTGACGGCACCACCACCGCTACCGTTCTGGCACAGGCTCTCGTGCGTGAGGGCCTGCGTAACGTAGCCGCTGGTTCCAACCCGATGGGCATTAAGCGTGGCATTGAGGCCGCCACCAAGAAGGTTGTTGATTCCCTGCTCTCCTCCGCAAAGGAAGTAGAGACTCAGGAAGAGATCGCCACCACCGCAGGTATCTCCGCCGCTGACCCGGCAATCGGCGAGAAGATCGCCGAGGCTATGTACACGGTGGGCAACGGCTCCGTAAACAAGGACTCCGTTATCACCGTTGAGGAGTCCAACACCTTCGGCGTGGACCTTGAGGTCACTGAAGGTATGCGCTTCGACAAGGGCTACATCTCTGGCTACTTCGCTACCGATATGGAGCGCCAGGAGGCAGTCCTCGAGGATCCGTACATCCTGCTGGTCTCCTCCAAAGTCTCCAACATCAAGGACCTCGTTCCGCTGCTGGAGAAGGTCATGCAGACTGGTAAACCGCTGCTGATTATCGCGGAGGATGTTGAGGGCGAGGCCCTGTCCACCCTGGTGGTCAACAAGATCCGCGGCACCTTCAAGTCCGTTGCTGTGAAGGCTCCGGGCTTCGGTGACCGCCGCAAGGCCACCCTGCAGGACATGGCTATCCTCACCGGCGGCCAGGTCATCTCCGAGGAGGTCGGCCTCTCCCTGGAGACAGCTGAGATCGAGTACCTCGGCCAGGCCCGCAAGGTTGTCGTGACCAAGGATGAGACCACCATCGTTCAGGGTGCTGGCTCCCAGGAGCAGATCGACGGCCGCATCAAGCAGATTCGCGCCGAGATCGAGAACTCCGACTCCGACTACGACCGCGAGAAGCTGCAGGAGCGCCTGGCCAAGCTGGCCGGCGGCGTGGCAGTTCTCAAGGTTGGTGCTGCTACCGAGGTCGAGCTCAAGGAGCGCAAGCACCGCATCGAGGATGCCGTGCGCAACGCCAAGGCTGCCGTTGAGGAGGGTATCGTCGCCGGTGGTGGCGTGGCTCTGCTGCAGGCTGCCGAGGTTCTGGATTCCCTCTCCGACCTCACCGGTGATGAGGCAACCGGCGTCAAGATTGTCCGCGAGGCGCTGTCTGCTCCGCTGAAGCAGATTGCTCAGAACGCTGGCCTGGAGCCGGGCGTTGTCGCTGACAAGGTCGCCTCCCTGCCGGCTGGCCAGGGCCTCAATGCTGCGTCTGGCGAGTACGTGGACCTGATGGCTGCAGGTATTAACGACCCGGTTAAGGTCACCCGTTCCGCACTGCAGAATGCTGCGTCCATCGCGGCTCTGTTCCTGACCACCGAGGCGGTTGTGGCTGATAAGCCGGAGCCGGCCGGTGCAGGCGCTGGCATGCCGGATGCTGACGCAATGGGCGGTATGGGCTTCTAAGCCTCCTGAAGGCCCCGTACGTCGCCCTAGCGGCAGCCGATGGAGCCGAACCATCAAGGAATTGAAGCGCCCCACAAATGGCGATAAACGCTGTTTGGGGGGCGCTTCGGCGTGTCTCGGCCACTTCGCTCTTCAGGTGTGCCTGTAGAGGGCTTTTCGGTATCAATATGAGAGATTTGCACCTCATCATATAGATCACGGCGAGGAGTGCGGCCCCACTCCCTTTAGTAACAAGCGTCCCACCATTAACTCTAAACCCCCAGATGGGGGTGTTCCTTCAAGAATTATTTTCGACAGAAAGTGATGCGGTTGAAAGAGGATGGCTAAAGGCTATCGCTTGCTAGAGCGAAAAACGTTACGCAATGTCGTGAGTTTTCCATTACTTATTCCTGTGGCTTTCCTAAAGGCCCAGCTAGAACGCTTTTTAAATTGTGCACTCCGTTGGCGGGAAGGCGATGGAGCGCTTGAATATGGATTGCCGAGATTTAGAATTGGCGAAACTTGTGGCCCAAAAGAACTTGATTTGTTGTCATCTTGTGTCAAAATACTTCTTGTGACGCCCACTGAGGGTGTCTGCAAACTGCAAACCCCTCTGGGGCACTGAATAGCTTCGGACCTAAAATAGGAGTTCAATTATGGATCTCTCCCTCGTTCAGACTCACCTGGACAACTTCGTTAACACCTGGGAAGGCTGGGGTAAGATTGCCGCTAACCTGCCGACCGTTCTGAACAACGCTGTTGACATCTTCTTCGGTCTTCAGGGCGGCGAGTACGAGGTTGGCGACGCTTTCTCCAACACCTCTTCCGCTCTACTGAGCAGCAAGTAATAATCGGGTTTACCCCCATCCCCTACTAATTCATCATAGGAGAATCTATGTCTTCCGTTCTGTTTGATGCCTTCAACCTTTCTTCCGCAATTGCTCTCGACTTCTCCGGCATCGCCGCTATCATGCAGCCGCTGGTTCAGGTCGCTAAGGGCGCTTCCCAGCTGATCGGCATGTTCGTTTAAGAACATCCTGCAGCTCTGAGCTTTAAAGCTCACTGAAGCAAGAAGGCCTACCGTTTCGGTGGGCCTTCTTTTTGTTTTGACTGCCGTTTTGAGGGAAGGGGTAACTGCGAAGGTTTAGGGCACTTGCGGTGTTGGTTCGGGTTAAACTAAAAGTATGGCTGACATTAAAGACGACGAACTCCCCGAGATCGACCTTGCGCAGACCGACGGCTACGTCGTCGATGACTCTGATGAAGATGATCCTTCGCTCATCATGCCGGATGGCTCGCCCGTCGAGACCTGGCGCGAGAACTACCCCTACGAAGAGCGCATGACGCGCGATGAGTACGAGTCCATCAAGCGTGCCCTGCAGATCGAGCTGCTGAAGTGGCAGAACTGGACCAAGGAAACCGGCCAGCGCCACATCATCCTTTTTGAGGGCCGCGATGCCGCGGGCAAGGGCGGCACCATTAAACGCTTCAACGAGCACCTCAACCCGCGTGGTGCACGCACTGTAGCGCTAGAGAAGCCATCCCCGCGCGAGTCCACCTCGTGGTACTTCCAGCGCTATATTCAACACTTCCCGTCTGGCGGTGAAATCGTCTTCTTTGACCGCTCCTGGTACAATCGCTCCGGTGTGGAGCGCGTCATGGGCTTCTGTACGGAGTCCCAGCACGCAGAGTTCCTGCGTGAGGTGCCGATGCTGGAGAATATGCTTCTGGGCTCTGGTATTTCGCTCACCAAGCTGTGGTTCTCCGTGACCCGCAAGGAGCAGCGCACCCGCTTTGCTATTCGCCAGATCGACCCCGTCCGTCAGTGGAAGCTTTCGCCCATGGACTTGGCATCCCTAGATAAGTGGGATGATTACACCCGCGCCAAGGAGGAGCAGTTCCGCTACACGGATACTGAAGAGTCTCCGTGGATCACCATTAAGTCCAACGATAAGAAGCGTGCCCGCATCAACGCGATGCGCTACGTGCTCTCCAAGTTTGAGTACACCAACAAGGACCATGAGCTTGTTGACCAGGTAGATGACAAGATCGTCAAGCGTGGGCGCGACCAGATCGGTGACTAAGCACCACGCACCGACCGCGCATTTGCGGCTCGTGCATACATAAAGAAAGAGGCGGCCAGGTTTCCTGGCCGCCTCTTTCTCTATCTAGCTAGTGCTTCCACCTAGCTAGTGTTTCCACGGTTCAATCGGGTTGCCCTGCCACTCGGAGCTGCCCGGGACTTGGTCGCCGCGCATCACCAGGGAGCCAGGGCCCACCGTTGCCACGCTGCCGATGACCGAGGCGGGCAGCGCCACCGAATGCGAGCCCAAGGTAGCTCCGGCCTTGATGGTCACGGTGTCCAGGCTCATCACGCGGTCCTGGAAGAGGTGCGTTTGCACCACGGTGCCGGGGCCAACGGATGCGCCTTCGCCCACGAAGCATAGGTCCGTCTCTGGGAACCAATAAGAATCAATCCACGCGCCGCGGCCAATCGTCACGCCCAGCGCGCGCAGGCCCTGGTTGATTTCACCCATGCCATAGGTGTGGCTAAAGAACCACGGTGCGGCAACCGCCTCAACAAAGGTGTCCTGCAGCTCGTTGAGCCACACGAAGGCGGACCACAGCGGGTGGTCGCCAGCGGTCTGCGTGCCCACACAGATCCACTTCACCGCCACGGTGATGGTCATGGCGATAGCGCCCGCCACCATGAGGATGAGGCCGCCGAGGGCCCAGGCGGCGGCGATGCCGAGGGCGTCGGCAAGCGCGTAAAGCGATGCCAAAGTGCCTGCCAGCAGCATGGCCGAGGTCATCGGCGCCAGCAGGCGCATGGTCTCAATCGCACCACGCGCGGCCTTGACCCCAAAGCCTGGGTTGTAGGTGAGGGATTCGCCCTCCACACCGTCCACGTGGGCCTCAACACGGCGCATGCGCTCCGGCGGAGAACCCCACCAGTTGGCGCCGGATTTGGTCTTCTTCGGCGTCGAGGAGAGCACGGCAACCAGCGAGTTCTTCGACAGCTTGCGGCCCGGGCCGGTGATGCCGGAGTTGCCCACGAAGGAACGCTTGCCCACCTTGGTCTCACCCGTGAGCATCCAACCGCCACCGAGCTCATAGCCGCCGATCATGGTGTCATCCGCCAGGAAGGCGCCGTCTTTGACCTCAGTGAGCTTGGGCACCATGACGGCCGTGGAAATCTCCACGTCCTTGCCAATCGTCGCACCCAGCGAACGCAGCCACGCTGGAGTGAGCTGCGAGGCATAGATGGGGAAGAGCTGCGTGCGGGCCTCGTCCATGAGGCGCTCGATGGCCCACAGGCGCCAGCCCTTGGCGGAGCGCACAGGTGCCACGCCGGGCTTGATGCCCAGTGACAGGATGCGCACGCCCAGCCAGGTTTGCAGCATGAAGGTGGCGAATGCGGCAAGCGCGCCCAGCGGTGCGAAGAAGATGGAGCCGACGAAGGCAGAGCCCTCGGTCAGCGCGATGAGAGCGACGACCACGGCCGCGCCCACGGCCAGCGCCACGATGGGCTGGAAGGCCAGCAGGATGGAGGTGGCGCCGTAGATGGCCACCCACCACGGGCGGCGCTTCGGCGCGTGTGATGGGAAGCGGTGCTTGGAGCGGCCCACCTTCTTGGCAGGAGAGCCGGACCAGCGCTGGCCGTCCTTAATCTTCTTGCGGGCAGTCACGGTGGAGCCGGCCTCGACGTGGGCATCCTTGCCCACGACGGTGCCCGGAAGCAGCGTCGAGCGCGCGCCCACGCGGGCACCTTCCTTGACCTCGATGGCGCCAACCCGCAGGATATCGCCGTCGAGCCAATAGCCAGAAAGGTCCACCTCGGGCTCAATCGCGGCGTGCTTGCCCAAGGTCAGCAGGCCAGTCACAGGCGGCAGCGAGTGCAGGTCCACTCCGCGGCCCATCTTCACTCCCAGCGCGCGGGCATAGTTATTGACCCACGTGGCACCCGCAATCGAGCGCGAGCCAGAAGCATCTGCCCAGCGCTCCGCTGCCCAAATACGCAGGTGCGTAGATCCGCCGCGCGGATAGTCGCCGGGTTGAATCCCGGCGGTGATCAGCCGCGCGCCGAAACCGCCGATGGGGATGCGGCCGATGGGAGTGACAAAGATGACGAGGAGAAGAATGACCAGCCACCATGGCGTGGTCATGGCCCACTCCACACCGAGCAGGTTCGCCAGGTTGGAGCTCAGCAGCAGCCAGGCCAGCCACGTCGTGGCGGCCAGCGTCATCACGGGGATCTGGATGAGTGTTTGCGCGATGCGCGTGCCGGCGCCGACGGGCTTCACCTCGCGTGCGGGTCCGGCGTCCTCGACAGACTCGGCACCAGCAAGCTGCTCCGCCAGGGAGCCCAGACGCGGGTGGTCGTAGAGATCGCGTACGGCCACGGTGGGGAAGCGCTCGCGGATGCGGCCGACCAAAGTCGCCGCGGCCAGCGAGGTGCCGCCAAGGGAGAAGAAGTCTGCGTTGACGTCCTCGACGGAAACACCCAGGGTGTCCACCCACAGTTCCGCCAACCACTGCTCGGTGGGGTTGAGGCCGTCTGCCTCCACTCCCACTCCCGGCAGCGGCCACGGCAGGGCCTTCTTATCCACCTTTCCGGAGGTGCGAATCGGCAGCTCCTCCATGACGCAGATGCGCGGGACGAGCGCTGCCGGCATGGTCTCCGCCAGGCGGGCATGCGCGGCCTCGTGGTCGAAGCCGGCATCCGGGTCATCCAGGGAGACGTAGCCGACGAGCACGGACTCGCCGCCCGGTGTCTTCTGCACGGCCACGGCGGAGTTGTATACGTTCGGCAACGCGGCAACGTTAGCTTCCACCTCACCGAGCTCAATGCGGCGGCCACCAATCTTGACCTGGTCATCGACGCGGCCCACAAAATACAGGCCATCCTCTTCCAAACGCACGTGGTCGCCGGTGCGGTAGGCGCGCTCCCAGCCCATCGATTCCAGCGGCGCGTACTTCTCTGCATCCTTCACCGGGTCCAGGTAAGCAGCCAGGCCCACACCACCGATGACGAGTTCGCCTACCTCACCGATGTTTACGGGGACGCCGTGCTTGTCGACGACCACCAGGTCCCAGCCCTTCAGCGGCAACCCAATCGACACAGGCTTGCCTGGCAGCATGCGCTGCGCGCAGGCCACGACGGTGGCCTCGGTAGGACCGTAGGTATTCCACATCTCGCGGTCTTCGGTGGCCAGGCGGTCCGTGAGCTCCTGGGAGCAGGCCTCGCCGCCAACGATGAGGAGACGGATGTTGTCTAGGGCCTCGGCGGGCCAGAGGCCGGCCAAGGTCGGCACAGTGGAGACCACCGTGATGTCGCGGCGAATCAGCCAGGGACCCAAGTCCATCCCGGAGCGCACCAGGGAGCGAGGGGCCGGGACCAAACAGGCACCGTGACCCCAAGCCAGCCACATCTCCTCGCAGGAGGCATCGAAGGCCACGGAAAGGCCAGCGAGGACGCGGTCGTCCGGGCCGAGGGGGCCATGCGGGCTATCCACCAGAAAGAGGGCAGCCTCGGCGTCAACGAAGGCGGCCGCGGAGCGGTGGCTCACGGCCACGCCCTTGGGCTTGCCAGTGGAGCCGGAAGTGAAGATGATCCACGCGGTGTCTTCGGGGCGCGGCTCCTCGAAAGGTGCGCCGTCTCGCTCGTCCTTTTCATCGAACGTGGGGCGCGCCGCCCCGCCTTCCCGCAGCATGCGGAAACCTTCGTCGGTGAAGACGCCATCGATATCGGCCTCACCGAAGACCATCTCGGCGCGCTCATCGGGGTCGTCAGCATCGACGGGCACGTAGGCCGCGCCGGCGGCGAGCGTGGCCAGGATGGCCAGGTAGAGCTCGCGCTTGCCGGAGGTCATGCGGATGCCGATGCGGTCACCGCGGCGCACTCCGCTGGCGTAGAGTTCGGTGGCCCATGCGGAGACGTCGGCAAGCAGCTCGGCGTAGGTCAGGATTTCACCCTCGTCCAGGGCGGCGGCATCAGGGTAGTGCTCGGCGGTGGTTTGAACGATATCCCAGAGGGTGCGCGCGGGGGCAGCCTCGGAGCCTAGCAGGTAGTGTTCGGGGACCTCGGGCATCGCCGGGGCCTCGGGCTCGTCTGTGCGGAGGGCGTGGCGGCCCCCAGTACTAGGAAGGTTATCGGGCTCCGTCATTTAAGCATCACTGCTTTCCGCATCAGCCGGTGCGTCAGCCGCGATAATGGCGGTGGCGAGCTTGCGCAGGTGCTTGAGCTGCTTGTTGGTGGACGCGTCGAGGGCTTCGTCCTCGGCCTTCGCTACCAAAACGGTGAGCTCCTTGTGCGCCTTTACGCCTTTCTTGGTGGAGGCAATGATTTGGCGGCGCCGGTCTTTGGCATCGCGCTCACGCTTGACCCAGTTGCGAGACTCCAGGGAATCGAGCAGGCGCACCATGTCGGAGGCGTCAATGGCCAAGGTTTCCGACAGTGCGGACTGGGAGGACGCGGTTTCCGCAACGAGGCAGGTGAGAACCCAGTACTCGCGCAGAGTGGTTTTCTGTGTTTGCAGCGCGGCCTCGACGCCCTCGCGGGTGCGGCGGCGGAGGCGCTCCAGCTGGAAGGAGGGGGACTCCAGGAGCGAGGTGGGAATAGACACAGAATTCAATGAAGGCATGCCGACGATACTACGCGCCTAAGGTGGCAAACTTAAATCATGGGTTGTGGCCCATTAGTTTCAGGCTGAGGCTAGCTTCTGCACGATGAGTGTGTTGAGAGAAACGCCTTCCCGTTCTGCTTCGATGGTTAGGTCTCGGTGAAGTGACTGAGGTATGCGGAGGTTGAACTTCCCCGAAAAGCTTCGCTGCCCGAATGGTTCCGGGATGCGTTCATTGTTGCGTTGCATATCTTCTAGAGTTTCTTCGACGACGCTGCGCAACTCGGCTTCTGCGGTGGCCGCGGTTGTGTCCAGCCATGACAGGGAAGGGAACTCTAGGACTGTGGCAACGAACTCGCCATCTTCTTCTGACCAAGCGGTTTGGTAGGTGTATTTGTCTGCGAGATTCATGATCTGCTCCTAGGGGAGGCGGTCGATGGCGGCTAAAACTTGGCGAATCTGAAAGGGCTTCGCTTTCCCATTGCGGCCCTCTTGGATATTGACTCGGGGGTCTCCCTGCCATGGGGTTTTGTAAACAACGTGCGAAGTTCCACGCCGCTTATTCCCGGCGCTTTCTTGGCGTTCGAAATAGAAGTCACACACAAGTTGCAGCTCTGAGAAGCGGACGTTTGTCCGTGAGGTCCGCATCTTTGTGAGGATCTTTTCTATCTTGGAAACCACACCTGTATGGTACCGCAAATGGTACCACTAGTGGTTTGGGTAAACCATAGGGCAGCCTTGTGCTTTCCAACCATCCGTGCCGCCCTCGACGTTGATGACGTCCCAGCCCTTCGCCTGCTCGAGGTACTGGCAGACCTGCATGCTGCGCCCGCCTGCATGGCAGATGACGTAGATATCGCGGTCCGGGTCAATCTCGTCGAGACGCTCGACTAGGTCTCCCATCGGGATGTGGGTGGCGCCTTGGGCGTGCTCGGTGTTCCACTCGTGGTCCTCGCGGACGTCGATAAGCTGGGCGTTCTCGGGTACTTCGGTGGGTTGTACGTTCTGCATGCGCACCAGCTTACGCGGGTGCGGTTGTGAGGCTGGTGGGACACTGTAGCGTGAGTAGCACTTTCGGCCCCGGCGCTCCCTTATGCCACACTTATTCAGGTGATGAACTCCAGCACTGTCGCGCTTATCCCCGGAGACCCCTCGGGTCGCTTCTTTGGCTCTCGAGTGCTCGTGGTGGATAACTTTGACTCCTTCACCTTCAACATCGTGGACTACCTGGTGCGATTAGGTGCTGAGGTGACGGTCACCCCTAACACCGAGCCCGTGCCGCTGACTGGCTACCACGCGGTGGTTCTCTCACCGGGGCCGGGAACCCCTGAGCGTGCAGCGGACATTGGCTTTTGTGCTGAGGTGTTGAAACGTGCTGCGGTGCCGGTGCTGGGGGTGTGTCTGGGCTTCCAGGCGATGGCCCAGCACCTCGGCGCGCGGATCGTGTTGGCGCCGAAACCTGTACACGGGCTGGTAAGCAGCATCCACTGCGCCGAGGACCCGCTCTATGCCGGGATTCCTTCCTGCCACGACGTGGTGCGCTATCACTCCCTAGTGGTGGATGAGCTGCCAGCCGGTATGAAGGCGCTTGCTCATACAGCAGAAGGCCTCATCATGGCCGGGTGTAGTGAAGAACGTCGCTGGTGGGGTGTGCAGTACCACCCGGAATCGATCTGCAGCGACCATGGCCTCCGGCTGTTCGAGAACTTCCTCGCTATCGCTTGCCCTGAAGCAATAGAGGCGGCCGCCACTGCCAGCACAGCCGGTACAACTCCTGCTGCGTCCCTGCCATCACTGCATGTGGAGGAGCGCCACCTCACCATCGATCCCCTCGACGTCTTCGATGTCCTAGGCGGCAAAGGGGCGCTGCTAGAGTTCGAGGGCACCTCACTCATCGCCCCGTTGGGGGAATCGGTGGGCCTCGAAGCCCTCGCGGAGCCCCCTCGCTTTTCCCGCCCCGCGGGGTGCCTCGGCGTTCCGGGCGTGTTCGGCTTTCTGGGTTACGAGGCCCTCGGCGGTTTGCCCACACCCCACCCTCATGGTCTCTTCCGCACGCTAGGCGTGGTGGCCATCCAAGGGCAGCGAGTGCAGCTGATTTGCGAGGATTCCGCGGCCTCCTGGCTGGCACAGACCTGGCGGCTCCTTGAAAGACTCGCAGGCCACCCTGTTCAGCAACGGCGAATCGACACCAGTACGATTAGCCCGCTGAGCTGCCGCGATACTGCCGCCGCCTATAAGGAGAAGATTCGCCGCGCTCAAGAGCTCATCAGTGCGGGTGAGACCTACGAAGTCTGCCTCACTACCAGTCTCGAGGCGGCAGCCGATCTCGATCCGCTGGCCCTCTACCAGCGCCTTCGGCAGCAGGTGCCCGCGCCGATGCGTTCGTTGTTGGTGCTCCCTGAGCTCGCAGTGGCTAGCGCCTCCCCGGAACGCTTCCTTAAAGTGTCTGGCGGCGTCGTCTGCTCGGAGCCGATCAAAGGCACCCGCCCACGTGGCCACAACCCCACCGCCGATGAACAGCTGCGGGCGGACCTGGCCAGTAACCCGAAGGATCACGCGGAAAACCTCATGATCGTTGACCTAGTGCGCAACGATCTCACCCGTGTGGGGATTCCAGGCACCGTGCATGCCGAAGAACTCTTCGTGGTTCGCAGCTTTGCCACCGTGCACCAGTTGGTCTCCACCGTTTCTGCTCGGTTGTGCCCGGATGCCTCGCTTATCGACGTCCTCCGCTCCACCTTTCCCGGTGGCTCTATGACCGGTGCGCCGAAAGTCCGCACCATGGAGATCATCCGTGAGCTCGAGGCCGCGCCGCGTGGGGTGTACTCCGGTGCGATCGGCTATCTCGGTTGCGATGGCAGCGCTGATTTCGCTATGACTATCCGCAGCATCGTCCTGCATTCCGGGAGACTGCATTATGGCGTTGGTGGAGCGGTGCTGGCTCTTTCGGACCCGGATGCCGAGTGGCAGGAGATCGTGGATAAGTCCGCCCCGCTCCTCAAACTTTGCGGGCAGGCCTTCCCCGGGGAGCACTGCTACCGCTTCGAAGCGGGCGAGCTGCTTCCCGTCCCATCGCTTCCCGAGCCCGTGCTGATCGACTCCTTCCGTCTTGAAGAGGGCCAGGTGCGCGGCTTTGAGCTACACTGCGAGCGCTTTACCGCGGGTACAGAGGCCTTGGGGATGGACTCCCCTCGATCCTTCCTCCACGCAGTCCAGGAACACCTGCCCGCTCGGGGGCGGTGGTTCCCGCGTCTGGAGGCCGGCCCCAGCGGCTTCGCACTCCGCCTGCGCCCCCTTCCCGAACAGCGGAAAACTACCCGCTTGCACAGCGCCACGGCAACAGTGGAATATCCGCATGTCAAGGGGCCGAATCTGGTGCTGTTCTCAGAGCTTCGTGAGCAGGACGATACCTTGCTCATCTCCGACGAGGGCGTGGTCTGCGAAACCACCACCGCAGCGCTCATCGCCTGGGATGGCGACACGATGCTCACGATGGACGCGCCTCGGCTGCGTTCGGTCACTGAGTCTCTGCTGGTTGCTGCGGTGGGAGAAGAGGGGAGCGTCGAAAAGCGCAAGCTCGGCCTGTCCGATCTTGCCGGCCTAGAGTTGTGGACCCTCAACGCCTTGCACGGGATTACCCCGGTGGTGCAGCTCGACGGGAAGCCGCAGCCGGCACCCGACGCCGCACGCCTTGAGCACTGGCGCAGCGTGCTAGATAGTATGTGCGCTACAATTCCGCGAACCCAATGAGCACGATCCCGCTCTATCTCAACGCCTCATAGCAGCATTCGATGCTCGCCTTGGGCTTTAGCGGTGCGCTGAGAGGTACTCCAGAATGGCTTTCACGCGGCGGTTGTCCTCGCTGGGGTCCAGCCGCAACTTGGTGAAGATATTGGAGACGTGCTTGGCCACCGCGGCGGAAGACAGGACGAGCTCGGCGGCGATGTCCTTGTTGGACTTGCCGCGCGACATGAGTTCGAGGACCTCGCGTTCGCGCGGGGTGAGCTCGCCTAAGCCGCTGCGCCCAGAGCTCATTAAAGCCTGCGCCACGGTGGGATCGATGACGGTGCCGCCCTGGGCCACCACGTCCAGGCTGGAGAGGAAGTCCCGCACCTCGGAGACACGGTCCTTCAACAGGTAGCCGGTACCGGCATCGGGGGAGTCGAAGAGCTCCACCGCGTAAGCCGGAGCTACATACTGGGAGAGCACCATGACGGGTAAGCCCGGGTATGCATTTCTCAAGTTTACGGCGGCTTTCAAGCCATCATCACCCATGCCCGGCGGCATGCGCACGTCCGTGATGACGATATCCGGAAGCTCATCGCGCAGCTTGTCCACCACGGCTTCCAACGCCGGGGCGGAATCTGCCTGGCCCACAATCGAATGCCCGCGGCGCTCCAACAAGCCGGCGAGACCCTCGCGCAAAATGGCGGAGTCATCCGCCACCACGATTCTCAAACTCATTTCTTAAACTCCTGACTGTCCGCGATCGAGAAGAAGAGGAATCGAGCACGCCAGCCTCGTGGGCCCGCCCGGGGGAGAGGACAGCGTCATCTCTCCGCCAAAGGCGGCGAGGCGCTCCGCCATCCCCGCCAAGCCGTGACCTTGTAAAACCTGCGCGCCACCCGGGCCCTCATCCACCACGGTGATTTTCAAGGAGGCATCCGCGGTCACTAAAACAGACACCGGCGCGCCGGGCGCGTGCTTGGCCGCATTCGTCAGAGCCTCCGTGCCGAAGAAATAGCCGCAGGCCAGCACGGAGGCGGAAAGCTTGGGCAAAGGATGCGGGGCGAAGACGCTGACGTGGGGGCCGTGGGAGGAAGAGACGTCGGCAAGCGCGGCGACCAAACCGTGATCCTGTAGGACTTGCGGGTGGATGCCGTGCACCGTGGCGCGCAGGGAGTGCAGGCCGCGGTCCACGTCCTGCTTGGCAGCGGTGAGAAGCTCGGCGATTTCAGAGGGGGCGTCGAGAAGAGCCTCCCCCAACTTCATGCTCGCGGCCACAAGATACTGCTGCGCGCCGTCGTGCAAGTCGCGCTCGATGCGTGCGCGCTCCACCTCATAGGCATCCGCGATGGCGCGGCGCGAGGCCGTGAGCTGCGCAATCTTCTGCGCCTGCTGCTGCTCATGGTTGGTGGGCTGGGGCTTTCTTCGGAACACGGCTTTCAGCATAACGGGCGCTACCGACTACAGGGGTAGTGCTGGCACTACCTTAAAGAGCAACGCTAGGACTGTTCTTTATGAGGGCCCTTCACGGTGAAATGAGAGACATGGCACAGACACTTTCCCTGACAGACATCACCAAGGATTTCGGCGGCGGCCCGGTGCTCGCCGGAATCTCCCTCGACGTTGAAACGGGCGAGCTCGTGGCCGTCATGGGGCCGTCTGGTTCCGGCAAGTCCACGCTGCTGCACTGCATGTCCGGCGTGCTGACCCCCACGCACGGCAGCGTGCGCTACGGGGATGAGGAGCTCTCCGCGCTTGGCGACGGCCCCCGCTCCCGCCTCCGCCTTCGCAACTTCGGCTTCGTCTTCCAAGACGGCCAGCTCTTGCCGGAGCTGAGCAACGTGGACAACGTGGCACTTCCAGCGATGCTCAACGGCGCTTCGCGTGGTGCGGCCCGCAAGCGCGCGATGGAGCTGCTGGACCAGCTGGGCCTGGGTGGTTTGGCGGAGCGTCGCCCGGCGCAGGTCTCCGGCGGCCAGGCACAGCGCGTGACCATTGCGCGTGCGCTGGTGGCTTCTCCGGGCGTCGTCTTCGCCGATGAGCCGACTGGTGCGCTGGATCAGTCCACCGGTCACGAGGTCATGCAGATGCTGACCACCATCGTGCGTCAGTCCGGTGCCAGCCTGGTCATGGTCACGCACGACCCGAAGGTGGCCGACTGGATGCAGCGCCGCGTGGAGATCCGCGATGGCATCATCCACGATGACCGCCGCCTCGAGGTGATCCGATGAACACCGCGACTTTAGTCTTTGACCTGCAGCGCGAATCGATTCGCGCGCGCTCGGGCACGGGTATTGTCTCGCTTCTGGCAATTGTGAGCCTGACCATTGGTTCCGCCATCGCCTTCCTGGTTGCGGGTGGTACCTGGATGTTCTGGGAGCGCGCTCAGCATGTCGAGGAGGCTGCGCCGACTCTCCAGGAGGCCTTCGGCAATGAGATGGAGGCCTTCCTCTATCCCTGGTTCGCCCTGGCCCTGCTGGCCTGCGCGTTTATTCTTCCGGCGCTGTTCAACCTCACCGCCCAAGCCGCCGTCCTGGGTGCTTCCGGCCGGGAGCAGCGCCTGGCCACCCTACGCTTGTTGGGATTGAGTTCCCGCCAGGTGGAGCGCATGGTCATCGTCGAGACGGGCCTGCAGGCCATCATCGGCATCGTGCTCGGCGGGCTTATCAGCCTGCTCGTCGCGCCGGTCTTTACCCAGGTGGATTTCCAGATGCGTTCTATTGCTGTATCCGAGATTCTCCTCCCGTGGTGGGGCTACCTGGCCGTGGCCGGTGTGCTCTTCCTGCTGGCCATCGGCGCCGCACTCGCCGGCATGCAGCGCGTGCGCGTGAGCCCGCTGGGCGTCGCCAAGCGCCAGATGCCTGCGGCCTACCGCTGGTGGCGCGTCATTGTCTTCCTCATCATCGCGGGTATCGGTGGTGTTCTGCTTTCCGGCAAGGCGGGGCCGCCGACCGCTATGGTCATCGTGGTCATGTTCGGCATGGTGATGAGCATCAACCTCATTTCCCCTTTCATCCTGCAGCTCGGCGCACACATCATGTCCCTCTTTCCTGGAAACGCGCACTTCGTGGCCTGCCAGCGCGTAGCGGGTAACGCACGCCCGGCATGGAAGCGGAGTGCTGCCATCGGCTTCTTCGGATACTTGACGGGCTTCCTCGTTGCCGCGCCCCTGGGCTCTGATGCCTTGGCCATGGTTCTGAAGGAAGACCCGGGGATGAACGTGGTGTTCAAAGACATCTCCACTGGTGTTCTATTAACCCTCATTTTTGGCTTCACACTGACCACCATGTCCATCATCCTGGGCCAGGTTTCCGGCATCTTTGAGGACAAGGAGCTCATCCGCTCCCTGGATCTCATGGGCGTGCCGCGCGGATTCCAGTTCCGCTCCGGTGCCCTGACCATCATGGGGCCGGTGGTGGGCTTGAGCTTCTTCGGTTTCCTTTTTGGCGGCAGTATCGCCGCGCTGATGTTCTTCTCCAGCGTCGAGCAAAGCAATGTCGACGTTCTCGGCCGCATGCTCATGGCCTTTGGTTTCCTGGCCGTAGGCTGGCTGGTCACGCTGCTCGCCATTGTCCTTGTTGAACCCTTGCGCGGCTACGTGCTGCGCACGGGAGGAAGGAAAGAATGAAAACTGTAC
Source organism: Corynebacterium aurimucosum ATCC 700975 (assembly GCF_000022905.1). NCBI lineage: Bacteria > Bacillati > Actinomycetota > Actinomycetes > Mycobacteriales > Corynebacteriaceae > Corynebacterium > Corynebacterium aurimucosum. The sequence continues at coordinate 2,449,140 of NC_012590.1, read as the reverse complement.
TGAAAATTTTCGGCGGACTCTTTCTCGTTGCCCTCATCGCCGTGGCCGCGGCTGTGTACTTCTTCGGCCCCTCCTATGGTGGGGCGCTGCTGGGCAAGCCCTATTTCCTCTTCAATGCCAGTGAGAAGCGCATCAACACCGCGATGGTGGACACCGCAGCTATCTCCGGAATTTATGGCGAGAGCGAGGAATTCCAGCGCGCCCGCGAGGCCTTCAAGGAGGACCCCACGAACGCCGAGCTCCTCGATGCCGCCATCAACGCCGCCGGCGGCAAACACTCCAACGTTTTTAGCACCGAAAAGGAGAAAGCCGCCGAAAGCACTGAGCCTTCGGTCGACTTCAAAGACGGCGTCCTGCGCGCTGCCGTGCCCTCCATCGGCCGCCACGATGACGGCCAGGCCTACGCCGACACGCTCGCTCAAGGTCTGACCGCCCACCCGGAGGCCTGTGCTGCCGTGGTGGACCTGCGCGGCAATGGCGGCGGTGACATGGGCCCGATGTACGCGGGCTTAAGCCCCCTGCTGCCGGATGGCACCGCGCTCTCCTTCGTTAGCCGCATGGGCACATCTGATGTGGTCATCGATGGCAATTCCGTCACCGGTGGCGGCACACCCACCACCACGTCGGGCGGCAAGCTCGACGTTCCCGTCGCCGTGCTTACCGACGACGAGACCGCCTCCTCCGGCGAGGCCACCCTCCTGGCTTTCCGTGGGCTTGACAACGTGCGCACCTTCGGCGAGCCGACTGCCGGCTATGCCTCCGCCAACGTGGTCCTGGATTATCCGGATGGCCGCTCGCTCATGCTCACTACGGCCAAGGACAAGGCGCGCACGGGCGAGGAATTCGCCGAGGACCCCATCGCTCCCGATGCCTCGGAATCTGAGCTCGACGGCTGGCTCGCATCCCACTGCAGCTCCTAATTACGTTGCGGCTCCCAAGTACGTTGCGGCGACCTAGCCGCAACGCTCGCCTTCCCACCGCCAGTAGTGGTGCCACTTCCACGGCGGAGGAATGAACTCACCCCGCCCTTTAATGACCGCGAGAACCTGGTGAACAGCGACGTCAAGGTGGTGCTCAATCGTGGCGGCGGTGAAGTGGAGGGGCCGGTAGCCGCGCTGGATGGCGTCGTTAAGCTTCTGGCGGTCGATTTCGAAACGCTGCCGGTTCTCGCCTTTGTGATAGGCGTATCCGTCCACCTCGATGGCCACCTTGTGCTCCTCTAGGAGCAGGTCCCAGCGGTAGGGCCCAACCCGCACGTTGTTGCGGACCTTGACGTGGGGCTCGAGACCCCGGGTCAGGTCGCGCTCCGGCTTGCTATCCGCCCCGACGATGGCCTTTTCCAGCACCTCACGCGTGTGCTTGGGCAGGCGGCGAAAGTCCAACTGCTCGGTCTCGATGCGCGAGCGCCCGTGCGGCCCAGCGAAGAAGGCCTCGATGAAGGCCACGGCATCCTCCTGCGCCATCGCCTCGATACATTGCAGCGGGCTGCAGACGTTCACCCCGTTCATGCTGCCCAGCGCCTTGGGCCGCGCCCGCCTGCTGCGAAAGTACGTGCTTGATGCCATCGTTCCTGCGCGCAGGAAGTGAAGCGGAAAAGTCAGCTCTTGGCCAAGATATTGCTGGGCGGCAGAATAGCCATCCAAGGCTGAGTCTGGCCAACGCCGCGAGACGATTTCAGCGAGCTCGCGCGGCGTTGGCACCGCAGATAAATACAGACCGCGACAAATCTTGATTGCTTGCCCCTTAGCCGCGCGGCGAGTGCCCGCGTGTCCCTCGAAAATTTCCATGTGCCCCCGATGAGTACGTTTCTAACAAATAAACCCCCAGAAACCGCTGTTTTCGGCCCCCTATTTGATCGAATCGTACGTCACGAATGAGGAGTTGTCGCGGTGACAAAGAAAAAGGACGTTTCGATCAAATAAGGCCTCTCAACCCCCCGAGTCTGGGGCCCTATTTGATCGAAACGTCCCTAGAAACGCGAATTACTTGAAGCGAGCCTTAGCCTCTTCGAGGATCTTCTCTGCCTCAGCCTTGTCGCCCCAGCCGGAGCCGGTAACTTCCTTGTTCGGCTCCAGGTCCTTGTAGCGGGTGAAGAAGTGCTCGATCTCATCCTTGATGTGCTGCTCCACATCGTTGATGTCCTGGTAGCGCTCCCAGCGCGGGTCATCGACGACGGCGAGCAGCTTGTCGTCGCCGCCGGCCTCATCGGTCATCTTGAACACGCCGAGGACACGAGCCTCCACAACAACGCCGGGGAAAACCGGCTCCGGGAGGATCACCAGTGCATCCAACGGGTCGCCGTCCTCACCCAGGGTGTGGTCGATGAAGCCGTAGTCAGCCGGGTAGGCCATCGGGGTGAACAGGTAGCGGTCGAGGTGGACCTTGCCGGTCTCGTGGTCGATCTCGTACTTGTTGCGGGAGCCCTTAGGGATCTCGATGGTTACTTCAACGCTCACGGCTGAATCCTCCATAACTAATAGGTTGGTATGTGCTCCGCTTAGTCTACCGCGCTAGTCTAAAGGGCGATGAAAGCTAAGCATGTCTGGTGGAGTACTGCGGCCCTCGTCACGGCTGGTGCCGTGGCGGCGACGGCCGCCGTGGGCGTAGAAGTCCAGCGCACCTACGATCACCTGGACCACGGCCAGCCCTATAAGCAGGAAGAACCCACAACACTGGTCCAGCCCGTCGAGCCCGGCGATATCGACGCCGCTGCGCTTAAAGCCAGGTTGGATGAGCTGGGCAAGGACAAGGCTTTAGCCACCTTCGGCGGGCAGGTCATTGACACCACCACCCACGAGGTGCTGTGGGAGCGCGAGCCTGCGAAGCCGCTGACCCCGGCCTCCGCCACCAAGGTCCTTACCCTCGCCGCAGCAACACTTGCTCTCGATGAGGAAGAACGCCTCACCACCGAAGTGGTCACAGGTGAGCACGAAGGCGAAGTCGTTATCAAGGCCACTGGCGATGTCTGGCTGACGGACGAGCGCCTCGATGAGCTGGCGGAACAGATCCAGCAGAAGATGGATACCGTCACGCGGGTCTCCATCGACACCTCCATCTGGGCCGGCCCCGACCAGGCACCGGGCTGGGACGATGACAATATCGACGGCGGTTATGTCGCCCCCATCCAGCCGGCCATGCTCTATGGCGGGCGCATCGGGGAGAAGACCGGTGACGTTCCGCGCTCCCGCGAGCCTGCCCTCGATGTTGCCCGCGCGTTGGCCACCCGCCTGGGTACCGACAAGGCGGATATCGCCGCTTCCCCTGAAAACTCCGAGGTCATCGCCACTACGGAATCCGAGCCGCTGGCCTTGCGAGCCCAGCAAGCCGCGAAAGATTCTGACAACGTCATGGCGGAGGCCATCGCCCGCGAGCTAGCCGTCAGCCAGGGCACGGAAGCAAGCTTCGAGGGCGCCACGACGGCCATCCTCGACGAGCTGCGCGGCGCCGGCATCGACGTCAATGGCGTCACCCTCAAAGACGGCTCCGGCCTCTCCCGCGATAACCGCATTCCCGCCGGGCTCCTCGCCCACATCGCGGACCAAGCCGTAGGCACCGACGAGCTACGCCCACTCCTGGGCTACCTCCCTCTCGCCGGCGGCGAAGGAACCCTCTACGAGCGCTATCACGAGTCGCCCGCCCGCGGGTACGTCCGCGCCAAGACCGGCACCCTCACGGGAACTTCCGCGCTGACCGGCACCGCCCAGGGGCAGTCGGGCCGCGTTTACGCCTTCGCCTTCTTAGTCAACGATGGTGAAGTCACCTCCGCCCGCCAGGCCCAAGATGCTCTCGCCGCTGCGCTCCATGACTTCTAAGAAACCTTTTTGGCCGCGCACAAGCCCCAACTTCTTGGCCTGCCGCGTCGCTGCGCGCGCCGTGGTGGGTGAGCAACCGCGCGCCATCGCGGTGGGCCTGTCCGGCGGCGCCGATTCCTTGGCGCTGACCGCAGCACTCCTCGCGGAGGGGCACGATGTGACAGCGCTGTGCGTCGACCACGGTTTGCAGGAAGGCTCGGCCGCGCAGGCGCGCCGGGCTGCCGAGCAGGCCCGCGCCTTGGGAGCGGGGGCGGAGGTGTTGCGGGTGGACGTCGGCAAGCAAGGCTCCGTGGAGGCCGAAGCCCGCGCCGCCCGGTACCGTGCCTTCGCGCCCTGGGGTGAGGTGGCGGTGGCGCATACCGCCGATGACCAGGCCGAAACCCTGCTGTTGAGCGTTCTGCGGGGAAAGGTCGCGGGCATGCGCGAGCGCTCCGCGGTCGAAGGTGTACACGTCCTGCGCCCCCTGCTCAGCGTGCGCCGCGCCCAGACCGAGACCGCCTGCGCGGAGCTGGGGCTGGAGGTCTGGCAGGATCCTCAGAACCAGGATGCGTCTTTCCGGCGTGTGGCGCTGCGCCGCGAGATCCTCCCGCGCCTGCAGGAGATCGTGGGCGGAGACCCCGTGCCGGCCTTGGCTCAGGCTGCCCACGACGCCGCGCTTGACGACGCCCTCCTCAGCACCCACCCCACCACCGACTGCACCGCGCTGGCCGCTCTCCCAGAACCGAAGCGCCGCCGGGCGATCGCCGCGTGGCTGCGCGAGGAAGGAGTAGAGGTTACTCGCGAGGCAGTGCGCGGCATCGATGCCCTGTGCACGCGGTGGCATGGACAGGGCCCCGTCGCCGTCCGCAGCGAAAAGAGAGGTACAAGGTTGGAAGTCGCACGCGTTGGTGGCAAACTGTCACTATTGCCTCGGTCAGCAAAGGAGCGCTCACGTGCACGATAACCATGATTTAGCCGTCCCCGCCAATCCTTATGGAGAGGACATCAAAAACGTTCTCATCACCGAAGACGATCTTCAGGCGCGCATCCAGGAGATGGCGGATCGCGTGTCCGAGAAATACAGCAACACCGACGAGGACCTCATCTTGGTCTGCGTGCTCAAGGGCGCGGTCTTCTTCCTGACGGATTTCGCCCGCAAGCTGGCTATCCCGTCCCAGCTGGAGTTCATGGCGGTGTCCTCCTACGGTAATTCAGCCTCCTCCTCGGGTGTGGTGCGCATTCTGAAGGACTTGGACCGGGATATCGAGGGCCGCGATGTGGTCATCGTGGAGGACATCATCGATTCCGGCCTGACCTTGTCCTGGCTCATCCGCAACCTGCAGGGCCGCCAGCCGCGTTCCCTGGAAGTGGTCACGCTGCTGCGCAAGCCCGAGGTGGTCAAGGCGGAGCTGGATCTCTTCGATGTCGGCTTTGATATCCCGAATGAGTTCGTCGTGGGCTATGGCCTGGATTTCGCGGAGCGCTACCGCGACCTGCCTTACGTGGGCACCCTGGAGCCTGCGGTCTACAGCAACGACTAGTCTTTTCTTGCCCTCTTTGGTTTGAGGCCTCGAATTTGCAAGGTAATTAATGAAAAACAAGAACATCATCCGCTATGGCTCGATTGCGGGCCTGGTTCTCATTCTGCTGTACGCCTTTACGTTCTTTAGCAACGATGCCCGGAGCTTCAAGCAGGTCGACACCTCCGTGGCCATGGAGCAGTTGAGCTCTAAGAACGTCGAGGAAGCGCAGATCGATGATCGCGAGCAACAGGTGCGCCTCAAGCTCAGAGAACCGGTGACGGTAGAAGAGCAGGAGGGCATCGAGGAAGTCATTGCCAAGTACCCGGCACGCGCCTCCGAGCAGGTCTTCAACGCGGTGAAGGATTCTGGTGCGGATAAGTACCAGACCAAGGTCACGCAGGACTCCTTCATTGGCTCCATGATCAGCTTCCTGCTGCCGATGCTGATCCTCTTCGCGTTGCTGTTCTGGATGATGACCCGCATGCAGCAGGGCGCGGGCGGCATGTTCGGCATCGGTGGCTCCAAGGCGAAGGAGCTGACCAAGGACATGCCCACCAACACCTTCGCGGATGTGGCCGGCGCGGATGAAGCTGTGGATGAGCTGCAGGAGATCAAGGACTTCCTGGATGATCCGGAGCGCTACCATGAGCTGGGTGCGAAGATCCCGCGCGGCGTGTTGCTTTATGGCCCGCCGGGTACCGGTAAGACCCTTCTGGCCCGCGCCGTTGCGGGCGAGGCTGGTGTGCCCTTCTATTCCATTTCTGGTTCCGACTTCGTGGAGATGTTCGTCGGCGTGGGTGCCTCCCGCGTGCGCGACCTGTTCAAGCAGGCCAAACAGAATAGCCCGTGCATCATCTTCGTCGATGAGATTGACGCCGTGGGCCGCCAGCGTGGTTCCGGCACCGGCGGTGGACACGATGAGCGCGAGCAGACCCTGAACCAGCTGCTCGTGGAGATGGATGGCTTCGGCGACCGTGAAGGCGTCATCCTCATCGCCGCGACCAACCGCCCCGATATCCTGGACCCTGCGCTTCTGCGCCCCGGCCGCTTCGACCGCCAGATCCCGGTGACCAACCCGGACCTGGCCGGCCGCGAGCAGATCCTGCGCGTGCACGCCAAGGACAAGCCACTGGCCAAGGAAGTCGACGTGGCACAGCTGGCCAAGCGCACCGCTGGCATGTCCGGTGCGGACCTGGCCAACGTGCTCAACGAGGCCGCCCTGCTCACCGCGCGCATCGGCGGCAACGTCATTACCTATGACGCGTTGGAGGAGGCCACCGACCGTGTCGTCGGCGGCCCGCGCCGCCAGGGCAAGATCATTTCCGAGCACGAGAAGAAGGTCACCGCCTACCACGAGGGCGGCCACACCCTGTCCGCGTGGGCGCTGAAGGATATTGAGCGCGTCTACAAGGTGACCATCTTGGCCCGCGGACGCACCGGCGGCCACGCCATGACCGCGCAGGAAGACGATAAGGGCATGTACACCCGCGATGAGCTTTTCGCTCGCCTCGTCTTCGCCATGGGCGGGCGCGCCGCAGAGGAGCTCGTGTTCGGCGCACCCACCACCGGTGCATCCTCCGATATCGAGCAGGCCACCAAGATCGCGCGCTCCATGATCACGGAGTACGGCTTCAGCCCGGATTTGGGCACCGTCAAGTACGGAAAGGAGCAGGGCGATCCCTTCGCCTATGCCGCCGGCGGCGGCTCCATCGACTACTCGGATGCCGTGGCCGCCAAGATTGATGAGCAGATGGCCTACCTGCTGGACCGCGCGCACCAGCAGGCCTATGACATCCTGTCCGAGCACCGCGACTACCTGGATAAGCTCGCCGAGATGCTCTTAGAGAAGGAAACCCTGCGCCGCCCGGACCTCGAGGGCATCTTCGAGGGCATCGAGCCTCGCGAGGCTTTTGACGTCTTCCCGAACGAGGACGATCGCTTCCCGCGCCAGGCTGGCCGCGAGCCGGTGAAGACCCCGGTCGAGCTTGCCCAGGAGCGCGGTGAGGAGCTACCGAAGCGCATGACGCTTCTCGACGCCTCCCGTGCCGCCCGCGAGCGCCGCCAGGCGGAGCTCGAGCGCGCGAAGGAGAACGGCGACGAGACGGCCGCCGCGACAGCGGCGGCGCCGGTCGAGGAGATCGGCTTCAGCTTTGGCCAGCACGCAGGTGACTACGTGGATCCGGAGAAGGGCAATACCTTCTTCGGCGAGTCCGATATCACCGAGCCCACCGGTCGCGAGCTCAGCGCAGACGAGGCCGCCAGCGATGGGGCGCAGGAGGAAACCGTGGCCCCAGAGCAGGCCGGACCCAGCCACGAGGACACGCAAGAGATTCCGCGTGTGCCGAATGCCGCTGCTCCGCAGCCAGAATCCCAGCCGCAACCAGAACCTCAGCCGCAGCCGCGCGAACCGGAACGCCGCGGTCGCCATGCCAAGCCAGAAGGCCACTCCTGGGGAGCACCCGGCTGGGGAGAGAACGAATACCGCAACAACCCATACAAGGACGGCCAGAACAATGAGCGATAACATCCCGGCGCAGCGCGAGTTCGATCACGAGCGCGCCGAAGCCGCCGTCCGTGAGCTGCTCATCGCGGTGGGCGAGGACCCCGACCGCGAGGGCCTGCGCGAGACCCCGGCCCGCGTGGCCCGCGCCTATGCCGAGGTCTTCGCAGGACTCCACCAGGATCCGACTGAGGTCCTGCACAAGACCTTTGCCGAGGAGCACCAAGAGCTCGTCCTCGTGCGCGATATCCCCATCTACTCCACCTGCGAGCACCACCTCGTGCCCTTCTACGGCACAGCGCATATCGGCTATATCCCTGGCACCGACGGACACGTCACCGGACTGTCCAAGCTGGCTCGCCTGGCGGACATGTACGCCAAGCGCCCGCAGGTGCAGGAGCGGTTGACCAGCCAGATCGCCGATGCACTGGTGGAGGTTCTCCACGCGCAGTCCGTCATCGTCGTCATCGAGTGCGAGCACCTGTGCATGGCCATGCGCGGCATCCGCAAGCCGGGGGCGACCACGACGACCTCCGCGGTGCGCGGCGGATTCAAGAAGAATGCCGCCTCCCGCGCGGAGGTCATGAGCTTGATTAGGAGCTAGCAGCAATGGCAGTCAGCGATCTCACTGTTCCCGGCCGCACGCTGGTCATGGGCATCGTCAACGTCACCGAGGATTCCTTCTCCGACGGTGGGCGCTGGATCAATATCGACGATGCACTCAACCACGCCCGCCACCTTGTCGCCTGTGGCGCGGACATGATCGATGTCGGCGGCGAGTCCACCCGCCCGGGTGCGGTGCGCGTAGCGGCCGAGGAGGAAGAGCGCCGCGTCGTGCCCGTTATCAAGGCGCTGCGCGAGGAGGGGATTAAGACTTCCGTGGACACGATGCGGGCCTCGGTTGCTCAAGCCGCCGCGGAGGCAGGTGTCGACATGATCAACGACGTCTCTGGTGGTGCTGCCGACCCAGACATGTACCGCACCATGGCGGCCACCGGCCTGCCGGTGTGCCTCATGCACTGGCGCACCGTCCAATTCGGCTCGGCCGCCGGTGTGGCCGACCACGGCGGGGACGTTGTGCGCGATGTCCACGAATCCCTGGCGAAGCTCGCCGATAACGCCCTGCAGGCGGGTGTGTCCCACGACAATATCGTCGTGGATCCGGGCCTGGGATTTGCCAAGTCCCCGCAGGATAACTGGGCTTTGCTCAAGGCTCTTCCGGAGTTCCTCCAGGGCGAATTCCCGCTGCTTGTGGGCGCGTCCCGCAAGCGCTTCCTCGCCGCCATCCGGGAGGATCGCGGTGCCGAGTCCAGCCCGCTGCTCGCGGACCCGGCAACTGCAGCTGTCACCGCCATCTCCGCGCAGATGGGGGCCTGGGGCGTGCGCGTGCACGAGGTGGAAGTCTCGCGCGATGCTGTGGATGTCGCCGCGGCGTGGAACGCGGGCGCGGCTTACACCGGTGGCGCGCATGCCTCCGGCAGCTATGCCAACGGCGCGGACGGCGGCACAGTGGTGTCCACCTCTTTGGGAAAGGCTTAAATTATGGCGGATCGCATCGAACTCACCGGCCTGGAGTGCTTTGGCTACCACGGCGTCTTCGAGGAAGAGAAGAAGACGGGGCAGCCCTTCATCGTGGATATCACCTGCTGGTTGGACACCGCGGGCATCGAGGATGACCTGTCCCGCACGGTGAATTACGCCGAGCTTGCCGACGTCGCCGCAGACATCGTCGAGGGCCCCTCCCGGGACCTCATCGAGACGGTGGCTGAGGAGGTCGCCGAGACCGCCATGCAGCGTTTTGAGATCCTCCACGCTATTGAGGTGACCATCCACAAGCCGAAAGCACCCATCCCACGCACCTTCGCGGATGTGGCCGTCGTGGCCCGCCGCTCCCGGAAGAGGATGGCAGGCTAATGCGAGCTGTCTTGTCCATCGGTTCCAACATGGAGGACCGCCGCGCGCTGCTGCAGACCGTCTTTGATGAGTTTGCTGCCGAGACAGTCGCTGCCTCCCCGGTCTTTGCCACCCCGCCGTGGGGCGTGACCGACCAAGATGAATTCCTCAACGCGGTGCTCATCGTAGACGTGGAATGCACCCCGCTGGAGTTGCTGCGCCGCGGCCAGAAGCTGGAGGAGGCCGCTGAGCGCGTGCGCGTGCGGCACTGGGGTCCGCGCACCCTGGACGTGGACATCGTGCAGATAGACGGCGTTACCTCTGATGATCCGGAGCTCACCCTCCCGCACCCCTATGCGCACGAGCGCGCCTTCGTGCTCGTGCCGTGGTTGGCTGCGGATGAGCACGCACGACTCAACGGCACCCCGGTGCGCGAGCTCATCGCGGGCCTCGATGAGGACGAGGTCGCAGCGGTGAAGGAAGTGGGGTAGGCGATGAAGAGGACGTCGATCGGCGCGCTCGTCGGCGTGGCCCTCTTCGTGGCCGCAGCGGCCGCCATCCTCACCACCCGCTTTTATGGCTCCATGCTGGCCATCCCAGCAACGGTATCGATTTCCCTGTGGGCCATGGCCGTGGTGTGCGGCGTCCTTACCCTCAAAGTCCGCAACGCTAAAAATGATGAGCACGGCATCGGCCTGGACAACTCGCAGCTGAATCCCATGACCATCGCGCAATTCCTGCTCGTCGGTAAAGCCTCCGCGTGGACGGGCGCCATCGTGGGCGGGGCCTATGCGGGCATAGCGGTCTACGTGGTGCCGCGCGCCGGTGAGCTCGTCGCTGCGGCTGGTGACCTGGCCGGGGTGGTGTCCTCAGCGCTGGGTGGTGCAGCGATGTGCGTTGCCGGAGTGGTGTTGGAGCGACACTGCGAGGTGCCACCTCCAACTGATGCGGCACAAGCGGTAAGTTAGTGGGCATGACGAGCCCGCACTACGCCCCTGAGCCCCAGCACGAGTCGGCCCCGGACGATCATCCGACGACCCAGTTTTCTGCGCAGCTGGACTCCCAGCCGCCAACGTCGGCAGAGACTTCAGAGATTTCTGAGTCCGGTTCGAAGACGGATGCTGGCTCCATTGGGCTCATCGTCTTAGTCATCCTCGCGGTCATTGCCAGCCTGGTCATGCTGATCTCAGGTTCGGCGAACGCACTGAAGATCGCCCTGCTGGCTTCCCTGTGGGCCGCGGTGCTGGGCTTCTTCCTGGTGGTGCGCTACCGCCGCCAGGCCCATGAGGCCAAGGAGCTTTTGGCAGTAGAGCGCGCCCATGCCGCATCCACCGTGACCGCTTCCGGAGCTTCCACTACGGACAACAGTCAGGTCCTGGCGGAAATCCGCTCTGAGCTGGAAGCTATCCGCGCCCAAATCGAGGAGATCTCCGGACGCGAGTGGGTTTATGAGCCTGCCGCCCTGTATGCGGAGGCTCGCCGCATCCAGGAGCTGGAGCGCAAGGCCGGCGGCGCAGGCGTGGATGAGCGCGGCGATGCCCCCAACGTGAACTTCACCCAGAAGTCCGGTGGCGCGCCGTCTGCCGACGCCGTGGCAGGCCGCCTCGGCACGCAGCCGACCCACCCGGTGAGCAACCCGCTGGATAACCTGCTCGCAGATAATGCTCGTGGCAATGCCCAGCAGCCTGCTCCGAAGCCAGCCGCGAAGCCTGCTCAGCAACCCACTCCGAAGCCAGCGGCGAAACCCACCGAGCGGCCTTCCGCGAAACCCGCCGGGAAACCCGCAGATCAGCAGGGCACCCGCCCAGCTCCGTCTTCCTTCGGTGCACCACAGCCCTCTCAGCACCGTCCCCCGGCGTTTCGCCCCATGGGTGAGCCGCAGCAGAAGCCGCAGCAGAAGCCGCAGGCGCCGCAGCCGCAGCCGCAGGCCGAGAAGCCACAACCCAAGGCAGAACAGCCACAGGCACGCGCGGAGCAAAAGCCGCAGCAGTCCCAGCCAAAGGCCCAGTCGAAGCCGCAGCCGAAGGCGCCGGAGTTTAAGACCGATAGCTTCCAGGCCGTGCAGTGGAACCAGGGTGCCGCGGGTGCGCAGCACGTCAAGGAGGATGCTGGCGCCGCGCAGCAGCCCCACCACCGTCACCGCAAGCCGGATGTAGACAGTGCACAGCCCGATACCCGTGGCCGTCGCCGCAGCGATGAACGCCGCGAGGGTGCTGTCTCCGTGGCGGAGCTCATGGCACGCAGCAAGCGCCGGAAGGAACAGCAGAACAAGGGTGACAAGAAGTAGATGCAGGCACCACGCATGCGGGTGGCGGTCTGGGGTAACTCCCGGGCCGGCCGCAACTTCGCGCAGCGCTTGGAGTGGGCCGGGCATACAGTCGAGAGCCTTGAGGACCCCGCCCAGTTGGACCGCTTCGATGCACTGATTATCGCTGCAACGGCGAGAGAGCTGGAGGCGGCTGTGGGGGATGTGGCCAAGCACGTGCGCCCGAGACAGATCGTCATCCATACCTCGTTGCTGGCCGGTGTGGAAGCACTCGATGACCTGGAAACGCGCGGGTGTGTGACGATTGCCGCAGCGCCCCTGGGTGACTCCTACGCGGTGGGCACTCTCGATGAGGTAGCGGAAACCGTCATTGGTCTGCTGCTATCGGAGATTTCCCAGTCCGCAGAAACGGTGCCGGAGGAGCAGCGCGCCGAACGTGCCGCACGGTTGTACTACGCGGAGATGCTCGGTGCACTCAGCGTGTGGGCGGCGATAAAGGCGGGGATTATCGAAAACTTTATGGGCAGCGCCTTCGACCTCGACGCCGGTGACATCATCGATTCCTATCCCGCCGCCGTAGAACTCGGTATGGCGCGCAACTACCGCGACGTCGCCCGCATGGTGGGCGAGCAGGAGAAGATTGAAGAATTGGAACTGTGGGCAGTAAGAAAGGAAGCGCCGTGGCAGAACAACTCCTAGTGGAGGACATTGAGCGCATCCGCATGGTCGGCAGCGCTTACCGCAAGACGGGCAAGCGCGTGGTGCTCGTGCCGCTGGGCCGCGACATCCATGCCGGGCACCTGGCCTTGGTGCAAGCGGCGCAGCGCGTCCGCGGTGGCATCGTGGTCGTGGCTGTGGACCCAGAGACGGACATCTCTGCCCTCGACGGTGTTGATGTGGTGTGGCGCTATGGCGAGCAGAGCCAGCGCACGCGGGTCCTCGCGCCCGATCACGGCATGGAGGATGTGAGCGCGGAGCTGACCCGCATTGTGGCGCTGACCTGTGCCTTGGGTCCTAGCGATGTGTTCATGGGGGAGAAGGACTACGAGTTGCTCGTGGCCACCCAGCAGGCTTTTACGGACCTCCACATCGCGGCGCGTGTGCAGGGTGTGCCTTCGGTGCGCATGCCCGATGGCGTGGTGATGAGCCTGCGCAATGCTGACGTCGCACCCGAAGCCCGCGAGCAAGCCAGCGCGCTGTCAGCGGCACTTACCGCCGGTGCATACGCGGCGGAGTCCGGGGCCGAAGAGGTCGTGCGCGTGGCACGTGAAGTGTTAGCTGCCGCGGGCGTTGAGCCGGAGTACGTGGAGCTGCGCGGACGCGACCTAGGAGAGCCGCCCGCAGAGGGTGACGCCCGCCTCTTTATCGCCGCCACCATCGGCGGCGTGCGGCTTATCGATAACGCGGGCGTGCCGTTGGGAATTGGGTTCCGTAATCTAGAACAGCGCGGATAAAAAGTCTGTGGCGCAGGTCTCCACCAGTTAGGTTGGAGACATGAAGATTGGAATTCTGGGAGCCGGCGCCATCGGCGGATACTTTGGCGGAAAACTGAAAGCAGCGGGCCACGACGTCGCCTTCGTCGCCCGTGGTGAGACCTTGCGGGTGCTGGGGGAGACGGGCGTGACGTTGATCGACGCCCACGCGGAACCCGCTAGCACCGAGGTGATTAAGGTCCCGGCTGCGCAAACCTTTGCTGAGGTCAAGAAGCTCTTGGGTGGACTGGACGTGGCGATTATCGCGTCGAAGGCGCTGCCAGGCAATGAGACCTTTGGCAGTGCGGAGGACCGCGAGGCCCTGCAGGGGATCCCGGTGGTGACTACGCACAACTCGGTCGAGATTCCGTACTTGGCGGCCGAGGAATTCGGGGAGGAAAACATCCTTGCCGGTGTCGCTCGCGTTTATGCCACTCGCCTGGGGCCGGCGCAGATCAAGCGCAACCCAGGGCCCTTGGCATTAGCCTTTGGGCCGCTGAGTGCCAACGCCCCGGAGTCCCTGCGGCGTACGGGCGAGGAGCTGGCGGCCGCGCTGAAGGAGGCGGGTGCCTCCAGCAAGTTCCACGACGCCGCGCTTGTCGACGTCTGGTCGAAAGCCATGTTCGTCACCCCGACCGGAACCTTGGGCGCCTTGGCGGATAAACCGATTGGGTACCTCTGCCAGGAAATCCCCGGCCAGCTCGAGGCCTTCATGCGGGAAGTCGAGGCTGTCGGCCGCGCTCTCGGCGTGGAGCTGCCGGAGAACGTGGTGGAACAGACCATGGAGTTTGCCCGCCAGCAGCACCCGGACAGCACGTCCTCGATGCAGCGCGATATCAAGGAGGGCCTGCCGAATGAATTAGACGCCCAGGTCGGAGCGATCCGACGCATGGGCGTCAAGGCTGGGGTTGCAACCCCGTTGTGGGACTTCGCGCAGGAGGTGCTGGAGGCGCAGCTGCGCACCGCTTAAAGGTAATTAGGCGGTAAGGCGGCGGTGCCTTATTCGGTACCGATCTTGCCGTCCTTCTTCCACACCACAACCACGGCCGGGCGCGGGGTGGACTTACCGCCGTCGGGCCAGTGGGAGGTGGCGTTCTCAAAGGTGGCGTCGTCAGCCTCGCCCGGGTGCTGAACGTTGACCATGACGCGGTCATCGTCGACGATCGGCCCACAGGTCTCCGCACCAGCCGGGACGGTGAGGAAGCACTTGAGCTCGCCGCGGGTCTCACCCTCGGTGGTCACAGCGTAAAGGCCGTCGTTGGAGTCCAGCGCGTTGCCGTCAGTGGAGATCCACAGGTTGCCGTGATTGTCGAAGGCCAGGTTATCCGGGCAGGAAATCGGGGAGACCTTCTCTTTATCGAAGCCACCGAAGTAGGTGCTGGCCTCACGCGGGTCACCACAGACCAGGAAGAGGTTCCAGGTGAACTTCTCGCCGGCGTGGTCATCCTCGAGCTCCATGACCAGGCCGTTCTTGTTCTCCTTAACCGGAGCCCATTCCTTGGCGTCTTCCTTGTTCTTCTTGGCGTTCTCGCCGGTGGCGCCGCGGTACTTGTTGTTGGTCAGCGCGATGTAGACCTTCTCGGTCTCCGGGTGAACTTCAACGTCCTCTGGGCGGTCCATCTTGGTGGCGCCCACCTTGTCGGCGGCCTCACGGGTAAAGACGGCGACCTCCTCTGCGGACATGCCGTCCACGTGAGACTCGAACTTGTTGTTCTCCGTATCGGAGGTCAGCAGCTTGACCCACTCGCCGCTGCCGTCGAAGGCGCCATCCTCCGGCAGGACACCGGAGCCGTCGATTTCCTTCTCCGGGGAGTTTCCTTCCATCTTGGCCACGTACAGGGTGCCGTGGTCCAGGATGGTCATGTTGTGCTCCAGGTCGCCTTCCTTGTACTTCTTGGAGGAGACGAACTTGTAGACGTACTCAAAGCGGGAGTCATCGCCGGAGTAACAGACCACGGTGCCATCCTTGGTGATGTGGATGTTGCCGGCCTCGTGCTTGAAGCGGCCCACAGCGGTGTGCTTAATCGGGGTGGACTTCGGGTCCAGCGGGTTGATCTCCACGAGCCAGCCAAAGCGGTTCGGCTCGTTCGGCTCCTTGGTTACATCGAAGCGGTCATCGTACTTTTCCCACTTACGGTCGGACGGGCCCTCCTCGATGCCGAAGCGCTTGAGGGATTCAGCGGCCTTCTCATCCTTGATGTCGCCACCGGCGAAGTACTGGTCGAAGTTCTCTTCGCCGGAGAGCATGGTGTTCCACGGGGTCACGCCACCGGAGCAGTTGTTGAGGGTACCCAGGACCTTCTCACCCTTCGGGTCAGCGGAGGTCTTCACCAGGTCGGTGCCCTTAGCTGGGCCCACCAGGGTGAACGGGGTGGTGGCGGTGATGCGGCGGTTGAGCGGGCCGAATTCGCGCTTGAGCTCGCCGGAGCCCTTCACCTTGGATACCTCGAGGATGGTGTGACCGTGGCCAGCCCAGCCGATCTTCACCTGCTCCTCTGTGGGGTTCTCCGGGTCGTAGTTCGGGAACATCATCGGCTCGGTGGTGTACTCGTGCGAGCACATGTAGATCATGCGGTTCTTATCATCCGGGTGCTCGATGAGGCCGGCGAAGTCATTGTTGAAGCCGAACTGCTTCTCCGCATCCGCGGCGGTCTGGTTGTTGACGTCGAATTCCGGCGCGCCCTCGATGACCGGGTCACCCCAGGCAATCAGGACGGTCTGCTCATAGCCCTTCGGGATGACTACCTCATCTTTGGTATTGGCGTCCACAGCTTCAAAGTGCATGCCCTCGGCGGAGGTGAGCTCGATGTCAGAACCCTTGACCTCGCTGGTCTTGTTAGAGGAGCCGCCAGCCGCAGATCCATTGTCATCCGGTGCAGCGCACGCAGCCAGCGCAGAGGAACCACCGACGGCGACGACGGCCAGGCCACCGGCGCGTAGGGCGGTACGGCGGGGGAACTGGTCACCGAAGTAAGGGTTATCGGAGGTGTTCTCGCACTCGCCGAAGCAGGCATTACCGCACTTGTAGGTGCAGGTAAGAGAAGAACGAGAAGAGGTAAACATGTTAGCCAAGAGATTACGGCCGTTGAGTGCCATGAAAGTTATGCTCCAAAAATCGAACTCGTTGGTTGCGCGGGGATGGCGCAACGGACGCCCCGAGTTAATACGGTTGAGGTGGCCGCGCGGTTGATGCTGTCTAACCACCAGATGAACACTCTGTGAACCGGGATCGCGCCAGCGTATGGGGATCGACTACCCTAGACAACCGTGAGCGAGAAGAAGAATACTGAAGTTACTGACGTCCCCGAGCAGCTGCGCATTCGCCGCGAGAAACGCGCCCGACTGTTGGAGTCCGGCACCGAGCCTTATCCGGTGACCGTAGACCGCACGATCTCCCTGCGGGATCTCCGCCAGCAGTTCCAGGTCGTTGCCGAGGGCGAAGAGCCGGCCGCGGAAGAGGGCGTCACCTACCTCAGCGCGGGTGAGGAGACTGACGTCGAGGTAGCCATCGCCGGCCGTCTTATCTTCATGCGCAATACCGGCAAGCTGTGCTTTGCCACCTTGCAGGATGGCGATGGCACCCAGGTGCAGGCCATGCTGTCGCTGGCAGAGGTAGGGGAGGAGCGCCTCGCCGCGTGGAAGTCCGACGTTGACCTAGGTGATTTCATCTCCGTCCGGGGTCGCGTTATTGCTTCGCGCCGTGGCGAGCTCTCCGTCATGGCCTCCGAATGGACCATGGCGGCGAAGTCCCTGCGCCCGCTCCCAGTTTCCTTCGCTGACATGAACGAGGAAACTCGCGTGCGTCAGCGCTACAACGACCTCATCGTGCGCGAGGAGGCCCGCAAGAATGCCATGACCCGCGTGAAGGTAATGCGTGCGCTGCGCAACTACCTGGAGGATCAGGGTTTCATGGAGATCGAAACCCCGATGCTGCAGACTCTCCACGGCGGTGCCGCAGCCCGCCCGTTTGTGACCCACTCCAATGCCCTGGACATCGACCTCTACCTGCGCATCGCTCCGGAGCTCTTCCTCAAGCGCGCTGTTGTCGGCGGCATTGACCGCGTCTTTGAGATCAACCGCAACTTCCGCAACGAGGGCGTTGACCGCTCCCACTCCCCGGAGTTCGCCATGCTGGAGACTTACGAGGCATGGGGCGATTACAACGACTGTGCCCGCACCATCCGCGAGTCCATCCAGTCCGTGGCCCGCGCAGTCTTCGGTTCCACCACCGTCACCCTGGCGGATGGCACTGAGTATGATTTCGGCGGCGAAGAGTGGCCGGAGATTGAAATGTACCCCTCCCTCAACGAGGCTCTGCAGCGCAAGTTCCCGGGCCAGCCGGAGGTCACCATCGACTCCACCGTCGAGGAGCTCAAGGCGCTTGCCGACGTCATCGGGCTCGACGTCCCGAAGAACGGCGGTTGGGGCCACGGAAAGTTGGTGGAGGAGATCTGGGAGGTGCTCTGCGAGGACCAGCTTGAGGGCCCGATCTTTGTGAAGAACTTCCCCGTTGAGACCTCCCCGCTGACCCGCCAGCACCGCTCGCAGCCAGGCGTGACGGAGAAGTGGGACCTCTACGTGCGCGGTTTCGAGCTGGCCACCGGCTACTCGGAGCTGGTGGATCCCGTAATCCAGCGTGAGCGCTTCGAGGACCAGGCCCGCTTGGCCGCCGGCGGTGATGAAGAAGCCATGGTTTTGGATGAAGACTTCCTTGCTGCCATGGAGCAGGGCATGCCGCCGACAGCTGGCGCTGGTATGGGCATGGACCGCCTGCTCATGGCCCTGACCGGCCTGGGCATCCGCGAGACCGTGCTCTTCCCAATCGTGAAACCTGAGCACTAGTCTCCGCGCTAGCTTTCTACCTCAACGCACAAGCCTCCGGCCCCGCAGCCGAAGGCTTGTGCGTTGTTTTTGAGGAGCTTTCAGGTTGCTGCAGCCAGGAAACACTCAGCGCGAAGACTGCCTGCGTGGAACAATACAAAACATGAAGAAGCTTCTCTCTATCCTCTCTGCCTCCCTCATGGCCTGCGCCGTGGCCTCGTGTTCTTCGACGAGCGAACCGGCCAGCGATGAGCCACAGTTTCAACAGAACTCAGCCAGCTCTGCAAGCTCTGAATCTGCCTCCAGCAGCTCTACTGAGGCCGCGGCGTCGAGCAGCGCCAAGCCCGATAAAGACAAACCCGGCGGGTTGAAGGAACGCGATCCGCAGGACTTCATGACCGGTGGTGATCTGGCGACCATTCCGAACCCCATCCCAGCCGTCAAGAGCCCGGATGGGCGCGTCCTCTGCCTCATTCACGAAGAGGCTGATGCCCCGAACTGCAAAGTCGAATTTGCCGATCCGCCAATTTATCCAGGGCCGGTTATGCAGAGCTGGAGGGCAAACGCGGTGAGCTACCTCGGCGACCGCGGCTTCTTCCCGGTGTGGGCCATTGAGTTCTATACACCGACAGAGGTTGCAACGCTCAACGAGGGCGAGACCGTCAGCTTTGACGGTGGCACCTTTGAGGCGCTCAGCGGTAACAAATTCGTGGTCAAGGCGAACGGGCACCACTTCACCGTCGAGGACGATGGCCAGTACTACTCCGATACCTTCCCAGCGAAGCCAGATGCGAACGGCATGGCCAACACCGGAGCGGTGTGCGGTGAGAGCGGAACACGCGGGGAGGAGACCGGTTTGGTCTACGTGCAGGAAGATGGCACCGACTGCAATGATGCCATGGAGCTGCTGGATGAATACGCCAACCATGATTGGCAGGCTGGCGAGGGCGGAAACCGTGGCCACCTCACCACTGACCTTGGACACTGTTCCTACGGTGCACCGAAACTGTGGGAGGATACCCCTGAAAACCGTCTGCTGGGCTGCAGTCTGGACAGCGGTGGCAGCATCGTGGTCATCACACCCCGCAACATGGAGACCATGCCCTAAGGCGTATCACGAAGTCATCGCCAGCCGCGGCGGTCTTAAGAAGGCCCGCGGCTTCGCTCATGTGGCATGCCCGGTGACCTTGGGAGTACTCTAAAATCTTCGCGCGCTGACTTTCACAGCTCCAGTGCGAGGTCCACAGAGTTAAGTAGTTGAAAGGTGTGGCTGGCCGCATGTCCGCTGAGATTCCCTCCAAGGTAGTGATCAACCTCAGCATCCTAGTGCTGGGGGCGATGGTCATGATTCTCAACGAGACCTCGCTCTCTGTTGCACTACCAGCCATCATGGCGGACTATGGAATTCCCGCCACGAGCGCGCAGTGGTTGTTGACGGGATTCATGCTCACCATGGCCGTCGTCATCCCGACAACCGGCTTCCTGTTGGAGCGGCTCACCACACGGCAGATTTTCATCGCCTCCGCAGGACTCTTCCTAGCCGGAACCGTGGTGGCGGCCCTCGCCCCGAGCTTCATCGTTTTACTCTTGGGGCGCGTCCTTCAGGCCGGTGGAACCGCGCTGATGATCCCCACTCTCATGACCGTTGCCATGACGTTGGTCCCAGCGCAGCGCCGTGGCACGGTCATGGGCATTATTTCCGTGGTGATTTCCGTCGCCCCGGCACTGGGGCCAACGGTTGGCGGGGCCATTCTCAACCACTTCACCTGGCACGTCATCTTTTGGGCCATGGTGCCGCTCATCGCCCTCATCTTGGTTGCCGGGCTCTGGCGCCTGAGCGATGTTGGTGAGAACCGCGATACCCCACTCGACGGTCTCTCCGTCATCCTTTCCGCGTGCGCTTTCGGCGGTCTGATTTATGGATTGTCCTCGATAGAGAAAATGCTGCAGGGCGGCGCTTGGGTGGATATCGCCGTCACCGTGGTGGGCGTTATCGCGCTCGTCGTCTTCATCCGCCGGCAGAGGCGCCTCGCGCTTGAAGACCGCGCCCTGATGGATCTGCGACCTTTTCGCGTACGCAACTTCACTCTTGCGGTGATCATCCTCGTCCTGTCCTTTGGACTCATGCTGGGAATGGTCACGGTCCTGCCCATTTACCTGCAAACTACCCTGGGCGCTACGGCCTTCGCCACGGGGCTCGCGGTGATGCCGGGAGGCATCCTTCAAGCTTTCCTTTCCCCGATTGTGGGCCGTCTTTTTGATTCCTATGGCCCGCGCCCCCTGATGATTCCGGGCTCACTGTTCATGGTGGCCAGCCTGTGGCTCATGGCCACCTTGGGAGAGAACTCAGCCGTGTGGATGGTCGTGGGCATGCACGTAGTTTTCTCCCTCGGCATGTGTTTGATGATGACGCCGCTGATGACCACCGCGCTGTCCTCACTTCCGGAGAAGCTCTACTCGCACGGCTCGGCCATCATGAACACCTTCCAGCAACTGGCTGGTGCGATGGGAACGGCCTTCCTCGTTGTCTTCCTCACGCGCGGCACCCAGGCCGGCGTCGCGGCGGGGATGGGCCCGGCCGCAGCGACGGCACAGGGAACGCACTGGGCTTTCCTTTTTGCCGGCGTGGCCGGCACCGCCATTGCGGTGATTGCGCCGCTGCTCAAGCGCGTGAATTAGCCGTGAATCAGCACAGCGGCATGTTCAGGCGAAGTTTTTCGGCGTCCTCGCCCCACACGAGGACGGCGTCAGCGGAGTCCTCGGTGCTCATGTAGAAGACCGGCTCGGAATCGGAAACGTCATAACTGTGCACGGTGCACTGCCCGTTGGACAGTTCCTGTGCATCCTGTGTCGGGGCAGCCGCGTCGCGCTTGGTGACGTCCCCGTACCTCGCCACGGAGTAGCCCACGCCGTCGCGAACGCAGGTGATCTTTGCATCCTGACCATCCTCCGGCTCGCGGGACTCGCAGGTGGCACCGTCGAAGCCCTCCCCGCCGGGACGGGAGCTGATGAGGCCTGGGTGGTCGTCGACCAGCGCCTGCTCCTCCTCAGACCACGCCGGACGGCCAAAGAAGAACCACAGTAGGCCGCCGATGAGGGCTAAAAGGAGAAGGCCTACACCAAGGCCAGCAAAGACCTTGCTCTTCGAGGTCGACCCGCGCTGAGCGGAGTCTTCCGCGGGGGCGGAAGCGGGGACCGGCGGTTGCGGCTGGGTTCCCCATTCCCCCTGTGGGGCGGCAGCGTAATGCTGTTCCGGTTGCCACTGCGGAGCAACCGGGCTTGAGGTGCCGGTGCCAGCCGCGCTGGCGTTGGAGGTCCCCGCGCTAGCATTTCGGAGAGAATCAACCACGGCGGCCGCCGAGGTATAAGCGCCTGCTGCGCGGAAGGAAGGATAGGCGGCGGCGAGGAGCTGTGCCAGGCGGTCGATTGCCTCCTTCGCCGTCGCCTTGGGGGAATCGGAGCCTGTGGCTGGGCCGACCGCTGCGAAGAAGGCGTTCGAGCGGTTATTGGTCAGGATGATGCGGCGCGGATTGAGCGCGCGGAGAGCGAATTTATTCTGGCCCTTCTGGAGCAGGAAATCGATGGCGTCGGCCAAAGGGGCGAAGACAGCGACGGCTTCCTCCCGGGAAAGGTGCTGCGCGCCAATTCCAGAGGAAGTGAAATTCGCCAGCTGCTCACCGGGCAGGCTGCGGCGCACGAAGAATTCCTGACCGTTGTTCATAGTTCCCGTGCCCACGATGGGGGCGATGGCGCTGTGCTGTAGTTGCCCCACGACGCCGGACTGGCGGAGCACACCGCGGTTCTCCGGGTTGTATATCTCCACGAGCAGCTCGTTATGTGAGGGATCTTCCACGAGGAAGAGCGTGGAGTCCGCTCCTTGGTCCAAGACTGCCTTTTGGCGCAGCTGGTGCTGGGTGGTGAAAAATTCTGGGAGCATAGTCACGATGAGAGGAAATCCTTCGTGGAGGGGTCGATGATGAGATATATAGAATCCTCCTCATTCTAAGGTGGCGGAGCTTCTGTGGCAGGTTAGTGCGAAAGGCGGCTTCATCATGACCTGTTCGCTACCGGCGTACAGTGCCTTTACCTGCAGAAATGTTGGTTTAGGTGAAGAGGGGAGGGAAATCGTGAATGGAGTGTCCTCCCCGCGCGTTAGAGTGGATGACACATTTAGAGCGAAAGGTAAGAGGTAATGTTCGAGAGGTTTACGGACCGTGCTCGCCGCGTCATCGTTTTGGCGCAGGAGGAAGCACGCATGCTCAACCACAATTACATCGGCACCGAGCACATCCTCCTGGGGCTCATCCACGAAGGCGAAGGCGTAGCAGCCAAGGCCTTGGAGTCCATGGGCATCTCGCTGGAGGATGTCCGCCGTGAGGTGGAAGAGATTATCGGTCAAGGTTCTCAGCCGCACACCGGCCACATCCCATTTACCCCGCGCGCAAAGAAGGTTCTGGAGCTCTCACTGCGTGAGGGCCTGCAGATGGGCCACAAGTACATCGGCACCGAATTCCTGCTGCTCGGCCTCATCCGTGAGGGTGACGGTGTAGCAGCCCAGGTGCTGACGAAGCTGGGCGCTGACTTGCCGCGTGTTCGCCAGCAGGTTATCCAGCTGCTCTCCGGCTATGAGGGCAACGAAGGAGAGGGCAACCAGTCCCAGGGTGGTGCAGGTCCGGTGGGTGCCGGTGCCGGCGCTGGCCCGGGTGGACGTGGTGGCCCAGGTGGCTCCGGTGAGCGTTCCAACTCCCTGGTGCTGGACCAGTTCGGCCGCAACCTCACCCAGGCGGCGCGCGATGGCAAGCTGGACCCGGTGGTGGGTCGCGATTCCGAGATCGAGCGCATTATGCAGGTGCTGTCCCGCCGCACCAAGAACAACCCGGTGCTCATCGGTGAGCCCGGCGTGGGTAAGACTGCTGTGGTCGAAGGCTTGGCTCTCGATATCGTCAATGGCAAGGTCCCGGAGACCCTCAAGGATAAGCAGCTTTACTCGCTGGACCTGGGCTCCCTGGTGGCCGGTTCGCGCTACCGCGGTGACTTTGAGGAACGCCTGAAGAAGGTGCTCAAGGAGATTAACCAGCGCGGTGACATCATCCTCTTCATCGATGAGATCCACACCTTGGTTGGCGCCGGTGCTGCCGAGGGCGCTATCGACGCGGCGTCGCTGCTGAAGCCGAAGCTGGCCCGTGGCGAGCTGCAGACCATCGGTGCTACCACCCTGGATGAGTACCGCAAGCACATTGAGAAGGACGCCGCTCTCGAGCGCCGTTTCCAGCCGGTCAAGGTGGAAGAGCCTTCTCTCGATGACACCATTCTGATCCTCAAGGGCTTGCGCGATAAGTACGAGGCACACCACCGCGTGTCCTACACGGATGAAGCTCTCAAGGCTGCCGCCTCCCTGTCTGACCGCTACATCAACGACCGCTTCCTGCCGGATAAGGCCGTGGATCTCCTCGATGAGGCCGGTGCCCGCATGCGCATCAAGCGTATGACCGCTCCGGAGGGCCTGCGCGAGGTCGATGACCGCATCGCCGAGGTCCGCAAGGAAAAGGAAGCGGCGATCGACGCCCAGGACTTTGAGAAGGCCGCTGGTTTGCGCGATAAGGAGCGCAAGCTCGGTGAAGAGCGTGCGGAGAAGGAGAAGCAGTGGCGCTCCGGTGACTTGGAGGAAATCGCCGAGGTTGGTGAGGAGCAGATCGCAGAGGTACTCGCTCACTGGACCGGCATTCCGGTTCTCAAGCTCACTGAGAAGGAATCCAACCGCCTCCTCAACATGGAGGAGGAGCTGCACAAGCGCATCATTGGCCAGGACGATGCCGTCAAGGCTGTCTCCCGCGCCATCCGCCGCACCCGTGCTGGTCTGAAGGACCCGCGTCGTCCTTCTGGTTCCTTCATCTTCGCCGGCCCCTCCGGTGTGGGTAAGACGGAGCTGTCGAAGTCCTTGGCTAACTTCCTCTTCGGTTCGGATGATGACCTCATCCAGATCGATATGGGTGAGTTCCATGACCGCTTCACCGCGTCTCGCCTCTTCGGTGCCCCTCCGGGATACGTTGGTTACGAAGAGGGCGGCCAGCTGACTGAGAAGGTTCGCCGTAAGCCTTTCTCCGTGGTGCTCTTCGATGAGATCGAGAAGGCCCACAAGGAGATCTACAACACCCTTCTACAGGTGTTGGAGGATGGCCGCTTGACCGATGGTCAGGGCCGCGTGGTGGACTTCAAGAACACGGTGCTCATTTTCACCTCCAACCTGGGCACCCAGGACATCTCGAAGGCAGTGGGACTTGGCTTCACCGGCTCTTCGGAGAATGACGCCGAGGCGCAGTACGAGCGCATGAAGAACAAGGTTAACGATGAGCTGAAGAAGCACTTCCGCCCTGAGTTCCTCAACCGTATCGATGAGATTGTGGTCTTCCACCAGCTCACCCAGGAGCAGATCGTCGAGATGGTGGAGCTGCTCATCGCCCGCGTGGAGAAGCAGCTCTCCGAGCGTGACATGGGCATCGAGCTCACCCAGAAGGCCAAGGATCTGCTGGCTCAGCGTGGCTTCGACCCGGTCTTGGGTGCTCGCCCGCTGCGTCGCACCATTCAGCGCGAGATTGAGGATCAGCTCTCCGAGAAGATCCTCTTCGGTGAAATTGGCGCCGGTGAAATCATCACCGTGGACGTTGAAGGCTGGGATGGCGAGTCCAAGGACAACTCTTCCGCCACCTTCACCTTCACTCCGCGTCCGCGCCCGCTGCCGGAGGACATCTTCGACAAGGATCTCGAGGAGACCGCCGTGCGTGAGGCCGATGAGGAACTGGCCACCGAGATCGACGCCGAAACTCACGGCCCAGACTCCGATGGCTCTGACACCGTCACCCCGGACGTCCTCGACGAGTCGGGCAGCGACTCCGCTGAGGAATCGCACAACGATGATGGTGATGACGGCAACCCGCCGCCGGCTGGTGCCGGTGCTGGCCAGCCGCTCTAAGCGCTGACTTGGGCCCCGCGCTGGGCCTATAAGGATTAGCCCCGAACCGCACGCGAGTGACGCTCCGTGCGGTTCGGGGCTTTCTTTGCGCGATCGGGCGCGGCGGAATCTAATCCCTCTTTAACACCATGACCGGTCCAGTATTGAACTGAATCAGCACACTGTCTCGTGGGATTCGTGTTCCGGGGGCTCGATTTGGATGGTGGAGTGCTCGATGCCGTGTTCGCGCAGAACGTGCTGGGCGGCATCCAACAGCGGACCGGTGTCGACGGTGCCGTCGCGCACGATGTGCACGGTCGTGAGAACGTTGACTCCGTCCAGGCTCCACAGGTGCAGGTCATGGATGTCGGCAACGCCTTCGACCCGACGCAGCACGGGTTCGATCACGTTGGCGTCGAAGCCCGCCGGAACCTGCTCGAGCAGCACGCTCGCCGACAAGCGCATGAGCTGCCAGGCGCGCGGCAGCACCATCGCTGCGATCACGAGGGAGGCGATCACGTCCGCCGCCACAAATCCCGTGGTCAGCACCACGATGCCCGCTACGATCACCGCGACCGAGCCGAGCAAATCCACCAGCACGTGCAAGAACGCGCCTTCCACGTTGATCGAGGACTCGCGGTGCCGGTGCAGTACCCACGCCGACAGAGCATTCGCCACGAGACCGATCACCGCGATGATCAGCATTGCCTTGCCCTGTACCTCGGCCGGGCTCTGCAGGCGGTGCACCGCCTCGACGACAATCCATACTGAGATTGCCAGCACCATGACCGCGTTGGCTAGCGCCGCAAGTACCTCTACTCGCCGGTAGCCGTAGGTGGCCTGGGCTGATGCTTGGCGCCGTCCAACCAACACCGCGATCACCGCAATGATGAGCCCCGCGGCGTCGGAAAGCATATGCATCGCATCCGCCATCAGCGCCATGGACCCTGCCAACCAGCCGCCGATCAGCTCGGCGAAGAAGACAATGCCGGTGATACTGAGCGCAGCCAGGAGCGCGCGCAGCGGCGTGCTGGAGTGATCATGGTCGTGGTGCTCGTGTGCCATGCACTCAGCCTATCACCGCCGGTGACTATTGACAATTAAATGAAAATGGAAAATGGTGGGCGAACCGATCTGGTTTTTACTTGGCCACGCCGAGGTCTACCAGTGCTTTCTTTGCCACCTCAGGGTCATCACTCTTGATCATGTACTCAACGATGCCCTTATCGTCAGGGAGGATTTCCTGAACAGTGAACATGGCCTCCAATCGCTGGGCCTTGAATGTGGAACCGCGCGTTGATTCTGCGGAAATCTCAGCGGCCTTCAAGACGGGTTTGCCGTCACGAACGGCAGCGGTGGCGGCAGGGTCATCGGTGAAGACTACGTAACCAACCTCAGGTGCTTTCGTAGTATCCACGGAACAGTTGATGCCCTTCGCTTCTGGGGCAGGGGAGTTATCCGCGCCGTAGTAGCTGAACATCACTTCATAATCTGTGCACACTTCCACGAAGTCAGCAATCGGCTCCGGTGCTTGGTCGGCGGAGGTGAGGCCGCTTTGGGCGTCGCCAGCAGTATCGCCACCGGTCTCGCCGGCGGTGTCACCGTCGGAAGCCCCGGAATCGGCAGGTGCTTCAGCGGCGGGCTGTGCAGGCGCGGCCGAGTCTTCTGACTTGTCACCAAAGAGGGCGTCTTTAGCTGCGACGTAACCAATCGCTACCACCACGATGACCGCGATTACTAGCGGAAGGAGCAACAGCTGCTTCTTTACACTGAGGCCTTGCTTCGGGCCATCGGTGTGGGTACCTGTCTTGCCCGCGGTGGGGTTTGACGTGGAGGCGGTGCCCGATGCACTCTTCGAAGCCGCGCCTGGATCTAGTAGTGAGCCATGCTTGATGAAATGGCGGTAGCCATTATCCGCAACTGTCTGGCCTTCTTTGATGTGTGATGTGTCTTCCGCCCCGTTTAGGTGATCGGGCGAACCTGGGTATGCAAGTCGGCTCATTATTTAGTCCACCACCGTGAATCAATATCGGTATACAGGGAGCGCATCGACTCAACGTGCTCTTCAAAGCTACTGCGATCGAGACGGTGCTTGTTTTCTTTCCACCGCTTAAAAAGCTCCTCCGAAGACACCGCGCGCGAGGCCTCCGTCCGTGCTTCACGGCCTGCGGTCAGGGCCCACTGGGCAGCAAACTGCACGCGACGCGCGGCCTTTTCCGTGAATCCGCTCCACACTTTGTACGTGTTATAGAGCTGAGCCACGACGGCCCAGCCATCCTGGTAGGGCAGAACTGTGACGTTGCCCAGGTTGTCAAGTTCAAGGAACTCAAAATGAGATGGATCCTTCTTATCGGCGGTCACGAGGATCCTTCGGTTGGTGGCAAACGCGGCACCATCCACCCCGCTAGCTTTCGTAGCGGCGGCTTCCAGCACAATTTCGTCGACACCAAGGCCTTCTACAACGGCTGTGGCGGCAGCGTGCACAATCTCGGAATCACCAGCACGTTTAAGTGCAGCACCGAGATCTGGCCGGTCTGTCAATGCAATCTGGGGTCCTGTCATGCACACGAGACTAACAACACATCAAAAACTTTGACTGGGTGCACTGAGTTATGGCGTAGATCACCCCCGGCATAGGGGTGATGGATGGAGCACCACGGAACCGTGCCAGAAACCTCGGTACGTTGTGTGGGTATGAGCTCAACGTTCACGCCAGCAAAGTTTGATGATACTTGGATCTACCGCCTTACAAAGTTCCCATGGCCGGAACCGGCGCCGAGCAAAGATGAGGTGCGCCGCCACTCTTGGGGAATGGTGTACAAGAGCAATAAGGCGTTTGCGACCCCGCTAGGGGTTGAGGCCATCAATGCAAGGGCGGCCAAGTACTACAAAACATCTCTCGAGCAAAACTGGGGGGTCACTGGTGCACAGGAAGCGTATCAGGTTATTGATGCTCTGCTCGAAGGTGGCCAGCACGTGGAAGATGACCTGGTTTTACCCCTCGCATACGCCGTGAAGGACGTCCCCGAGCGCGAGCTAGATGCGGAAGTGGAGGAAAAGGTCGAGTTCATCAAAGACTTCTTTGTTGCCCAAGGCGCGGATCCGCGTCGTGGTGAACATAAGTTCCGCTACCTCGTAAGGATGTTGCGCTCGGAGGGCTTTGCCAAAGCAGCGGCCCCGGCACTGCCCACCACTACTCGCGCATGGGACATAATCCGAATTCACAACGTTGGTGGCCCGGCAACGGAGCTGGGTTGGATTTCTCCAGAAGAGTTCCTTCAGATTTCGGATAAGGCCGTGGCGGCGCTGCAGCGCTACTTCGTGTCGTGGGCAGACGTAGCCGCAAGTTTCTGGTGGGGCCGAATGATCTGGGCAAGTGATGGTGAGCCCGACGTCGCCGCTGCGATGAAGGATCAATCGCAACGGCTCACCGAGCTGCTCGCACACAGTGATTCGCCTTGGGTGCGCGTGCCCTTGCACGACATCCAGGCCGAGGAGCCATTCTCATCCTTGGGTGGTTTGCACTAAGTCTTAGGAAACCTGGCAGTTGGTGGGCGCCGGCTCATCCCGGAAACGGTCAATCAGATAATCCACGCCGCGTGGAACCGAGCTGATGATGCCAACGGCGTGGTTGGCCCCAGAGTGGGGAAGAACGTCGACGGGGTCGGCGGCTTCAAACTGGACGGTGCCGCCGAGTGAGCAGTAGTTGCCCGCCATCGTGCGGGACTGCTCGTAGGGGATGAGGTCATCGGTGGGGGAGTTCATGACCAGCATCGGGGCGTTGAGGGCACGCTGGCCCAGTCGTTGCTCCGCAAGCATCTGGGCGGCAGCCGGTTTGCGGCGCACGAGTTCACCGAAGGACTCGCCCGTCTTGGTCAGCTGGCTGGTGCGGGTAAAGCCCCACGTAGCAATCGAATCACCAATGCAGGCGTGGGCAGCGCTGGCAAGGAAGTGCATGCCGCGCGGGTTCATTTCGGTGACGATCTCGTTATAAAACTCAGGGCTGCGCTCCGCATAGCCATTGATGGCATAGCCCAAGACGTGGACGATGGAGGAGCCATCGACCGCGTTCATGACCTCGAAAAGATCTGCCGGCGGGGCACCGGCATAAGTGCCCTTGACGTTGAGCTCAGGAGCATAGGTTGCCGCGAATTCAGCGGCGGCCGCGGCCGCACCGCCACCCTGGGAATAGCCGGCGAAGCCAACGGGGGCATCCACCGGCGCGTTCACGTGGCGGAGGGTAGCGCGGGCGGCGTCGAGAACCGCGTGTGCTTCCTCAACGTGGTTGACGTAGGTGTGGTGACCTGGCGTGCCGAGACCAACCAGGTCGGTCGTGACCACGCGCACGCCCTGTTGCGCGGCGTATTGATAGAGCGCGTACTCGTAGTTCATATTGAGGGTGACCTGGTTGGCCGGCCCCAGGGCGAGGTTGCCCACCGATTGTGCGGCATTAGACGGTGCACACTGATCACCCGCGCCGCGGGTACCGGGCGCGAAGACGATGGTGGGGCGCTCACCCGGGCCGTTCCACGCAGCGGAAGGCTCGTAAATGACACCCGTGACGGTGGTGGGGCGGCCGTCCATGAGGGTGGATTCGTAGGAAATTTTCTCGGCTTTGACACCGGAGATGGCAGCCACGTGATCGATCGGATGCGAGGAGACCGGCGTGCCGGGCGCCGCCGATGCCACTGCGGGTGCCAGTGCGGTAGCCGCGAGTGCGAGAGCAGCTAGGAGGGCGCGGGGAGAGATCAATTTCATGTCGTTAGACTAATACTTCTTTCGCTGGGGTGCAGCGACTGCGCTGCGCTAAGCTAACGCGCATGGGAATCTATTTTCGTAAGCGCAAGAAGACCGGAAAGAATAGCTGGATCAACGTTTCCGGCTCCGGTGCGTCGATGTCGACGAAGGTCGGCCCCGTGACCTTTAAC
The DNA here is from genome assembly GCF_000022905.1 of Corynebacterium aurimucosum ATCC 700975. Taxonomy (NCBI): domain Bacteria; kingdom Bacillati; phylum Actinomycetota; class Actinomycetes; order Mycobacteriales; family Corynebacteriaceae; genus Corynebacterium; species Corynebacterium aurimucosum. The sequence continues at coordinate 2,418,997 of NC_012590.1, read as the reverse complement.
TCCCGCGGCGGCATGTGGGTCAACCTGCCCGGCGGCCTGAATTTCCGGGGACGCTGGCGCTAATGACTTCTCACCCCAACAGCGACTATGTCCGCATGGGGTACGAGGCCGACGTCGTCCTGCGCCTAGGCATGATGCTCATGGGCGCGGGAACGTCCGGCTACCGCGTGCTGCGCGGCATGAAACGTGCCGCCCGCGCGCTCGGTTTTGATCGGCTCGATGCCAACGTCGGCGTCACCCAGATAACATGCACGTTTCACCGTGGCCGCGAGTTTCGCACCGTGGTGGCCCAGCAGCATTCGCCGGCAGTTGACGCCTCCCGCATCGAGGCGCTGGAGGACCTTACCCACCACAGGCTGTACGCGGGCATTACGACCGAAGAGCTCACGGAGATGCTTGATTCCATCGAGTCGACGGTGGTCAAGCGGTGGAACCGTTGGTTCTTGGCTGTAGCGGCGGCGATTGCGTGCGCCTCTTTCGCGGTCCTGAACTTCTTTACGCCGCTGGCGATTCTGCTGGTAGCCCTCGCCGCCTTTTGTGGCCAGCTCACCCGCGCGGTTTTACATGGCAAGCACGTCCACCAGCTCGGCTGCATCGTGGCGGCTGGCACGGTGGCTAGCCTCGTGTATTTCTTCACCACCGAGGCCGTGGCTGCCGCCGGGGTGGCGGACCCGTCGGAGTTTTCCTCGGGCTACGTGGCCGCCGTACTTTTCCTCATTCCCGGTTTCCCGTTGTTCTCCGCGCTCATTGACCTCGCGCGCTTCGACTTCGAGGCCGGGCTATCCCGCCTGACCTACGCGCTGACGGTGATCACCGCCGCCACCTTTACCGTGGCTCTGGTCAGCTGGACCACGGAGCTCACACCGGAACCGGGCATCCCGGACTATGCGCCCGTGTGGTACCTCGCCGCCGCGGCGGCCAGCTTCCTGGGCATTTCCGGATTCGCGTTCCTCTTTAACTCCTCGCGCCGGATGGTGCTCGTAGCGGCCGCGGTGGGAACGGTGGCCAACCTCGTGCGACTAGTTCTCATCGGGGTCGGGGCCACGGCCTACGTCGGAGCTTTCGCCGGTGGTCTCATCGTCGGGCTCTTGGGTGCGGTGGCCTCCACACGCGCACACCTACCGCGCATCACTACGACGGTGCCCGCGTCCGTCATCATGATCCCGGGCACCTCCATGTTCCGCACCGTCTATCACCTTAACGTAGGCAACATGGACCAGGCGTTGAGCAACTTCGCTACCGCCTCGATGGCCGTGGCGGCCATCGGCTGCGGGCTTATCCTCGCCCGCCTGTTGACCGACCGCGATTGGACCTTCGGCCACCTCATCGACTTCTCACACGTGCCTAGTGCGGAAGGTGGAACAAACCCTCGTCGTTGACATCCATCAACCCATCCTCGAGCAGCGAGGCTTGTGCGCGCGAGCGCTGTGCCGCATCTGGCCATACCGCATCCAGGTCGGCCTGGGTAACTGGGTGGGGTGAGCCTCGGAGGACGTCGAGAAGCAGCCCCCGCACCTGCCGGTCCGTGCCGGTGAACTTTTGTACGCGTTTCTTAGCCCGCGCGGCCTCCTCCTCACTGGGCTCCGGGCAGCCCGCGAGCTGCCAAGCGCACGTGGACTTGATGGGACAGGCGGCGCAGTCCGGGGTCTTGGCCGTGCACACCAAGGCTCCGAGTTCCATGAGTGCGGCCGAAAAACGCGGGCCGTTCTCTTTCGGAAGCAGGGCTTCTACCTGTGCCAATTCGCGCTTCGCGGGACTCGGGGCGAGGAAGCGCCCGTCCTCTGCGCGGGCATAGACGCGGCGGACGTTGGTATCCACCACCGGAACGTTGTGGCCAAAATGGAAACAGGCCACTGCACGGGCGGTGTACTCACCGATCCCCGGTAACGCCAAGAGCTTGTCGACGTCCCCCGGAACCTCTCCCTCACCAATCTCCTTAGCACACTCCCACAAGCGCAACGCACGGCGAGGGTAGCCCAGCTTGCCCCACGCGCGTAAGACATCCGCCTTGGACGCCGCCGCAAGGTCCTGTGGGGTAGGCCAGCGGCGCATCCATTCCTCCCACTGCGGGGCGACGCGCGCGACGGGGGTTTGCTGGCTCATGACCTCACTTAGGAGCACGCCCCATGCCGAGGTCCCTGGCTCGCGCCACGGTAGGGGGCGTTCATGGGCATCGAACCATTCCACGACAGCTTGGGTATCCATAGGAACCTCAGTGTAGGGCGGTGGGGACTAGAGTAAGAAACATGCCTTTAGTAGATGTCCCTCAAAACCCACAGAAGGTGTGGGAAGCCCTCCAGGAAGGTAACCACCGCCTGGTGACGGGTAACCTCATCGACGTTAACCAAGACGCGAAGCTGCGCGCTGGCCTGACTCAAGGCCAAGACCCACGCGTCATCGTGCTGGCCTGCTCCGATTCCCGCGCGCCCATTGAGCACGTGTTCAACATTGGTTTCGGTGATGCCTTCGTCATCCGCACCGCCGGTCACATCCTGGACAGCGCGGTGATGGCCTCGCTGGACTATGCACTGGAAAACCTGAAGGCCAACTTGCTCGTGGTTATGGGCCATCAGTCCTGCGGTGCGGTGGGCGCAGCCTCAGACTTCCTGGCGGGTGGCGATCTGCCGACGGGCCTGCAGCGTCCGATCATTGAGCGCGTGGCCGCTGCCTCGATGGTGGCCAAGCGCGATGGACGTGAGGAGCGCGCCGATTTCGAACGCGAAAATACCGCGCAGACGGTGTCCCAGATCATCTCCGATGTGCCGGCTGCACGCCGGCTTCTCGACGCCGGCACGCTCGGCATCGTTGGCCTGCGCTACCTCCTGGAGGATTCCAGTGTGGAGACCGTCGTCCTGCACGGCGTTAAGTAGCGCGTGTGCTCACCCGGTTCCTCGGATGAGCACATAGAAGCCGCTGCTCAAGACACGCGGCCCCGGGCTGGCCCGGGTTGGGCTCTAGTCCCCTTAAACTAAGAGCTGTGACTGAGCCATCCCGTACCCCGAAGCAGCTACCGCGAGAGATCTATGTTCGCCGTCGCGTTGCCGCGCTCGTGGCGATCTTGGTACTCGTGATTGTTCTTATTTGGGCTGCCACCGCGCTTTTTAGCGGTTCGGAGGAACCGGGAGCGGAATCGCAGCAAGCAGCGGCTTCGGATACCTTGGCCACGTCGCAGGAAGCAACCTCGGCGGTGGAGACGACCGAGTCCACCGCGGCCGAGGGATCCACTGAAGCCCCGGAATCTACTGAGCCGAAGGAAGGCGAGCAGGACAAGGAAGCGCCATCCTCTGAGGCGAAGCCGGAGGAGTTGACCGTCGATCCCACCAAGACGACGTGTTCCCTCCAAGACCTCAAGGTGTTGGCCAAGACCAACGAGGACAGTGTTCCGGCTGATAAGATGCCGACCTTCTACTTGGAGGTCTTTAACCCGACGACGGCAGATTGCTCCATCGATCTGGATGAAGAACAGCTGCGCTTCGAGGTCTACAAGATGGGCTCTAACGAGCGCGTGTGGGCCGATACCGATTGCTATGCCTCGGTGGAAACCGGCAAGCAGACCTTCAAATCAGGTGAGACCCGCTACTTCCAGGCGGATTGGTCCCGTAAGCGCTCTGAGCCGGGCAAGTGCACCGACCGCGAGGACGCTGAGCCGGGTGCTTATTTCTTGCACTCCGTCATCGGTGAGAACTACTCCCCAGCGCTCCCCTTCAATCTGCTTTAAGAGCAGCGATTGCTTCGCTCAGCGTCGCTGCTTGACGCACCTGCATGCCCCCGCTGACCTCCACCTTTCCGGGCGGGACGATGGCGTAGCGGTAACCCAAGCGGGCAGCTTCTGCCAAGCGGCGGTCCAGGTTCGGTACGCGGCGAACTTCGCCAGCGAGGCCCACCTCGCCGATGACCACTGTCTTCGGTGGTAGCGGCTGCTCGTGTAAGGAAGACCACGTGGCAAGGGCTACGGCTAGGTCCGTGGCCGGTTCCTGAATCTTCATACCGCCCACCGTGGCCACATAGGCATCCTTGTCGTTGGTGCGTTCGCCCGCGCGGGCCTGCAACACCGCGAGCACCATGGGAACGCGGTTGGCATCAAGCCCCGTCACCACGCGCCGCGGGTTCTTTGCGACAGGATCCACGGTGAGCGCCTGGACCTCAGCCAGAATGGGGCGCACACCATCCATGGCGACGGTCACCGCCGAGCCATCTGGGGTGCTGCCGCGGTGGGAGAGGAAGAGGCCAGAAGGATCCGCGACCTCCCGGATTCCGGCCGCAGTTTGCTCGAAGCAGCCCATCTCATCGGTGGCACCGAAGCGGTTCTTTAGGCCTCGGAGAAGGCGCAGAGAGGATTGACGGTCACCCTCAAAATTCAGGACGACGTCCACGAGGTGCTCAAGCACGCGAGGTCCGGCGACGTTGCCGTCTTTGGTTACGTGCCCGACGAGGAGGATGGGGATGCCGGTGGTTTTGGCCAGCGTGGTCAGGGCGGCGGTCACTGCGCGCGACTGCGCCACGCCGCCCGCCACGCCTTCGACTCCGGCGGCGTGCATGGTTTGGACGGAGTCCACGATGAGCAGGCTGGGTTTGAGCTGCTCCACGTGCCCAAAGACAACGTCGAGATTCGACTCAGCCGCAAGATAGAGCGTCTCGTGCAAAGCCCCTGTGCGCTCAGCGCGGGCGCGGACCTGCCCAGCGGATTCTTCCGCGGTGGCATAAAGCGCAGTGCGCCCTAGCTGCGCCCAGCGGGAAGCAACCTCGAGCAGGAGCGTGGATTTGCCGACCCCCGGCTCACCCGCCATGAGCACCACCGAGCCAGGGACGATGCCGCGGCCCAAGACTCGGTCTAGTTCCCCAATACCGGTATTGATGGCCTTCGTTGCTGACGCGCCCACCTTGGTTATCGGCACCGCCGGGCTCGTCGGCGTTAGGCCTGTGGGACGGCGCCCAGACACCGCAGCCTGGGCAGCAGTACCGCTCTCAGCCGCCGCGGTTTCCTGAAGCGTTCCCCACGAGCCGCACTCGGGGCAGCGGCCAAGCCACTTGGGGGAGACGAAGCCACACTCGGAGCAGGTGTGGACGGGACGAACCTTTTTTGCCATGCCTTAACGCTATCTAAAAATGAAAAAGAAACCGCCCCACTTGCCAAAGTTGCAGCCCGTGATTCAAAGATCCGGGAAAACTTTGGCAGCTGGGGCGGTTTCTGTAAAGAGAAGGCTTACTTGTTCTCGGCGTAGCCCTCGGTGGACTGCGGGTCGCGGTCATAGTTACCGGACTGCAGCGGGGAGGCAGACACGGTGGCATCAACCTCAATGGTGCCGGTGTTGAAGGTGAAGGTCACCGGGCGGGAGCCGCCGAAGCCATAGTCCTCATTCTCCAGGGAGGTGGTCACGTAGGTGATGTTCTTGTCCTTGCCGTCCTTGGGGAGGCGGTCCAGGTTCGCCTGGGAATCGGCGTAGAGGGCATGATCGCGCGGAAGCGGCTCGACGCCTTCCAGAGGGACATCCTGGCCATCGACGTTGACGGACTCGAGGGTAACGTCATCGACCTTGTAGCCCTGGTTAACGGCAACGAACTTCAGGGAGGTCTCACCGGTGTCCGGCTCAACCTGAATGGTGACGTCACGTACGGCCACCTTGCCATCTTCGGAGCTTGCGGATGCGCCGTCGACAGCAATCACCTTTTCCGCGGTCTGCGCAACATGACCGGCCGAGCAGGACGCCAAGGCCAGCGCGGAGAGGGCGGTAACTGACATGATGGCACCGCAGCGAGCGGCGGACTTCAGGGACTGCACTGTGAGTGTCCTCCATTGAATTGCGATCACAAAGCTTATCAACGCTTTAGCCTAGTACCTCTGGGGGGAAAGCACACAGTTTCCAGCAAACCCCTTGGGTAGACCGGGGGTAGCCGGGCTTTATATCAGCCGCCATAGTGGTGTATTGCAGGCAGCGTGCGGCACCTGGGCGGGGGAGCGGTGCCGGAAAGTCGCGTGCTAGAATAGACTCCCTGTATATGCGGCCCACCGAGAGCACGCCGAGAGCACACGATGGGCACCGTCTCAAAGGCTTCACAAGGAGTGGCAATGGAATTTAAGGTCGGAGAGGTCGTCGTCTACCCCCACCACGGCGCCGCCAAGATTACGGCGATTGAAACGCGGGAGATGGGCGGCGAGGAGCTCGAATACCTCGTTCTCCAAATCAACCAGTCCGACCTGGTGGTTCGTGTTCCTTCCAAGAACGTTGAGATGGTGGGCGTGCGCGACGTTGTGGGCAAGGAAGGCCTCGAGAAGGTTTTCTCCGTCCTGCGCGAAGTAGACGTCGAGGAAGCCGGCAACTGGTCCCGCCGCTACAAGGCGAACCAAGAGCGTCTCGCCTCCGGCGATATCAACAAGGTGGCGGAAGTCGTGCGTGACCTGTGGCGCCGCGACCAGGACCGTGGCCTGTCCGCCGGTGAGAAGCGCATGCTGGCTAAGGCCCGCCAGATTCTGGTCGGTGAGCTCTCCCTGGCCAAGCCGGTTGATGAGAAGAAGGCTGACACCATGATGGAGGAAATCAACGCCACCATCGAGCGTCACCGCGCCGCCGGCCTGGTAGAGGACAAGTCCATTACCACCGATATTGACAATGACGTCGATCTCGATGACCTCTCCTTCGACGACGAAGACTAATACCCGTTCCACCGCCCGCGTCATTGCTCTCGTCGCGGCCGCCGGTCAGGGGACGCGCCTCGGGGCCGAGGTTCCCAAGGCCTACGTGGAGCTGCGCGGGCGCACCTTGCTGGAGCGTTCCGTCCGGGCCATGATCACCTCGGAATTCGTCGATGAGATCATTGTTCTCGTTAGCCCCTCCATGGAGGGCTATGCTGCCAGTATCCTCAACCGCATCGATTCTGATGTTCCCGTGCGCATCGTCCACGGCGGGGACGAGCGCGCCGATTCCGTCTGGGCGGGTCTGCAGGCCATCCCAGATGAGGATGCCGTGGTGCTCATCCACGACGCCGCCCGTGCGTTGACGCCGCCGGGGATGATCGCGCGCGTCGCCAAGCGCGTGCTCGACGGCGCCACCGCAGTCATCCCGGTCCTTCCCGTGGCGGACACCATCAAAGAGGTGGAGGGCCAGACGGTCCTGTCCACCCCTGATCGTTCCCGCCTGCGCGCTGTGCAAACGCCGCAGGGCTTTAACCTGGCCGCGCTGCGCCGCGCCAACCTAGACTATTGGGCGCAGGACCCTGACTTCGTCGCCACGGATGACGCCAGCCTCATGGAATGGCACGGCGAGCGCGTGGAGACCGTGCAGGGAGATACCTTCGCGTTTAAAATCACCACCCCCATCGACCTCGTCCTGGCGAAGGCCGTGACGGATGAGGCCGAACCAACCATCTTCGAGGTGCCTAGTGACTAACCCGATTATCCCGCGCGTGGGAATCGCCACCGACGCCCACCAGATTGAGCCCGGAAAACCCTGCTGGATCGCAGGTCTCCTCTTCGAGGACGTGGATGGCTGCGAGGGCCACTCCGATGGTGACGTGGTGAGCCACGCGCTTGTCGACGCCTTGCTCTCCGCCTCCAACCTCGGCGACCTCGGCTCCTTCGTCGGTGTGGGACGGCCTGAGTACGACGGGGTTTCCGGCGCTCAGCTGTTGCGCGAGTGCCGCGAGCTGCTGGAAAAAGAAGGTTTCATCATCGGCAACGCCGCCGCCCAATTGGTTGGTCAGAGCCCCAAGATGGGCCCGCGGCGAAAGGAAGCCGAGGCCGTGCTGAGCGAAATCCTCGGCGCTCCGGTGTCTGTTTCCGCAACGACGACGGATCATCTCGGCTTTACTGGCCGCAAGGAGGGCCGCGCTGCCGTGGCCACTGCCGTGGTCTGGCGCGCCTAAGCCGTCTCGCGCTAGCCGCCGCGCCCGAGTCAATTAGACTAGGCCAGGTGAGTACTTTGCGCATTTTTGATACCGCCACCCGCAGCCAACGTGAGTTCGAGCCGGTTCGCCCCGGCCACGCGTCGATCTACCTGTGCGGTGCCACCCCGCAGTCCCAGCCGCATATTGGCCACCTGCGCTCCGGCGTCGCCTTCGACATCCTGCGCCGCTGGCTTAGCGCGCAAGGCTATGACGTGGCACTCGTGCGCAACGTCACCGATATCGATGACAAGATCCTCACCAAGGCTGCTGAGAATAACCGCCCCTGGTGGGAGTGGGTATCCACCTATGAGCGTGAGTTCACCAAGGCCTATAACACCCTGGGCGTTCTGCCCCCTTCCGTGGAGCCGCGCGCGACGGGCTTTGTCACCCAGATGGTGGAGTACATGCAGCGGCTTATCGACGCCGGCTTTGCTTATGCCGTGCCTAACGGCACAGCGGGGGGAGAGGACGATTCCGGTTCCGTTTACTTCGACGTCGCGGCCTGGAATGCCACGGAAGGCTCGGACTATGGTTCGCTGTCCGGCAACCGCGTCGAGGAGATGGAACAGGGCGAAACGGACAACGCTGGCAAGCGCAGTCCCCAGGACTTCGCGCTGTGGAAGGCGGCCAAGCCGGGCGAGCCGTCCTGGCCTACCCCGTGGGGTCGTGGCCGGCCGGGCTGGCACTTGGAGTGCTCCGCCATGTCCACCTACTACCTAGGCGGCGAGTTCGATATCCACTGCGGTGGCTTGGACCTGCAGTTCCCGCACCACGAAAATGAGATCGCGCAGTCCCATGCGGCGGGCGACAAGTTCGCCAACTACTGGATGCACAACCACTGGGTCACCATGGCCGGTGAGAAGATGTCGAAGTCCTTGGGCAATGTGCTCTCCATTGCCAACATGTTGGAGATCGTCCGCCCGGTGGAGCTGCGCTACTACCTGGGCTCTGCGCACTACCGTTCGGTCCTCGAATACTCCGAGGCAGCGCTGACCGAGGCCGCGGCCGGCTACCGCCGCATCGAGGACTTCGTGGGCAAGTTCGAAAACGTGGAAAAGGGCGAGTGGACCCCGGCCTTCGAAGAAGCGATGAATGATGACATCGCTGTGCCGAAGGCGTTGGCGGAAATCCACACCACCGTGCGCGCGGGCAATAAGGCACTGAGTGAAGGCAACCGTGAGGAGGCCAAGCGCCTCGCCGGGGCGGTGCGCGCCATGGCTGCGGTTCTTGGCTTTGATCCGCTGGACGAACAGTGGAAAGATAGTGGCGAAGAAAGCGGCGCTGAAGCGGCCCTGGACGTCCTCGTCCGAGCCGAATTGGAGCGTCGCACCACCGCCCGCGCAGAAAAGGATTGGGCTACTGCGGACGCCGTGCGCGACCGCCTTGCAGCCGCGGGTATAACCATCACCGACACCGCCGACGGCCCCACCTGGTCCCTGGCGGATTAGCCGTCCTTGGCATAAGCCGAGGACAACAAAGGAGAAGAATTATGGCACGTACCCACGGCCGCGGCGGCGCAGGTATCCGCAAGACGAATAAGAAGGGTGCCACCAAGGGCTCTGGCGGTCAGCGCCGCAAGGGACTGGCTGGCAAGGGCCCCACGCCTAAGGCGGAGGACCGCGTCTACCACGCCAAGCACAAGGCGAAGCTAGAGCGCGAGCGCCGCAATTCAGGCCGCCACGACAAGGAGACCGCGGAGATGGTCGTCGGCCGTAACCCGGTCATCGAGTGCCTCCACGCCAAGGTTCCGGCAACGTCGCTCTACATCGTGCAAGGCACGCGCAACGACGCCCGCCTTTCCGAGGCCGTAGCCATGTGCAATACTCGCAACATCCCGATCCTGGAGGTCCAGCGCCACGAGATGGATCGCATGACCGGCAACGGCATGCACCAGGGCATTGGTCTGCAGATCCCGCCGTACAAGTATGCTGACGTCCATGACCTGATGGATCGGGCCCGCGATGCTCAGGAACCGGGTATGTTCGTCATCCTCGATAACATCACCGACCCGCGCAATCTCGGCGCAGTCATCCGCTCCGTCGCGGCCTTCGGCGGCCATGGTGTCATCATCCCAGAGCGTCGCTCCGCCTCCGTCACCGCGGTGGCCTGGCGTACCTCCGCCGGCACCGCCGCGCGCTTGCCGGTGGCTCGCGTGACCAACGTGACCCGCACGGTCCAGGACTTCCAGAAGGCCGGCTACCAGGTTGTTGGCCTGGATGCGGGAGGCGAGCACACCCTCGATACTTACAACGGTGGCACCGACCCCGTTGTCATCGTCATCGGCTCTGAGGGCAAAGGCATTTCGCGCCTCGTCCGCGAGAACTGCGATGCCATCATGTCCATCCCCATGACCGACTGGGTTGAATCCCTCAACGCCTCCGTGGCGGCAGGTGCGGTGCTTTCCGAGTTCGCCCGCCAGCGTCGCGCGGCCCAGAAGTAGGCTCACGCTTTCGTCGCCATGTTCCTCACGAGTGTGCGTCCCGCCCCGGAGCTTATTGGGGAGGGACTGCCCGGCGTGCCGGAACACATGCGCCGCCTGGGCGTGCTCATCGCAGCGCTGCCCGGCGGCGCCTTGCGTTTGCCTACGCCCGTGACCGTCGTCGTGGGGGATAACGGCGCCGGAAAATCCACGCTGCTCGAGGCCATCGCCGTGGGGCTTGGCGTCAATCCCGAGGGCGGCTCGCGCCACGCCCGGTTTGCCACCGGCGACGAGGACTATCCCGAGTGGCTCATCTGCTCGCGGGCGCACAACCCGCGCGACGTGTACTTCTTGCGCGGCGAGACCTTCCTCAACTTGAGCGAGTATCACCACCAGATCCACAGCCCGGAGAATCCCGATCCGCTCAGTGACCTGCCGTTTCTCAGCCACGGCCAGGGTCTGCTCGCCCTCGTCGAGAGACGCTTCCATTCTGACGGAATGATCATTCTCGACGAGCCGGAAGACGGCTTGTCCTATCCCCGGCAGGTCGAGGTTGTCACGCAGCTCGAGCGCCTCGCCGCCCAGGGCGCGCAGGTCATCCTCGCGACGCACTCGCCAGTCTTCCTCAGCATGCAAGGCGCGACCGTCTACGCGTTCGGCGACAAGGGGATTGCGCCCGTCGCTCCCGAAGCGACGGAAGCTGTCCACGCCGCGCGCGAGTTCCTTGCCGATCCATTGGGAACCGCCGCGTTTCTTATTGGGGAGGGCGAATGAGAGACTTCTATGTCGACGCCTATGCCGCGCTGGACGGCGGCCACGGACCTGAGTGGGTGTCCTCCGTTCCTGGTTTCGTGGCGCTGCGACGCCAAGGACTGGACCTGCGTGCGCCGGTGACCGTGCTGACCGGGGACAACGGGGTAGGAAAGTCGACGCTCGCCGAGGGCATTGCCTTCGAGTACGGCTTTCCTGAGCGCGGTGGGATATGGGGTGTGCAGCGCTCCGCCGGTCCCATCAATCCCCTCCGGAGGTGGGCGAGCCTGCGGCTAGGTACCGCGCCCAAGGACGGCTACTTCCTGCGAGCGGAGGCGCACTACAACGTTGGTTCGACCGCGATGTCGCATGGCGAGTCCGTCATGGACGTCGTGCAGCGTTCCTTTGATGGGCGCGGGCTCTACATCCTCGACGAGCCGGAATCTGGGCTTTCGCTCGTGCGGCAGATGACGCTCATGGCGGAAATCCATCGCGCCGCGGAGGCGGGTGCGCAGTTCATCGTGGTGACGCACTCGCCGATTGTGGCAGCCATCCCCGGTGCGCGGATTGTTGAAATTACAGAAGATGGGTTCTTCCTTGAGCTGCGCGACGTGACACAGACGCTGGCGTTTCAGTCGTTGCGTGAGTTTCTCTACGCCTCCGGATGCTAGATTCAGGGCGGAGAAAGCTGGATGGCGATCTTTACTTCTTGGTTGCTGGCCAGTACTTCACATCTTGAACATTCAGATTGCGTGCGTGTGCCGAATACAAGGTTCTGGAGGATTGGGGTTCCACGGCTTAGAGACGAGGACGACTCGGTCCTTTGCCTGCCGTTTTCACCTTGTACAGATTCAGCTGCGGGTAACTTGAAGAATCTTCGCCAGCAAACCGTGACATCGAGAGTACATACATGCACAGACGTGTGCAACATCACGCTGGGACGTAATAATTCTCTAGATAACAACGGGTCGCAAGTGTGATTAGTCAGTACGCGAGAAAAGAAAACCTACGCGATGGAACGCGACCTCTACGCGATCGTCAACGACATTGCCGACCACTACAACAAGGTTCACTGAATGATGAACTGAAGGATCTTTTATCCCTTGTAGGCCTTTCATTGCACCACAGTGTTTCCTGCGAGCATGCTTCGCTCGGTATGAAACAGCGTCTAGGAATCGCCAAAGCACTGGTCGGTAATCCACAATTATTGCTTCTCGACGCTCACCTACGAACGGCCTCGACCCGAGGTTGGGGCTGAGTGGAGTGAGACACGATGGGGCGCACGTGCAGTCTAGAGCCCGAAGAATTCCTCCACGAGCTCGGCAGCGATGAAGGAATCCGTGTTTTTACCCAGGCGTGGGTCCAGCTCGTTGCCCGACGGGATGACGTGGCCCATGCCCTCGACGCTCACGAGCTCGACCGGCGCGCCGGTGGCGTCTGCCGGCTCCCAGCGGTCGACAACGGTGTCGGGGAAAAGGTGGGTGCGCTCTGGGCCGGCGGCATGGTTGAGCTCCGCGAAGCGTGCGGCGTTCTCCTGCGCGCCGGTGACGGCACCGCGGGTGCGCTTCGGGTCAATGCCCGCCGTTCCGCCCGTATAGGGCGCGAGCCGGTCGCCCGTGCCGTGGACGAACATGACCGGGGTGGGTTGGTACGCCGAGTCCGGATTGGTGGGCGCATGGTTGGCGCCGGCGCCGAGAGTGGAGGCGAAGACGCAGGCGGCATCGGCAAGCCCGGGGGCGTCGAAGAGCAAGCGGATAACCATCTGCCCGCCGTTGGAGAAGCCGCAGAGGAACACGCGGCCAACCTCCTGCTCCGCGCGCAGCTCGTCGAGGATGGCGCGCGTGAAGGCGACGTCATCGATGCCCAGCTCGCGCGCGGCGACGGGCAGGGTGGCGCGGGCATCGTTAAAGTGCTGTTCCACGCCGGTGGGGTAGACCGCAAGCATGCCGTGGCGGGTGGCGAGGTCATCGAACGTGCCGTTAGTGAAGCGGCGGATGACGTTCGCGGATTGCAGGGAGCCGTGGAAGAACAGGAGGAGGTCTCTCTGGCGCTCGACGTCATCATTCGGGCGGTACACGAGGTACGTGCGGGTGCGGTCTTGTAATTCGAGGCTACGGCGTTCCAAAGTCACGCATCTAGCCTAATCCTGATGCGCGCAGTGCTCATCGTGCGTCGAGGTGTGGTGTGTCTCGGCGTCGGCGCGATCGGTGGCGGCGCGGAAGTGTTCCTGGGAGGCGCGGCGGGCGGCGACGTCGTCGCGGACGGCCTTGCGGCTGCGAGCCCAGCCGATGCCGCGGCAGACCAGGTAAATAACAAAAGAGATGCTCGTGACGAAGACCGAGACGGGCAGGCCCGGCGCCAGGGAGAGGACCAGGCCGCCCACGGCGGAGACCTCCGCGAAGATGGTGGACCACACCACCGCGCGCAGCGGGGAGGATGTAATCTGTACCGCCGCTGCGCCCGGGGTAATGAGCAGCGCCATGACGAGAAGGGAACCGACGATCTGCACCGACTGCGCGGCCGTCAGGCCCACGAGGATGGCGAAGCAGACCGCCAAGGACTTCACCGGCACGCCGGCGGCTTGGGCCATGACGGGATCCGCAGAAGCGAAGAGCAGCGGGCGCCAGAACAACGCCACCACGGCAACGATGATGGCGGTCGTGGCGGCGAGCAGCCACACCGACGCGGAAGAAACGCCGACGATCTGTCCCGTCAGGAGCGTCATCGCGGTCTTGGCGTTGCCGGGGTAGAGGTGCAGGAACAGCACTGAGAGGCCCAGGCCAAAGCTCATGACCACGCCGATGGCGCTGTCTTGCTGGCCCTTGAGCCCCAGCACCGCCAGGATGATGGCCGCGACGATGGCGCCAGCAATCGCGCCAAAGCCGATGTTGAGGCCGAACAGCAAAGCCGCGGCCGCGCCCATGAGCGCGAGCTCTGAGGTGGCGTGTACGGAGAAGGACATCTGGCGCAGGACGATAAGTGAGGTCATCACTCCGGAGAGGATTCCGAGCAGCGCGCAGGCGATGAGTGAGGATTGCACGAAATCAACACCCAGCAGGTAGTGGGTATCCTCGATGAACTTAGACAACGATGAGCCTCCCATCGACGTTGAGGACGGTCACGGAGGAGCCATAGAGTTCCGAGAGCACCTCAGAACGCATGACCTCATCGACCGTGCCGAAGGTGTGGCCATTGGGCGCGAGGTAGAGCACCTTATCCACCACGCCTAGTACCGGGTTGATGCCGTGGGTAACGAAGAGCACGGAGGTGCCGCGCTCGTGCCGCCAGGCGTCGAGCTTGGCGACGGTCGCCTGCTGTCGCGCCGGGTCCAAGGACAATAGCGGTTCGTCCGCGAGGATGAGCTCTGGGTCGTTGGCTAGGGCCTGGGCTTGGCGGATGAGCTGTTGCTGCCCGCCGGAGAGCTGGCCCACGCGGCGGTCAGCGATGCCGGTGGCGCCAACTTCGGCGAGGACCTCATCGACGCGGCCCCGAGCAGGCCGTCGGTTACGCAGCGTGCCATGCGCCAGGGAGAGTGACACGAGATCCCGGGCGCGCAGGGGCAGGTCTTGGGGGAACATTCTTTGCTGCGGGATAAAGCCCACGCGGCACGTGACACCCACACTGCCCGCGGTCAGCTGGCGGGTGCCCAAGATAGTTCCCAGCAGCGTGGACTTGCCCACGCCGTTGGGGCCTAAAACGGCGATGAACTCGCCGCGGTCTACGGCGAGGTTCATGTCCGACCACAGTGGTTCTACTGCGGCATTCTTAAAAGAGATGAGCACTTACACAGCCTCGAGTGCGTTGACGACTTCTTCGTAGTAGTCGAGGAAGTTGGTCTCCTCCGGTGGGGTTTCCCCAATCTCTACCACCGGGATGTTCTTGTCCTCGGCGGCGGCGCGGATGCGCTTGGTCATGTCGGTTTCGGTCTGCGGGTTAAAGATGAGCAGGTCGATCTTGTCCTGCTTGATGTCCTCAAGGAAGCGGGCCAAATCCGCGGCGGTGGGTTCGCTCTCGGCGACGGTGGCCTTGCGGTAACCCTCCGGAGTGGCATCGGTGTACTTGAAGATGTAGTCCGCGATGGGCTCGGTCTGCGCGTAATTGCGCTGCGGGAGCTTCTCGATGCGTGCCTTCAGGCCCTCCACGCGCTCGACTAGCGGATCAGCGGTGGCCTTGGCTTCTGGGTTGGTTTCGTTAACGAGCTCGGCCACTTCGGTCGCCACCTTCTCGATGGCTGCGGCGTCGTACCACACGTGCTCGTTGCCATCGATGTTGGTGATTTGCTCGGGGTGCTCGGCGGCGATCTTCTTGGCCTCGTCCATGGTCACGGTCTCGCCTTCATGAGCGTGGTCATGGTCATGCGCATGTTCATCATGGTCATGCGCATGGTCGTGTTCCTCGCCATGCTCATGTTCTCCATGATCATGATCGCCATGGTCATGCGCGGTGAGCGGCAGGGCGTGAATGATCTGGTCTTGGTTCTTGACCGCTTGGTAAAGCCATGCGTCGTAGCCGCCGCCACCGGCGATGATGACGTCGGCCTCGTTGGCGCGGGCGATATCCGCGGCGGTGGGCTCGAAATGGTGTGGGTCCACGCTGTTACCGCTCACGATGGCGTGGACGTCGATGTTGACGTCGGTCTGCGCGGTGTTGACGACCGCCTGGGCCACATCAGCCCAGATGGAGGTCGAGGCGACGACCTGGATTGTCTCCTTATCGGAACCGGCATCCGAACCGCCGTCGGCGTTATCGCCGCTGGAGGAGCAGGCGCTCAGCGTGGCGGCGCCCAGGGTGGCAGCGAAGAGGAGGGCGGTGGGACGTCGGAAAGCACGGCGTGAGAGGGAAGTGGTCATGTCCCTATTTCTACGCTTTAGTGAAAATTGTTGTCAAATGATAATGAGTTGAAAACGGGTAACCTTACCGTCATGTCCAAACGCAGCACGACGCTGGCCTCCCTGGCCGCCGAACTCGGGGTTTCGCCCACCACGGTGTCCAACGCGTACAACCGGCCGGACCAGCTGGCGCCTGCCACCCGGGAGCGCATCCTCGCCGCCGCGGCGGAGCACGGCTACACAGGCCCGGATCCCACCGCGCGCAGCTTGCGCACGCGCCGCCAGGGTTCGCTGGGCGTCCTGCTTACTGAGCACCTGTCCTATGCCTTCGAGGACATGGCCTCGGTGGATTTCCTCGCCGGCATGGCGGAGGCCTCGGCAGGGGCGAGCACGACGCTTACTCTCATCCCCGCCGGCCCAGATACCGTTGGTGCTCCCAATGACGCCCATGCAGCGCAGCTCGTAGGGTCGGCGGCGGTCGACGGTTTTGTGGTCTATTCCGTGGCGGCGGGTGATGCTTACCTTGATGCCGTGCGGCGCCGTGGCCTGCCGGTGGTGGTGTGCGACCAGCCCACGGATTCGGGCTTGCCCTTCGTGGGCATCGATGACCGCGCCGCGATTGCCCCGGCGGCGCAGGCGCTTGTCGACGCCTCCCATACCCGCATCGGAATCCTCACCATCCGCCTGCACCGTGAGCGTCTCGACGGCGAAGTGACGGCCGCGCAGCTCGCCGCGGCGGATATGCACGTGCAGCGCTCCCGCGTGTTGGGTGCGCTCGACGTCTTCGCACAAGCCGGCCTCGATCCCGCGCGTATCCCCGTGGTGACGCGCCACATCAATGATCCGCGTACGGCCTATGCGGCCGCGGAGGAGCTGCTGACTAAGTACCCGGATCTCACCGCGGTGTTGTGCACGACGGATTCGATGGCGCTCGGCGTGATGGCTTATGCGCGCGACCACGGAATCGCTGTTCCCGAGCAGCTGTCCGTCACCGGATTCGACGGGATCGCGCCCGCCCTGGCGCTGGGGCTAAGCACCGTCGTGCAACCGAATAAGGAGAAAGGGGCAGCAGCCGGGCGCATGCTGGCGGGACTCATCGAGGGGCGCGGCGAGGTGCCGCGCGTGTTGTTGGAGACCACCTTCCACCCTGGGCGCACAGTGGCCCCGGCCGGAGCTTAAGCGCTGTGCTGCGCGCGTGCGGCGGCGAGTTCTTCCAGAAAATCGGATACGGCCCAGATATCGGGCACACGCAAAGCGGCTTGCGTATCTCCCTCGCCGACCTTGACGCCGAGGTCTGGCGGCTGGTTGAGCACGGCGAAGCCGTCTTCATCGGTGGTGTCATCCCCTAAGAAGACCACCGCCGTGGCGCCGACGCGCTGGCGGAGGGCCTCAATCCACGTGCCTTTCGTGGCTTGCGTTGCGGAGAACTCGACGACGCATTTGCCTTCTGTTTTGGGGAAGCCATCGGCGCTCAACGCCGCGCCTTCCGCATAGGCTGCGGCCGCGGCGTCCGGGTCCTGTAATTCCAATGCGCGCAGGTGCAGCACGCGCTGGAAGGGCTTGATTTCCAATTCCGCGCCGGGGTGGCGGGCGATGATCTCCTTGAGCTCTGCTTCCTTCTTAGCCAGGTGCGCTTCCATTTCTGGGGTGAGGACGGAATCCTCCCACGAGGACTCGGCTCCGTGTGAGCCGCCAAAAAGCACCGGTTCGCGCAGCGGGCACACCTGTTTTAGGCCCTCTAGGTGCCGGCCAGAGAGCACCGCGGCGGTAGTGTTCGGGAGTTGAGCTAGGGCGGCCAGGGCATCGAGCGAGCGCTGCTCTGGGCTTACTTCATATGCGTTACGGGCAAAGCCTGCCAAGGTGCCATCAAAGTCGGAAACGACCGCGAGGTGTTCAGCGGAGGCAAGGGCATCAATCATGGTCCCCACCCTAGCGCTGAAATCTTCAGGGCTACAGTGAGGCCATGCGGATGATGGGGGAATCCACCTTGTCGGTGCGCAGCGTCAAGACCAGTTGATTGTTGGGGTTAAGGGCAAAGTCAAATTCATGGCCTTCGGCGATGAGGTTGCGCATGAGCGAATCGGCCCACTGCACCGAGCCCTCGCAATCAGCACTGCGCGGCGGGCTCTCGTAGGTGGCTTTCTCCACTCGCATTACGTCGCCCTCCCAGATCGTGGAGGCCTTGTCATCCTTGTGGAAGGAAACCTCAGCAGTGAAGGAGACACAGCCAGTTGAGCCCACGGCGGTGTGTTCACCGAAGCTCATGTGCGGCACCTGCGCGGTATCGGCGGGCAGGGAGGAAGGAGCATCCGGAGATGTATAGAGGTTGATGACCTGCCAATCCTTGCCCACAATGCGATCGTCGCCGCGTGGGGTAGGTTCCTCCTCCGTGGAAGCGCACCCGGCCACCCCAAGCGCGAGCAGCGCAGTGCTGAGCACAGAGGTGAGCGCTGCAGTTGTTCGGCGCCGCGTCATGCTTGCTCCTGGTCCAACGCGCCGAGGAAGGACTGCGACCACAGCGCGATATCGTGCTGACGCACCTGCTGGTTCATGGCTGTCATGCGCTCGCGCATGGTCTCGGGGGATTCCTCCAGTGCCTTGACCGCGGAGAGTAGCGCGCGCTTGATGGACTCGATGTCGAAGGGATTGCACAGGTTGGCTTGGGTGAGCTCTGCTGCAGCGCCCGCGAATTCGGAGAGCACGAGCGCGCCGGAGCCATCGCTGTGGGAAGCCACGTATTCCTTGGCCACCAGATTCATGCCGTCCTTGAACGGCGTGACCAGCATGATGTCCGCGAGCCGGTAGTAGCGCCGCAGTACGTCTTTCGGGACGGAGCTGTGCTGGTAATGCACCACCGGCGCACCGAGGCGCCCGAAGCGTCCATTGATGCGGCCCACAGCTTCCTCCACCTTCGAGCGCGTGGCACGGTAGTGATCGATGCGCTCGCGCGAGGGAGTAGCCAGTTGGACGAAGGTCACCTTCTCCGGGTTCAGCGCCCCGGTCTCGAGGAGTTCCTCGAAGGCGGTGAGGCGCTGCAGGATGCCCTTCGTGTAATCCAAGCGGTCCACACCTAAAATGACGTGTGCGGGGTTGCCCAACTCAGCGCGGAGCTGGGCAACGTCCCCCGTATCGCCACCCTCAGCGAACTCACTCGCTGCAATGGAGATGGGAAAGGCGCCGACCCCGACGGAATGACCGCTATTCGTCACGATGTGCGCGGTGACCTCGCGGGTGCTGACCTCGCCTTCTACTGTGAGGCCCTGGGTGCGGGCCAGCTCCAAGAAATTGCGGGCGTTGGATTCGAGGTGGAAGCCGATCAGATTGGCGTCGAGAAGCCCCCGCACCAGCTCCTCACGCCACGGCAACTGGCGGAAGAGATCCGGGGAAGGGAAGGGGATGTGGAGGAAGAAACCGATAGTGAGATCGGGGCGCAGCTGGCGCAGGATGCCAGGCACCAGCTGCAGCTGATAGTCCTGCACCCACACCGTGGCATTCTCCGCAGCGACGGCCGCTACCTCGTTGGCAAAACGCAGGTTGACCTCGCGGTAGGTGTCCCACCAATCGCGGTTATAGATGGGAGTGACGATGAGGTCGTGATAGAGCGGCCACAGGGTGGCATTGGAAAAACCCTCGTAAAAGGCCTCAAAATCCTCATTTGTGAGGCGTACCGGGTGAAGCAGGACGCCGTTGTCGGTGGTGAAAGGCTCGGGAGCCTCGTCGGCCACGCCGGGCCAGCCCACCCAACAGCCCTGGTGTTCTTCTAGGACAGGGGAGAGCGCGGTGACGAGGCCACCGGGGGAGGCCTTCCACTCACGGGTGCCGTCGGCGGCGGTTTCGAGGTCCACCGGCAGCCGGTTGGCCACGACTACGAAGCTATTGCTGCGCCCGGACATAACTAGGCCTTCTTCGCGGCCTTTTTAGTTGCCTTCTTGGTAGCCTTTTTGGTCGACTTCTTAGTGGCCTTCTTGGTGGCTTTCTTCGTGGCCTTCTTCGTCGTCTTCTTGGTGGACTTCTTGGAGGCCTTCTTCGTTGCCTTCTTGCTGCTCTTCTTCGAAGCGGCATCGGCTTGCTCAGCCAAAACCTTGCGGTGGACCAAGCCTTCTGGTTCGACGCCCAGCATCGACATGAGGGTAACGCCGTCGAGGAAATCCTCCGCATAGGTGGCGACGACGCGACGCGCGGCGCGAGCGGTCTCTTCCTCTACTGCATGAGTCTGATCAGCGGCGGGCTGAGTATCTGTGACCTTTGGTGGCACGGAGTCCTCCTGGGATGAAGTGTGAAAGCTTTCAGACCGGCTATTCTACGCTATTGCGAGTTCGTTGGGGCGCTCGGGTCATCTTTGCCGGGCACCGTGTAGGTGGGGCGCTGCGCTGGAAATTGCGTGGTGACGGGCCACATGTCCGTAACGGCATCGCCCTGCTGGAAGCGCGCCTGCTGCGCAGGCGTCGGCGGTTTGGGGCCATACTGCGGCGGTGGGGCCGGCAGGTTGTGACGCGGAGCGAAGGGCGATAGGGGGACGCGCGGAATGAGGGCGCGCTGGGCCAAGCGGGTAGCGCGCGAGAAGGAGAACGTGCCCAGGCGCTTGATCGAGTTATAAGGCCGGAAGTACTGTGGGCGGCGCAGGCGGCGGGCCACTCGCTCGCCGAAGACCACGCCAGCGGCTAGTGCACCGGCAATGGCGAGGGCGCTGGCCAGGTTGGTCAGGCCGGTAATGAGCTGTTCGTTGAGCATGGCGTACATGCCGCGGTACAAAGTCAGACCCGGCAGCATGGGGGTATAGCCCACGATCATGGTGATGAGCGGCGGCATCATGTAGCGGCGGGAGAGGAGACCACCGGCGAGGCCGACCGCCACGGCCGAAATGCCGGAGGCGACGACAGCTCCGACGCCCAATAAGGCGACGAGGAAATAGTAGAAAACCATACCGGCGGCTGCGGTGAGCCCGGAGATGGTGACCTCGGACCACGAGGCTCCCAGTGCTAGTGCGAAGGCAGCCGAACCGATTCCACCGCACAGCACCAGAAGCGGGATCTGGTGATAGACGGGCGGGGCGAGTGTCGCCAGCGGTGGCAGGCTGAAACCCAACCACGACGCCACCTGGATACCCAGGCCCACGCCGGCGATGATAGCGCCGGTGGACATCAAAGCCTCAAAGAACTTGGCGGATGAGGTCACGGGCGCGCGGGTGATGCCGTCCACCAAACACTGCACCAAGGTCAGGCCCGCCACCAGCACGATGATGTCGGAACCGATGATTTGGGAAGGCAGAATCTGGATGCCAAATCCCGCGAAGATGTTGTAGAGGATGGCCGCGGGGACAACGGCGAGTAGGCCGCCGACGAGGTTCTGATAAAAGGGCGGCAAGCGATAGTCCGCCAGGAACATGTTCGTGCCCATAATGAGTGCCGAAATGAGGAAGGTGACAACACCGACGAGAAGGTCGCCGCCCAGCATCACGGCGATGAATCCACCCATGGCACCCCATGCGCTGACGATGGTGGTCTTGGAATAGGGATTCTTCATGGCATCGATGTCATCCAGGATTTTCTCCGCCATCGCCGGCGGGGTGGCACCGGAGTGGATGGAGCGGATCAGCCGGTCGACGGCGGAGAGCTTGGTGAAGTCCACGGCGATGCTCGGCGCCACGCGGAAGACGTGGAGGTTGTGCCTATCCGGCCCGGTGCCGATGGAGGTGTGGATAGTGATGGTGTTCATCAGAATCGACACGTGGCAGTAGTGCAGGCCGTAGGAGGATGCGACGAGGTGAATCTGCGCCTGCACGTCGGTATTGGCTGAGCCCGCCGCAATGAGGATTTCACCAACACGCGCGGCGATCTCCATGACGCCGGTGACCTGGGCCGGATCGGTGAGATCGACAGGGGCGAGAGGGGAGGGCGGTGGTGCGGCCTTTGCGGCGTCGATGGTGGCGACGGGGGCCGACCGGTACAGCAGACGCTGGCGCAAGGAAGAAAGAACAGACACGGAAAAGATAGACCTCAACAACACTTCTGGGTTCGGTAAATCAGCACTTTAGTAACTGCCGCCGATTTATGCACCTGCCAGTGCTTTTTGCGGCATTCACACCCACTTTTTCGCAGCGCACGCACCCTGGCTTTCATTCTAGGGGGTGGGCTCAGGTACGATTCCCATAGCGGATGAGCCGCGGTGCTGGAGTGGCGCAATTGGTAGCGCAACGCACTTGTAATGCGTAGGTTGCGAGTTCAAGTCTCGTCTCCAGCTCAAAAGGGGCCTTTTTAAGGCCCCTTTTTTCATATTCGGGGTTTACTCGGCGAGGTGGCCTAAGGCAACGTCGATAAGCGCGCGGCGCCTCTGCGGCGGCAGGGGACGGCCGGTGAGATGATCGTGGACCCACAGGCCGTTCGCAATCACCATCGCGAGCACCACGGATGCATCCTCGCCAGCAGGGTCGGGGATCCAGCGCCTATCGACGTCCTTCCACACCTCCTGGAAGTCCGGATGGGACTGTGAGTGGATGGACATGAGCAATTCAATGAGAGGGTCATTCTTGCCCATCGACTCCAATGTGGCGCGGTAGCGCTGGCGAGGACTCAACTGCTCCGCCGTCTTGCCACCGGAGAGCCCGATGAGCTCTTCCTCCCAGCGCTCCGCGCAGAGCTTGTGGCAGTCAATGAGCAGCTCGTGGCGGGTGGGGAAGTGGTAGATGAGTCCCGATTTACTCATGCCTGTGGCGGTGGCCAGGGAATCGTAGGTTAGTGGGACCTGACCCCTGTTTGGTAGACACCTGATATCCAGCCCGGTTGGGTTGGGAAGAAAGGTAATCTACCACCATGCCTAGGTACTCCGAACAGTTCAAACGTGATGCTGTGGCCCTCTACGAAAACAATGAGGACCTCTCACTTCACACGGCTGCAGCAGAGCTTGGAGTCAATCGTTCCTCACTTTATTCCTGGCTTAAGCAGTACGGCACCGGAAAGCGTGCCCGCACGAAGACCATGCGTGACAAGACTCAGGCGACAACCGATTCTGAGCGGATCCGCCAGCTAGAAAAAGAAAACGCAAAGCTGCGCGAAGAACGCGACATCCTGCGCAAGGCCGCGAAATATTTTGCCGAAGAGACACGCTGGTAATCCGCTTCCAGTTTGTCGATGACCACCGAACCGAATACTCGGTCAAGCGGATGTGCCACGTGTTAAAGCTCAATCGCTCCTCGTTCTACAAATGGGTCAACACCCGCCAAGAACGCAGGTTAAAGACGTGTTCCGATGCCCTTATTGGTGCGAGAATCAAGACCATCTTCGATGATGAGCACGGGCTTTATGGTGCTAAACGCATTGCTGCAAGCCTCAACGACGATACGGGCTTTCCTCCGATCAATCACAAGAAGGTCGCACGCATCATGAAATCCATGGGGCTGAAAGGCTTTACTAAACGGCGTCGATGCATCACCACCAGGCGCAAGCCTGGCCGTCGAGTCATGCCAGATTTAATAGGCCGCAAATTCACAGCTGACAGGCCAAACCACGTCTACGTAGGCGATATCACCTACCTGCCGTGTAAGGGCGGCAAGAACATGTACCTAGCCACGGTCATTGACGTTTACTCACGCAAGCTCGTCGGCCATGCACTCGCTGACCACATGCGGGTATCGCTGGTTATCGAAGCTTTATCTCATGCCAGAAAAGTCCGCGGAAGCCTTAAAGGGGCAATTTTCCATTCCGATCACGGCAGTGTGTACACCTCACAGGCATTTAGAGAGCACTGCGCTGTACTTGGTGTTCGCCAATCCATGGGAGCAGTGGGAACGAGTGCCGATAATGCCCTGGCAGAATCATTTAACGCCACCCTAAAGCGTGAAGTTCTGCGTGATCGGAAAGTCTTTGACAATCCCATCATCTGCCGCCAAGAAGTCTTCCGATGGTGCATGCGCTACAACACGCGCAGACGACACTCCTGGTGCAACCTTCTAGCCCCCGATGACTTCGAAGAACTCACATCAGCTACACTGACCCAAGCAGCATAGCTAACCCCCGACGTGTCTACCTTCCGGGGGTCAGGCCCGTGCGTGAACGCCATCCTTCTCGATGATGGCGAGCGCCTTTTCGAGCGCCTCAACCTTCTTACTAATGCGTGGCATCGGCACCTCCTGAAGTTGGGTTGCTGCGGAAGCACCAGCCGGTGACCGCGGCAAAAATAAGCATGACGACGCCGAGTCCAGCGGCGGTGGCTAGGTATGCGTCGGCGTACGCGGGGCCGGCAGCCTCCGCGAGCGCGGGGTCGTGGAGTGCATCCATGCCTAAGTCCCGGATGTCCTCGGGCAGCCCGGCCTTATAGAGCATGGGCAGCACCGAACCGGTGACCGCAATGGACAGCAGCGTGCCGAATTCATAGGAAACTTCCTCCACACCCGCGGCCATACCGGAACGTGAGGCAGGCGCGGCGCCGATGATGGCGGTGGAGGACACCGACATCACGAAACCCGCGCCGAGACCGGTGATGAACAGACCAGCCAGGTATGCGGGGAAGACCTCGTGCGTGCCGCCCCACACCACGCAGCCAATGCCTGCTGCCATGGCGAGGAAGCCGCCGGCAATGATGGGCAAGAAACCCCAGCGGTGCAGGTTAGCCCCACCCAGCGCAGACATGGGCAGCGCTGCAATCGCGATGAGGGAAATGATGAGCCCAGCGTGCAGCGGAGAGTAGAGGTCTACCAACTGCAGCTTCTGCGTGGTGGTCATTTCCAGCCCGGCCATGCCAAACATGGCGCCGGCTGCGGCCAACACGCCACCACTGAAGATGGGGGAGCGGAAGATATCGAAGGTGAGAAGCGGCTCTTCCAGTTTGTGCTGGCGGCGAGTGAAGAGGACAGCACCAATGAGGCAGGCGGCCAACGCGCCGCCAATAAGCATGGCGTTGAGGTGGGAGCTGGCGACTGATTTGATGACGAGCACCAGCGACGCCAGCGTGATGAGCGCGTAGAGGGAAGAAAGGAAATCCCAGTGCTTCGCCGGGTTCGCCACGTTCGGTGGGGCGAGGAAAGCGGTGAGGATGAGCGCGATGATGACGATGGGAACGTTGACCAAAAAGACCGATCCCCACCAGAAGTGCTCGAGCAAGAAGCCGCCCACCGTCGGGCCCGCGGCCGCGCCGACGACGGCGATGGAGCCCCAAATGCCGATGGCGGTGTTGCGCTCAATCTCATCCTCAAAGGTCAGGCGAATCAGCGCCAGGGTAGCGGGCATCATGATGGAGGCACCGAGACCCAAAAAGGCGCGGGCGGCGACAAGCTCCCACGCGCCGGGCGCAAGTGCCGCGGCGAGTGAGGCGATGCCGAAGACCCACAGACCGATGACGAACATGCGGCGATGGCCGATCTTGTCACCTAACGTGCCGGTGCCCAGCAGGAGTCCGGCGAGCATGAGCGCATAAGCATTGATGATCCACAGCTGCTGCAGAGAGCTCGCATGGAGTTGCTCGGAGAGCTCCGGCAGTGCGGTGTAGAGGATTGAGTTGTCCAGGCCGATCATGAGCAGGCCTAAGGAGACTACGCCAAAGAAGGTCCACCGGCGGGCTGCTGAGGTGCTTAAGGCCTCTGCGGAGGCTTTCGTGTGAACGTCTGTCACGCTGTGAAACTATAGCGAACGGTCGTTACAGTTTCAAAGCCTAGAATGTTGGCTTGTTGTTAAAGTCACAAAGTCCGCGTGACGTGAGGAAGCAGCTTTATGGTGGCGAAATACCACCGGGTAGGAGAACACTGGGGGCCGTTAGCGATAAAAGTTAGAGAGGTAAAACATGGCACGCAATTACGCCACGCAACTCGTAGAAACCTTGGAAGCCCAGGGGGTCAAGCGCATCTATGGCCTCGTTGGTGATTCCCTCAACCCCATCGTGGACGCGGTGCGGCAGTCCTCCATCGAATGGGTTCACGTACGTAACGAGGAAGCCGCGGCATTCGCCGCTGAGGCCGATTCCCTCACCACCGGTAACCTCGCCGTGTGCGCCGCCTCCTGCGGTCCGGGAAATACGCACCTTATTCAGGGGCTTTACGACGCCCACCGCAACGGCGCCAAGGTCCTCGCCCTGGCCAGCCACATTCCTTCCCGCCAGATCGGCTCGAAGTTCTTCCAGGAAACCCACCCGGAGGCCATCTTCCAGGAATGCTCCGGCTACTGCGAGATGGTCAACTCTGCTGAGCAGGGAGGCGTGGTCCTGCACCATGCCATCCAGAGCACCATGGCCGGCAAGGGCGTGTCCGTCCTCGTCATCCCGGGCGATGTCTCCACTCAAGAGGCAGAAGAGGACACCTTCACCTCCTCCGTTATTTCCTCCGGCCGTCCGGTTGTCTACCCGGACCCGGCCGAGGCCGCCGCGCTGACCCAGGCCATTAATGAGGCCAAGACCGTCGCCCTCTTCGTCGGTGCTGGTGTTAAGAATGCCCGTGAGCAGGTCCTTGCGCTGGCCGAGAAAATCAAGGCTCCCATCGGCCACGCCCTGGGCGGCAAGATGTACATCCAGTACGACAACCCCTTCGACGTCGGCATGTCCGGTCTGCTCGGCTACGGCGCAGCCCACGAGGCCACCCACGAGGCGGACCTGCTCATCCTGCTGGGCACGGACTTCCCCTATAACGACTTCCTGCCGGATGCCAACGTGGCCCAGGTTGATATCGATGGCTCCCACATCGGTCGCCGCACCCGCATTAAGTACCCGGTGACGGGTGATGTCGCCGCCACCATCGAGAACATCCTGCCGCACGTCGATGAGAAGAAGGACCGCTCCTTCCTCGATAAGATGCTCAAGAAGCACTACGACAAGCTGCATCACGTCGTTGAGGCCTACACCTCCGGCGTCGAGAAGCACACCCCGATCCACCCGGAGTACATTGCGGATCTCATTGACCAGCAGGCCGATGAGGACGCTATCTTTACCGTCGATACCGGCATGTGCAATGTCTGGGGTGCTCGCTACATCACCGCCAACGGCAAGCGCGAGCAGATCGGTTCCTTCCGCCACGGCACGATGGCCAATGCTTTGCCGATGGCCATCGGCGCACAGGCAGCGCACCCGGGCCGCCAGGTCATTACCTTCTCCGGCGACGGCGGGTTGTCCATGCTCATGGGCGAGCTGCTTACGGTGAAGCTGCACAACCTTCCGGTGAAGATGTTCGTGTTCAACAACTCTTCCCTCGGCATGGTCAAGCTGGAGATGCTGGTCCAGGGCCTGCCGGAGCATGAGACCGACCACGAGCACGTGAACTACGCCAAGATCGCGGAGGGCGCAGGCATCAAGCACTTCCGCATCGAGGATCCGAAGGACGCACCGCGCCTGATCAAGGAGGCCTTGGCCTACGACGGGCCTGCGCTTATCGACGTCGTCACGGACCCCAACGCCCTCTCCCTGCCGCCGACGCTGACCTTCGAGCAGCTGCTCGGCTTCTCCAAGGCAGCAACCCGCACCGTCTTCGGTGGTGGCGTGGGCCAGATGCTCTCCATGGCGAAGTCCAACCTACGCAACATTCCGCGCCCGCAGGACTTTTAATGTGTCGGCGTTAAGCGCCGCACATTAAAAAGAGGCTACGCACCACAAGGAGCTCACACGCTAGAAGGAGCTCACACGTTCGCGGGGTCTTTGACCGGGATGAGCACGAGCGCTCCGACGAGGAGGACTAGCCCGATGGCGAGCACGCCTCCCCGGTCTCCTTGGCCGATCAGGGAGACGAAGACGCCGAACAGGAAAGGCGTTAGCCACGCTACGGCGCGGCCGGTTGTGGCGTAGAGGCCAAACATCTCGCCCTCGCGTCCCGGCGGGGCAACGCGCGCCAAGAAACCGCGGGCGGAAGCCTGGGCTGGTCCCACGCACAGGCACAGGATGAGCCCGCAGATCCAGAAGGCCGTCGGGCCTTGCGCGAAGAACATGATTACCGCCATCAACGTCAGAATCGACAGGCAGGTGAGGATGATAGCTTTGGGGCCCACGTGGTCGTCGATCAGCCCGCCCGCCACCGCGCCCAGCGCGGCGGCAACGTTGGCGGCAACACCGAAGATGAGGACGTCGCCAGGTGAAAGGCCATAGACGGACACGCCCAGCACCGCACCGAAGCTGAACACGGCCGAGAGCCCGTCGCGGAAAATGGCCGAAGCGAAGAGGAAAGCAAAAGCGTTGCGATCCTCCCGCCATAGCGTGTGCACCGTGCGCCACAGCTCGCGGTAAGAGGCCGCAACGCCGCCCGTTCTTTCACCCGACGGCGCAATCTCCGGCACGCGCAGCAACACCGGGATAGCAGACAGCCCAAACCACGCCGCTGAAAGCAACGCCACGAGCCGGATATTCCAGCCGCCCTCCGTGTTCAGCCCCAGTCCGCCGCCCTCGCCGGAGACGAATCCGAAATAACACACCAACAGCAGCACAATTCCACCGAAATAGCCTGCCGACCACCCCAAGCCAGATACTCGCCCAACCTTGTCTTCGGTGGCCACTTGATTGAGCTGGGCAAAGTAATTGACCTCCGCGAATTGGATGGTCACCGAACCTACCGCCAGGCCGATAAGCCCGAGCCAGAAATACACCGGTGCATCATTGCGGATGAAGAACAAGCTGGCCATGACCAAGAATGTCAGCAGAGACCAGAAACCCAGCGCGCGCCGCCGCGTGCCCAACCGGTCGGAGCGCTGGCCCATCACGGGCGTTACCGCAAAGATCACCAAGCCCGCCACCGTCATGGACCACGACAACCATTACGCCGGGGTGAACTGCGAGTCAATCTGTTGGCCCACCGAGTCGGTGAGATAGACCGAGAAAATAAACGTCACGAGCACCGCATTGAAGGCTGCCGAACCCCAATCCCACAGGGCCCAAGCAGCCACGGTGAGGCGGTCAGTACGCTTCGAGGCTTGCGTCATGCTTCATTATCGTAGGCAAAAACACGAGCATGAGTGCCACGAGTTGCACTTAACGCGACGTCAACTTTTAGGCTCAACGGCATGCGTAACGACTACAGCATCGGCGATGTGGCCGGCATTTTGAAAGTCACCACCCGCACCCTGCGGTACTGGGACGACATTGGGCTGCTCAGCCCCGAGTGGCGCACTGGGGGTGACCACCGCTTGTACACCGAAGATGACGTGCAACGCGGGATGGACATTCTGATTTATCGCAGCGTCGGGATTGAGCTGAGGGACATCGCAGTGCTTCTCGATGCCCCTTCCTCCGCCACCCTGGCCCGCCTCCGCACCCAACACGAGGCCTTGCAGAAGCGGCGGGCCGATGTCGATGCCATGTTGTACGCAGTGGAAAGACTAATTGAGGAGACTGAAATGGATAAGAACCTAAGCCCCAGCCAAAAAATGCGCAACCTGGGTGACGCATGGCCCCAATTGCAGGAAGAAGCACACGAGAAGTGGGGAAACAGCAAAGAATGGGCGGCCAGTGCGGCCGCTGCGGAATCGATGGGGAAGAAGGGCTGGGAGGAATTCTCCGTGGACCATGAAAATTTCGCCGCAGAGCTAGCAGAAGCCGCGAATGCGGGAGTTGAGGCGGGCAGCGAGGAGGCGAAGGAGATCGTCGACAAGCACCGCGCCCTCATTGCCCAGTGGTACCCGGTGTCGAGGTCCAAGCAGGTGATCCTGGCGCGCATGTACTGTGAGGATCCGCGCTTCGATGAGACCTACCGCGGCAATGCCCACTATTTGCGTCAGCTGATTGAGGCGCAAGCGCAGGCGGAAGGTCTGGATTTGGGGAACCTCGTCTGGGACTAATCGGTTCACAGCGCACGTACAGACTCCGCTCAGTACGCTGGGAAGGCGTAGTGCAATACTTCTCAGTCTGAATGAGATATCCCTGGCGCCACCTGGCGTTAAGAGAAGCGGAGAAAGGACCAAAGCGGGACCATGGATGATTCAAAGGACGTCAAGGTACTTGTCGTCGATGACGAGCCCAATATTGTTGAGTTGCTCACCGTCTCCCTGAAGTTTCAAGGTTTCGACGTGTACAGCGCAAACTCTGGCAACGAGGCCCTGCGCATCGCGCGTGAGATCAATCCCGATGCCTACATCATGGACGTCATGATGCCGGGCATGGACGGTTTTGAGCTGCTGGGCAAGCTGCGCGCGGAGGGCCTCGACGGCCCCGTCCTCTACCTCACTGCCAAGGACAGCGTGGACCAGCGCATCCATGGCCTGACCATCGGCGCGGATGATTACGTGACGAAGCCTTTCAGCCTGGAAGAAGTCATTACCCGCTTGCGCGTGATCTTGCGCCGCGGCAATGCGGTGGATGACCAAGACGGCAGCGCCACCATGACCTATGCCGACCTCACCCTCAACGATGACACCCACGAGGTCACCAAGGCGGGGGAGATCGTGGAGCTTTCGCCCACCGAGTTCAACCTGCTTCGCTACCTCATGCAGAACCGCGAGGTGGTGCTGTCCAAGTCCAAGATCCTGGATAACGTGTGGCACTACGACTTTGGCGGCGATGGCAACGTGGTCGAGTCCTACATTTCCTACCTACGCCGCAAGATTGATACCGGCGATACACCGCTCATCCACACCGTCCGCGGTGTCGGTTATGTGCTGCGCACACCGCGCTCGTAGGCTCATTCACTATGAGCGAATCCACCGCGAATACCCAGGATCTGGAGTCCGGATCCGCGCCGGTGCGGAATAGCGCCCTGCGCCGGCGCATGCAGCGCCCTAAGGCGCTGCCCCTGCGCACGTGGCTGCTCGTGCTGATGGTGCTGGTTTCGGGCTTGGGCCTGGCTATGTCCTCCCTGGCGGTCTCGTCGATCATGCGCAACGTGCTCTACACCCGCGTGGACACCGAGCTGAATGATGCTCTGAGTTCTTGGGCCAGCAACCTCGACGCGGCTTTCTACACACCGCAGGACGGAAGCCGCCGACCCCCGACGGACTATGTAGCACTGGCGTATTATCCCGATGGCTCCGTGGTGACCACGCGGCCGACGGCGGCGTTGCCGGATGCGCGTTCGGTGGTCGTTGGTGGAGAGCCCAGCACCGTTCGCTCAATTCAGGGCGAAACCGAATGGCGTGCCGTGGCGAAGCTCAAAACGGATGGCTCCGTGGTGGTCGTCGCTAAGGACATGACGACGGAAAACTCCATCCTCAAAGGCCTAGCGATGGTCCAGGTCATTATCGCGGCGCTGGTCATGCTCATCATTGCGCTAGTAGGCATGTGGCTTATTCACCGGGCGCTGCGTCCGCTGCGCGTGGTGGAGAAAACGGCTTCCCAAATCGCGGCCGGCAACCTGGACAAGCGCGTGCCGGAGTGGCCGCCACATACCGAGGTAGGCCAGCTCGCCGCGGCGCTCAACGTCATGCTGGGGCGGTTGCAGAACTCCGTCGTCCACGCGCAGGAAAAGGAACAGCAGATGCGCCGCTTTGTCGGCGATGCTTCCCATGAATTGCGCACCCCGCTGACCAGTCTGCGCGGCTACACGGAGCTATACCGTTCGGGGGCGACTAAGGATCCGGAATTTGTCTTCAGCAAGATTGACGCCGAATCGCAGCGTATGTCGTTGATGGTGGAGGACTTGCTCGCCCTGACACGTGCGGAGGGATCGCGCTTGGATATGCGCGAGGTAGACATGTTGGAGCTCGTGCTTTCCGTGGGTTCCTCGGCACGCGCGGCCTTTGCTGGCCGCACGATCAACGTCAACAATGAGGCCTCCGGGATTCCGATGGTCAACGGTGACGCGGACCGCCTGCACCAGGTGCTACTTAACTTGGTGTCCAACGGTATCCGCCACGGTGGTGAGGAGGCATCGGTGACGCTGACCCTGCGGGATGATGAGGAGCACGTGCTTATCGACGTCGCCGATGACGGCAAGGGCATCTCCCCCGAAGATGCGGCCCATATCTTTGAGCGCTTCTACCGTGCGGATACTTCACGAACCCGCGATACGGGTGGCTCGGGCTTGGGCTTGGCCATCGTGAAATCACTCGTCGAGCAGCACGGTGGGTCGATCTCCGTGGACTCCGAGCTGGGCAGCGGATCGGTCTTTACCGTCCGCCTCCCCAAGGCGGCAGCTAGTGCCTAGCTGCCAAAGGTAGCAGTCAGCTCTTAGCTGTCGCGGCGGCCGTCCTCATCCGTGCCGAGGTGCTGGCGGATGCGCGCGGCGGCCTCGTCCATGGCGGCGGGGTCGGTGGCATCGGCAGCGAAGGCCTTGGCAAAGTCGTAGTCTTCCATCTTCTCGGTGGGGAAGAGGTGGATGTGGGTATGTGGCACGTCGAAGCCAGCAATGATGTAGCCGGTACGTGGGGTATCAAAGGCCGTCTTAATGGCGCCACCGATTTCCAGAGCGATGGCATTGAGGTGAGCCCAGGTTTCAGGATCGAGGTCAGTCCACTTATCTACTTCCTCGACCGGCACCACCAAGGTGTGACCGTAGCGCAGCGGCTCGATGGACAAAAATGCCACGCATTTCTCGTCGCGGTAGACAAAGCGAGCAGGCAGCTCGCCCTCGATGATCTTTGTAAATACTGAAGACATGGCCCCTAGGCTACCGCCAGTTAAGATAGACGGCATGCGCATTCTCGTTATCGGTTCGGGCGGCCGCGAACACGCCCTGCTCACTGGCCTGAAAGCTGACCCCACTGTTACCGATCTGCACATCGCACCGGGCTCCCCGGCCCATGCGAAGCAGGCCACCGTCCACCCGGAGTATTCCCAGGTGGATGATCCTGCGCGCATGGTCGAACTAGCCGTGGACATCGCCGCTGACCTCGTCGTCATCGGGCCGGAGGTGCCGCTGGTGAAAGGCGTGGCGGATGCCCTGCGTGAGCGCGGCATTGCGGTCTTCGGGCCGTCGGCAAGCGCGGCGCAAATCGAGGGTTCCAAGGCCTTTGCCAAGGACGTCATGGCGGCCGCCGGCGTGCGCACCGCCCGCGCGGAGCAGCTCGCCCCCGGTACCAACGATGCGGACATCGAGGCCGCGCTCGACCGCTTCGGCCCGCACTTCGTGGTCAAGGACGATGGCCTAGCCGGCGGCAAGGGCGTGGTGGTGACCGAATCCCGCGACGCGGCCCGCGCGCACGTAGACGCCGTCCATGCAGCCGGCAACCCGGTGCTGCTCGAGTCCTTCCTCGACGGCCCCGAGGTTTCCCTGTTCTGCCTCGTGGATGGTGAGACCGTCGTGCCGCTGTTGCCGGCGCAGGACCACAAGCGCGCCTATGACAACGATGAAGGCCCCAACACCGGCGGCATGGGCGCTTATACGCCGCTGCCGTGGCTGCCTGCCGACGGTACCCAGCGCATCGTCGACGAAGTCTGCGTCCCCGTGGCCAAGGAAATGGTCAAGCGCGGCACGCCGTACACCGGGCTGCTGTATGCAGGACTGGCCTGGGGCAAGGAAGGCCCGGCCGTCGTCGAATTCAACTGCCGCTTCGGTGACCCGGAAACGCAGGCGGTGCTCGCTCTGCTGAAGTCCCCGCTGGGAGAGGTCCTGAACGCCACGGCGACCGGGCGGTTGGCATCACTTGCGCCGCTGGAGTGGGAGGAAGGCTACGCCGTTACCGTGGTGCTGGCTGCCGAGGGTTACCCGGCTTCCCCGCGCAAGGGTGATCCGATTACCTCGCCGGATCTTGATGATCCCACCCGCGTCCTCCACGCTGGCACCACCACGGGGGAGGGCGGATACGTATCCAACGGTGGTCGTGTTCTCAATGTCCTCGGCCGCGGTGCCACCTTGGCCGACGCCCGCGCCGCCGCCTACGAGGTGCTCGACGGCATCAAGCTGGAGGGCAGCTTCTTCCGCAAGGACATTGCGTTGCCAGCGGAAAAGGGCCAGATCAGCATCTAATCCGCTGATAATGCCTCCTTTGGGGCGAGGCGTGGAATAATGAGCGACGTGGCTGAAAAGAAGAACATTTCCAACGTCCTGTCCGCTCGATACGCCTCCCCAGAGATGGCTGAAATCTGGTCCCCAGAACACAAGATCATTCTGGAGCGCCAGCTGTGGATCGCGGTGATGAAGGCGCAGAAGGATCTCGGCGTCGATATTCCCGCCCAAGCCATCGCCGCCTATGAGGCGCAGGTTGAGAACGTGGACCTTGCCTCGATTGCCCAGCGTGAGCGCGTCACGCGTCACGACGTCAAGGCACGCATCGAGGAATTCAACGCCCTGGCCGGCTGCGAGCACATCCACAAGGGAATGACCTCGCGCGACCTGACGGAAAACGTCGAGCAGCTGCAGATTCTGCGTTCCTTGGAGCTGGTGCGCAATAAGGCCATCGCGGTGGTCTCGCGCATTGGTGAGCACGCCGCGCAGTACCAGACGCTGGTGATGGCAGGCCGCTCCCACAACGTTGCTGCGCAGGCGACGACCTTGGGCAAGCGCTTCGCCTCGGCTGCCGACGAGCTCCTGCTCGGCATCGAGCGCGTGGAATCCCTGTTGAGCCGCTACCCGCTGCGCGGCATCAAGGGCCCGATGGGCACCTCGCAGGACATGCTCGACCTCATGGGAGGCTCCGAGGACAAGCTTGCCGCGCTGGAGACGCGCATTGCGGATCACCTGGGCTTCTCCCGCGTATTCAACTCGGTGGGCCAGGTTTACCCGCGCTCCCTCGACTTCGACGCTGTGTCTGCGCTCGTTGAACTGGGTGCTGCGCCCTCCTCGCTGGCCACGACCATCCGCCTGATGGCCGGCAACGAGACCGTGACTGAAGGATTCAAGGAAGGCCAGGTCGGCTCCTCCGCGATGCCGCACAAGATGAACGCCCGCTCCTGCGAGCGCGTGTGCGGCTTCCAGGTCATTCTGCGCGGTTACCTGACGATGGTGGCGGATCTGTCTGGCCAGCAGTGGAACGAGGGCGACGTCTTCTGCTCGGTGGTGCGCCGTGTGGCACTGCCGGATGCTTTCTTTGCCATTGACGGCATGTTTGAAACCTTCCTCACCGTGCTGGCAGAATTCGGTGCCTTCCCGGCGATGATCGACCGTGAGCTGGAGCGCTACCTGCCCTTCCTCGCCACCACCCGCATCCTCATGGCGGCGGTCCGCGCGGGCGTGGGCCGTGAGACCGCGCACGAGGTCATCAAGGAAAATGCCGTAGCCGTGGCTCTCAACATGCGTGAGAATGGCGGGGAGCAGGACCTCATTGAGCGCCTGGCTGCCGACGAGCGCCTGCCGCTCGATGCCGCCGCCCTCGAGGCCGCGCTGTCGGACAAGCACGCCTTCATCGGTGCTGCCGAATCGCAGGTGAGCCAGATTCTGGGCCGCATCAAGGCGATTGTCGACCAGCACCCGAAGGCCGCGGCCTACACTCCGGGCGAAATCCTCTAGTTTCACCCTTGGTGGCACGTTTCGCAGACAAGCCCTCTCAAAGACGAGTTTTCGGGACGCTATTTACGAAAACGTACCGCGCTGGCCCGGTCCAAGTACGTTTCGATCAAATAAGGCCCCAGATCTTCAATTTTCTGGCCCTTATTTGATCGAAACGTCTTTCCCCCACGGCCACGGGCAACCCTGCACTAGCTCTTAGACCATCCCGGGGATGCGCAGCACCGGCAGCTCGAAGCCGCCGAGGGACTTGCCGTTGGCGGTGAAATAACCGCCGAGCATCAGCGCGGTGAGCACCGCCATGATGCCGAGGACCGCAGCACCCGTGGACGAGGTTTGCTGCTGCGTCGTCTTGCCCGAAATGGGCAGTTCCGGCACCGGCTGGATGCCCTCTTGTGCACCGCGGCTGCGCAGCTCCTCCACGCACTCAGCGAAAGACTGCATCTGCGCTGCGTTGAAGGCATCGACTGCTTCCTTTTCCTGCGCCTGGTTTTCTGCCAGAGCGGCGCGCAGCTTGGGGCTGAAATCGCTACCGGTGGACAGCAGTGGCGCTCGTTCCTTCTCAGCCTGGGACTTCGCCGCATTGATGGAGTACTCGGCGTCCTTCGGTAGCAGCACCGATTCATCCTCCACCAGATCTTCCGGGGCGGATGCACCGACCATGATGATGACCATATCCGCGCCCGTGTAGCCGGCTTTGCCCAGCGCGGCCACCGTCGCCGCGTAGCCCGGCGCCTTGCTGATATCGCGCGAGGTGTACGCGGAGAAGTCCAGCTTCGGGAATTGCGCTTGAATCTGCTTCGAGGTTTCGCGAATGGTGTTGATGTAGCCCTCGCGGACATCGCGGGCTAGTTCGCGATCCGTGGCCGAGGCCGACATCGTGCACAACCACTGGCCGTGGTCAGATTCGCGCACGGAGATATCGGCAGCCTGCGCCGCCGGCACGCTGAGGGCGCCGCCCACCAGCGCGGCGGAGGTCAAAAGGGAGATCATGCGAGAGTGCACGGGCTTAACTCCTCAAGCTTGGGATGTATCTTGAAGCAGTCTAGACGGGTCTAGGATGTATGTCATGCGTCCAGAACTTTCTTCCTATGCCCACATCGCCTCCGGCAAGGTGCGCGATATCTACGAAATCGACGACAGCACCCTGCTCATGGTGGTCTCCGACCGTATTTCCGCCTATGACCACGCCCTTGAGCCCGCCATTCCGGATAAAGGCCGCGTGCTCACGGCGACCTCAAAGTTCTTCTTCGATGTCATTGTTTTCCCTAACCACCTCGCCGGGCCTCTCGACGATGAGCGCATTCCCGAAGAGGTACTCGGCCGTGCCATGGTGGTGCAGAAGCTCGACATGCTGCCCTTCGAGTGTGTCGCCCGCGGCTATCTCACCGGCTCCGGGCTGAAGGAATACCAGGCATCCGGCAGCGTGTGCGGCGTCGAGCTGCCCGAGGGGCTCACCGAGGCCTCCCGCCTGCCCGAGCCCATCTTCACCCCAGCCACCAAGGCCGAGCAGGGCGACCACGATGAGAACGTCTCCTTCGACGTTGTCGTGGACAAGCTCGGCCGCGAGCGCGCCGAGGAGCTGCGCGAGGCCACCCTGCGCATCTATGCCGAAGCCGCCGCGTTGGCGGAGGAGAAGGGCATTATTTTGGCGGATACGAAGTTCGAGTTTGGCGTCGATAAGCACGGCACCTTGGTCTTGGCCGATGAAGTCCTCACCCCAGACTCCTCGCGCTACTGGCCGGCCGATACGTATGAGGAAGGCAAGGTCCAGCCTTCCTTTGATAAGCAGTACGTACGCGATTGGCTCACCAACTCCGGCTGGGACAAGGAGTCCACGCCGCCGCGCCTGCCAGACGACGTTGTCCAGGCCACCCGCGCGCGTTATGTTGAGGCCTTTGAACGCCTGTCCGGAACCACTTTTTAAGGAGGCTGAATGAACGCACCGATTGCTGCTAAGCGCCCGGTGACGCGTGAGTTTCACGGCCGCAGCTTCGTTGATAACTACGAGTGGCTGCGCGCGAAGGAGGCGCCGGAAACCCGCGAGTACCTGGAGGCGGAAAACGCCTACACCAAGGAGCGCACCGCACATCTGGACACCCTGACGGAGAACATTTTTACCGAGGTCAAGTCCCGCATCAAGCAGACGGACATGTCCGTGCCCCAGCGCCGCGGCAAGTACTGGTACTACGGCCGCACCGAGGAGGGGAAGGAGTACGGTTACAGCTGCCGCATTCCGGTGTCGGAAGGCTCTGATCCGTGGACGCCGCCGACCATTCCGGAGGAAGGCGCTCCCGACGGGGAGCAGGTGCTTCTCGACGTCAACGCGCTCGCTGAAGGCCACGACTTCTTTGCCTTGGGTGCTTCTTCGGTGAGTGATTCCGGTGACTTGTTGGCCTATTCGGTCGACGTGGCCGGCGATGAGCGCTTTGAGCTTTTCATCAAGGACTTGCGCACGGGCGAGCTGTTGGAGGACCGCCTGGAAGGCATCTTCTACGGTGCGACATGGGTTGGGGAGGAATTCATCTTCTACACCACCGTGGATGACGCATGGCGGCCGGACACCGTGTGGCGCCACCGCGTGGGCACCCCGCAGTCGGAGGACGTCGTGGTCATGCGCGAGGAGGATTCGCGCTTCGGCATCGGCGTGGGCACGACCCGCAGCGAGAAGTACATCATGATTGTCTCCGGCTCGAAGACGACGAATGAGGCGTGGGTGCTCGAGCAGGATAATCCGGAGGGGGAGTTCCGCTGCCTCTGGGAGCGCGAAACGGGCGTGGACTACGACGTCGACCACGCCGTGGTGGCAGGAACCGACTACTGGGTGGTCACGCACAACGCCACCGGCCCCAACTTTGCCTTGGGGTATTGCCCGGTTGCTGATGAGCTGCCTTCTTTGCGTGACCTGACCGTGCTCATGCCGCATGATGACTCCGTGCGCATCGAGGGCGTGGATTGTTACCGCGACCAGATCGTCGTGGGCTATCGCCGCGGCGGCATCGGTCGTGCGGCGGTGATGGACGTGCGGGAGGGGTGGACGTCGTTAAGCGAGCTCCACTTCAACGAGGAGCTCTACACCGTTGGCGTGGCCGGCAATCCGGAGTGGGATGCGCCGGTGCTGCGCGTGAGCTATACCTCCTTCATCCAGCCGGCCCAGCTCTTCGACTACCGCGTGGCCACTGGGGAGTACACGCTGCTCAAGGAGCAGGAAGTCCCAGGCGGCTATGACAAGGATGAGTACGTGGCCTACCGCGTGTGGTCTAAGGCTCCGGACGGGACGGAGGTGCCGGTGTCCATCGTGCACCGCGCGGACTTGGACCGCACACAACCGAACCCGACGCTGCTTTATGGCTACGGCTCCTATGAGGCGAATATGGACCCGTATTTCTCGGTCTTCCGTTTGTCTCTTATGGACCGCGGCATGATTTTTGCCATGGCGCACGTGCGCGGCGGCGGTGAGATGGGCCGCAAGTGGTATGACGACGGCAAGATGCTGGCGAAGAAGAACACGTTTACTGACTTCATCGCGGTTGCCGATGACCTCATCGCGCGTCGGGCGACCACGCCTTCGCAGCTGGTGGCGGAGGGCGGCTCGGCCGGTGGCCTGCTCATGGGTGCGGTGGCGAACATGGCGCCGGATAGGTTCAAGGCCATCGAGGCCAACGTGCCCTTCGTGGACCCGCTGACCTCCATCCTTATGCCAGAGCTGCCGCTCACGGTGGTGGAGTGGGAAGAATGGGGCGACCCCTACCACGACCCTGAGGTCTATGACTACATGGCCTCATATTCGCCGTATGAAAACATCGCACCGCAAAAGTATCCGAATATTCTGGCGCTGACCTCGCTCAATGACACCCGTGTCCTCTACGTGGAGCCGGCGAAGTGGGTAGCCAAGCTTCGCGACGTCGCCACCGGCGGCGAATTCCTCCTCAAGACGGAGATGGCCGCCGGCCATGGTGGTGTGTCCGGACGCTACGCCAAGTGGCGGCAGGCGGCATTCGAGTATGCGTGGCTGATTAACCAGGCCACGGGTGCTGAGTCTTAGGATCCCCGCTTGCGCTGTGTGGTTAATGAGCCGCACAGCGTCCTGGGCCGCCCATGTGGGGGAGTGCTGCATCCCTCTCAGCGCGCGCCGGGACGGTGGCTGTGCGATAATTTTCCTTATGCATGGCCACCTTCTGGTTTCGATTTCCAGTATCTTCGACGACACCCGAAGCCAAGCCTCCGATCT
Organism: Corynebacterium aurimucosum ATCC 700975; assembly: GCF_000022905.1. NCBI lineage: Bacteria > Bacillati > Actinomycetota > Actinomycetes > Mycobacteriales > Corynebacteriaceae > Corynebacterium > Corynebacterium aurimucosum. Next base: position 2,379,617 of record NC_012590.1, on the reverse strand, counting down.
GCTCAAGCAGTTCGATAAAGCTGGTGTTCCTGTCTCTTTGCTGGTGGCGCCGCACATCGACGGCAATTGGCACCTAGCTAAAGACGCGGCGACGCAATCCTGGCTTCGCGAGCAGGCCGAATCGGGCCGAGTGCTGATTCTCAATGGCTTTGATCAAGCGGTCCAGGGTCGCCGTGCGGAATTCGCCAACTTGGATGCGCACGAGGCACGTCTGCGTCTCAAGGGGGCGACGCGGCAGATGGCCAGAATCGGCTTTGAGCCGACCATTTTTGCACCACCGCGCTGGCGCATGTCGGAGGGAACACTAGAAGTCCTTCCCGAGTTTGATTTCGACTTTGCCGCCTCCACCCGTGGCATCCACGACCTGCGCACAGGCGAGCTCCACCAAGCCCGCAATCTGTCCTTTGGCGAGGGCTTCGGTTCGGCAAAGTGGTGGCGCCGTAACATTATTCGCGCCGCGGAGCGCTCCGCGCAGCGCGGCAACACCGTGCGCCTATCGATTTCCGGCCGCAACCTCGATGACCGCAAGGTAGTTGCTGATTTCCTCAAGGCCGCCGAGCGCGCCATCGAAGCAGGCGCTAGCCCCGCCGACTATTCCGTCTTCGCACCGCGCTAGCCGTCCCTGTTCGCATCCCCACGACACGTCTAGGCATCCGCTTATCCGGTGTCTGTTAGGCCTGTATAGCTAGGGAGGCGCGCCCTCCAGGATCGCCGATGTTCCCGTCAACCATCTTTCGGTTGGCGGGTCTCGTTCTTTAAGGGCTTAACCTCTCCTCCAGTGGGCAGCACCTGAATCCTGGTCAGGGATCGCCGATGTGCCCGTCAGCATGGCTTTGACTGACGGGTTCCTCTATCAGGGGCGACGGTGTTGTCGCAGGTGGTCGGCGTTTTCCTTTCTGTTTCTGCTGTGTGTGGTGGTTGTGGGTGTTAGCTGCTGTCGGGTGGTGGGTCTGGTGGTTGTGGTGCTGTGCCCGGTGTTGTTGCAGATCCTTGGGCTGTGGCCTGTGTCTTTGTGGCTGTTTCCCGCTCAGCGTTGAGTCTGGCTAGTGCTTCTTGGTATTCGGGCATTGCGGTGATTGGTGTGCCCCAGGGTGGGATGAAGCTGACCCCTGTGTTGAGTCGGTACATGTAGCCGCGTCCGGTAGGTCTTAAAGGGTCATCATCATTAATGCCGTTGTGGTAGGCACACAGGAAGGTCAGGTTGTTGATGTTGGTGTAGCCACCTGCCTGCCAGGGGATAAGGTGATGGACTTGGCAGTAATCAGCTGGTTTATTACACCCAGGACGTGAGCAGGTGTGGGATTCGGCGTGCAGGCTAAGGCGTTGGTTGAGGTTTGCTCCACGTGATAGTCGCCAGGTGTTGATGGGCCCGTCGAGGGGGTGGACGAGGGTGGCGTAGCCTATTTCGGCGAACTTGTGGGTTAAGAATTCTGCGCCTGTCATGCGCGCGCCGTTGGTGAGGTTGAGTTCGATGTCATCCCCGTCGCCGTTAATAATCTGGTCTAGCTCGTTGAGGGTGACGATGACTTGGGTGCGCACCGCAGGCTTCGTACCGGAGGCTTTGTTGAAGAAGATGTCGTTGGCGGCCTTTAGGAGGTCGGTGTTGTTGGTGGATTCTAAGACGCCGCGCATGTTGGCAATCGTGGTGGCATCATCGGTTATGGAAAGCGTGTTGGGGCCTTGCGTGCGGTAGGTGATACGCACACCGGGCTTGGCGGTTCTTTTGCGTGTGAGTTCTTTAAGTCGTGCGGTGGCGACCTGGCGGATGCGGTGTGCGGGGGTGGCGGCGAGTTTTGCTCGGAGGTTCCAGGCATCCAGGGTCTTTTTCACCTTGGATGTGTAGGTTTCGATGAGTGTGAGGGTGCCCAGGCTGTGGCGTTGTTGAAGGGCTGCGTGGCGGGCTTTGCGTTGTTTACCTGTATAGCGGGTCGGCCCGAAATACACCTGATGTAGGTGTGAAAGCTCGGCAGCATCGGTGGTATCCGCTCCGAGCGCGCGGAGCTCATCGGGTGTGCCAGGTATATGTTCCACCAGCGCTATCCCCGAGTTGCGTAGGTGGATGTAGGTTTCGATATCCCCCATGGGCACAGAGACTAAAACAGGTCTATGCACCCCGCAACCGGAGAGACAAAATTCCTGGTTAGAGGGAATGCAGGTAGAGGAGGAACTGGCCTGAGAAAAGCCCCTCTCACGAGGGGCTTAACGCGACTGAACAAATGCGCTCAGCAGAGCGCTTTACTTAGACTCGGTCGGGGCGCAGGCCGCGCCGATGATGCCAAGCACAGCTAGCAGGCCGAGGCCACCGGCAGCGGACTGAGCTTCGCGCGGGATGTCGCGGGTCATCGACTCAATCTGTTTCCGGACAGGCTCGAAGCCTGGGATGTTGAACTGCGTGTTGGCAACCCCCAAGAAAGCCAGCGGAATGGCAAGGGCTGCGGGGATGGCGAGACCGAGGACAGTAGGGAGGCAGCGCTCGCTGGCAGAAGAACCGGAACTGTGAGTGGGCTTGTTGACATCCTTGTCGTCATCGTCAGACGGCTCCGGGTCCTCCGACGGAGCCGGCTCCTCCGAGGGGTCCGGCTCTTCGGGGTTCTCGCAATCCTTGAGCTCGTCCGCAGAACGTTTCACCGTCGCAAGGTTAAAGCCCACCTTGACCGGGTCGTGGTCGGAGGAGCGGTAGGGGTTATCAGCCTCAAAGACGTCGCCGCCGGTGTAGTTGCGGCGGGAGTATTCCATAGCGATTGGCTCGTTGGAGTTGATGTTCCATGTTTGGGCTGCCTGGGCGTCGACATGCTCGTTAGCCAGGATGTGGTCGAGAGAGCCGAGGCGACCGGAGAACTGGTAGGAGGCCACGTCCTGCCAGTCCTCTTGCGCATTGAGCTCTTCCACCGGGATGGTGTAGCCGGCGTTGCGGAAGACAGAGATGGCATCTTCCTTGGAGTAGGCGTTCAGGTCGCCCATGACGAAGGTGGCCTTCTCCTGCCACTGCGGCTGCTTGGCCAGCCCGTCGAGGACGGCCTGGGCGTGAGCATTGCGCACGTTCGGGTTGTTGCCTTGGCCGTCGCCGGTATCCGCATCACCGTTCGCCACAGAGCCCTTGGACTTGAAATGGTTGGTCACCACCACGAAGGAATCAGGGCCTTCAGCAGCGCACCTATCGGAAACGGGCTGGAATTCAGCGGCGAGCGGGGTGCGGGCGGTGCCCTTGAAGCGGGCGTCCTCAAGCAGAGTAGCCTCACCCACCGGCTTAACGCGGTCCTTCTTGTAGATGATCGCGGTGCGGATGACGTCCGTATCGGCTGACGCGTTCGCCGGGGCCTTGACGTAATCCCACTTCTCAGAACCCGCGCGGGAGTTGAGCTCACCCACGAGGTACTTCACGGCGTCATCGTAGGAGCCACCCACGGTATTCGCGGCGTTCTCGATCTCAGACAGGCCAATGACATCGGCATCAAGGCCCTCCAGCGCGGTGAGGATCTTGCCCTTCTGGTCATTGAACGCGGACTCGGACCACGCACCGCGGAAGGTCCCGCTATCGGAGCCCACGCCGTTGCCAAAGCGGTCCTTGTAGGATTTCGCGCCGTTGTCTTCGCCCAGGTTGATGAAGAAGTTCAGCACGTTAAACGCCGCGACGGTGTAATCGCCGTCCACCTGCGGGGCCTCCGGACGGGCCGGGTCCCACGTAATCGGCAGGTCCGCGGCGGCAGAGTCACCGGTAATCATCGCGGTGGGTTGGAAGCGCCACTGCTCGTGACCGTAGCCCAGGATGACGCCGGAGTCCGCGAACTCCACCTGGTTGGTGGTGCGGATGGTCTTGACCTCCGAGCCGTTCTGCATGATGTAGGGCAGCTTCGTCGAGGCGCCATCACGGGAGAAGTCGCGCGTGGAGCCGTCGTCCAAAATGACGTACTTCGCCGCGTTAGCAGCCTCCATGTCCTTTTGCTCTTGGGTGCCCGGGGAGACGATGTCGGTGGGCTGACGCAGAGCCTCGGTGCCCGGTGCCAGGCCCAGCTCGCCGTAGCGGTTGAGACCGTAATTGTCGGTCACGGTGTGCACGCCAGGCTTGAGCAGCATGGACTCGAGCTTCTCCCGCTCCTCATCGCCTTCCGGCAGGGCCTCGAGGGCCAGCGGGGTGACGGGGGAGAGGGCGTCGTCAAGCGTGGAGCCGGCGCTCAGGGCAATCTGGGTCTGCCCAAAGTACTCATCAACGGTGCCGGTGACCTCGACGGAATCCCCAATTTCTGGGTAGAAGCCGGTTCCACCGGTGTAGACGAAGACGGCCTCGGAGGCCTCGGTCGGCGCGGTCTTTCCCGTGCCCGGCGTCTGGATGGTGAAGCCGTTGAGGGATTTCTCGCCCTGCCACACCGCGGTGACAACGCCTTGGGTAGTGACGTTCTGGCCCTTGAGCGGGGACTCCGCGCCGGTGCCCTGGATCTCCGGGATGGTGACGGTCGCGCCTGGCTCGGTCGGGGTGGGGTCCGGTTGCGGGGCTGCGCTACCGCCCGACTTCGGGGTTGGCGCAGCCGCAGAGAAGTCCGCGGAGTTGTCGTCGGTATCGGTGCCCTCGGCGTCGCGCTGGGCGGAGGTGGAGTTGTTCAAGGCTTTGGTGGGGGAGCCCTCGCTGAGCGACGCCTCTCCGTACCCCACGAGGTCCACCTCGGCCCCGGAGGCGTCGTAAAGCTTCACCGATCCTTTGGAGCCGGACAGGTTCAGGTTCCCCTCTGCATCAGGGGAAGGAAGCGGCTCCCCGGTGTCGCCGCCACCTTCCTGGATGAGGAAGTAGCCCCCAGCCGGGAGGGAGCCGGATAGCTCGTGCTTTCCGCCTGAGTTGCCAGAAGCGGATAGGTACTCCACGGACCAGCCAGTGAGGTTGAGGTCAGCGGAGGTGGGGTTATAAAGCTCAATGAAATCGTTAGTAAACGCCGCCCCCTTGTTGCCGCCGCCACCGTAGACCTCAGAGATAACGGCGTTGGAGCCGTCCGCCGCCGCACTGGCCTGAGGTGCGACGATACAGGTAGAGACAAGAGCAGCGATGGCGAGTGAGCCAATGTGTGTGAGATGCATGAGAGGTTCCTTGGATAGGTGAGAACAGGACAATGCATCTCGTTCTACCCGGGTTTCGCACCGAGTGATACCGGAGCGCACTAGGTGAGCTGGGGGTTAAGGTGGGATTCCCCAAGAATTCTTCAACCGTTTGGTTTGAATTCATCACCCCCAAAGATTCCGAATCTTTCTCGCCGGCGGGATAGACTGGCGGGGCACCTATACTCACGCACAGTAAGGCAAAATTTTCATGGCTCGTGTAGTTGTCAATGTCATGCCCAAGGCCGAGATTTTGGACCCGCAAGGTCAGGCCGTCGTCCGCGCGCTGGGCCGCCTGGGGGTTGCTGGTGTCAGCGACGTGCGCCAGGGCAAGCGCTTTGAGATTGAAGTTGATGATTCGGTCAGCGCCGAGCAACTCGAGAAGGTGGCTTCCACCCTGCTGGCCAACACCGTGATCGAGGATTACGAGGTCATCCAGTAATGAAGATCGGCGTTATTACCTTCCCTGGCACGCTTGACGACGTCGACGCGGCCCGCGCCGCCCGCACCGCCGGCGCCGACGTCGTGTCCCTGTGGCATGCAGATGAGGACCTGCGAGGAGTGGACGCCGTCGTTGTACCCGGTGGCTTTTCCTACGGTGACTACCTGCGCTCCGGCGCTATCTCTGCGCTGGCCCCGGTGATGCGCGCGGTAGTGGAAGCAGCGAATAAGGGCATGCCGGTGCTCGGCATCTGCAACGGCTTCCAGATTCTGACAGAGGCCGGCCTGCTGCCCGGCGCCCTGACTCGCAACCAAGGCCTGCATTTCCACTGTGTGGATACCTACCTCGAGGTGGCGAACGCACAGACCTCCTGGACCAGCGAGTTTGAGCAGGGTCAGCGGATCCTGATTCCGGCGAAGCACGGCGAGGGCCGGTTCCAGGCGGATGCGGAGACCGTGGAGCGCTTGGAGGGCGAGGGCCGCGTGGTCTTCCGCTATACCGATAACTTCAATGGCTCCATCAATGGCATCGCCGGTATCACCAACGAGGCCGGCAACGTGGTGGGGCTCATGCCGCACCCGGAGCATGCCATCGATCTTCTCACCGGCCCGTCCACCGACGGTCTGGGTTTGTTTGTGTCCGCCCTCAAGGTCGTCGCTTAACCCGCGCCGACGGTTATAAGGAGAAACAATGACCGTACACAACGACACCGTCGAGCAGGCGGCCGCGCAGCCTGAGCTGGAGCAGCCCTACCGGGAATTGGGTCTGAAGGATGATGAATACGCGCACATCCGCGAAATCTTGGGCCGCCGCCCCACCGACGCTGAGCTGACCATGTACTCGGTGATGTGGTCGGAGCACTGCTCCTACAAGTCCTCCAAGACGCACCTTCGCTACTTCGGCGAAACCATGACCGAGGAAATGGGCTCCAAGATCCTCGCGGGCATCGGTGAGAACGCCGGCGTGGTGGATATCGGAGACGGCAACGCGGTGACCTTCCGCGTGGAGTCCCACAACCACCCGTCCTACGTGGAGCCGCACCAGGGTGCGGCCACGGGCGTCGGCGGCATCGTCCGCGACATCATGGCGATGGGCGCTCGTCCGATTGCCGTGATGGACCAGCTGCGCTTCGGCCCGGCTGATGCCCCCGACACCAAGCGCGTTTTGCCTGGCGTGGTCGGCGGTATTTCGCACTACGGCAACTGCTTGGGCCTGCCCAACATTGGCGGCGAAACTGTTTTTGATGAGTCTTATTCCGGAAACCCACTGGTCAACGCGCTGTGCGTGGGCACGCTGAAGGTGGATGACCTCAAGCTGGCCTTCGCCTCCGGTACCGGCAACAAGGTCATGCTCTTCGGCTCGCGCACCGGTCTCGATGGCATCGGAGGCGTGTCCGTGTTGGCCTCTGACACCTTCGAGGACGGCGCGGAGCGCAAGCTGCCGGCCGTTCAGGTGGGTGACCCGTTCGCGGAGAAGGTCCTCATCGAGTGCTGCCTGGAGCTGTACAAGTCCGGCATCGTGGTTGGCATCCAGGACCTGGGTGGCGCGGGCTTGGCCTGCGCGACCTCCGAGCTGGCCGCCGCCGGCGATGGCGGCATGGAGATCAACCTGGACAACGTCCCGCTGCGCGCCAAGGACATGACCGCCGCAGAGATCCTCGCCTCCGAGTCCCAGGAGCGCATGTGTGCCGTGGTGACCCCGGAGAACGTGGAGAAGTTCAAGGAGATCTGCGCGCATTGGGATGTCACCTGCGCTGAGATCGGTGAGGTCACCACTGGCAAGCACCTCATCATCCGCCACCAGGGCGAGGTCGTCGTGGATGCCCCGGCCGGCACCATCGCGGACGAGGCTCCGGTCTACGACCGCCCCTATGCCCGCCCGGAGTGGCAGGATGCGCTGCAGGAGTTCAAGGGTGTGGAGAAGCAGGACCTCACCGTGGCGCTGAAGAAGCTCGTGGCTTCTCCGGCGCTGTGCTCCCGTGATTTCATCACCGAGCAATATGACCGCTACGTGCGCGGCAACACCGTGCAGTCCCACCACGCGAACGCTGGTGTGCTGCGCATCGACGAGGAGACCGGCCGCGGTATCGCGGTATCGGCCGATGCCTCTGGTCGCTACACCAAGCTGGACCCGAACATGGGCACCCGCCTGGCGCTGGCGGAGGCCTACCGCAACGTCGCCGTCACCGGTGCCCGCCCGGTGGCCATTACCAACTGCCTCAACTACGGCTCCCCGGAAAACCCGGACGTGATGTGGCAGTTCCGCGAGTCCGTGCATGGGCTTGCCGACGGCGCCGTGGAACTCGGCATCCCGGTCTCCGGCGGCAACGTCTCCTTCTACAACCAGACCGGCGAGGAGCCGATCTTGCCGACGCCCGTCGTGGGCGTCCTGGGTGTTATCGACGACGTCCACAAGTCCATCGGCAACGAGCTTGGTCTCGTGGAGGAGCCGGAGGTACTCGTGCTGCTGGGTGAGACCAAGGATGAATTTGGCGGCTCCATCTGGCAGCAGGTCAGCGCTCGTGAGCAAGGAAATGAGTCGGAGAATGGTTTGAATGGTCTGCCCCCGCAGGTGGACCTGGCCAACGAGCAGCGCCTCGCTGACTTCTTCGTGGGCAACGAAGGCGTCACTGCTGCTCACGACCTCTCCGAAGGCGGCCTCGCCGTCACCGCATTCGAGATGGCCAAGCGCAGCGGCGTGGGGCTGAACCTGGATCTGTCCAAGGTCCATGAGGACGCCTTCGTGGCTGCCTTCTCCGAGTCCGCCTCCCGCGTGCTCGTGGCAACGACCGCTGACCGCGTCGACATGCTGCTGCACCGCGCTGAGGAGTGCGGTGTGCCGGCCGTCGTCATCGGCCAGACCACCGACAACGGTGAGCTGGAGCTCGGCGGTGAGTCCATCGCTGTCTCCGAGCTTCGTGAGGCCTGGGCGGCGACCCTGCCGGACCTCTTCGGCCACGCGGTGGGGGCCAACTCCGTGGTGGAGTAGACCCCACTCACGCTGCTTGTCCCGCAGCCTCTAGAAGAAAAGCCCAGCTTCGGCTGGGCTTTTCTGGTTTTAGGGCGGGCGGTTATGGAAACTGAGGGGCTTCTTGACGTAGCATACCCCAGGGGGTATATTCCTTCCTGTGTCCGCGATACCCTAGGGGGTATATGGTGAAATGAAGGAGGACCGGCATGTGCCGTGCTGTGAAATGTAAAACCTGACTTAGGCCAATTTAGTGCGGAAGTTCGCGGCCGGTGATTGCTTGGATGGTGGCGGTGAGGTCGGGCGGGAGTGGTACGGCGGCGTGAATGGTTTCGCCGCCAACGACGAGTTGAAAGCTGCGGTATTTCTTGAGTGTTCTCACGAGGCGTTTGATGGATTGACCACTGCGGGTCTCCATCAGGTGGGCCACGGCTAGTGCTGCCATCACAATATGGAGATGTGCAGTGATCGAGTCTTGTTTCCTGGCGTAGATTGGGCGTGCTTTCAGGTCTGATTTCGACATCCGAAACGACTTTTCAATGTTGAACAGCCTGCGGTAATGCCCGATAACCTCACTAGCGGGGAGAGCGGTCAGGTCGGTTTCATAGCCTTTAATTCCGGCTAGGGCTCGGTGTTTGGCAGCAAGAGCGTAGTTGACCTTCTTGTTTGGGGCGGAAAGATCGATATAGCGGTTGCGCTTGATTGCGATATCGCCGTCAACAGCGCGTTTGGCTTTTGCGACTTGCTCTTTGATTCCGCGCAGGCTGCGCCTAGCCCGATCATGGGAGTACTGGAAGTGGGTCACCGTATTCGGGGTTGTGTGTTTGCGCCCATCGCTTGCCGAGGCTTGTGTCCAGATCTGGCCGTGGGTGTAGTCGTCACCGGGGTTTTCCCGCCGCCAGGTTTCGATCACCTCAGGCACGGTGGGGGTTTTCACCGACAAGATGTAGTGCAGCCCTGCATCTATCAATGCTTGTTTGTTCGCTGCGGAGAACATGCCTGCATCAGCAACGACGGTGACTTCATCGAGTTGGTAGGCCTCTTGGAACCGTGTGATCATCGGTAGCATCGTGTGGGTTTCTGCCGAGTTTCCGGCAAACGCTCCAACATGTAGTGGAAAACCAGTGGCATCAGTAAGCAGCCCGACAAGGATTTGTGGCTCGAGGCGGCGCTCTTTGGAAAAACCAGGTTTGCGAAGCTCATCAGGAGTATCGGTTTCAAAGTACAAGGTGGTCACGTCGTACAAGATGAATGCGCCTGGCCCGATACCTGCATGATGGGCCAACGCTTGGGTTAGTATCTCCCCGAACGATTCGGTAGCGAAGGAGGAAAGACGCCTCTGGATGGTGCGGTAGCTTGCGCTGGTGATGCCAACCTCGGCAAGAGTCTCGATGGAATCCAGCTTTGAGCCGGGATTGATAATCCGGGCACGCACCAGATCCCGAAACACCTGATCATCACCGCTTGCTACAGCAAGACCTAACTCGTTGAAACACGCATCAATACAGTCCAGCAAGTATCCGGCCCGCTGACCGACTACCGGCAGCGGGTGGCAAACGCTGCCCGTTGCCGGTGGGATGTGTTCTACCTCGCCGAAGTCCAATGCGAGTTGGTCACCATCGACGATGCGTTGAGCTTCAGCCCGCAAAAGCGCAAGCTCAGACTCTGAATGCGCTGAGCCGATATGCTTCATCCTTTTGGCACCTTTGCGTTCAGAGAACACCACCTGCACCGCCATCGCCCCAGAAGCGGTCTTGACGGTGCGAATATAAGGACTCACAAAAATCAGACTACTGAACACCCCCGGCACTACCCACTTAGTGCGGAAAAATTCCTCCCCACCGACGAAAACCAACAGGTAACAGTGTCAAGAGTGACGTTACTCACCCACCCATGACCTAAGTCAGGTGGCTGCCTTCTCCGAGTCCGCCTCCCGCGTGCTCGTGGCAACGACCGCTGACCGCGTCGACATGCTGCTGCACCGCGCTGAGGAGTGCGGTGTGCCGGCCGTCGTCATCGGCCAGACCACCGACAACGGTGAGCTGGAGCTCGGCGGTGAGTCCATCGCTGTCTCCGAGCTTCGTGAGGCCTGGGCGGCGACCCTGCCGGACCTCTTCGGCCACGCGGTGGGGGCCAACTCCGTGGTGGAGTAGACCCCACTCACGCTGCTTGTCCCGCAGCCTCTAGAAGAAAAGCCCAGCTTCGGCTGGGCTTTTCTGGTTTTAGGGCGGGCGGTTATGGAAACTGAGGGGCTTCTTGACGTAGCATACCCCAGGGGGTATATTCCTTCCTGTGTCCGCGATACCCTAGGGGGTATATGGTGAAATGAAGGAGGACCGGCATGTGCCGTGCTGTGAAATGTAAAAACTGCGGAAAGACCACCTGGGCAGGGTGTGGGAACCACGTTGCTGAGGTCAAGGCCAAGGTTCCGGCCGGTCAGTGGCGCACCTGTAGTTCTGATAAAGCCGGCCAGGAAAAGCCGGCTAAGGGCCTATTTGCCCGGCTTTTTGGGTAGACCCCAGCGCTTGTCTTGTTCCACCCCTGACTAGGGCCTGTGGTGCAGGCCCACCCACCCAACGATTACGGAGAATCCAACCATGTCCCACATCCCCACCACGGTGATTATCGGCGGTGTTGCCGGTGGTATGTCCACCGCTACACGCCTGCGCCGTAACGACGAACACCGCACCATCATTATCCTTGAGGCCTCTGGCCACGTTTCCTTTGCAAACTGTGGCTTGCCCTACTATGTGGGCGGCGTAATCCCGAAGCGCTCCTCGCTGTTGCTCCAGACTCCGGAAGCGCTCAAGCAGCGATTCAACCTAGACGTCCGCGTCAACACCCGGGTGGTAAGCATTGACCGTGACGCCAAGACTGTTGCTACCGAAGCCGGCGAAGTGATCAGGTACGACGAGCTTGTCCTTTCGCCCGGCGCCACGCCCTTCCTTCCACCCATCGCAGGGATCGAGTGCGCGTTTACGCTGCGCACCGTTGAAGATGTCGACAGGATTGCTGCCGCCGTTGAAGACAAGAAGAAAGCTGTGATCATTGGCGGTGGCTTCATTGGTCTAGAGATGGCGGAAAACCTTCACCACCGTGGCCTCGAAGTCACCCTCGTGGAAGCAGCGCCACAGATTATGGGGCCGTTAGATGTGGAGATGGCGGGAATCGTCGCCAAGCACGTGCGCGCCAACGGAGTGAGGGTTCTCACCAACGCGCAAGCTACGGAAATCTCCGAAACTAGAGTGGTGCTGCAGGACGGGCAGGAGCTCGAGGCGGACATCGTCATCGCTGCAATCGGTGTGCGCCCGGCTAGTGAGCTGGCACAAGCTGCAGGGTTAGAGATATCGGAACGTGGTGGCATTGTCGTCGACGCCCAACAGCGCACCAGTGATCCCCACATTTTCGCTCTCGGCGACGCCGCCACGAAGAAAGATTTTCACAGTGGTGCAGACTCCCTCGTTCCGCTAGCGCAGACTGCTAACCGTCATGGTCGTCTTGTGGCGGATGTCATTACGGGCCGAGAGACCGCGTCATTGCCGGTGCTGGGTACCGCGATTGTGGGGCTTTTTGGACTAGCTGCGGCGGCCACAGGGTGGAATGAACGCCGCGCACGGGCGGAAGGTAAGAATGTACGAGTGATTCACCTGCATCCGGCCAATCATGCGGGCTATTACCCCGGTGCGGCACAACTGCACATGAAGCTCGTCGTCGATGCCGAAAATGACGCGATCTTGGGCGCGCAAATTGTGGGTGAGGAAGGCGTGGACAAGCGCATCGACGTCATTGCCACCGCCATGCGAGCGGGCTTGAGTGCCACCGACTTGGCTGATCTGGAGCTGGCGTATGCGCCGCAGTTTGGCTCAGCTAAGGACCCCATCAACTTTGCGGGCTTTATCAATGACAACATTGCGCGCGGAGAATGTACGGTGCAATGGCATGAACTTCAGGGGCGCTTGGACTCCGGAGCATTGCTCGTCGATGTGCGTAGCCCGCAAGAGTTTGCTGCCGGTGCCATCCCTGGTGCGGTGAACATCCCTCTGGATGAGCTGCGCGAGCGCCATGGTGAGATTGCCAATCACGAAGATGTCATCGTGCACTGCCAAGTAGGATTGCGTGGTCATAACGCAACGAGGTTATTGAATAACTTGGGCTATGACGTTGCTAACTTGGATGGCGGCTACCTGACATGGGTGAATGGACAGGAGGAATAATGAACCTTGATCCGCAGGAAGTTAAGCCCTCGATTACTCGCTTGAAGCGGGCGCGCGGCCAAATTGATGCGGTGATCCGCATGCTAGAAGCGGGAGAAGAATGTGAATCCGCTATCACGCAGTTGGCCGCGGCCGCGAAGGCGATTGATCGTGCGGGATATTCCATCATCGCTACCGGGCTAAAACAGTGTTATCGCGAGGAAGGTGCAGACGGTATCGACGCTGAGAAGATGGAAAAACTCTTCCTGTCTCTGTCCTAAGCGCCGATAGTGCGGGCGATGGTCTGGTCCCAGCTCAGCTTCATCTGGTGAGAGAAAAGGTTGAAGGTGTGCGAACCCTGGGGGCTGAAGTAACGGTTCACTCGCACCCCGGCGTTGCGGGCGTTGCGGGTGAATTCCTCCGAGCACTGGTTGGCCACCATCTCTACCGCGCGGGGGCCGAGCAACTGGGCGGGGCTGTTGGTGCCATCGATGGGGCCCGGGGTGCCGGAGGCCGAGCCTACGAAGACCTCGACGTCGCGCAGGCGTCCGGGGTTGGCGTTGGGGTCGTGCTCGAACCACTGCGGGGAGCCCGGCAGGCCCCAGGCGTTGAAGGATGAGCCGCCGCCGTAGGCGATCATCGCGGTGGAAGTGGGGAATCCAATCGCGCCGGAGCGTACCGGGCAGCCGGAGTAGGAAGCCGCGGCCTTGTAGCGCTGTGGGGCGTGGCCGGCGATGTCGAGTGCAGCGCCGCCGGTGGAGGAAATGCCGCCGATGGCGTCGCGGCCGGTGCCGTGGAACTCGGCGTCGATCAGCGGGGGCAACTCAGCGGTCATGTAGGTGTTCCACTTGTTGACACCCAGGATAGGATCCTCGGCATTCCAATCGGTGTAGAGAGAGTAGGCGCCGCCGAGCGGCATCACCACGTTGACGTTCTTGCCCACGGCCCAGTGGCGGATATCGGAGTGTGTCATCCAGTTCATGCCGGCCTGGCCGCCCTCCACGCCGGGCAGCAGGTAGAAGGAGGGGCGCGGCTTATCGCCCTCGGGGAGCAGGACGTTATTAGAAATCACCGCATGATTGGCCGGGGACCAGACGTCCACCACCCAGTGGTTGCCGCCCATGTGACGCTTTGCGGTAATGAAGGCCTTGTCGCCGAGCCAGGGCTGCGGGTTGGTCACGCGCGAGGAAACCTCACCGATGGTGCTGGACTGGGCGGAGGCGGAGCCGATGCTTGCCGACGCCGTCCCCAGTGCCACCATGGCAGCTGCGACCAGCGCCGCGGCGCGGCGAGAACGTGAGACAAAGGAAAGCATAATGTGGGTAGTTTACGGCGTCAGCGCCCTCGAACTGCAAATATCGGAAGAAAAACTGGAGGAAACTTTCGCTCCACCCTTGTCTGCCACAATGCTCGGCCGTATAGTTACGGGTACGTAAGTTTTGGGAGTGAATGCGTTATGCGCACGACCCGCATCTCAGGCAAGGCAAGGCCCCCACTATGAACGCACCCAGTGCTCAAAAATCGTCCCCGCAAGAATTTCCAGTTGAATCAGGCTCTGTGCAGGAAAATAGCACGATAGAGCAGCTCATCCAGCGCACGTACTGGATGGCGGACCGCGGCCCGCGCCCATTAACGCGCGGCTGGGGGCACTTCTTTGCGGCCATCGCCTCCCTGATCGCATCGACGGTATTGATTACCTTTGCGTGGATGACGCTGCCGTGGTGGCAGGGGCTCGCGGTGACGGTCTACGGCGTCGGCGTGGTTGGCCTCTTTACAGTCTCGGCGCTGTACCACCGCTGGCCGTGGGTGACCATGCGGGCGGTGCAGTGGTGGCGCCGGGCGGACCATGCCACCATTTCCGTCTTTATTGCCGCGACGTACACGCCGCTGTGTGCCATCGTTCTAGAGCCGACCCAGGCGCTGTGGATGCTGACTGCTGCTTGGGTGGGCGCCATCATGGGGGTTGTCTTGAACTTGGTGTGGATTAATCACCCGCGCTGGCTGGACGTGGTGGTCTACCTGGTGCTGGGATGGCTCATCCTGCCTCTGCTGCCAAACCTGTGGCAGTCCGCGGGGCCGGCCGTGGTGTGGCTTCTCTTTGCCGGCGGCGTGGTCTATTCAGTGGGTGCGTTGATGTACGGCTTCAAGTGGCCAGGGCGCAACGCACGCTGGTATGGCTACCACGAACACTTCCACACCGCGACGATTGCCGCGGCGGTGGTGCACATGGTAGCCATTTGGATGGTTGTTGCGGGCTAGCCGAATGTGAGGGGGAGATAGCTTGAAGGGCGCTATGGACGGTGCCTATTCGGAGCTGGTGAGATCGTCCGCGAGGGGGAATTCGACGACTAGGCCTTGGCACAGCACGCGTGCGTTAGGGTTGCCATCCCACGTGGGGTTGAAACCAACAGCGCGCAGCGCTTCGACGAGTTGCTCGCCAACGCTTGCTGGTGTGCTGAGCTCGGCATCGGTTTTCATGGTGCCGAAACCAAAGAAGAGGTCTCCGGTGTGGATCAGCCTGTCGATATCTTGCATGTGGCAATAAACATATCCTGCGGCATCGTCTTCTTCCGCCTTTTCGGCGCCGCATTCAGCGCCGTCGGAGGCGTCCCACCCCTCGTCAAAGCTGAAAGCTAGGTTGCGCTGTCGCAGTTCATCCCGAAGGGCGTCGAGGCGCTGTGCGTCTGCGGACTTCTCTGTGACCTTCTGTGAGTACTCAGCGGCAACTTCGTCGATGATGGCATCGAAGTCTTCTGGGAAAGGATCCGTGCGCACTGTCGTCCACTCGGAAGGATCGTCGAGAAGCTCAATGAAGTCGTTGTGAATGTCCTGGCGTGAATGGCCGTGGCACAGATGAAGCGAGATGTCGTTGCGGAGGGTACCGGAGACTAAGAGGTCATCGGAGGGTGGGAAGGAACTGGAGAACATGGCGTGTGACGTAGTCATGCTTGTGGATGGTAAATGCGTGATACTGTGCGTGACTGAAAACAGGGAGGGCACCCCGCCAGGTGGCGGAAGTGCCCTCGAGATGCGTGGCGTGACTAGGCGTGACTAGATGTGGAGCGGATCTACACCAGCCTCGGTGAGCATCGGGATGTTGTGTACCTCAGGCGGGACGCCGAAGGCATCCACGAGAACGATGGACCACGGTGCCAGCGAATCAACAAGGTCGTTGATGGCGGCGCGGGCAGCCTTGATGCGGCCAGCCGGGATGAGGTTGTGCTCCTGGTACCAGCCCGCGTGCTGAACCAAGGTGTCGAAGACGAAGAGGTGGCGCAGCTGCTCAAAAACCTGGCGTGCCAGCGAGCCTTCCTCAAGGCGCTCTTCTGCCTCAATCATGGCCTGGACCAACAAGGTATCCACGCGGGCCCAGCCGGCGGCGATGAGGTGATCCTGGCACTGGTCCACGATGGCAGCGGCCTGCACCTTATCGGCCTTGCGGGCCGGCTGGATGCGGCGCACGAGGGAGAAGAGGATGGACTGGGCGCGGTCGTCGATCAGCTTGGCCTGGTAGGTGGCGTCGAAAAGCGAAGCCTCAGAGGGATTCACGCGGTCCACCAGGCTTTGCAGACGGGTGGTGAAACCATAGCGGCGGCGAACCACATCGGTGGCGGTGGTGGCTGCGTACTTCACGGTGTCCCACGGGCTCATGTCATTCATCGCACGACCATAAGCGGTGAGCAGGTTCTTCCCCACCATCTGAATGAGCACCGTGTTATCGCCCTCGAAGGTTGCGAAGACATCAGAATCGGCGCGGTAGGTGGTCAGGCGGTTTTCTGACATATAGCCGGCGCCGCCGCAGGCCTCGCGGCATTCCTGAATGGTGCGGGTAGCGTGCTGGGTCTGCGCAGTCTTGATGGCTGCGGCCAGAGACTCCATCTCGCGGGAGGCGAACTTCTGCTCCTCGGTCGGTTCCGTGACGGACCAGGCGCCGGACTCCTGCTGGTCATTCTGTTCCTGGTAGCGCTCCAGAATCTGGTTGTAGAGCAGGTGCAGTGCGTAAGTACGGGCCAGCGGAATGAGCAGGCGGCGACGGTGCTGGCGGTGCTCGATGAGGCGCTTTTCCGCGCCGGTTGCACCTTCGAACTGGCGGCGGCGGTTGGCATAGCGGATGGCGATGTCCAGCGAGGCCTCGGTGGCCGCGCCCGCTGCGCCGGATACACCGATGCGGCCGCGGATAAGCGTGCCTAGCATGGTGAAGAAGCGGGCATTCTTGGACTCGATGGGGGAGGAGTACTTACCCTTCTCATCGACATCGGCGAAGCGGTTTAGTAGGTTCTCGCGCGGCACGCGGACGTTGTCGAAGCGCAGGGTGCCGTTATCGACGCCCACCAAACCGCCCTTGTGGCCATGATCGCCCAGGGTGACGCCTGGTAGCTCGTTGCCATTTTCATCGCGGATAGGGACGATGATGGCGTGGACGCCGTGGGAGCGGCCGTCGCTATCCGGGGTGATGAGCTGGGTGAAGACGACTGCGGCGCGGCCGTCCTTGGCGGCGTTGCCGATGTAATTCTTCACCGCGGAATCGGAGGGGGTGTTGATGATGAACTCATCGGTCTCCGGGTCGAAGGTGGCGGTGGTCTCGAGGGATTGCACATCGGAGCCGTGGCCGCGCTCGGTCATGGCGAAACAGCCCGGAAGCTCCAGGCTGGCGGCCTTGTTGATCCAGTCGAGGTGGCGCTCGGTGCCCAGCTGATCTAGCGCGCCACCCCACAGGCCCCACTGCACACCGGACTTGATGGCCAGCGAGCCATCAACCCAGGCCAGGCCCTCCAGAGTGAAGGTGGAGAGGTTCGGCTTGCCGGCACCGCCGTGTGCGCTGCGCAGACCGTGGTTGAATCCGCCGAAATCGCGAACCTTGGAGAGGTTTTCAAAGGTGTGCTGGCGCTGCTCTGCCATGGACAGGTCGGCCTTCGGGAAGAGCTCCGGGTCATTGAGGAAGGTGCGCAGTTCCTGGCGGAAGGCGGCGTGGGGGCCGTCGAGAAGCGCGGCAAGTTCGGCGGCGACGGACAGCTTGGGAGTGGTGGGCAGGCGGTGCGGGCTGCGGGCCTCTGCCTTGGGTGCATCGGTGGTGGCCTGGTTGTTGAGCTCCGGGGAGACGGGTTTCTTGTCTGAAGAAGACTTGGTGAGTGCCATTGTGGGGTCCTTTCTGAGAGGGCGGTGCTTAACGCTCGACGATGGCTGCGACACCCTGGCCGCCGGCGGCGCAGATGGAAATGAGGGCGCGTCCGCCGCCGTTTTCCTCAAGAAT
This sequence comes from Corynebacterium aurimucosum ATCC 700975, assembly GCF_000022905.1. Taxonomy (NCBI): domain Bacteria; kingdom Bacillati; phylum Actinomycetota; class Actinomycetes; order Mycobacteriales; family Corynebacteriaceae; genus Corynebacterium; species Corynebacterium aurimucosum. The sequence continues at coordinate 2,361,682 of NC_012590.1, read as the reverse complement.
CTTGGCGGTGGTGGCGAGGATGCGGGTGCCGGTGGCGGCGAAGGGGTGGCCGGCAGCTAGGGAAGAGCCCTTGACGTTGAGCTTGGCGCGGTCGATGGAGCCGAGTGCAGACTGCAGGCCCAGGCGTTCGCGGCAGTAGGTTTCGTCTTCCCATGCGGACAGGGTGGCGAGTACCTGGGAGGCGAAGGCCTCGTGGATCTCGTAGAAATCGAAATCTTGGAGGCTCAGATTGTTGCGCTCCAGGAGGCGAGGGACTGCGTAGGTGGGGGCCATGAGAAGCCCATCGGGGCCGTGGACAAAGTCGACTGCCGCGGTCTCGGAATCCAGCAGGAAGGCGCGGGGTTCGATGTTGTGCTCGACCGCCCACTCTTCAGAGCTGAGGAGGGCGACGGAGGCGCCGTCGGTCAGCGGCGTGGAGTTGCCTGCAGTCATCGTGGCCTGCGCGCCGTGCTGCTCGGCGTCGCGCTTACCAAAGACCGCTTTGAGTTTGGCTAGGGACTCTAGGGAAGAGTCCGGGCGCAGGTTGGTATCGCGATTGACACCGAGGAAGCCGGTGGTGAGGTCATCGAAGAAGCCCTCCTCCCAGGCCTTGTGGAGGTTCTGGTGGGAGGCGAGTGCCAGCTCGTCCTGGGCTTCGCGGCTGACGTTCATCTCGCGGGCGGTGATGGCGGCGTGATCACCCATGGAGAGCCCGGTGCGAGGTTCGCCATTCTGCGGCTGTTCCGGGGCTAGCTGCGACGGGCGTATGGAGCCGACGAGCTGAGCGCGCTGCGCGGCGGTCTTGGCGCGGGTGAGGTTTAGCAATGTGCGGCGCAGGGTGTCATTGACGGCCAGCGGGGCGTCTGAGGTGGTGTCCGTGCCTCCTGCGATGCCGGCGGAGATGCGACCTTGGGCGATGGCATCGCCGACGTGGATGGCTGCCGCCAGGGAGGTGCAGCAGGCCTGCTGAACGTCAATAGCTGGAGTCGTGGAGTCGAGGGCAGAGCCGAGTACGGATTCGCGGGTGAGGTTGAAATCGCGGGAGTGCTTGAGCACAGCGCCGGCGGCGACGAGGCCGAGGCGTTCGTCGTGCAGCCCGTAGCGTGCCACGAGGCCGTCGAGCGCACTGGTGAGCATGTCTTGGTTGGACGCGTGAGCGTACTGCGTATTGGAGCGAGCAAAGGGAATGCGGTTGCCGCCGAGGATGGCTACGCGGTGCGGGGGGTTGGTCATTGAAAACTCCTTCGCGAGTGGTCTGGTGCGAATCGTCCCAGTGGGAGGGGGTAGCAACCCGACTGTTCATTTCGCGTCACAACTAAAGTGATATTGTTAGTTCTATCACTTAATTAACTAACCTTGCAACCAGTCGATCAGGGCTCGCAAGGTTGTGAAGACCCGAGAAAGGAACACGCCAGCCTATGCCGCACGTCACATTTGCTGAGAAGCTCATCAACTCACCGCTCGCCGCCAAAGCAGGAGTACCCCAAGGTCACCCCCTGCGCCGCCACAAGGCAGGGGAACCAGCACTCGATGGTCCCATCGTCATTGGCGGCCAGGGGCGCATCGCTGAGTTTCTGCGCTCCCAGCTAGCCGTGGACTATCAGGTCATCAACTCTTCGGCAGAGGCCAAGCGCGCTGCCCTCGTCTTTGACGCCACCGGTCTAGACACCCCTGAGCAGCTGCGTGAGCTTTATGACTTCTTCAACCCGCAGATGCGCAACCTCCTGCCGTGCGCGCGCTTGGTAGTGGTTGGCACCACCCCGGAAGCGGCAGATACCATCGACGCTCGCATTAGCGCACGCGCCCTCGAAGGCTTTACCCGTTCTTTGGCCAAGGAGATGCGCAAGGGCGGCACCGTGAACCTGGTGTGGGTAGACCCCGCGGCCACCGCAGAGGTGGAGTCCACGGTCCGCTTCTTCCTTTCCGGAAAGTCGGCTTTCGTGGATGGGCAGGTAGTGCGCGTCAGCGCCCAGGGACAGGTTCCTTCCGTACATAGCGGTGGGGCGCAGAACTGGGAGCAGCCACTCGATGGGCGGCTTGCGGTGGTGACCGGTGCCGCCCGCGGTATCGGCGCCACCATTGCTGAGGTGCTGGCGCGCGATGGTGCGAGCGTTATCTGTATCGACGTCCCACAGGCCAGCGAGCATCTGGCAAAGACCGCGAATAAGGTCAAAGGCACCGCGCTGCCTCTCGACGTCACTGACCTTCAGGCCGCGGACAAGATTGCCCAGCACGCCCAGGAGCGCCATGGCCGAGCTATTGACGTCATCGTTCACAACGCCGGCATTACCCGTGACAAGTTGTTGGCCAATATGAATGAAGGCCAGTGGGATGCTGTCCTGGCCGTTAACCTTCTGGCGCCGGTGCGCATCACCGAAAACCTTCTGGAGTCTGGTTCCCTCGCGCCGGGTGCATCCGTGGTCGGTGTGTCCTCCATGGCTGGCATCTCCGGTAACCGCGGCCAGACGAACTACGCCACCACCAAGGCCGGCATCATCGGGTTGGTTGACGCCCTGCGTCCCGTCCTCGCCGAGAACGGCTCCACCATCAATGCTGTGGCACCGGGATTCATTGAGACCGCCATGACCGCCGCGATGCCGACCGGCCCGCGCGAGATCGGCCGCCGCCTGAACTCATTGCAGCAAGGCGGCTTGCCTGTCGACGTCGCCGAGACCGTCGCCTTCTTTGCCTCACCGGCCTCCGCGGCAGTAAGCGGCAACACCGTCCGCGTCTGCGGCCAGAACCTCATGGGAGCCTAAATGAACGTCACCACACTCAACGAGATTCCAGATCTTCCTGCGCTCTACCGCAGCCTGATGGTAGGCGCGGTGCCTATTCCTGGGCTGGGGGCAGGCAAGCGCAAGGTCGACGACCCACAGACTGCTTACCGGGTCGCGGGAGTGCGCGTAGACACCGAGCACCTCGCACGTTACTGCCAAGCTACGGGCCTGCGTCTGGGCAACGAGCTGCCCGCCACCTACCTGTACGCGCTGGCCTTCCCGCTCGCCATCAAGGTGATGGCCGCTCAGGATTTTCCTTTTCCCGCTGTGGGCGTGGTGCACCTGTCCAACCGCATCGAGCAGCAACGCCCGCTGCGCGTCGACGAGAGCTGCGACGTCACCGTGCATGCGGAAAACTTGCGGCCACACCGCAAAGGATTGGTCATCGATATGGTGACCACCTATAGCGTGGACGGTGAGGAGATCTGGCGCCAGACATCGGTCTTCCTAGGTCAGGGCACGAAATTCACCAAAGACACCCCGCTGCAAGTGAGAACGCGGCCGGAAGCCGAGCGTTTCCTTGACTTCCCCGGCGATGAGGTGGGAACCCCCACGGCAACGCTGCGCTTTAGCGCCGAGAGCACTCGCGTTTATGCGGCGGCATCTGGTGATAAGAACCCCATTCACGTCTCCACCGTGGGCGCCAAGCTCTTCGGCTTCCCGGCGCCCATCGCCCATGGCATGTACACGCACGCCCGTATGCTGTCGGTGCTCGACGGCACCCTTCCGGGTGCTGTTCGCATCAGCGCGGATTTCTACAAGCCAGTCATTCTTCCAGCGACCACGGGCGTGTTTGTGGCTCCGAGCGTCGCCACAAACAGTGAGATCGGAGCGCGCACCGTTACGTTGCGCAAGGCCAAGGACCCAAGCTCCCTCCACGTGGCGTGCCACGTCGAGCCATTGGACTAGTTCCTCGGCACTAGCGCCCAAGCGGCTGTGGGGCTGTGGGGCCTCGGGCTAATCTATGTGCTGGTGCTGTGGTGCTACCACCAGCGGCTTCGGGGAGTACTTGCCGCGCAGCTCGCGAAGGATGCCTGCGTGCTCCCAGAGGCGCTTGTCCTCCTCGGTACGGGGAGTGAATTGGCGGGCAGCCAGCGGCTGCCAGTCGGCGTCCATGCCCATATAGGCCACGGTGGCATGGATCGCGGTTTCCAGTTTCTCGCGGCCACCGCGCGGGTTGCCCGAGCGCACGTGGATCGACATCTGCATGGAGCGGGTATCCGTGCGCATCATACGGGCATCCACCTCGATGAGGTCTCCAATGTGAATGGGCCGGTAGAAGCGAATACCACCGGCATAGACCGCAACGGTGTGCTCTCCCGACCATTCCATAGTGCAGGCAGCGCCCGCCTCATCGATCCATTCCATCGCCGTTCCGCCGTGGACGTTGCCGCCCCAATTGACATCGGTGGGCTTAGCCAAGAAGCGGTTCACCATGCGGGGTGCATCGGACGGGCCATCATAAGTCTGCTTTTCCATTTCCGCTTCGATGGCCTGGCGCAGCTCGATGCGGGATTCCGCGGCCTCCCACACACGTTGGTGCTCAGTGGTGTCCGGAATCAGCGGGGGAACAGCCACCGACTTTCCGGTCTCGGTATCTTTGGCGACGAAGATGACGAGGCAGTCGCAAGCGCGGGTAAAGATGCCATCGCGAGGGTCGGCGGAGAGCACCTCGTTGACGATGTGCATGGAGGAGCGACCCGTCATCGCGATTCGTGAGCGCACCTCCACCAAGTGGCCCGAAGGGATTGGGCGAGTGAAGTGAATATGGCCCACGTAGGCTGTCACGCAGTAGGTGCCCGACCACTGGACCGCACATGCATAGGCAGCCTTATCGATCCACTCCAGAACGCGGCCGCCGCCGATGCCTTGGGCGCCGGCGATGGTGAGATCTGTTGGGGCGGCCATAAACCGCAACGTGAGGGAGGGGGACTTCCCGGTGGGAACCGGCTTCTTTTCTTCCGAAGAGCTTGGTGGCATGGTTGGTGACATGGATAACAAAGTATCAGGGAGCGTGCGTAGCGTATGAAGAAGGCTGTTGATGTCGCAACCACTCGCGCCGCCGTCGAAGCGGTTGAGGAGTGGATTCGTGACCCTGAAGGGGTGGAAAAACCAGGTCGTCCGGCCCTTGCGAAAGCCACTCGGACCACAGCCCGCCTGTTAGAGGCGGACGCGCCGGGCCACTCCGTGGAACTGCGGGTCCCCCCATTCGTGGCAGTGCAGTGTATTGCCGGGCCCCGGCACACCCGGGGTACCCCTCCGAATGTGGTGGAGACGGATCCTCAGACATGGTTGCAGCTGGCCACGGGCGTCTTGGACTGGGAGCAGGCGCTTCACGACGGTCGCGTGGACGCCTCTGGCTCCCGTTCTCATGAGATCGCTGGCTGCCTGCCCGTGATTCCGTTAGTTTTCACTGGCCGGAACAGCTAGGATTAGCGCCGTGGTAGCTGAACACGTCCAGAGCATGACTAAGCCCCTGTCTACGGATCCCAGCTTGGATCCGGAGCCCCGCGAAGAATGCGGAGTCTTCGGTGTTTGGGCACCTGGAGAAGAGGTTTCCAAGTTAACCTACTTCGGACTTTTCGCCCTCCAGCACCGCGGCCAAGAGGCCGCCGGCATCGCAGTCGGGGATGATGACCGCATTGTTGTCTTCAAAGACATGGGCCTAGTCTCCAATGTCTTCGATGAATCCATCCTCACCTCATTACACGGAAACGTGGCCGTCGGTCACACGCGTTATTCCACTGCGGGCGGCAAGGAATGGTCGAATGTGCAGCCGATGTTTGGGACGTCGCCCAGCGGCGTCGATATCGCGCTTGGTCACAACGGCAACCTGGTGAACTACCAAGAGCTGCGCGCCGAGGCCGTGGAACGCGGTCTCATCAAACCGCAGGAAGAGTCCGTCTCGGACTCCATGTGTCTGTCCATCTTGCTGGCTGATGGCGTGAGCGAAGACAGAAGCGTGTTCGATTCCGCTCTGCAGCTCTTGCCCACCGTGCAAGGTGCGTACTGCCTGACCTTTACGGACGGGCACACTCTCTACGCCGCCCGCGACCCGCATGGCGTGCGCCCGCTTGCCCTCGGACGGCTCAACACGGGTTGGGTGGTCGCTAGTGAAACGTGTGCGCTCGACATCGTGGGCGCGCAATTTATTCGGGAGATCGAACCGGGCGAGCTCGTTGCTATCGATGAGACGGGCATTCGCTCCGAGCGCTTTGCAGAAACTAAGCGTCACGGCTGTGTCTTCGAATATGTCTACCTGGCGCGGCCGGATACCAATATCAAGGGCCGTTCGGTTAACGCCACGCGCGTGGAAATTGGGCGTCGCCTAGCGCGCCAGTACCCGGCACCCGATGCGGACATGGTGATCCCCGTTCCTGAGTCCGGCAATCCGGCTGCCGTGGGATATGCCCGCGAATCCGGGCTGACCTTTGCGCATGGCTTGGTGAAGAACTCCTATGTGGGGCGCACCTTCATCCAGCCCACACAGTCCCAGCGTCAGATGGGCATTCGCCTCAAGCTCAATCCGCTGCGGGAAGTCATCGAAGGCAAGTCCATCGTGGTGGTGGATGATTCGATCGTGCGTGGTAACACGCAGCGCGCACTGATTCGGATGCTGCGGGAAGCCGGCGCTGCCGAAGTTCACGTGCGCATTGCCTCCCCGCCGGTGAAGTGGCCATGCTTCTACGGCATTGACTTTGCCTCCCCAGGCGAGCTCATTGCCAACGCCAACCCCTCCGATGATCCGGAAGAGGTAGCACAGACCATCTGCACCGCGATTGGAGCGGATTCGCTGGGATTTGTCTCCACCGATGAGATGGTGGCGGCGACCCAACAGCCGCGCAACGAACTGTGCTGCGCATGCTTCGATGGTGAGTACCCACTCGGACTGCCCGCCGGAAACCCCAATGCTGAGGCCGTGCGCACCCTGCAGGGCTCGACGACAAACTAAGGAATAAGGACTAAGTCACTCATGAGCGAGAACACGTATGCTGCCGCCGGCGTCAACATTGAGGAAGGCGACCGCGCAGTAGAGCTAATTACCCCCCACGCTAAGCGCGCCACCCGTCCCGAGGTGATGGGTGGGCTCGGCGGCTTCGCCGGCCTGTTCAAGCTGGGGGACTACAAGGAACCGGTCCTCGCAGCTGGCTCTGATGGCGTGGGTACCAAGCTGGCTGTGGCCCAGGCCATGGACAAGCACGACACCATCGGCATCGACCTCGTCGCCATGTGCGTGGATGACCTCGTCGTGTGCGGCGCCGAGCCGCTTTTCCTGCAGGACTACATCGCGGTGGGCGAGGTTGTGCCGGAAAAAGTAGCGGAGATTGTGAAGGGCATTGCTGAGGGCTGTGTCCAGGCTGGTGCTGCCCTCCTGGGCGGCGAGACCGCGGAGCACCCAGGCGTCATGGGCAAGGATGAATACGACGTCTCCGCCACCGCCGTTGGCGTGGTGGAGGCCGATGAGCTCCTCGGCCCAGACAAGGTACGTGACGGCGACGTCCTTATCGCTATGAAGTCCTCTGGTCTGCACTCCAACGGCTACTCCCTGGCGCGCTACGTCCTCTTGGAGCAGGCCGGTCTGCCGCTTGACGGCTACATGGAAGACCTGGGCCGCACTCTCGGTGAGGAACTGCTGGAGCCTACCCGCATCTACGCCAAGGACTGCCTGGCCCTGGTATCTGAGTGCGCGGTGTCTACCTTCTGCCACGTCACTGGCGGCGGCCTCGCCGGTAACCTGGAGCGCGTCATCCCGGAGGGCCTGACCGCTGAGGTGAGCCGCTCGACGTGGACTCCGGGCCAGATCTTCAAGACCATTTCCTCGGTGGGCAAGGTTGCGCTCGAAGAGATGGAGAAGACCTTCAACATGGGCGTCGGCATGATCGCCGTCGTTGCGCCGGAGGATCGCGAGCGCGCACTGGCCATGATGACTGCCCGCCACGTTGAAGCATGGGAGCTGGGTACCGTCCGCGTTGCCGAAGAGGGCGAGCCGCGCGTTCTAATGACCGGCGAGCACCCAGGTTTCTAAGTCCTAGGCACGGAACCTGGGAAAGGAACAGGGCCGGCAGTTTCCTCCTCTTATTGAGGGGGAAGCTTGCCGGCCCTTTGCTTACGTGCTGTGCACGGTGGGGAAGTGATCCACGCGCTTAGCGTGCGTCGGAATCATCCTCATCCCACTCGTTCGAGTCCCAGCGATCCGCATAGTCTTCGTAGTCCGCGTACTCCGAGTACGGGTCCTCGTCCTCATCGCGGGAGCGCTTGGAGTTTTGTGAGGCGAGTTCACGCTGGAGCGAATCCAGATCCATCTCGGGCGAATTGTACTTCAGCTGGCGTGCAACTTTGGTCTGCTTTGCCTTTGCGCGTCCGCGTCCCATGTGCATGACCCCCTTGAGGTGTGTAGGGCGGTCCAGGGATTCTTGGCCGCCCCATCGTCTTAGTCAGATATGTGTATGTTCCTGTAAGACACCATAGCCTGTGTGACGAAAAAATTCCGAACTACCCCCCAGCGTCGCGCAGAAAAGGGCTGTAGCCCGCGGAGAAGAGGCGAATGTGTAATTCGCCACTATTTCCCGCGCAGGCGGTCTACAGCGGCGCGCCCGGCCTTGGGGCCCTCATCAGTGGGGATGGAATCTGGTTCAACCGACGCCGCCACAGGGCCAATGTTCAGATCCCCGTGGTTGAGAGCGCTGCGCTTAATCAGACCAAGGGCGATGGGGCCATAATCGCAATCCTCCACCACGGTGCCGAGCCTGCCGACGCGCCGGCCCCCGAGCGTGATGTCGGCGCCGCTATCGGGACGCTCTGGAGCAGACCCGTCGAGGTAAAGCATCACCAGCAAACGGGGAGACCGGCCGAGGTTTTCTACGCGCGCTACTGTCTCCTGTCCGCGGTAGCAACCTTTTTCTAGGTGAACGAATGCGGGGACATCGTCGTTGCGCCGGATCCATTGTGGGACCTCATGGGCGATGGTTTTCTCATCAAGGTCACCGGCTAGTTCGGGCTCACGTGCGCGAACCCGCTCCGCGGTATAAGCCATGAGACCCGCTAGGCTTCCGCCCTGCTTCTCTAGCTCTGCTACGGCAGCATCCAGCTGCTGGCGCGGCACGAGGAAATCCTGGCGTGGGCAGCCTGGCCACTGCACGGAACGCTCGACCAAGGCCGCAGAAGGTTTCTGCAGTGGCTGTCCCAGAACCGTGATGACCGCTGCGTCTGCTTCCTCCACGGTGACCTGGGACCAGAACACCATAGCGGTTAGGAAATCCCGCAAAGATTCGAACTGTGCTGTGGGCACGTCGAGGTAGAAGGTTTCCCCGTCGAAGGACAGATCCATGTGGTGCAGGACGTGGCCCTGAATGTTGAGGTCAAGGGCGCCTGCGGAAAAGCCGCTGTCCACGTCGTCGAGCTTCTGACTCAGGAGGTTATGCAGGAAGGCGCGGGCATCGGGGCCAGATACCGCGATGACGCGGCGATGGGAGCGGTCGATGATGGCGGAGCCTGTCTCTACCGCGCGCTGCTCCACGAGGGGGTTTCCATAGTGCCAGGGGACCCCGGAGGCATCGACAAGCGTGGTGCCCTGGAACTCAGCGGCTCCGGGCCGGGAAAGAAGTGGCGAAGAGTAACTCACGCCCTCCGATGGTAGGGCATAATCGGGTCTATGAGCCTTCAGCGCAGGAAAGAGCCGGTTATCTACGTTGTGGAACCGTTTGGAGGGTCGGTGCGGCGCCATATGCCGAACCTTCCGTTGGTCTATTGGGATGATGCCGCGGTGACGCGCGGCGATGGGATCTTCGAATCCCTCCTTGTTCGCAATGGCAAGGCCGCTAACTTTCACCGCCACGCGGAGCGCTTCCGGCATTCCGCCCGCGCGCTCGATCTGCCGGAGCCGCCGATGCACAAGTGGCAAGAAGCCACTGAGTTGGCCATCGCGGACTTCTATGGCCCCGACGGCGCGGAGGGAGAGAAAGGCTCGTCGCGAGAAGCCAAGTGCACGTGGACCTATACCCGCGGCCGCGCTTCTACCGGGGTGCCCACGGCCTGGGTAGTGGTTCAGGAGGTTCCGGACGCGGTTGTGGCGCAGCGCGAAACCGGCGTCAAGGTGATGAGCACCCCGCGTCTGTGGCAAGTAGCGGAGGAGCTACCGGCGAAAACGCTGAATTATGCGGCCACTATGGCCACGCTGCGCCTGGCGCGCGAGCGCGGGTTTGATGATGTGATCTTTACTGATCCCGATACGGGACTGGTGCTGGAAGGTGCCACCTCTACCGTGGTGGCAGTCAAGGGGTCGAAGCTGCGCACGCCCGCGGGTAAGGGCATTTTGCCCGGCACGACGCAAGCGGCGCTCTTCGAATACGCCTCCGAGCAGGGCTATCGCTGCAAGGCGAAGGAGCTTGACCTGCGCTACCTCGAGGAAGCTGACTCGGTATGGCTAGTATCCTCAGTGCGCACGGCGGTACGTGTGACGCGCCTGGATGGCAAGAAGCTCAAGGCGCCGGCGAACGCGGAAGAAATACGCGCGCTGATCGACGCCGCCCTGGCCCGCTAGATTCCCTCGTACTACGACCTAGCGTTAGCTAGCTCAGCTAGCTCGCCTGCTGATTAGCCCGCTACGCGGGTGAGCTCGGCGGACATGAAGGGGCGCATTTCGCCGTCGACAAGCCGCTCATCTACCCAGCCCAGGTTGTTGTTCGGCATGAGGCCGTACATGCGCTTGCCGGGGCCGAGGTTGGTAGGCCCAGTTTCCGTGACCATGGTGGACGCAGATTCCAGCTGCCAGGCGCGCTCGTTGAACAGCGAGCCGTAGAAGATCTCGTTGATGCCGTTGGAGGAGGTGTAGGTCATCTCAATCTCGTCTTTGAGGGAGATGCGCCAGAATCCGGACTCGCGGACGTCCGGGCCCACCGGCTTGCCCTCGGAATCGATCTTCCAGGTGCGGGAGGTGTAGGTCAGGTAGTTCTCACCGTCGTGGGCGATGATGAGCTGCTGTCCAAAGGCGTACTGCTCGCCGTCGGTGCTGTGAGCCTGGCCTTCGCCCTGCCAAACACCGACGAGGGGGAGAAGCCCCAGGAGGCCATCGTGCAGTGAGGGGCCCTGGCGTAGGTTCGCCGTCTCATCCGGCAGAGGGTTATCAGCCACATCAACGGTAGGAATGTTGCGGGAGGCAGCGTCCTTCCACGCTTCAGCAGCTTGGTTAACGGCTGCGTTGCCGTCGATCTTGGTGTTCTCCGGGTGGGTATTTTCTGTCTGGTTTTCACTATTAGTCTGTTCGCTCATGCTGCCCCAGCGTAGTCGTGGTGGCATCACGGAAACCACTAGGCTCCAGTAGTCTTGGGAGCCATGCGCGTTTTGCTGATCTCAAACCCGAACTCCACGAGCCAGAATTCGGCCCTTTTTCGCGAGGTTCTGCCCGTTATTCGGGACGTGGAGGGGCTGCAGCTGCTGGCTCGCTTCACGCATTACCCGGGGCATGCCCAGGATATGGTGCGTGGCATGACGCGGGAAGACTTCGATGTCATCTTGGTCTTCGGTGGCGATGGCACGGTGAATGAGGTTGTCAACGGGCTGCTGGGTCCTGCAGATTCCGCAAATCGTCCCAGCCCCCAGGAGATTCCAGTGCTCGCAGTGATCCCCACTGGTTCCGCCAATGTCTTCGTTCGCGCCCTTGGTTTCCCCAATACCCCAGTCGAGGCAGCGCACGTGTTGGCTCGGATGCTGGAGCGCAATACGCGCCGCACCGTCTCCTTAGGCGTGTGGAATGACAGATGGTTCGCGGTCAATGCTGGTTTCGGGCTGGATGCTGACGTGCTGGCTCGCGTGGACCGTGCTCGGGAGATGGGCTTTTCGGCCACCCCGCTGCGCTACCTGGCGGTGGCCTTTCAGGCATATCAGCGCGCCCGCATCCGCCCACCGCGCATTAGCGTTCGTGCGCGCTCGAGTGCAGGAGAAACCTTCGCGGCTGATGACGTACCCGTCATGTTCACCTCCAACACCAACCCGTGGACTTTCCTCGGCCCACTGCCCGTGGTGACTAATCCGCGCAACTCCTTCGACCAAGGGCTTGGCCTCTTCGGGGTGTCAGACCTCGGCGGCATTGATGGTCTCGTCGGCGTGCTCCACCTCTTCGGCGTGGATCACCGCCACTGGCTGAATAAAGTCACGGATGCCCGCACGCTGCACTTCGAGGATGCTGTCGCGGTGGATCTGGTGTGCCCGAAGCCGCACCGTTTCCAGGCAGACGGGGAGTCGGAGGGCACTTTCACGGAGGTCCACTTGGAATCGGAAGCGGACGCGCTGGAAGTCTTCGCCCCCGTCGATCCGGCCCCGCCTATGCACCGCAACATCCGCAGGATCCTGCGGGACCTCGTTCGAATCAACTAGTTTTGGCGCCAACTCGGTGGCGTCGTCGGCGCACTACCCACCTCATTGGCCGTGTCCTGTGCCTTCTGCGCTGCATCTTCAACGGCCTTTTCTTCCGAGCCGTCGATCTCCAGCGGTGAGAGCTGCGCCGTCTTCAACGTGATGTTGCGGCGCTGCACCTCGAAGGTGATGGAGCCGCCGTGCAGTTTTACGGAGGTGGCTTGGGAAGGCAGGGGGAGCTGGCGGGTATCCAAGACCAAACCGAAAGCCTTCTTGAGGCGTTCATCATCGGTTCCATAGACGCTCATGCGAAACTCTGGGCCGACGAGGCGCAGCGTCACCGTCGCGGTGGACTTGGTGTTATCTCCCGGAAGTGTGCCGGTGAGCTCAGCTTCGGCCGAGGTCCCGCCGGTGGGGGACATGTCATCGGGGTTGGCAATGGACAGATCGGTAATGCCCAGCATGCGGCCCAAGGCCACACCATCGAGGCTGATGCTGCGCGTGTAGGTCGACACCGGCGAGCCTTCCAGCTCGCCGCTGAAGAGCTGCTCGGGGCGGATCGTGATGTCGCGCAGAGTAGTTGAGGCATTGACCATGCCGAGCTTGGGAACCTCCACGTCAGAAGACTTAACTTCCAGGTAGGGGATCTCCTTGGTGAATGCGCCCAGGGTAAAGGGGACTCCGCCGATATACACATTCGGTGTGTTTTCCAGCTGGGAGCTGGTCTTCGCCTGCTGGGCCACGGTGTGTTCCGCATGCATCGCTACTGCTGAATCCGCCAGCCATGCGGTCAGGACCACTCCCGCGACGGCGGCAAGACGTACGAGGTTGCGGCTGAGATAGATGACGGTCACCCCTCTATTACTACCGCACGTAGGGTGGGAAGCATGAATATAGAGACCAATACTGTGCCGCAGAATCTAGATCTCGCGCAGCGCGTGGAAGAACTTGCTGCAGCGGCGGAAACACACGATGGCGTTGCGCCTCTCTCAGAGCAGTTTCTTATCGGGCTGCGGGATGACCGCCTGGGCCACCGCCATCTCCTCGCCATCGAGGGCGACGAGGTGCTCGGTGTGGCTGCCCTCGACGGGCAGACCGTGGAGCTCTTTGTCGGTGTGGACAACCGTGGGCGAGGGATAGGGAAGGCGCTTGTCGACGCCCTCCCGGCATCCCCCCAGATCTGGGCACATGGCAACCTCCCGGCCGCCCAGGCGCTGGCGAAGCGTAATGAGATGGACGTCGTCAGGCGCCTGCTCGTCATGGCTATTGAGGGCCGGGACCTACGTGCAGCGGAAGAGGCGCCCACAACGGTTGACGGGCTAGAGATTCAGACCTACACCGAGTCGGTGGAGCGCTTCGGACGTGAGCACGTCGAGGCGGAATGGGTACGCACCAACAACGAGGCCTTCTCCTGGCATCCGGAGCAAGGAGGCTGGGACTTGGAGCGCCTACACCGCGGGATGGAAGCTGAATGGTTCGATCCTGCCGACGTGCTATTCCTGTGGGATTCGCACGGTGGTGCGCACAGCGCCCCAACCATGGCCGGTTTTCACTGGCTGAAATGGCATGCGGAGGACACCCCAGCCTTCGGCGAGGTCTATGTTGTGGGGCTGGCTGAGGACTACCGCGGGCGTGGGCTCGGTGGGCCACTGCTCACTGCAGGGCTGCAGCGCATGGTGGAAAAAGGCGCGGACAAGGTCATTTTATACGTCGAGGCGGACAATGATCCTGCAGTAAAGGCCTATGAGCGTTTGGGTTTCTCCATTGCAGAGGAACACTGCGTCTGGGCGAAAAGTGACTAGCCTCACCGCCTTTTGGTACAAGTTCACCGATTGTTCATCTCTTGATCCCTGTGGGGTTAACCCACCCGATATAGCTTTACTTCCCGTGAGTTAATCGTGCTCGCCTTTAAAGAACGGCAGCGAACGGTTTTCTCGGACAATCATTCTCTTGTATCCGCACCGGAAAGGTTTCCCGTGATCCGCAACTTCAAGCGCACTGCCGCTATCTTCGGCATCGTCGCCGCCACCTCCACCGCTCTCGTCGCTTGCTCCGAGTCCAACGACTCCGGCTCCGCTGAAGGCGGCTCCGAGGGTTCTGACGTCTCCGGCGAGCTCGTCGGTGACGGCGCGTCCTCCCAGCAGAACGCAATGTCTTACTTCCAGACTGCCTTCTCTGAGGATCACCCGAACGCTTCCCTGTCCTACAACGCTTCTGGTTCCGGCGCTGGTGTTGAGGCCTTCACCAACGGCCAGGCTGACTTCGCTGGTTCCGACTCTGCTCTGAAGGAAGACGATGGCGAGGTTGAGGCTGCCGCTGAGCGCTGTGGCGGCAACGAGGCATGGCACCTGCCGACCACCATCGGTCCGGTTGCTATCGCGTACAACCTCGAGGGCACTGAGATCAACCTGTCCACCGAGACCCTGGCTAAGATCTTCAAGGGTGACATCACCAAGTGGAACGATGAGGCAATCGCTGCTGACAACGAAGGCACCGACCTGCCGGACGAGGACATCACCGTTATCTTCCGCTCCGATGAGTCTGGTACCTCCGCTAACTTCCAGAAGTTCCTGAAGGCCGCTACCGGCGATTGGGACACCGAGGGCAAGCAGTTCCCGGATGCAGTTGGTGAGGGCGCCAACGGCTCCGCTGGTGTTGCTGACCAGGTTGCCAACATCAAGGGTGCTATCACCTACGTTGAGTCCGGCTTCGCCGACCAGAAGGAAGCAGACGGCGTTCAGAAGGCAAAGATCGACTTCGGCCACGGCCCGGTTGAGCTGAACACCGAGTCCGTCAACGTTGCTCTGGAGAACCTGGAGTTCAAGGAGACCGAGTCCGAGCACAACATGGTTGTTGACTCCGACGCTCTGTTCGCTTCCGACGATGAGGGTGCATACCCGCTCATCCTGACCACCTACAACATCGTGTGCTCCGCTGGTTACGATGAGGAGACCTCCGCTCTGGTCAAGGCCTTCTTCAACACCGTCCTGGATCACCAGGATGACCAGCTCGCTTCCCAGGGCTTCATCCCGGTTGAGGGTGCACACCTGGACAAGCTGAAGGCTGCTGTCGACGCTCTGCAGTAAGCGCTAGAGCTTCATAAAGCTAATATCTCTCGCCCCCACTGCCGCACTCGATTCGCGCTTTGGGGGCGCAGGTATGTAACGACAAATTCCATTCTTAACGCTGAAAAGGATTAGAACGTCTCATGGCAGACAATAATCTCACCACGGCGCCAGAGCAGACGGAACTTTCAGTCCCCGCTGCTGAGCGGCTCTCTACCGGCGGATCCGAAGAACTTGCCACCGCAACCTCCAGTAGTGGAGTTAAGCGACCGGGCGACCGAATCTTCGAATTCCTTTCTTCTGCTTCGGCTACTTTGATTACCGTCATGATTGCTGCCATCGCAGGCTTCCTGCTGTGGCGTGCTGTGCCTGCCTTGGGCGTCAACGACGGTGGCATCTTGGGCTTCTTCACCTACGGTGGCCGCTGGGAGACCAGCGATACTTCCGCGATGAAGTTCGGTATCCCGACCATGTTTGGCACCACGGTGCTGATCTCCGTCTTCGCTCTGCTGCTGGCTATGCCGGTTGCACTGGCGATTGCCATCTTCCTGTCCAACTACGCTCCCGCACGTCTGGTCAAGCCGCTGGGCTTCCTCGTGGACATGCTCGCTGCTGTCCCGTCCATTGTTTATGGTCTGTGGGGCTGGCAGGTGCTTGGCCCGGCTCTCTCCGGCTTCTATTCGTGGCTGGAGTCTTGGGCCGGAGGGTTCTTCCTTTTCACTGTCTTTGACAATTCGCCGTCGTTTGCTACCGGCCGTAACCTTTTTACCGGTGGCATCGTGCTGGCCGTCATGATTCTCCCGATTATCGCCGCCACGGCGCGTGAGGTCTTCGTACAGACCCCTCCTGGTCAAATTGAGTCCGCTTTGGCACTGGGCGCCACCCGTTGGGAAGTTATCCGCATGACGGTGCTGCCCTTCGGCATGTCCGGCTACATCGCTGGTTCCATGCTTGGTCTGGGGCGTGCACTGGGTGAGACCATGGCTCTGTACATGGTTGTCTCTCCGCTGGTGGACTTCCGCTTCTCGCTCTTCGACGGCGGAACGACCTTCGCCATGGCCATCGCCCTGGCATCCGCAGAGTTCGGTAATGAGATGCGCGCTGGTGCCTATATCGCCGCCGGCCTCATGCTGTTCTTGCTGACCTTCGTGGTCAATGCCATTGCCCGCGCCATTGTGAAGAAGAAGTAGGGAGGAGGACTCAATGACTACTACTGCAAACGCGAAACCTGCCTCCGCAGGCGCTACCTTCCTGGACATTTCCAGCTCCCGAAAGGCCACGAACACCATCGCCACCGTCGTGGTGTGGGCGGCCATGATCCTCGCCATGGTCCCGCTGGTATGGGTTCTGTGGGAGCTTTTCGCCCGCGGCAGCGGCATCATCTTCAGCGCCGATTGGTGGACCACGTCCCAGCGCGGCGTCATGAATAGTGTTGCAGGCGGAGGTGCTGCTCACGCCATCATTGGTACCTTCGTCCAGACCATTCTGGCCTCCATCATCTCCATCCCGATTGGTATCTTCACCGCTATCTACCTGGTGGAGTATTCCAAGGGTGGCTGGCTCGCCCGCACCACCACTTTCATGGTGGACATCCTGTCCGGTGTGCCGTCCATCGTTGCCGCGCTGTTTATTTTCGCTATGTGGATTACGCTCTTCGGCTTTGGCCGCTCCGGCTTCGCCGTGGCGCTTTCCTTGGTGCTGCTGATGATTCCTATTGTGGTCCGTAACACCGAAGAGATGCTCCGCGTGGTTCCCATGGACCTTCGTGAGGCCTCTTATGCACTGGGCGTTCCTAAGTGGAAGACCATCGCTCGCATCGTCCTGCCGACCGCACTGTCCGGCATCGTTACCGGTATCATGCTCGCGATTGCGCGCGTGATGGGTGAGTCTTCTCCGGTGCTGGTCCTTGTTGGTTCCTCCTCCATCATCAACTGGGACGCGTTCAAGGGCTCGCAGTCCTCGCTGCCGCTGATGATGCTGGACATGTACAAGGCCGGCGCACAACCGGCTGTCCTGGATAAGCTCTGGGGAGCAGCGCTGACGCTGGTTATCCTCATCGCCATCCTCAACATCGCGGCCCGTGTCATTTCCGCGAAGTTCTCGGTCAAGAAATAGATCGCCGTAACACTCGATACCGCCATACATTTTTTAAGAGGAGAAACTCCCTAATGTCTAAGCTCGCGCTCAATGACGTGAACATCTACTACGGCGACTTCCACGCCGTGCAGAACGTCAACATGCAAATTCCCGCCAAGGCTGTTACCGCCTTCATCGGCCCTTCCGGCTGCGGTAAGTCCACCGTTCTGCGCACACTGAACCGTATGCACGAGGTTATCCCCGGCGCCTATGTCAAAGGAGAGGTCCTCCTGGACGGCCAGGACATCTACGGCTCCAAGGTTGACCCAGTATCGGTTCGCAACACCATCGGCATGGTCTTCCAGAAGGCTAACCCGTTCCCCACGATGTCCATCGAGGACAATGTGGTTGCCGGCCTTCGGCTTTCCGGTGAGAAGAACAAGAAGAAGCTGAAGGAAGTCGCCGAAAAGTCTTTGCGCGGCGCCAACCTCTGGGACGAGGTTAAGGACCGCCTGGATAAGCCGGGCGGCGGCCTGTCCGGTGGTCAGCAGCAGCGTCTGTGCATCGCCCGTGCGATTGCCGTGGAACCGGAAGTCCTCCTCATGGACGAGCCGTGCTCAGCACTTGACCCGATTTCCACCCTGGCTGTTGAGGACCTCATCCACGAGCTGAAGGAAAACTTCACCATCGTTATCGTGACCCACAACATGCAGCAGGCAGCCCGTGTGTCCGATAAGACCGGTTTCTTCTCTCTGGAGGCCACCGGCAGGCCGGGCCACCTCGTCGAGTTCGATGACACCACCAAGATCTTCGAGAACCCCTCCAAGAAGGACACCGAGGACTATATCTCCGGCCGCTTTGGCTAAACGCAGATAGCGCCATAGTGCCGAAAGCCGGCGCCCTCTCTCGACTGTTTAAGGTCTAGAAGAGGGCGCCGGCTTATTTGTGTCTTCAACCGCCTCTAGGCGGGTCCAACGGCGGGGAAGCAGTGAGGCCGGGAAACCCCACCTAGTTGTGGAACTGGCGCTCTAACTCCGCCATCCGGGCTTCCAGCTCGGCTTCGCGTTGTTCCTGATCGCGCTTGCGCATATAGCGGTCCGGGTCCAAGCCCGTTGCGAGATAGATGATGCGGCCGGCAGCGGCGGCGCAATGATCGGCGAAACGCTCGTAATAGCGCGATAGCTGCGAGGTCTCGACAGCCTGGCGTACCGTTCCCTTCCACTCCCGCTGGGTCAGCATGCGCATCAAATGTTGATTGATGTCATCAACGGCATCATCATCTTCGGTCAACCGAAGCGCTAGCTCCGGATCGCGGGTGATGAGGATGTCCTTGAGCCCTGCGGACATATCGAGAACAAGGCGCGCATATTCCTCGAAGTAACCCATGATGTCTGCTGGTACCACTGGCTCGGGGTGGCGGCGGCGGGCACTCGTGGCAATGTGCTGGGACAGGCGGCCCATGCGATAAAAGTCTTCAACAATATAGATGGAAGAAATGACCTGGCGGAGATCCTTGGCCATTGGGTTCTCCAAGGCTAGTAGGGAGACCGCGCGGTCTTCGCAGCGCGAGCGCACCTCATCCAGTTCATCGCGCAGCGACACAGCCTCCTCAGCCGGTTGCAGGGAGGCCTTGATCAACGCCTGGGAGGCGAGGGCCATGAGCTTATGGACGGTTGTGCTCATGATGATGAGATCATGGGAAAAATTATCCAACTGTTCACGGTAAGCAGCGCGCATGCCACGTACTTTAGCTGAACTATTGGTCTAGTGCCTGTCGAACAACAAGTTCGGGAAACTCGCGATTAACCGCCGGAGTGCATAATTTCCGCACCTTCTGGCACGGTGGCGTCTTCCGGATCATCGAGCCAGCCCTCGGGAAGGACTACCTTGGCGGGTGAGCCCTGGCGGCCGCGGGCGCCATCGGCGTCGTCGGCAAGCGCAGGCGAGTCCGCCCACGGCGCCAGCAGCTCCCGGAGGTCGTTGAGGGAGTTGACACGGGACAGGCCAGCGCGCACCTGGCCGCCCACGGGAAAACCACGCAGGTACCAGCCAATGTGCTTGCGAATATCGCGGCTGGCTTGCGCCTCGCCCTCATGTTGGGCCAGAAGCTCCGCATGGCGGATCATGATGCGCGTGACTTCGCCTAGCGTGGGCTCTTCGGGTACTGGCTCACCCCGCAGGTGAGCGGAGAGCTCCGCAAACAGCCAAGGCCGGCCCAAACAGCCGCGGCCCACCACGACGCCGTCACATCCCGTTTGCTTCATCATGTCGTGCGCATCGGTTGCCTTGAAGATATCGCCGTTGCCCAAGACCGGGATTCCCGTGTCTGCCAAGTGCTCCTTCAAACGGGCGATCTCGCCCCAGTCGGCGTGACCGGAGTAGCGCTGGGCGGCAGTGCGCCCGTGCAGAGCAACTGCCGCGGCCCCTTCCGCCACGGCGATGCGGCCGGCATCGAGGTGTGTCTTGTGCTCCTCGTCGATGCCGACGCGCATCTTCACCGTGACTGGAATGTCCGTGCCCTCGGTTGCCTTGACCGCGGCGGCGACGATGTTGCCAAACAGGCGGCGTTTATAAGGGAGGGCAGAACCCCCGCCGCGGCGCGTGACCTTGGGTACTGGGCAGCCAAAGTTCATATCGATGTGGTCCGCCAAGTTCTCATCCACGATCATCTTTGCGGCCTTGTAGGTGTACTCCGGATCGACGGTGTACAGCTGCAGCGAGCGTGGCTGCTCCTGGGGATCGAAGGTGGTCATGTGGAGGGTCTTGGGGTTGCGCTCGACTAGGGCGCGCGCGGTGACCATCTCACAGACATAAAGGCCGGAGACAGTCCCGGTCTTTTCAATCTCTTGCTCGCGGCACAGCACGCGAAAAGCCACGTTGGTCACGCCAGCCATGGGGGCGAGGACAACGGGGGAGTTGAGCTGGATTTTTCCGATTGCAAGAGTCACGCCGCCAATTGTGCGCGGAAAGTGTCTGGGGTGGCAAATTCTGCTGAGAAAAGTGAGGGGTGTACACGGTTTGGGGCAGAGTGCGGTAAATCCGCCACTGATTCGCTAGTGTGGTGCATGTAACTAATAGGAAAGGACCGTAACGTAGGTCGTTTCTGCACATAAAAGGAGGACTAATGTCTGAGAGAATTGCATACGCGCCGTTTGAGAAGCTCGTGATGAGCGCTGACGAGGCCGCAAAGTTCGTCAACCACGGTGATCGTGTGGGAATCTCCGGATTTACCGGTGCTGGCTACCCCAAGGCCCTGCCGACCGCTATCGCGGAAAAGGCAAAGGCAGCCCACGAGGCAGGGGAGGAATTCAAGATCGACGTCTTCTCCGGTGCCTCTACCGCCCCGGACTGCGACGGCGTCCTGGCTGAGGCAAACGCCATTCGCTTCCGCTCCCCGTACAACTCTGATCCGGTACTGCGCGGCCGTTTCAACGACGGCTCCGCTCTCTACCAGGATATTCACCTCTCGCACTCTGGCCAGCAGGTCGAGGAAGGTTTCTACGGTGACTTCCAGGTAGCCATTATTGAGGCCGTGCGCATTGATGAGAAGGGAAATATCGTTCCTTCTTCCGCCGTAGGCAACAACCTCGAGTACATCGAGGCTGCTGACAAGATCATCATTGAGGTCAATGAGTGGCAGTCCCTCAACCTCGAGGGCATGCACGATATCTACCGCATTGAGAAGCTGCCGAACCGTCAGCCGATCCCGATTACCAAGCCGGCTGACCGCGTTGGCACCACCTACATCGAGATCCCGGAAGAGAAGGTCGTGGCTGTGGTCAAGACCAACGCTCCGGACCGCAACGCACCGTTCAAGGCTCCGGATGAGGTCTCCGAGAAGATTGCTGCGAACTTCATTGAGTTCCTTGAAGGTGAGGTTGCTGCTGGCCGCCTGGAGTATGACAAGTTCATCATGCAGTCCGGTGTGGGTAACGTCCCGAACGCTGTGATGGCCGGCCTGCTGGACTCCAAGTTCGAAAACATTCAGGCCTACACCGAGGTTATCCAGGACGGCATGCTCGATCTGATCGACGCCGGCAAGATGACCGTCGCCTCTGCTACCTCCTTCGCTCTGTCCCCGGAGTACGCGGACAAGATGAACGCTGAGGCTGAGCGCTACGCCAAGCACATCATCCTGCGCCCGCAGCAGGTGTCCAACCACCCGGAGGTTATCCGCCGCGTGGGCCTGATCTCCTCCAACGGCATGATTGAGGGTGACATCTACGGCAACATTAACTCCACCAACGTCTCCGGCTCCCGCATCATGAACGGTACCGGCGGCTCCGGTGACTTCACCCGTAACGCGTATATCTCCACCTTCGTCTCCCCGTCGGTAGCGAAGGATGGCGCCATCTCCGCTATCGTGCCTTTCGTGTCTCACACCGACCACACTGAGCACGACACCATGGTCATCATCACCGAGTACGGTGTCGCCGACCTGCGCGGCCTGGCTCCGAAGGAGCGCGTGGAGAAGATCATCGCCGTGGCTCACCCGGACTACCGTCCGCTGCTGGAGGAGTACTTCGAGCGCGCCAAGGCTAACAAGTTCCAGCACACCCCGCACGATCTGAAGACCGCCTTTGACTTCCAGGTGAACTTCATGGAGAAGGGTGACATGCGCGGCTAAGTGCGCATCCCCGCTAGGTAGTGGCCCTTACCGCTGGAGGTGAGGGTCATTTCCTTTTCTTTAGTGCCACCTACTAAGATGGGTGGGCGTTGGGCCTTTAGCTCAGTTGGTAGAGCTACGGACTTTTAATCCGCAGGTCGCGGGTTCGAGCCCCGCAGGGCCCACAAAAAGAGCCGCCTTCGGGCGGCTCTTTGCGTAGTTGTGCGGGGCTTTAAGCTGCAGGGGGTGCGGCTGGCAGCGTGCTAGCTCTTAACGAGCTTCCGAATGGCCCGCATAGCCTCCTCTAGCTTCTCTGAGGCTACTTGCCCATCCTCGGCGGCGGCTCCGGCCACGCAGTGCTCTATGTGGTCCTCCAGTAGCGCCAAGGAGACGTTCTCGAGCGCTGAGGTCACCGCCGAGATCTGCGTGATGATGTCGATGCAGTATTGGTCCTCTGCGATCATGCGATGGATGCCTCGGGTTTGTCCCTCGATGCGTTTGAGACGCGCTAAGTATCTCGCTTTTTGCTCATCATCCGAGTTATAGCCGTGCATACCCGGCTCGTGACAGGAGCAGGTATCTCGCTGGTCAGGCATGGTTTTCCGCCTTTCTGCCGGGCCGATTTGGTTAAGTGGGGATGTCTCCAGTATATTTTTACAAAGTTGCCTCAAGGCAACGGGCCCCCATCGTCTAGCGGCCTAGGACACCGCCCTTTCACGGCGGCGGCACGGGTTCGAATCCCGTTGGGGGTACCAACACCTTAGTGTTGGTATATATGTGAATATTTTGGCCCTGTGGCGCAGTTGGTTAGCGCGCCGCCCTGTCACGGCGGAGGTCGCGGGTTCAAGTCCCGTCAGGGTCGCCATCTTCAAGCCTCGAAGCTTTGTTTTAAAACAAGCCTCGAGGCTTGCGTCGTTTTAGTCCTGTTGGCGTCTTCCGGCGCCTGCCGGTGGCAGGGAGGGGCGTTTAGGTCTATGTTCTGGCGTGACCTTAAACCGAGGTGCTATTCCACCTTTAAAAACAGTCATTGACGTGCTGATTTGCTGTGTTTCTCTAGCTTTGTGTAGAGTACTTATTCGTGCCCAGCGCACAAGAGAAAACTAAAAATGGCCCTGTGGCGCAGTTGGTTAGCGCGCCGCCCTGTCACGGCGGAGGTCGCGGGTTCAAGTCCCGTCAGGGTCGCCGAAGTCCTTGTGGCTTCTGGCCAGATAGCTCAGTCGGTAGAGCACACGCCTGAAAAGTGTGGGGTCGCCAGTTCGATCCTGGCTCTGGCCACAAGATAGCCCCCTCTAGCAATGGAGGGGGCTTTTTTGGTGCATTTTTTGGTTTAATGGGCTACATGACTACCTCTGTTGCGCACCAAACAGATCAATCTCGCTTCGTTATCATCGTTGACGGAGAAGAAGCGGGTTTTGCTGAATATAGTGATTCCGCCACTACGCGCGAGTTCACACACACGGAAATCTATGAGGCCTTTCAAGGCCAGGGACTGTCCAAGCCGCTCATTAAGGCGGCGCTGGATGATGACTCAACGCTAAGCCGCCAAGTCATCCCAACGTGCAGCGCCGTGGCGCGGTTTATTGAGAAGAACCCTGAATACCAGCGCCTGACTAACCGTGAAGGCAGCCTTTAAATACGGGGTCTGCCGCTCTTAGATGTAGTAGTCCGGATCCACCAGCTTGATGCGCTCATCCTTCTTGCGAGGACGGTTCTTAGCGGGGATACCCGTAGCGGTGTGATTAGCGGGCACATCCTTCGTTACCACGGCGTTAGCGCCTACTGCGGAGCCTTCGCCGATGGTGATGGGGCCTAGTACCTTTGCGCCGGCACCGATGGTGACATTGTCCTCGATAGTGGGGTGGCGCTTGGTCTGCGTGAGCACCTGACCGCCGAGTGTGACCCCGTGATAGAGCATCACGCCATCGCCGATTTCGGCGGTTTCACCAATAACGATGCCCATGCCGTGGTCAATGAAGAAGCGCCGACCAATTGTGGCACCAGGGTGGATCTCAATACCGGTGAAGAAGCGGTTTACCTGTGCCAGAATGCGTGCGGGGCCGCGCCAGCCGCGCTTCCACATGCGGTGGGCGATGCGATGCGCCCAGATAGCGTGGAGGCCGGAATAAACCACGGCATTCTCGACGTCGCCGCGCGCCGCCGGGTCATGCTCGCGCGCGTTGGCGAGGTCTTCACGAATCATCTTCAAGATGTGCATGCGAACCATCCTATCTAGAAAGAAAAAGCGCCCCCTAGCACAGAGGGCGCTTTTATTCGGAGGCTCATCACGGCGCCGTGCTTGGCGACGCCCCGCGGAGAGCCATGTTAACTATTCTTTAAGCCTCGCGGATGTCCTCGAAGAGAATGGTGGAGACGTAGCGCTCACCAAAGTCCGGGGCGACAACCACGATGGTCTTGCCCTTGAACTCGTCACGAGCAGCCAGCTTCAGCGCGGCGGAGACGTTTGCGCCCGAGGAGATACCAACCAGCAGACCCTCTTCGGTGGCCAGCTTGCGTGCGGTGGACACGGACTCTTCGGCGGTAGCGGTGAGCACCTCGTTGAGGATCTCACGGTCTAGGACCTCCGGGACGAAGTTAGCGCCAATGCCCTGGATCTTGTGTGGGCCAGCCTTGCCCTCGGATAGAACAGGGGAGTCGGAGGGCTCGACGGCTACCAGGTAGGTATCCGGGTTCTGGGAGCGCAGGTAGCGGCCAACACCGGTGACGGTGCCGCCGGTGCCGACGCCAGCCACGAAGGCGTCAACCTTGCCCTCGGCGTCCTCCCAGATTTCAGGGCCGGTGGTCGCCTCGTGGATCTTCGGGTTGGCCTCGTTGGCGAACTGGGAAGCCAGGATGGCGTTGGGGGTTTCGGCGATGATCTCGTTGGCCTTCTCAACGGCGCCCTTCATGCCCGCAGCGCCCGGGGTGAGGACGATCTCCGCTCCATAAGCGCGCAGCAGAACCTTGCGCTCGTTGGACATGGTCTCCGGCATGGTGAGGATAACCTTGTATCCCTGAGCTGCGCCGACGAGCGCCAGGCCGATGCCGGTGTTGCCGGAAGTGGCCTCGACGATGGTGCCGCCTGGCTTCAGCTCGCCGGATTCTACGGCGGTGTCGACAATCGCCTTGGCGATGCGATCCTTGACGGAATTTGCGGGGTTGAAGGACTCAACCTTCACGAGGACCTCAGCGTCGAGGCCTTCGGTTAGGCGGTTGAGGCGGACTAGCGGGGTGCCGCCGATGGTGTCGAGAATGTTGTCATATACAGCCACGATGTGGACTCCTTGGAAATAACTTCTGATGTACAGCAGACACCTTACACCCCACCAGTAGACTGAGTGGTATATAAATTCTGAACCGAGTATTCGGGCACCACATGTGGGATTAGGGGTGGAAGAGGAGGGCGGGCCGTGATTTAGAATTACCCCCGTCGGCCGGTTATACTTCGCAAATAGTGTTCACCTACCCCCGTTTCAGGCGGGGAATGTGGGTGCACCTGCTGGTTACCCCCGAGTAAGAGAGAGTCTCATGGAGCCGCACCGACTCAAGGATGACGACGAAGCCGTACGCGCAGCGCTCTCGTCGCTGAAGACTGCAACGGGAATCCCCGTCACGATGTACGGAACCTTGCTGCCGGATAATCGCCTGCAGATTACCCAGTGGGTAGGTCTGCGGACCCCGGCTTTGCAGAACTTGGTGATTGACGCGAATGTGGGCGTCGGCGGGCGCGTTGTTAGTACACGCCGCGCAGTTGGTGTCTCCGATTACACCCGCGCTACCACGATTAGCCATGAGAATGATCGCTATATCCAAGATGAAGGCCTGCACTCCATCGTGGCGGTCCCAGTTACTGTTCAGCGTGAGATCCGCGGAGTCCTTTATGTCGGTGTTCATTCGCCCGTGCGCTTGGGCGACAAGGTGATCGAAGAGGTCACCATGACCGCCCGCTGCCTGGAGCAGGATTTGGCTGTTAATTCCGCACTGCGCCGCGCCGATGGCGGTAAGGGTGGCGCCGCGCGCGGCCACGTGATGAACGGTGCTGAATGGGAGCAGGTGCGCTCGACGCACTCCAAGCTGCGGATGCTGGCTAACCGCGTCAATGATGAAGACCTTCGCAAGGAGCTTGAGGCGCTGTGTGATCAGATGGTCTCTCCGGTGCGCGTGAAGCAGTCCACCAAGCTGTCCGCACGCGAACTCGATGTTCTTTCCTGCGTCGCCCTTGGTCATACCAACGTTGAGGCGGCCGAGGAGATGGGCATTGGTGCCGAAACTGTGAAGTCCTATCTGCGTTCTGTCATGCGCAAATTGGGTGCGCATACTCGTTATGAGGCGGTTAATGCGGCCCGTCGTATAGGCGCGTTGCCCTGATTGTAGGTAAGTTGGGTGGGCGTGAAAGACCAATTTATTGTCTCCGGTGGGGCGCGCCTGCAGGGCACCGTCAAGGTTGACGGTGCCAAAAACAGTGTGCTGAAGCTGATGGCTGCGGCACTGTTGGCGGAGGGCACCACCACGCTGACCAACTGCCCTGAGATTCTCGATGTCCCCCTAATGCGAAAGGTCCTTGAGGGCCTCGGCTGCACCGTGGAGATTGATGGCCACACCGTGCGCATCACCACCCCGGCCGAGCTGCACTCCAATGCGGACTTCGATGCGGTGCGCCAATTCCGCGCTTCCGTGTGTGTACTAGGACCGTTGACCGCGCGCTGCGGCCACGCGAAGGTGGCCTTGCCAGGTGGTGACGCCATTGGTTCCCGCCCCTTGGATATGCACCAGTCCGGGCTGGAGAAGATGGGCGCGCGCACACGCATCGAACACGGTGCTGTGGTGGCGGAAGCTGATCGTCTCCACGGAGCAAATATCAGGTTGGATTTCCCCTCCGTGGGTGCGACGGAGAACATTCTTACCGCTGCCGTGCTTGCTGATGGTGAAACTCAACTCCACAACGCTGCCCGCGAACCGGAAATCGTTGACTTGTGCACGATGCTCAAGGAAATGGGCGCCGAAATCTCTGGGGAGGGGACATCCACCATCACCATTCAGGGCGTGGACAAGCTGCAGCCGACGGAGCACGAGGTCATCGGCGACCGTATCGTTGCAGGCACTTGGGCCTATGCCGCTGTGATGACTCGCGGTGATATTACAGTGGGCGGCATTGCTCCTAAGCACCTGCACCTGCCGCTGGAAAAGCTGAAGTCCGCCGGCGCTGATGTTGAGGACTATGTCAATGGTTTCCGGGTGCGCATGAATGGTCGCCCGAGCGCCGTCGATTATCAAACCCTTCCGTACCCCGGTTTCCCTACCGATCTTCAGCCCATTGCCATCGGGCTTTCCGCCGTGGCGGAGGGTACCTCCATCATTACGGAGAATGTCTTCGAGTCGCGCTTCCGCTTCGTGGATGAGATGCTCCGCCTTGGCGCCGATGCTCAAGTGGATGGACACCACGTAGTCATCCGCGGGCAGGAGCGTCTGTCTTCGACGCATGTCTGGAGTTCCGATATCCGTGCAGGCGCCGGGTTGGTGCTCTCCGCACTGTGCGCGGATGAGACGACCACCGTGCACGATGTCTTCCACATCGATCGCGGCTATCCCAACTTTGTAGAAAACCTCCAGGCGCTGGGCGCCACGATCGAGCGCACTCAGGAGGAGGAGCTCTACTAAGGCGCCATGCTTGACGACGTTTCCCCGGTCCAATCTCACGGTTGACCTGGGGATTTGTTGTTTGTTGGGGGTGTGCGTATATTTATCGGGGTCGCCGCGAGGTAGCCGGGAGGTTAACTGGTGGTAGATGTTCGGACGATGTTTGTTCGGCGGGTTTGACTTTGGTTGAGCTTGTTGGGTAAGGTTGTTCGGGCCGCTGCAAGAGGGTTAACGTTTGGTTAATTTTTGTTGTGGTGTGCGGATGATGTTTGAGAACTCAATAGTGTGCCAATGTACTTTTTGTTGGTTGATTTTTTGTTCTGGCCGTGTTGTGTCGTATGTATGGCACGGTTGGTGTATGCCGGATGGCGCTTTTCTTTCAAGCGGCGTCATTGTAAATAACATAAGTTGTTTGGGCATAATTGTTTAAAATCTTCTAACTAGGCCAGCCTCTTTTTTGCCCCGTCGGGTTGGGGGTTGGTTTTTGGATTTTTTCTTTATGTAATTTTTGGATAGCCAGTTCAGGCCTTGTGGTCTGTTGTGGTTTGTCTTTTTGACTAGGTTTGGGCTTTTCACGGCCTTTTTTGTGGAGAGTTTGATCCTGGCTCAGGACGAACGCTGGCGGCGTGCTTAACACATGCAAGTCGAACGGAAAGGCCTCAGCTTGCTGGGGTACTCGAGTGGCGAACGGGTGAGTAACACGTGGGTGATCTGCCTTGCACTCTGGGATAAGCTTGGGAAACTGGGTCTAATACCGGATATGAACTGCCTTTAGTGTGGTGGTTGGAAAGTTTTTTCGGTGCAAGATGAGCTCGCGGCCTATCAGCTTGTTGGTGGGGTAATGGCCTACCAAGGCGTCGACGGGTAGCCGGCCTGAGAGGGTGTACGGCCACATTGGGACTGAGATACGGCCCAGACTCCTACGGGAGGCAGCAGTGGGGAATATTGCACAATGGGCGGAAGCCTGATGCAGCGACGCCGCGTGGGGGATGACGGCCTTCGGGTTGTAAACTCCTTTCGACAGGGACGAAGCGTTATGTGACGGTACCTGTATAAGAAGCACCGGCTAACTACGTGCCAGCAGCCGCGGTAATACGTAGGGTGCGAGCGTTGTCCGGAATTACTGGGCGTAAAGAGCTCGTAGGTGGTTTGTCGCGTCGTCTGTGAAATTCCGGGGCTTAACTTCGGGCGTGCAGGCGATACGGGCATAACTTGAGTGCTGTAGGGGAGACTGGAATTCCTGGTGTAGCGGTGAAATGCGCAGATATCAGGAGGAACACCGATGGCGAAGGCAGGTCTCTGGGCAGTTACTGACGCTGAGGAGCGAAAGCATGGGTAGCAAACAGGATTAGATACCCTGGTAGTCCATGCCGTAAACGGTGGGCGCTAGGTGTAGGGGGCTTCCACGTCTTCTGTGCCGTAGCTAACGCATTAAGCGCCCCGCCTGGGGAGTACGGCCGCAAGGCTAAAACTCAAAGGAATTGACGGGGGCCCGCACAAGCGGCGGAGCATGTGGATTAATTCGATGCAACGCGAAGAACCTTACCTGGGCTTGACATACACCAGATTGCTGCAGAGATGTAGTGTCCCTTGTGGTTGGTGTACAGGTGGTGCATGGTTGTCGTCAGCTCGTGTCGTGAGATGTTGGGTTAAGTCCCGCAACGAGCGCAACCCTTGTCTTATGTTGCCAGCATTTGGTTGGGGACTCATGAGAGACTGCCGGGGTTAACTCGGAGGAAGGTGGGGATGACGTCAAATCATCATGCCCCTTATGTCCAGGGCTTCACACATGCTACAATGGTCGGTACAACGCGCAGCGACACTGTGAGGTGGAGCGAATCGCTGAAAGCCGGCCTTAGTTCGGATTGGGGTCTGCAACTCGACCCCATGAAGTCGGAGTCGCTAGTAATCGCAGATCAGCAACGCTGCGGTGAATACGTTCCCGGGCCTTGTACACACCGCCCGTCACGTCATGAAAGTTGGTAACACCCGAAGCCAGTGGCCTAAACTTGTTAGGGAGCTGTCGAAGGTGGGATCGGCGATTGGGACGAAGTCGTAACAAGGTACCCGTACCGGAAGGTGCGGGTGGATCACCTCCTTTCTAAGGAGCATTTTATGTGGCACCAGTTGGTGCTTATAGCCATGAGTTTGTTTCATGGTGTGGTGGTTGAGTAAACAAAAGTTTTGCTGCCACCGTAAGTTAATCGGGTGGAGATACATCTTAACCAGAATAATTATTTAGCTAACGCGGCACTTGTTGAGTGTCTGTTTTTAAAAAAAGTACGTGGTGCATTGTTGGGTGTCTGGGGCATTGTTCCCTGGTTGTAACCCACATAAGTTTCAGTAACTGCTTTGCCTTTTAGGGGTGTGGTTGTTGGGTTGTGTGGGGTGTTGTGTGAGAACTGTATAGTGGACGCGAGCATTAAACCATGTGCTTGCCATCTTCTTTTGTGTTGGTGGTGGGTTGTGGTTTGTGTGATTTCTTTGTTCTTTTGTGTTTTGTGTGTTCACACCAGCACGGTTTGACTTCCGCCATGTTTGTGGTGGTTGTTGTGTTGGTTGTGTGTTCGTTATTTAGGGCGCATGGTGGATGCCTTGGCATGCTGAGCCGATGAAGGACGTGTAAGGCTGCGTTAAGCCTCGGGGAGTTGTCAATAAAGCGTTGATCCGAGGATGTCCGAATGGGGAAACCTGGCACCTGTTATGGGGTGTTACCCTTCAGTGAATTCATAGCTGTTGTGGGGGTTTACGCGGGGAAGTGAAACATCTCAGTACCCGTAGGAGAAGAAAATAAAATTATGATTCTGCTAGTAGTGGCGAACGAACGTGGATGAGGCTAAACCGTGTGCATGTGATACTTGGTAGGGGTTGTGTGTGCGGTGTTGTGGGCCCCAATGGGCGGTGACTACCATCATCGTGCTTGTGTGTTGTTGTTAGGTGAAGTGGTGTGGAAACGCCGACCGTAGAGGGTGATAGTCCCGTAGTTGAAGGCTTCAATGTGCAAGTTGTTGGGTTGCCCGAGTAGCAGCGGGCTCGTGGAATCTGCTGTGAATCTGCCGGGACCACCCGGTAAGCCTAAATACTCAGTGTGACCGATAGTGTATTAGTACCGTGAGGGAATGGTGAAAAGTACCCCGGGAGGGGAGTGAAATAGTTCCTGAAACCATGTGCTTACAATCCGTCAGAGCACCTTTTTGTGTGTGATGGCGTGCCTTTTGAAGAATGAGCCTGCGAGTCAGCGGCATGTCGCGAGGTTAACCCGTGTGGGGTAGCCGTAGGGAAACCGAATCCTAATGGGGTGTTTTTAGTGGCATGTCCTGGACCCGAAGCGGGGTGATCTACCCATGGCCAGTGTGAAGCAGTAGTAAGATGCTGTGGAGGCGCGAACCCACGTAGGTTGAAAACTGCGGGGATGAGCTGTGGGTAGGGGTGAAAGGCCAATCAAACTCCGTGATAGCTGGTTCTCCCCGAAATGCATTTAGGTGCAGCGTCGCATTAGCTTGGTGGAGGTAGAGCTACTGGTTGGTTGAGCGGGACTACAATCTTAGCAATGTCAGCCAAACTCCGAATGCCATCAATTGTGTTGTGCGGCAGTGAGACTGTGGGGGATAAGCTTCATAGTCGAGAGGGAAACAGCCCAGATCGCCGGTTAAGGCCCCTAAGGGTGTGCTAAGTGGAAAAGGATGTGGGATCGCGAAGACAGCCAGGAGGTTGGCTTAGAAGCAGCCATCCTTGAAAGAGTGCGTAATAGCTCACTGGTCGAGTGGTCCTGCGCCGACAATGTAGTGGGGCTCAAGCACACCGCCGAAGCCGCGGCAATACTTTTTGTATTGGGTAGGGGAGCGTCGTGCATGTGTTGAAGCGTTACCGTGAGGAGGCGTGGAGTGTGTGCGAGTGAGAATGCAGGCATGAGTAACGAATTGGAAGGTGAGAATCCTTCCCGCCGGATGACTAAGGGTTCCTGGGTCAAGTTCGTCTTCCCAGGGTGAGTCGGGACCTAAGGCGAGGCCGACAGGCGTAGTCGATGGATAACCAGTTGATATTCTGGTACCCGTATATCCGCGCCCATGATGAAGCACTGATACTAACCACCGCGGATGCGACTGGGGTGTTCTTTGAACACGTTGGTTGTTGATGTCGTGGGGCCTGATGTGTGGTTCAAGTGATGGGGTGACACAGTGTAGTAGCCATGCCGCTGAGTGGATTGTTGGTGTAAGCGTGTGAGGTGGTGTGTAGGCAAATCCGCACACCGAGTAAGCCTGAGGCGTGATGCGTAGCCCATTGGGGTGAAGTTGGTGATCTAGTACTGTCGAGAAAAGCCTCTAGCGATGTGGATGTATGGCCCGTACCCTAAACCGACACAGGTGGTCAGGTTGAAAATACTAAGGCGTTCGGGTGAACTGTGGTTAAGGAACTCGGCAAAATGCCCCCGTAACTTCGGGAGAAGGGGGACCACACGACTTAAGCCAACCAAAGCGTTGGTGTGGGTTGTGGGGTCGCAGAGAATAGAGGGAAGCGACTGTTTATCAAAAACACAGGTCCATGCGAAGACGTTAAGTTGATGTATATGGACTGACGCCTGCCCGGTGCTGGAAGGTTAAGAGGACCGGTTAGTAGTCTTTGACTGCGAAGCTGAGAATTTAAGCCCCAGTAAACGGCGGTGGTAACTATAACCATCCTAAGGTAGCGAAATTCCTTGTCGGGTAAGTTCCGACCTGCACGAATGGCGTAACGACTTCTCTGCTGTCTCAACCACAGGCCCGGTGAAATTGCACTACGAGTAAAGATGCTCGTTACGCGCGGCAGGACGAAAAGACCCCGGGACCTTCACTATAGCTTGGTATTGGTGTTCGGTTCGGTTTGTGTAGGATAGGTGGGAGACTGTGATGCATGCACGCCAGTGTGTGTGGAGTCGTTGTTGAAATACCACTCTGATCGGATTGGATGTCTAACCTTGGCCCATGATCTGGGTTGGGGACAGTGCCTGGTGGGTAGTTTAACTGGGGCGGTTGCCTCCCAAAATGTAACGGAGGCGCCCAAAGGTTCCCTCAGCCTGGTTGGCAATCAGGTGGTGAGTGTAAGTGCACAAGGGAGCTTGACTGTGAGACAGACATGTCGAACAGGGACGAAAGTCGGGACTAGTGATCCGGCACCTACTTGTGGATGTGGTGTCGCTCAACGGATAAAAGGTACCCCGGGGATAACAGGCTGATCTTCCCCAAGAGTCCATATCGACGGGATGGTTTGGCACCTCGATGTCGGCTCGTCGCATCCTGGGGCTGGAGTAGGTCCCAAGGGTTGGGCTGTTCGCCCATTAAAGCGGCACGCGAGCTGGGTTCAGAACGTCGTGAGACAGTTCGGTCTCTATCCGCCGCGCGCGTTGAAACTTGAAGAAGGCTGTCCCTAGTACGAGAGGACCGGGACGGACGTACCTCTAGTGTGCCAGTTGTTCCGCCAGGAGCATGGCTGGTTGGCTACGTACGGAAGGGATAACCGCTGAAAGCATCTAAGCGGGAAGCCTGTTTTAAGATGAGGTTTCATTTGAGGTCCCCCAAAGACGATGGGGTTGATAGGCCAGACCTGGACGCACCGCAAGGTGTGAAGGCTACTGGTACTAATAGACCAAAACAAACACACACACCCATCTAGGGTGTGTTGACAACAAAACATGACAAACAACTATCACACTGTCGCTTGCGTCCACTACACAGTATCTGACACAACACCAGCAAACCAGATTTGCCCCGTGTGTTTGTCGGTGGCCTATAGCAGCAGGGAAACGCCCGGACCCATTCCGAACCCGGAAGCTAAGCCTGCTAACGCTGATGGTACTGCAACCGGGAGGTTGTGGGAGAGTAAGAAACCGCCGACACCAAACAACAACAAACAACTCAATACATCAATAGGGACCGTTGAAACACCACCACTGTTTCAACGGTCCCTTTCCGTGTCTTCAAGACCCCCAAAACAACAAGGGGGGCGAACAGTCACTAATTCGTTGACGGCAACACTAAACCATCTACAGTGCTGCGTTATCAACCCGCCTGAACCCCACGTCCAAAAACACCCAAAAGTACAGACCCGAAAACACAGACCTGCAGCGTGGGCATCGTCAAGCGCCCACAGCCCAGAATCAGCAACCTGCATGCTGTCAAGGGGTGAATGCGCAACCAGGACTGCACTTATAGAACAGGACACTCTACAGGCTTACTTCCCTCCGAGTGTCAGATGCGGGTTTTTGGTACCGGTGTTCCGGAGACCCGGTACTGCCGGGTTCCGGGTAGTTGGTACCGGGGCCGGGCCGACGGAGTCAGCCCGGCTGTTTGCTTTATTCGTCCAGTTCTATTGGGGCGGTGGCTTTGCGCATGTCGAAGTCTCCGATATGGATTCGGTGGCCGTTGTTGAGGCGGCTTACGAGTGAATCGGCTCCGACTCTGTCTGGCAGTGTTTCAACCCAGTAGGCGGCGGCTGATTGGGAGGAGATCAGTGTTGGGAGCCTTCCGTCGCGGTCGAATATGATCTTGGTTAGGTCTTCTTGCCCGCGCTGGTTGATGCTGATGGTCATAAAGTCGTCGATGATAAGGACATCGACGTTGATCAGTTTCCGCATCTTGTCGAGGTAGTTTTGGTCAGTCGGTGAGAAGACCGCCAGCATGTCTACAAGTTGGCCCAGCCGGTAGTACGCCACGGAATATCCGGCCTTGCATGCGGCGATGCCGATGGCGCAGGCAATGTATGTCTTGCCTGTTCCGGTCGGTGCGAGGATGTGAATGTTGGTCGGGTTTTCCCGCCAGTTAGTTGCTGCGATTCGTTTCAGCTGGCGCATGTTGATACCGCGTTGGGGCCTGACCCCCGGAAAGTAGACACGTCGGGGGTTAGCTATGCTGCTTGGGTCAGTGTAGCTGATGTGAGTGCTTCGAAGTCATCGGGGGCTAGAAGATTGCACCAGGAGTGTCGTCTGCGCGTGTTGTAGCGCATGCACCATCGAAAGACTTCTTGGCGACAGCTGATTGGGCTGTCAAAGACTTTCCGATCACGCAGAACTTCACGCTTTAAAGTGGCGTTAAACGATTCTGCCAAGGCATTATCAGCACTCGTTCCCACCGCGCCCATGGATTGGCGAACACCAAGCTGGGTGCAGTGGTCCCTAAATGCTTGTGAGGTGTACACACTGCCGTGATCGGAATGGAAAATTGCCCGGGCCTGACCCCCGGAAAGTAGACACGTCGGGGGTTAGCTATGCTGCTTGGGTCAGTGTAGCTGATGTGAGTGCTTCGAAGTCATCGGGGGCTAGAAGATTGCACCAGTAGTGCCGTCTGCGGGTGTTGTAGCGCATGCACCATCGGAAGACTTCTTGGCGGCAGACGATGGGATTGTCAAAGAGTTTCCTATCACGCAGGACTTCACGCTTTAAGGTGGCGTTAAATGATTCTGCCAGGGCATTATCGGCACTCGTTCCCACGGCTCCCATGGATTGGCGCACACCAAGTTGGGCGCAGTGGTCCCTAAATGCCTGTGAGGTGTACACACTGCCATGATCGGAATGGAAAATTGCCCCGTTGAGGCTTCCGCGGACTTTTCTGGCATGAGATAAAGCTTCGATAACCAGCGATACCCGCATGTGATCTGCGAGTGCATGTCCGACAAGTTTGCGCGAGTAGACGTCGACGACCGTGGCCAGGTACATGTTTTTGCCGCCCTTACACGGCAGGTAGGTGATGTCGCCTACATAGACCTGGTTCGGCTTATCAGCTGTGAATCTGCGGCCTACTAAATCTGGCATGACGCGGTGACCAGGTTTACGCCTGGTAGTGACGCATCGGCGGCGCTTGGTAAAGCCTTTCAGCCCCATGGATTTCATGATGCGTGCGACCTTCTTGTGATTGATCGGGCCGAAATCCGTATCACTGTTGAGGCTTGCAGCGATGCGTTTAGCACCATAAAGCCCGTGCTCATCATCGAAGGTGGTCTTGATTTTTGCGCCAATAAGGGCATCGGAACACATCTTTAACCTGCGCTTTTCACGGGTTTGCACCCATTTATAAAACGAGGAACGATTGAGCTTTAACACGTGGCACATCCGCTTGACCGAGTATTCGGTTCGGTGGTCATAGACAAACTGGAAGCGGATCACCAGCGTGTCTCTTCGGCAAAATACTTCGCGGCCTTGCGCAGGATGTCACGTTCTTCACGCAGCTTAGAGACTTCTTTTTCTAGCTGGCGGATCCGTTCAGAATCAGTGGTCGCCTGGGCGTTGTCACGCAAGGTCTTCGTGCGGGCACGTTTGCCAGTGCCGTACTGCTTAAGCCAGGAATAAAGTGAGGAGCGATTGATTCCTAGCTCTGCTGCAGCCGTGTGAAGTGAGAGGTCCTCATTGTTTTCGTAGAGGGCCACAGCATCACGTTTGAACTGTTCGGAGTACCTAGGCATGGTGGTAGATTACCTTTCTTCCCAACCCAACCGGGCTGGATATCAGGTGTCTACCTAACAGGGGTCAGGTCCCCCCTTTAAGGCTTCCACGGACTTTCCTTGCATGAGATAAAGCTTCGATAACCAGTGATACCCGCATGTGATCGGCGAGTGCATGGCCGACGAGTTTGCGCGAGTAGACGTCGATGACCGTGGCCAGGTACATGTTCTTGCCGCCCTTACACGGCAGGTAGGTGATATCGCCTACGTAGACGTGGTTCGGCCTGTCAGCGGTGAATCTGCGGCCTACTAAGTCTGGCATGACTCGACGGCCAGGCTTGCGCCTGGTGGTGATACATCGACGCCGTTTGCTAAAGCCTTTTAGCCCCATGGATTTCATGATGCGTGCGACCTTCTTGTGATTGGTCGGAGGAAAGCCCGTATCGTCGTTGAGGCTTGCAGCAATGCGTTTAGCACCATAAAGCCCGTGCTCATTATCGAAGATGGTCTTGATTCTCGCACCAATAAGGGCATCAGAACACGTCTTTAACCTGCGTTCTTGGCGGGTGTTGACCCATTTGTAGAACGAGGAGCGATTGAGCTTTAGCACGTGGCACATCCGCTTGACCGAGTATTCGGTTCGGTGGTCATCGACAAACTGGAAGCGGATTACCAGCGTGTCTCTTCGGCAAAATATTTCGCGGCCTTGCGCAGGATGTCGCGTTCTTCGCGCAGCTTTGCGTTTTCTTTTTCTAGCTGGCGGATCCGTTCAGAATCAGTCGTCGCCTGAGCCTTGTCACGCATGGTCTTCGTGCGGGCACGTTTGCCGGTGCCGTACTGCTTAAGCCAGGAATAAAGTGAGGAGCGATTGACTCCAAGCTCTGCTGAAGCCGCGTGAAGTGAGAGGTCCTCATTGTTTTCGTAGAGGGCCACAGCATCACGTTTGAACTGTTCGGAGTACCTAGGCATGGTGGTAGATTACCTTTCTTCCCAACCCAACCGGGCTGGATATCAGGTGTCTACCAAACAGGGGTCAGGTCCTTGTTCTGCCCGGGTGATTTCAGCCAGGCTTGCATCCGGGTATCGGAATTGTGCCTGGGTGATGGCCTTGGCGATATTGCGTTGTTGTCGTTGTGTGTAGGCTTCTTCGACTGCGGCGAGGAAGATGTCTTCTGGTAGCGCATCCGCATAGGCCTCGTCGTTGACAACCTCGTAGAAGATGTCAGCGAAGGTTGATACGCGAAGCTTGCGCATTTTTGCCCGCACGATTTCGTCGTCGATGCTGTTCATGGTTTCACACTCCTTATTCCTTCTAGTTTTCGTAGTGGTCAGCAGGCCGGATAAAGACGGCATCGGCCACGTCGCCGGTAAGCGGGGTGCTTGGGCGTGGGTGGTGTTTGGCCACAGGCTGTGTTTTGGGCCCTGGTGCCCCGGGGTGTTGTTGGGCGTGGGCAATGTCAGTCTGGATGCGTTTGATTACAGCCATCGTTGGGGCCAGCTTTTTGTCCACGACCTGCTGGCATGCTGGTTCCAGGGTGGCTTTGTTGTGCTTTTTGCCCAGGTTGGCCAGCACGTTGCGTGCTTGGATGAGTCCGCGGGGTACGGCGGCACTATTGCGGTCGAGGATCATCGCTATGACTGCGTGCGTTGCTGCCCCAAACGACGAAGCCCAGGCCAAAAGCTCATCACGGGTAAGCGCCTTGTGGCCTTCATCATCGCCACGCGGTGCATGCTGAGGGTTGGTGGAATACCGGTATTTGAATCCGTGAAGGCGCGTGTGTTCAGCAACAAGCTGCTCCCCGCTGAAGATGCTGACCAGTTGCGGGGTGAGCCTGACTGTTACTGATTCTCCTACCAGCTGAAATGGCACAGAGTAGTACTGGTAGTCACAGGTGATGTGCCAGTTGCGATCGACTTTGAGCCGCTTATAAGACACTTCCGTAAACGGCGTCGGCGGCAGATCGCGCATCACTGGTGCTTCTTCTTGCTCAAAGCGCATGCGCCGTGTTGTGCCATCAGGCCGCGTCATTGCGCTGTTGATATCGGCAAGACGGCAAGCGATCGCCTCATTGAGTTCATCGAGGTTGTAGAAGACCTCGTTGCTGAAGTAACCCAGGATTTTGGTGTAGGCGATTTTCACGGCACGCTCTACCGCTGCCTTGTCGCGAGGCCTGCCGGGCCTGGTCGGCACGATCGTGATCCCGTAATAGTCTGCAAACGCTGCGTAGCGATCAGTGACCATCCGGTATGTAGAGTTCTTCTTCGGCCGATAAGTCGCCGTAGAAGCATTATCGGGCACGATAACTGCTGGTACTTTGCCAAGATAGTTCAACGCTTTGACGTGGCACTCGATCCACGACGGCATCTTCTCGTTCGCAGCGGCCGTGACATACATCAGCCCTGAGTATGGGCTGACCGCGACGAACAATGACGCCTTGAACGCGGTATCACCACTGGCCTGATCTACTACAGGCACTTTGTCACCGGCCCAGTCAACGTAAAGCTCTTGGCCTGGCTCATGGGTGATAACTTCGACGAGATCATTGGCACGCAGAAATTCACTGAGCCCACTGCAGAACTGGGAGTACTGGTACTTTGTCTTGTCCGTCGGACACGGCTGCGACAAGTAGTCCATCCACAGCTTGTGCCTGGTCACATGCTTTGTACTTCTCAGCTTGCGTGCAAGAGCCTGAAAATCAGGCTGGTCATAGGACAACGACCGCTTACTCCGGCCGTCGCTGAATCGATCATCGAACCATTCCGGTGGGAGTTGACGGAACTGTTCTGGAGTTAGTGCCTCATCGTTGATGACTTTCTTTGCTCGGGATACTTCCCGTCGTGAACATCCCAATGCGTGAGTGATCTGCGCGTAGCTAGCACCATCAAGGCACATCGCGATGATCTGCTTGAAGTTGGCCACAAGGACCGGCTCCTTCCAAGTAGAAGTTGACGCAACACCAGCGGATTGTGGTGTCGCCAACATCAACTATGAAAGAAAACCCCCCTTGCAGTACCGGATACGCGGAACACCGGTACCAACTACGCGGACTCGCGGTACCAACTACCCCAAATCGACACCGAGCTCGACCAAGCCATCGCGGCAGAAGCTGCTTCAGCACAACTAACCGCCATGAGCTCCAAAGTCTGTCTCTGGAACTGCGGGATACTCGCTTCAAGTTCGTCGAGGTTAGACTCCAATGGTCTGGGGACGTCTGGTACACCCTCAGACGGGGAACCCGCCGCCCCATCTTTTGTGTGGGCCGGCGGGTTTGCTGTGTACGACAAGGCGGTCCCGCGCTATGGCATTGGACTCCGCTCGCTAGTTTGACTAGCACCCAGTGGTGTCATGCAAACCGCACTGTGGGATGCCGAGCATTGAAAGAGCAAAAGAAGAAAGCATCACTGGGATTGCGATGACTCCAAAGAAGGGGTGGTCCACCCCGAACTCAGAGGGACTCAAGGACGAGCTCTGCTGTGAAGTTTGGGCTCCGCCTTCGTCAGCGATGGCAGTGGGCGTAGCGGAAAGTGCAAGTGCGGTGGCGCTGATGATTGCTAGGGACTTTTTCATCGAGTGATGTCCTTTTGGGTAGGGAACAATAGGGGAGTGCAAGGTTATCGTCCTCAGAATCAAAAGGCAATGGTCTTCCCGGATTGCCCCTGAACTGCCAGCGTTCTCGTTAGCATCTATTCATGCCGGCGCCACTAGCATCTGGGCCTAATGGGTGCAGGGTTTACTTCATCGGTCAGAGGGCCATGGACCCGGGGCTATGGTGGGGGCTTACCGTGATGGGAGCGGCCGGGTAAGGGCCTGGGCCCCTTATATGCTGTTGCGCCTAAGCCTAGCTAAGGGCTAGTCGTGAGTCGGCGGACTGCTTCGCGGATGACGTCGGGGTGCTTGCAGAAAGCAAAGCGCACCTTTTGCTGCCACGGTTCCGGGTTGTCCGTGAAGGCGGCCAGCGGGATGGCGGCCACCTGCTTTGTGCGGGGAAGGTGCATGCAGAAATCGATGTCGTTTAAGCGGGTAAAAGAGAGATCAGCAACCACGTGGCATATCAGTGGCATGCAGCTAGATGCCCGGCCGCTTTAGCGCGCGCCACGGACTGCGTCCACGAATAGCAAGGACGCAGGAGGCCGGGGGTGCGCGATCCAGCGGGGCGGGTTTTATCGGGCTAGATGCCCAACACGGACTTTGCGATGAAGAAGTAGATAATCAAGCCCGTCGCGTCACAGAACGTGGAAATGAACGGGTTAGAAAACACAGCGGGATCCGCCCCAACCGTCTTGGCCACAATCGGCATGAGCCCGCCAACGGTCGCTGACATCGAGCAAATAAGAAACAGGGTGGAGCCGATCACGATACCGATATCGAGGCCGTAGATCGCCGTCGCCAAGACAAAACCAGCCATTCCTAGTACAGCGCCGAGCAGCATTCCGACGCGCAGCTCGCGCCACATTACGGAAAGGAGGTCGCGCGTTCGGACGTCGCCAAGCGCGAGCGCACGGGTCACGGTAGTAGCTGCCTGGTTTCCTGTATTGCCGCCCGTGCCGGTGAGCAGAGGAATGAACAGAGACAGTACTACTGCCTTGGCCAAGGTGTCCTCGAAAGAATCGAGAACCTGCACGGTCAGCAGCGCCGACACAGCGAGCACGAGCAGCCAGAGAATGCGGGAGCGAACGAGCTTGAGCAACGGCGTCGACAAGTAGGGCTGCTGGAGCGCTTCCGTACCGCCGGAGCGCGCTGAGTCCTCGCTGTCCGCCTCTTCCATGATGTCCGTGGCATCGTCCCACGTAAGAAGACCAACGAGGCGGTGTGAATCATCCACAATAGGCAGCGCCAGCATATCGAGGGGCAGGAACCACCGGACGGTTTCCTCGGCGTCAGCAGTTGCGTATGCATACACCGGCTCTTTCATGATGTCCGCAATGAGGATGCCACGCTCAGCCGTAAAGAGTTCGCGCAGGCTGACGACGCCCACCAAGCGCCGGTCCTTGCGCGTCACAGGAACGGTATAGATGGTCTCCAGTTCATCGGCCGTATCCCGTAGCGTGTACAGGGCATCTTCCATGCTCATTCCCGGGTGAATGTCGGGTACCTCGGGCGACATACGACGGCCGACGGAGCCCTTCGTGTATCCAAGGATCACTCCGGTCACGTCGCGCTGGGTCTGGGTCAGTGAACGGAGGAGGCGATCCGCAATCTCCGCGGGCAGCTCATCCAAGAGCGCCACGCGGTCTTCGGGGTCCAACTCGTCGAAGAATTCATAAACATCGGCATTGCCCAGCTCATCAATGATGTCCGCCTGGTGCTTTGCATCGAGCGCATCAAAGACCGCGATGGACTTTTCCCGCGGCAGCAGACGGAGAGCTAGCGCTGCGCGGAGCGCGTTCTGGCGCTCCACAATCGCGATGAGCTCTTGACGGGGAACGCGGGCTAAGAGCTCTTGGAGGCGAGGGGCCTTTTTGGGATCGATGGCGTCTTCTTGCTTCAGCCACGCCTCTACGGTCTCGCTGGCCTGCTCAATAGTTTCTGCCATCGGCTTAGCCTTTCCACTCGACGTCAACCTCCTCAGACTACGCTATGCAGCGCTGCACGGCCTTTACGCAGATGTACTATTGCGGCATGCTTTCCCTCTACCGTGAATTTTCGGGCAATGATGTTGTTAAAACGCTACTGAGCTTCGAAGAGGCAGAGTTTCTCTTCGTCGTGGCAGACACGCCGGAGAAGTCGGTGAGCGATGACCCTTATGCTGAGGACAAAACGCACATTCAGCTCATGAGCTTGCCTGGAGTCGCTTTAAAGTTGCTGCCAGAAGGAGAGCTGATTACTGGTGACATCGCAGTGCGCTATCCGCAGCTCTTCCAGACAGTCGCAGGAAAGACACTGTGGGATCCGCGGGAAATTACAGAACTTGAGCCTTTCAGGGTATTTCATGCTCGGGGTAGCCACCACTTCCACGAGAGGAGTAAAGAACACTATGTCGATATCTGGGAGATTCTTCCAGATGTAGCCGATGCAGCTATGGAGCAGCTCCTTGCTCGGATTGATGTTCCGGTAGAGCTTGATTCCGCATTCGGTCCGTTGGTGCTCGACCGAGGTACAAATACATTCGAAGGCAGGGCAGAAGAACTCGGAGTTGATATCAGCATCGTGTATGAAGGGGAGGAGCTTCTTCTCGCGGAGAGTACGAATCTCAAGCGAAAACTCAAGGCACCCCTCACCGTGATCAACAAGGTCCTCAGTGCCGAGTTCCTCGATGAGGCCCAGCGCTTTGCTGCTGCAAAAGCCCTCCGTGCCGCCAACCGTTGGCGCCACGACGTCGCCTTGTCTG
The DNA here is from genome assembly GCF_000022905.1 of Corynebacterium aurimucosum ATCC 700975. Lineage (NCBI taxonomy): Bacteria > Bacillati > Actinomycetota > Actinomycetes > Mycobacteriales > Corynebacteriaceae > Corynebacterium > Corynebacterium aurimucosum. The sequence goes on along the minus strand of NC_012590.1, from coordinate 2,319,453 downwards.
AGGGTAACAGCCTCCCGGCGCCGGAACTCACTGCCAGCGACGTATACACCAAACTCACTCCCGTTGCTGTTGAGGTTCCGCAACGTGGGAATCTCAGCGTGGAGTTTGATGATGGCTATCTTTTTGGCGGTCACCCCGTAACAGTGAAGGTAAGGCGCAACGGTACGCCTGCATCCCTTGAGCTCGATGCTTAATACTGTTCGCGCATCCGCGTGAGTACGTTGTGTGCAGAAATAAGGCACATAGGCACGCCCACGCCCGGCACCGTGGTAGCACCGGCGTAGTACAGATTGGGCAGCTTACGGGATTGGTTCCGGCCCCGGAAAAATGCGGACTGGCGCAGCGTATGGGCAGGGCCCACGGCGCCGCCGGACCAGGAATTGTACTGCTCGGAAAAGTCGGCGGGGCCGAGCGTGCGCTTGACGACGACCCTGTCCCCCAGATCCTCAATCCCCAACCAAGCACCCAGCTGCGCCACGGCGGCGCGGGCGATGGCACCCACGCGGGGAGATTCCGCAGCGCCGTAGGCATCGCCATGGCCGTAGGATTCCTCTGCCGGAACGGGGACGAGAATGAAAAGATTCTCATGGCCTTCCGGAGCCACGCCAGGATCCGTCGCCGATGTCTTGGATACGTAGATAGACTCCGAAGCACCCAGAGGCCGCAACGGCTCAGGGCCGTGGTAGACGGCCTTAAAATCGGGGGTCCAGTCTGTGCTGAATAGCAGTGTATGGTGCGCCAGCTGCGGAAGCTCCCCCTTCACGCCGAGGAAGACTAAGACAGTGCCCAGGCCAGGGTCACGGTGGGCAAAGTAGCGTTCCGGATACGTTTGCAGTTCCTTTGGAAGCAGAGCAGTCTCTGTGTGGCGCAGGTCAGCGGCGGAGACGATGGCGTCGGCGGGGATCGTGCGGCCGTCGTCAAGCGTGACGCCCGTCGCGCGCCCGTGCGCGTGGTTGATTGCTACCACCGCCGTGCCTAGCTCGAAGGTGGCGCCGGCTGCCTGCCGCGCGATAGCGTCGACAACGGCCGCGAAGCCTCCTAAGGGATAGCGCACGCCCTCCACCAAGTCCGTGTGGCTCATCAAGGAATACAGTGCCGGCGCGGCCTTCGGTTCAGTGGAGAGAAACACCGCGGGGTAAGTCAGGACCTGGCGCAGGCGGTAATCCTTAAACTGGGCAGCCACCAGCGTATCTAACGAACGAGTCAGCAGCAGCGCGAGCGTGCCCAGCCGGGTGAGGACGTCTTTGCTGAGAAGCTGCGTGGGGTGGGAGAACGTAGTGTACAAGAAGTTGCGCAGGGCAATGGCGTACACGTCGGAGGCCCTGGCGAGGTACGCGCGCACCTTGTCGCCAGAGCCCGGCTCCAAGGATTCAAAAAGCTCTGCTACGTTATCCACGCCCGTTTCTATATCTAGGGCCGCGCCGTCTTCGTTGATAACACGGTAGGCAGGGGAGAGGTCCACTAGATCCAGCTCGCACTCGGTACTGGTGCCGCAGGCCCGGAAAAACTCATCGAAGGCCTCCGGCATGAGGTACCACGAGGGGCCGGTATCGAAACGGAAACCATCCACGGCCAGTCTTCCCGCGCGTCCACCGACGCTGCGCTGCTTGTCGACGACCGTCACCCGCATCCCCTCCCGCAACAGCAAAGCTGCGGTGGCAAGGCCTGCAATACCAGCGCCGATGACAACAACATGTTTGCTCATGTTTTAACCCTTTTTCCGTGCCGCGTGCGCTGCAGCGCGGCTGATGAGGACAGCTTTCCGCGCGGTGGGCACGCTGACGCGGGTAGTCATGATCTCGTGCGCTGGAGTGGCTTCGAGGAGATCCGTAAGCTCCGTGAAAAGAGCCGCCGCTGCGGCTACCCCCACCCTGGAGCTAAGGGGAAGCAGGTCCATGGCCGTGCGGGCATGGACTAAGTCTTCGCGGATATCAGCAATGATGGCGGCCTTCGTTTCCTCATCGAGTTTGTCTGGCTCACGCAGCGTAGGAAAATAAGCGCGGCCCAGCACCGTGGAGTCTTCATGCAGATCCCGCAAAAAGTTGATCTTCTGAAACGCGGCACCGAGGCGCTCCGCTCCTTCCTCGACGCCAGTGGGCCGAGGAGCACCGGCATAAAAAGTATCCAGGCAGAGCAGCCCAATGACTTCTGCAGAGCCCCGAACGTAGGTCTTAAAAGAGTCCGCTGTGTGGGAGGTGCGCGTGAGGTCGCACCGCATGGAGGCAAAGAACTCTGCAATGTGTTCGTCCTGGAACCCACAGCGCCGCGCGGAGAGCGCGTAGGCGTGGACGACTGGGTCGGCGTGAAAGCGCTGGGAGGGGGCGTTGCGGACGGTGGTTTCGTAGGCGTCGAGAAGCGCGGCCGCGTCGTGGGGGTCAAGCCCGGCGTCGACGATTTCATCGGCCGTGCGCACCATGGCATATAAATTGCGGATGTCCACGCGCACCCGTGGCTGAAGAAGCCGTGTGGCCAGGGAAAAACTGGTGGAGTAGTGGCGCATGATCTGAGCCGCGGCTGCTTCGGCACAGCGGTCATAATGTTCCAGAGCGGAAAGAGATGCGCGCATGGAGCATATTTTAGACCACACGCGTCACATAACTTACCCAGGGCAAGATAGGGTGGTGACGTTACTTTCCCCATCTATAAGGAGAACACGTCCATGACCACCCCAACGATGACTGCTGCGGCTCGCGCCGTTGACCTGTTCAAACAATACGGCCAGGGAGACACCGCAGTCACCGCGTTGGACCACGTCGACGTTGAGTTCGCGCGCAACACTTTTACCGCCATCATGGGCCCTTCGGGCTCCGGCAAATCCACCCTCATGCACACCATGGCGGGGCTCGATTCGGCGACGTCCGGCTCGGCCTTCATCGGTGATACCGATATGTCGCAGCTCAGCGACAAGGATATTACGGCCCTGCGCCGCGACCGCCTGGGCTTCATTTTTCAGTCCTTCAACCTGGTGCCCACGCTGACCGCGGCAGAAAACATCACGCTGCCCACCGATATCGCTGGCAACAAGGTGGATAAAGAGTGGTTCGATGAGGTCACTTCCCGCCTAGGCTTGTCCGAGCGCTTGAATCACCGCCCAGCAGAGCTCTCCGGCGGCCAGCAGCAGCGCGTTGCCTGCGCGCGCGCCCTGGTGTCGCGCCCTGAGATCATCTTCGGCGATGAGCCGACCGGCAACCTGGATTCGAACTCCTCCGCCGAGGTGCTCGACATTTTGCGCACCGCCGTGGATAAGGATGGCCAGACCGTCGTTATCGTCACGCACGATGCCAAGGCCGCCTCCTACGCAGACCGCGTGGTCTTTCTTGCCGATGGCCGCCTCGTGAATGAACTCACCAACCCAACCATGGAGTCCATCCACGCCGTGATGGCAGAAATCGAGGGCTAAAGCATGGCCACAAAGAACACCATGCGCACGGTGTCCGTGCGCAATATTCTCGCGCATAAGCTGCGCCTTGCCCTGACCCTGCTGGCGGTGGTGCTCGGCACCGCGTTCATCTCGGGTTCCTTCATGTTCACCAACTCGCTGTCGAGCACCTTCGACTCCGCTGTCTCGACTGCATTTACCGGTGTGGATGCGGCCGTGAGCCAGAAAGAAGGCGGCCCCAACCTCGACCAAAAGATGCGCGATGACATCGCTGCCGACCCCGATGTGCGCGCGGTGAACATGCAAAGCAGCCAGACGGTCGTGGTGGCAAATAAGGACGCCGAGGCTTTTCAAACCGGTGGGGGCACCTCCAGCGTGCAGCCTTACTACCCGGAGGATCAATCCGTCGGTGAGCCCGCCACGCTTGTCGAAGGCTCCGAGCCGAACGGGACCGGCGAAGTCCTCATTAATGACTCCGCCGCCGAAGAGTTCGGTATCAACGTCGGCGATACCCTCCTCGTGGTCCACCCGGACCAGCGTGACGAGGTAAATGTCGTGGGCGTCGTCAAGCCTGCGGTGGACCAAGGTCCCAGCCTGACCTTGCTCATGGGGCATGAGGCCTTCGTCGAGCGCTATGGCAATTCCGAACAGTTGAAGGTCGCGGCGGCCGAGGGCGTGAGCGCCGATGAGCTCGTGGATCACCTCAACGACACCTTTGAGGTCAAGGCGGAATCCGGCCAGAAGCTCGCTGATGAAATTTCGGATCAGATTTCCTCTGCCCTGAAATTCGTCAACTACTTCCTCATCGCCTTTGGCCTCATCGCGCTGCTGGTGGGCACGTTTATCATCGCGAATACCTTCTCGATGATCGTGGCTCAGCGCACCAAGGAGTTCGCGCTGCTGCGCGCACTCGGCGCCTCCCGCGGCCAGATTACGCGCTCGGTGGTGACGGAGGCCTTCATCGTAGGCCTCGTGGGTTCTGCCGTGGGCGTGGTCGCCGGTATGGGTCTGGTGGCGCTCATCAAGGCCGTTTTTGAAGCCAAGGGCATGCCCATGGGCGGCGGTCTAGGCCTGAGCGTCAGCGCAGTGGTCGTGCCGCTGCTTTTGGGTGCCGTGGTCACCATCATTTCCGCGTGGGCGCCGGCGCGCCGGGCGGGTGCGGTGAAACCCGTGGAAGCCATGCGCACCACCGAGTCCGCAGCTGGTTCCTCGTTGCTCGTGCGCAGCGTGCTGGGCGGGTTGCTGCTCGTTGTAGGCATCATCTTCGCGCTCGTTGGAGTGTTTATCGATGCCTCCACAGGCATCCGCGCCTCCCTCGTGGGCCTCGGTGCGCTCAACCTCATCCTTGGCTTCTTCCTCGCCGGCCCGGCCATCTCCCTGCTTATCGTTCCGGGGATCGGCCGCGTGGTTGGTGCGCCCTTTGGCGCGGTGGGCAAGCTGGCGTCGACGAACTCGGCGCGTAACCCGCGCCGTACCGCGGCGACTGCTTTCGCTCTCATGCTGGGCGTGGCGCTGGTGACCTCGATCGGCATGTTGGGCGCGACGATGAAGGCCTCGGTGGCCGACGCCGTCGAGCAGGACGCCCGCGCAGACTTCTTGATGTCTGGCCCGACGTCTGGAAACTTCCCGACGCCGAACGAGACTGTGCAGCGCGCCCGCGATACCGAGGGGGTTGGCCAGGTCGTAGCGATGAGTACTGCGCCTCTACAGGTGGATGGTCAGGCCTCAATGAATTATGGCCCGGAAATGATGGTCAGCCAGGTCATCGATGGCAACGCCGATGACATGCTCAACCTGACCTTGGTAGATGGCGCCCTGAATACGGGTGAGGAACCGGGCTTCATCGCGGACTCTGTCCTGGCTGAGAAGCAAGGCTGGGAGGTCGGCCAGTCCTATGAGTTGGCGGGGCCGGATCCGTCCCGCACCGCGCAGGTAAAACTCCTCGGCACCTATGAACCTTTCCAGATGCTTCCGGGCCTGGCCGTGTCCCAGTCCGCGGTAGAAGAGGTCATCAACCCCAACAGCCTCGACGTCACGGTGGTCTCCGTGAACGCGGAGGAGGGCTATGACAAGGAGAAGCTGCGCGCCAACCTGGAGAAGTCCGTCAAGGACCTCGTTGTGGTACAGGTGCGCACCAGTGAGGAATACGCCGGCGAGGCCGCCGGAATGATTGACCAGATGCTCACGATTCTCTACGCACTGCTGGCTTTGGCTGTGGTCATCGCTGTCCTGGGCATTGTTAATACCCTCACGCTGGGCGTGATCGAACGCCGTCAAGAGATCGGTATGCTGCGCGCGGTGGGTACTCAACGCCGCCAGATTCGCACAATGATCACGGTGGAATCGGTACAGATCGCCCTCTTCGGCGCGCTCATGGGCATCCTCATGGGATTGGGGATGGGGTGGTCCTTCATCTCCGTGCTGTCCGACGAAGGCCTCGATTCCGCGACGGTGCCGTGGATGATGCTCGCGGTCATGTTCGTGGGCTCGGGAATCGTCGGTGTGCTGGCGGCCCTGTGGCCGGCGCAGCGCGCGGCGAAGACCCCGCCGTTGGACGCCATCGCTGACTAATGCAGCCTGTGACCGCACAAGGGCGTGCGAGGTAGGTTAGGCGAGAAGCGAGCCGACCCACGCCCCGCGCCAGGCCACCACGATTCCTAGGCCGATGGTCCAGAAGAGATAACGCGCCAAGCGCCACCAGCGCTTGGCCTTTATCATTTCTCCCAGTTCTCTGGCCAGCGTGGACCACGTGGATAGCCCGCCGGCGAGTCCGGCCGCCAGCAGGGGGAGGAAGTACTCGGGGGCGTGTGCATGCGTGGCATAGCCATAGGCCACACCGGCCACCGCCGCGCCGACGAGGTTGGCGGCAAAGGTACACGTGGGGGAGGGCAGCACACGGGTGAGCAGGTAGCGCCCGCAGCCGCCGACAAAGCCACCGGCGAGTACGGCCAGGATGGAGAGAATCATGCGTGCCTCCGGTCCTGCAGGCGGTCACCCATGAGGTAAGCCCCGGTGCAGCCGACGACCGTCGCCAGCACGTAGGCCCCCGCCTGCGCCGGGCCGAAGCTGGAGGTGAGGAAGGCGAAAGTGGCAAAGCTAGTGAAGCCGCCTAAGAAACCTGTGCCCCAGAATGCCGGGGGTTTGGCATAGCCCATGACAGCACTGCCAAGAACGTTGATGAGTAGCAGTGGCAGCTCGCCGCCCCCGAGAAGCGAAGAAAGGACGAAGCGGACCAGCGCCCCGAGCGCGGTTCCGCAGCCCACAAGAAGGATCTGTGGCATAGGAACCATCCTAATTGGGATGCGAAAACGGCGTGAAGCAGGCAAGCTTAGGGTGTATCCACGTTTCCAAGGAGGAACCCACCATGGCACACGAGCGCGCCGGCCAACTAGCCCAGCCTTCTGATCTCATCGATATTGCAGAACTAGTCACCGCGTATTACACCCGCACCCCCGATGCAGATAACCCCGACCAGCAGGTTTCCTTCGGCACCTCCGGCCACCGCGGCTCCGCCTTGGACACCGCCTTCAACGAAGCTCACATTCTGGCGATTACCCAGGCCATCGTGGATTACCGCGCTGAGCGGGGGACCACGGGTGCCATCTTCATCGGGCGCGATACCCACGCGCTCTCCGAACCCGCCATGGTTTCTGCCCTCGAGGTCCTCCTTGCCAACGACCTAGAGGTTCGCGTGGATGACCGCGGCCGTTACACCCCGACCCCGGCCGTCTCCCACGCCATCCTGACCAACCCGGGCACCGACGGCATCGTGATTACCCCCTCCCACAACCCGCCGCGCGATGGTGGATTCAAGTACAACCCGCCAACGGGCGGTCCGGCGGATACCGATGCCACCGACTGGATCGCAGCAAAGGCCAACGACTACCTGCGCGCCGGGCTCGACGGTGTGAAGCGCGTGCCGGTTGACGGAGTGCTCGATGCGCGCTGTGTGAAGCACAATTACCTCGACTCCTATGTGTCCGATTTGGCCAACGTCGTGGACATGGCGGCCATCAAGGACGCCGGCGTGCGCATCGGAGCGGACCCCATGGGCGGCGCCTCGGTGGACTACTGGGCGGCAATTGCTGAGCACTACGAGCTGAACATGACCGTGGTGAACCCCGACGTCGACGGCACCTTCCGCTTCATGACGCTGGATACCGACGGCAAGATCCGCATGGACTGCTCCTCCCCGGACGCCATGGCTTCGTTGGTGGATAACCGTTCCAAGTACGACCTGGCCACGGGCAACGACGCCGACGCGGACCGCCACGGCATTGTTACGCCGGACGCTGGGCTGATGAACCCGAACCACTACCTCGCGGTGGCCATCGAGTACCTGTTTAGCCACCGTCCCCAGTGGGGAAATGCGGGCGTGGGCAAGACCTTGGTGTCCTCTTCCATGATCGACCGCGTCGTGGCCAGCCTGGGCCGGGAGCTCGTGGAGGTGCCGGTGGGCTTCAAGTGGTTTGTGCCGGGGCTTGTCGACGGCACCCTCGGCTTCGGCGGCGAAGAATCCGCGGGCGCTTCCTTCCTGCGCTTCGACGGTACGGTGTGGTCCACCGACAAGGACGGCATCATCTTGGACTTGCTGGCCGCGGAGATCCTGGCGGTGACGGATAAGACCCCGTCGCAGCGCTACGCGGAGCTGGCGGAGGAATATGGTGCGCCGGCCTATGCGCGCACCGACGCCCCGGCTACCCGCGAGCAGAAGGCCATCCTGAAGAAGCTCTCCCCGGAGCAGGTGACGGCTACGGAGCTGGCAGGCGAGGAGATCGTCGCCAAGCTCACCGAGGCGCCGGGCAACGGCGCGGCGATCGGCGGCCTCAAGGTGAGGACGGAGAACGCGTGGTTTGCCGCGCGCCCGTCCGGCACGGAGGATAAGTACAAGATTTACGCTGAGAGCTTCCGTGGCGAAGAACACCTCAAGCAGGTGCAGGAAGAAGCACAGGCGCTGGTGTCACAGGTTCTCGGAGCTTAGGCTAATGGTTTATGACAACCGCACAACGCACCTCTGTGCTTGACCTGGCCAGCGCACTCGCCCGATTCGGCATGGCCGCCGTGTGGATTATCGCCGGCATACAGAAGCTGGACGCCCGGATGGAGATGACCCAGGCCATCAAGGCCTATGGCATCTTTACCCCGGAGTGGTCCGGATACTTGGCCTACCTCATTGGGCCCCTGGAACTCATGGGTGGGGTGCTGCTGTTGCTGGGGCTGTTCTAAAGGAAGGCGTCGGCAGTCGCTGCGGTGGTCCTAGTCATGTTCATGGTGGGCATTGCCCAGGCGTGGGCGCGTGGGTTAGTCATCGATTGTGGGTGTTTTGGCTATGATCCCAACGATGTGAACCAAGGTATGAACTATGCGTTGACGCTGCTTCGCGACGCTTTCTTCTTCGCCCTCACCGTCTGGACCATCCGCCGCCCCTACCGCCGCTATGCCCTGCACCCGTAGATTGTTAGGCTAACTCCGTGACCAAAACCAAAATCAGCGCACCACTCGTGCTCGATATCATTAGTGCATTCGCGCGATTTTATATGGCCTATGTGTGGATCAAGGCGGGCGCGTCGAAGCTGTCGGACCAGCTCGCGGTGTCCCAAAGCATCAAGGCATATGAAATCTTTACCCCAGAGTGGTCCCACTATTTGTCCTATCTGATCGGTCCGCTGGAAGTGTGCGGCGGCCTGTTGCTCCTGTTGGGGCTGTTCCTGCGCCAATCGGCGTGGGTGGGGCAGATTGTTCTCGTTCTATTCATGATCGGCATCGCGCAGGCATGGGCGCGGGGGCTCGGGATTGACTGCGGGTGTTTCTCTGTTAGCCCTGATGAGGACGCGCAAGTGATGAACTACATGATGACACTTCTGCGTGATGTCTTCTATTCTGTCTTAATGGTGTGGACGATCAAGCGTCCTTTCACCAAGTTTGCATTGCACCCTTAACAACGGTGTGTAGGCTTTTCATCTGTTCGAAATAACGTCATCAAAGGCAAGGTTGTTCAATGAGTACAGTCAAAGACCCCAACTCCAAGAGTAATAGTGGATTCGTCTGGGGCCTCGCTGTTCTGCTGGTTATTATCGCTGTGGTAATCGGATACATCGTCTACCAAGGGCGAGGCGCACAGACCGATGCGCTGGGGGACTACGCCGCCGAGGATGTCTCCATGGAGATTTCCCTCGCGGACAATGCGGTAACCCTCAAGTCTGCGGATGCCGCAAAGGACGCAACCGAAGTAGACCTGTACGAGGACTACTCCTGCCCGCACTGTGGTGACCTGGCGAAGGAAACCGACGAGCAGATGAAGGATGCCATCGACGCGGGCGAGCTCGTCGTGCACGTGCGCACCCTCAACTTCCTCGACGGCAGCCCGAACGGCTTGGAGAGCATCAAGTCCAACACCGGCCACTCCTCCAAGGCCGCTGCTGCGATGGAGCAGGTAGCAAAGACCGGTGACGCCACGCTCTACTGGAACCTGCGTAAGTACCTCATGGAGAACCAGTCCAAGGTGTACAACAAGTGGGAGATGGAAGACTTCGCTGCTGCCGCGAAGGAACTGGGCGCAGATGATGCCACGGTGAAGGCCATTGAGGAAGCCCCGGTTGGTGAAGGAAACCCGCTGGTGACCTCGAACTACGAAAAGCTTGAAAAGGAAACCGGCAGCGTGTCTTCGCCGCGCATCATCAAGGACGGCAAGGACATTCCGGAGGATGACAAGACCTCCATCATGGAATGGGTCAACATCGTTACTGAGAAGTAAATTTAGCGCCCCAACTCGCGATTTGGTGAGTGAATAGGGAGAGGATATATTGATACGAGTTGCAATCATAAAGGTTGCACCTCGTATGAGGGGCTATGGCGCAGTTGGTAGCGCACCACACTGGCAGTGTGGGGGTCACGGGTTCGAATCCCGTTAGCTCCACTTTAAAATTCAATATTGCCTTGGGGCTATGGCGCAGTTGGTAGCGCACCACACTGGCAGTGTGGGGGTCACGGGTTCGAATCCCGTTAGCTCCACCATCGGCCGTCTCTTTCGCAGAGGCGGCCTTTTTCTATGCTGGGGAGCATGGATGTTTTCACCAAGTCAGTAGCACGAGCCGATCAAGCTGAGGCAGAGGCCGCGGGCCTGCGCTGGTTAGCAGCCGCACGAAAGGACGTCGTGGTGGAAGTTGCGGGGCTGACAGATTCGACGATTAGTACGCGTCGAGTAGCGCAGGCGCGACCGAGTGCTGCTGCTGCGCGGGCGTTTGGTGAAGCGTTGCGGCAGGTTCATCAGGCAGGAGCCCCAGCTTTCGGCGCACCGCCAGAGGGGTGGGAAGGCGCGAACTTCATCGGGCGCGTGGAGCAACCCTGCGAACCACGCGAAGCCTGGGGTGAGTTCTACGCCGAACAGCGGGTGGTGCCATTTATAGAAGGACTTCCGGAGGGGCTGCGGGACAGCGTATATGTGGCCGCCGAAGCTATTGCTGCCGTGGACTGGGACGTTGAGCCTGCACGAATTCATGGTGATTTGTGGGCAGGAAATGTTTTGTTCCAGGAGGACACGGCGGTCATGATTGACCCTGCAGCGCACGGTGGGCATCCGTGGACGGATTTGGCCATGCTGGAGCTGTTCGGAACGCCCTACTATGACGAGATACTACGGGGTTATGGGGTGGGTGAGGAATACCGGAAGTGGGTGCCGATGCATCAGTTACATCCACTTGCAGTTCACGCGATGACGCATGGTCCGGCCTACTACGCTCCGCTTGAGCAGGCTGCACGTGCAACCCTTGAGGCATTGCGATGAGTGTGTGAACCCTCTTAGGCTCTGCCGGATCTGAAGGAAAAGGAGCTCTGGATGTGCTTTTGGGGCTCCGGCATGACAGCTAGCCCGTCAACAATGGTTTGGTTGGAGGGTTTCGCCCTTTAAGAGTTAAAAGTCCCGTTGCGCCTGCTGCTTCCGGCGGTACGTGAATTGTGGTCTGGGATCCCCGGTTTTCCCGCGTACCTTGTTGCGGTCCGCGGGTGGTGCTGTCTGATGGATCGCCGATGTGCCCGTCAGCATGGCTTTGACTGACGGGTTCCTCTATCAGGGGCGACGGTGTTGTCGCAGGTGGTCGGCGTTTTCCTTTCTGTTTCTGCTGTGTGTGGTGGTTGTGGGTGTTAGCTGCTGTCGGGTGGTGGGTCTGGTGGTTGTGGTGCTGTGCCCGGTGTTGTTGCAGATCCTTGGGCTGTGGCCTGTGTCTTTGTGGCTGTTTCCCGCTCAGCGTTGAGTCTGGCTAGTGCTTCTTGGTATTCCGGCATTGCGGTAATCGGTGCACCCCAGGGTGGGATGAAGTCCACCCCTGTATTAAGTCGGTACATGTAGCCACGCCCGGTAGGCCTTTGTGGGTCATCATCATTGATCCCGTTGTGGTAGGCGCACAAGAAGGTCAGGTTGTTGATGTTGGTGTAGCCACCTGCCTGCCAGGGGATAAGGTGATGGACTTGGCAGTAATCAGCTGGCTTATTACACCCAGGACGTGAGCAGGTGTGGGATTCGGCATGCAGGCTAAGGCGTTGGTTGAGGTTTGCTCCACGTGATAGGCGCCAGGTGTTGATGGGCCCGTCGAGGGGGTGGACGAGGGTGGCGTAGCCTATTTCGGCGAACTTGTGGGTTAAGAATTCTGTGCCGGTCATGCGCCCACCGTTGGTGAGGTTGAGTTCTATCTCATCACCCTCGCCGTTGATGATCTGGTCTAGCTCGTTGAGGGTGACGATGACTTGGGTGCGCACCGCAGGTTTAGTACCGGAGGCTTTGTTGAAGAAGATGTCGTTGGCGGCCTTTAGGAGGTCGGTGTTGTTGGTGGATTCTAAGACGCCGCGCATGTTGGCAATCGTGGTGGCATCATCGGTTATGGAAAGCGTGTTGGGGCCTTGCGTGCGGTAGGTGATACGCACACCGGGCTTGGCGGTTCTTTTGCGTGTGAGTTCTTTAAGTCGTGCGGTGGCAACGGCCTGGATGCGGTGTGCGGGGGTGGCGGCGAGTTTTGCTCGGAGGTTCCAGGCGTCGAGGGTTTTCTTAACCTTTGAAACGTAGGTTTCGATGAGTGTGAGGGTGCCCAGGCTGTGGCGTTGTTTGAGCGCTGCGGTGCGGGCTTTGCGTTGTTTACCCGTATAGCGGGTCGGCCCGAAATACACCTGGTGTAGCTGTGACAGCTCGGCAGCATCGGAGGCATCCGCTCCGAGCACGCGGAGCTCATCGGGTGTGCCAGGTATATGTTCCACCAGCGCAATCCCCGAGTTGCGGAGGCGGATGTAGGTTTCGATATCCCCCATGGGCACAGAGACTAAAACAGGTCTATGTACCCCGCAACCGGAGAGAAGAAACACCCAGCTCAGGGGTGGGGTAAAGCGTCAATCACAGGTGCGGGACTACGTGCGCTACAGATGTTGGGGGCGGACGGACTCGCGTTATGGGTAGGGGGCAGTTGACCGCCGGGGAGAGTATCCCCCCTGGCGCGCGGGGAAACGCTGGCCTCAGGCGCAATTGGTGGATGCGGAAAAGGAACGGGAAAGCCCCGCGAGGAGGGGGCTTGAAACCTTAGGCGCTGGTAGGGCCCGGTGGCATGGTGCGCTTGTGGGCGCCGCGGCGCCAGAGGGTTTCGATGCGCGCGCGGGCGTCGTCAGGCACGGCCCTGCCCTCCAGGTAGTCATCGATGTGGGCGTAGGTGACGCCGAGCGCTTCTTCATCAGAGAGCAATGGGCGGTCATCCTCCAAGTCAGCAGTTGGTACCTTCTTCCACGTGGAATCTGGTGCGCCGAGATGTTTCAGGAGTCGAGCGCCCTGGCGCTTGTTAAGCCCGGCGAGGGGCAGGACGTCGGCGGCGCCGTCGCCCCACTTGGTAAAGAAGGCGGTGACGTTTTCGGCGGCGTGGTCTGTACCGATGACCAAGGCCCCGACCTCGCCGGCCAGCGCGTATTGCGCAGACATGCGCAGGCGAGCCTTGAGGTTGCCTCGATTGAAGTCCCCCAGGGAATCCTGGTGCAGGGCGTTGGCCACGGCACCGTCGAGAGCCGCGGTGGCCTCCGCGATGTTGACGGTGAGGGAGTAGTCAGGCTCGATGAAGTCGAGGGCGATCTGTGCGTCATCCTCGTCGGCCTGCACTCCGTGGGGAAGGCGCACGGCCCAGAAATGCGCCCCGTCGACGCGGGCCACCGCCAGCTGTGCCAAGCGCCCAGCCAGGGTGGAGTCCTGGCCGCCAGAGATGCCCAAGACAAAGCCCTTCGCACCGGTGGTGCGTAGGTAGTCCACCAAAAAGGCGACGCGGCGCTCTACCTCTTCTGCTGGATCGATACGAGGCTTCACGCCGAGGGCCTTGATGATGTCGTTCTGGAGGTCAGTGGATTCATGTGACATGACGCCCATGGTAGCCGCCTGCGACAATAGGAACTCGTGAACAAAGATACTTACGTCATGATGGTCGCAGGCGTAGCCGCCCTGGGCGGCCTGCTCTTTGGATACGACACCGGAGTGATGTCTGGTGCTCTCCTCTTCGTAGGGCCGGAATTCGGTATGTCCGCCCACGAGGAAGGACTCGTGACCTCGATGCTGTTGGTTGGAGCGGCAGTCGGTGCGCTGGCGGCTGGGCGTGTGGCGAGCATGATCGGGCGACGCCGAACCCTCATTGCCGGCGGACTCATCTTCGTGGCTGGTTCCGTGTGGTGTGCGCTCGCAAACTCGGCCGCGGAACTTGCTACCGCCCGCACATTCCTTGGCGTGGCGGTGGGCGCGGTGTCCATCGTCTCCCCGATGTACATCTCCGAAATCACCCCGGCGGCTGTACGGGGTCGGATGGTCTCCCTCAACACGCTCATGATCGTCGTCGGGCAGCTGCTTGCGTACGGGGTGAACTCGCTGTTGGCTGCAAGCGGCAGCTGGCATTGGATGCTCGGGCTGGCCGCGGTTCCGGGTGCGGCGCTGGCGCTCGGCATGGTCTTTCTCCCCGATACCCCGGCGTGGCTCGCGGCACAAGGCCGAACGGGCCAAGCTGCCGCGGTCAGCGCTCGGGTAGGCGCGCGGGGAGCGGAGCTGGAACATAGCGCGCGGCCGAGCACGGGTGAATGGCAAGCTTTGCGACGCCACCGCTGGATGCGTTGGGCCATCGCGCTTGCCATGCTCATGGGCCTGACCCAGCAGATTACGGGCGTCAACGCCATCGTGTACTTCGCACCCACGATGATGAACCAGGTGGGTATCTCCACCACCAACTCGGTGTATACGTCGATGGTGATCGGTGTGGTGTCCGTCGCGGCGTGCCTAGTAGGCATGCGCGTGATCGACCGGCTGGGGCGCCGCCGGCTATTGCTAGCAGGCTTAAGCGGCAACGTTGTTTCGCTCGTGGTCCTAGCTGTGGCTTATCACTTCGCTCATGATTCCACACCACTGGCTATGTTGGCGCTGGCGTGCATGGCGGCGTTCATTGCCTTCCAACAGGCGGCGGTCTCCCCGGCCACGTGGCTGCTCATGTCAGAAATCGTGCCGCCCGAAGTCCGCGGCTTGGGCATGGGAATCGCCGGGCTGGCGTTGTGGGTGAGTAACTGGGCGGTGGCGCAGTTCTTCTTGCCGGTGGTCGAGTGGCTCGGCGGCTCGCTGGGCTTCGGAATCTTTGCGGGCTTAGGCCTCGTTGCGGTGGGGTATACCCGCGCACTCGTTCCGGAAACGGCGGGGAAGAGCCTCGAGGATGTTGCCGAACAGTTTCGCTCCCGCTACTCCGAAAGCTGAGTGTTTTGGTTATGACGCGCGCGTGGGGTAACATTTTTCCTCGTGTCATTGCTGGGTGTCTACCCGGCTGTGCTTTGAACTAATCAATCGCATCAAGATTGCGCATAACGAAAGGAGCGCCCGATGAAGGTTCGCAAGTCGCTTCGGTCGCTGAAGAAGAAGCCGGGCGCCCAGGTTATTCGCCGCCACGGTAAGGTCTTCGTGATCAACAAGAAGGATCCGCGCTTCAAGGCTCGCCAGGGCTAAGTCGTACGGACTCATACCGCCCCCTTCTGCACGCTCATTGCTTGCTGGAGGGGGCGGTTTCCTTTTGCTACCCCAGGCTGAAACTGTCCCCTGTGAGCTTAATAGGCCTTTTATGCCGGTGTGTGGGAGGTGAAAACTCGGCCCCGAGTGGTGTTTGTCACAAACTAGGTGAATCTTCGGTGAACGAGCAGGGAATATCACTCGTGTAGTTACCGCCGTGGCAACGGGCGAAGTGATGGGGTGTCAACATGTGGGGTCGGGGCGGGTTACATCCTGGGAATATCACCCTTGTAACTACTACATATAGTGCTAGTTGCGGGGTGCGGGCACAAAGTATAGTGTCGTTGATGTTGCTTGAGCGGCGGGTCTGCACCGCTGTTCAAAGCTTTAATGCAGGGCTGCTAAGCGCCCTGCTGGTATCGAATTCAACAGTCACTCCGCGTGTAGTGCCGAAGGAAGCTGAAGGAACGTCACATGAGCATCACCCTCTATACCAAGCCCGCTTGCGTCCAGTGCAACGCCACCAAAAAGGCTCTTGACCGTGCCGGTCTCGACTACGAAACGGTGGATATCACTCTGGATGATGATGCCCGTGACTACGTCATGGCCCTGGGTTACGTCCAGGCGCCGGTCGTTGAAGCTCACGGTGAGCACTGGTCCGGATTCCGCCCTGACCGCATCAAGGCACTCTCCGTTATGGCGGCAAGCGCCTAGGGAACAGCCATGTTGGTCGTGTATTTCTCTTCCGCTACGGAAAACACCCACCGCTTCGTCGAGAAGCTCGGCCTTCCCAGCGCCCGCATCCCGCTGCGTCTCAGCGATGAGCCCCTCACTGTGAATGAACCCTACGTCTTGATTTGTCCGACGTATGGGGGAGGGGCGTCGATGAGCAGGCAAAACACCCGGCCTGTTCCCAAGCAGGTCATTCGTTTTCTGAATGACGAACACAACCGCAGCTTCATCCGCGCTGTCGTGGCCGGAGGCAACAGCAACTTCGGCAGTGACTTTGGCAAGGCCGGCGACGTCATCGCCGCCAAGTGTAAGGTTCCTTATGTGTACCGCTTCGAGCTTCTCGGAACCGAGGAAGATGTCACAATTTGCCGTGAAGGCCTCTTGGCCAACGCGGCTGCTTTAGGTTTAGCCGCCTAAAGCCTCATTCCTATTATTTTGTCTCTCCATTTCGCCATAGCAAAGAAAGGCCCGTGAACGTCGTGACCACGCAATTGGGTAAGACCGTCGCTGAACCTGTGAAGCCAGAGGAGCAGCTGGATTACCATGCGCTCAACGCACTCCTGAACCTGTATGACGAGAACGGCAAGATTCAGTTCGACAAGGACCGTGAGGCCGCGAACCAATTCTTCCTCCAGCACGTCAACCAGAACACCGTCTACTTCCATGATCTGGAAGAAAAGATGCGCTATCTGGTGGACAACAAGTACTACGAGCCGGAACTGCTTGAGCAGTACGACTTTGATTTCATTAAGTCCCTGTTCAAGCGTGCCTACGCCTTCAAGTTCCGTTTTAAGACCTTCCTGGGTGCCTACAAGTACTACACCTCGTACACGCTGAAGACCTTCGACGGCCGCCGCTACCTCGAGCGCTTCGAAGACCGCGTGTCCATGACCGCACTCTTCTTGGCGGATGGTGACACTAAGGTGGCTGAGCACCTTGTAGATGAAATCATGACCGGCCGCTTCCAGCCGGCTACCCCGACCTTCCTCAACGCCGGCAAGGCTCAGCGTGGCGAGCTGGTGTCCTGCTTCCTGCTGCGTATCGAGGACAACATGGAGTCCATCGGCCGCTCCATTAACTCCGCTCTGCAGCTGTCCAAGCGCGGCGGCGGCGTGGCCCTGTTGCTGTCCAACATCCGTGAATCTGGCGCGCCCATCAAGCACATTGAGAACCAGTCTTCCGGCGTCATCCCCGTGATGAAGCTGTTGGAGGATTCCTTCTCCTACGCGAACCAGCTGGGTGCTCGCCAGGGCGCTGGTGCGGTTTACCTCAACGCGCACCACCCGGACATCATGAATTTTCTCGACACCAAGCGCGAGAATGCGGATGAGAAGATCCGCATTAAGACACTGTCGCTCGGCATCGTGATCCCGGATATCACCTTTGAGCTGGCGAAGAACAACGACGATATGTACCTGTTCAGCCCGTACGATGTCGAGCGCGTCTACGGCAAGGCCTTCGGCGATATTTCCGTTACTGAGCACTACGAAGAGATGGTCGAGGATCCGCGTATCCGCAAGAAGAAGATCAACGCTCGCCACTTCTTCCAGACCGTTGCGGAGCTGCAGTTCGAATCCGGTTACCCGTACATCATGTTCGAGGACACCGTGAACCGCGCGAACCCGGTCAAGACCGGTCGCATCAACATGTCGAACCTCTGCTCGGAGATTCTGCAGGTCAACTCCCCGTCGGAGCTCAACGAGGACCTCACCTACAAGACCTTGGGCAGCGATATCTCTTGCAACCTTGGTTCCTTGAATATCGCCGCCACCATGGATTCCCCGGACTTCGCGCTGACGGTGGAGACTGCTATCCGTGGTTTGACCGCGGTGTCGGATAAGACCGCCATCAACTCTGTTCCTTCCGTGCGCAAGGGCAACGATGATTCCCATGCCATTGGTCTGGGCCAGATGAACCTGCACGGCTACCTCGGCCGGGAGCACATTGAATATGGCTCCGAGGAAGGCTTGGACTTCACCAACGCCTACTTCGCCGCCATCATGTACGCTGCGCTGCGCGCATCCAACAAGCTGGCCCGCGAACGCGGCGAGTACTTCAGCGAGTTCCCCGAGTCTGACTACGCTAGTGGCGAGTTCTTCGACCGCTATGATCCGGCTGACTTTGCTCCCCGTACGGAGAAGGTCAAGGAGCTCTTCGCCAAGTCCTCGATCCACACCCCGTCGGCAGAGGAGTGGGCGCAGTTGAAGGTGGACGTCGCCAAGCACGGCATTTACAACCGCAACCTGCAGGCGGTGCCGCCGACCGGATCGATTTCCTACATCAATAACTCGACCTCTTCGATCCACCCGATTGCCTCTAAGATTGAGATTCGTAAGGAAGGCAAGATCGGCCGCGTCTACTACCCGGCGCCGCACATGGACAACGACAACCTGGAGTACTTCAAGGACTCCTACGAGATCGGCTACGAGAAGATCATCGACACCTACGCCGAGGCCACGAAATACGTTGACCAAGGCCTGTCGCTGACGCTGTTCTTCAAGGACACCGCCACTACCCGCGATATCAACCGTGCTCAGATTTACGCTTGGCGCAAGGGTATTAAGACTCTCTACTACATCCGCCTGCGCCAGATGGCGCTGGAGGGAACCGAGGTTGAGGGCTGCGTTTCCTGCATGCTCTAGTCCTTATTCGCACGCGCCTCAATGAGAATGGCGCGTGCGATTTTTTCTGCCTCGGGGGAGTCACCGCGGTGGATTGCCTCCGCTAGATCGAGGTGGAGCTGTGCGGTGCCGGCCGTGGGGTTGCGTTTGCGGGAACCATAGAGGGAGCGCCCGCGCACCATGGACAGCAGATAGGGGCTCAGCGCCGTGAACATTTCATTGCCCGAGGCGTGGAGAACCATGGCGTGGAACCGCAGATCTGTGGCGAGGTGCTCGCCCACGCGCCGCGTTGGCGTGACTTGGAGGCGGTGGGCCAGCTCCAGGATCTCTTCCTTATCTTCTGGGGAAGCGTGCTGCGCGGCTAAGCCCGCAGCGACGGGCTCGATGGCGAGGCGTAAGTCATTGAGAGAGGTGCGCTGACTATCGCGCGATTTCTCGGAACCTAAACGCCAAGAAATGATTGCGGGATCGTAGACCGCCCATTCACTGATGGGGAGCACTGTAATACCTACTCGGCGCGACGAGGAGACCATCCCCAGGTGCTCGAGCGCGCGCATGGCTTCGCGGGCGACGGTTCGGGAAATACCGAAGCGCGAGCAGAGATCAGTGAGCGTAAATCGATCACCGGCTGCCAGCGTGCCGCTGACGATGTCCGTGCCCAAAGCGTCGAGCACGGTGCTGAGGAGGGGAGCGGAGGAGTCAGTCATTCCATCGAAACTCGGGGTCATGAGAACAGGGCTTAAGTATAAAACACGCTGGAATTTTGGCCCCTACTTTTAGCGGGTACGATGGCACCGAACCCCAAAATTACTAGCAAGACGAGGTGACGTGCGTGTCTCACGAGTACGACGATTACATAGCTAGCCACGAGGCTCCGGTGAAGGCAATTAACTGGAATACCATTCCGGATGAGAAGGACCTTGAGGTGTGGGATCGCCTGACCGGTAACTTCTGGCTCCCGGAGAAGGTTCCGGTGTCCAACGACATCCCGAGCTGGAAGACGCTGACGGAGAAGGAGCAGGAGACCACCATGCGCGTCTTCGCTGGCCTCACCCTGCTCGATACCATTCAGGGCACCGTGGGTGCGGTCTCGCTGCTTCCCGACGCCGTCACGCCCCACGAGGAGGCCGTGTACACCAACATCGCCTTTATGGAGTCCGTCCACGCGAAGTCCTACTCCAATATCTTTATGACGCTGGCGTCGACACCCATGATCAACGACGCCTTCCGCTGGTCTGAGGAGAATGAAAACCTCCAGCGCAAGGCTAAGATCGTCATGTCCTACTACCAAGGCGACAATCCGCTGAAGAAGAAGGTCGCCTCCACGCTGCTGGAATCCTTCCTCTTCTACTCTGGTTTCTTCCTGCCGATGCACTTCTCGTCGCGAGCAAAGCTGACGAACACGGCCGACATCATCCGCCTCATTATTCGCGATGAAGCCGTCCATGGCTACTACATCGGCTACAAGTTCCAGCAGGGCTATCAGAAGCTTTCAGAGCCGGAGCAGGAGGAGATGAAGGGCTACGCCTTTGACCTTCTCTATGATCTCTACGAGAATGAGATTGACTACACCGAGGACCTCTACGATGAGCTGGGCTGGACCGAGGATGTAAAGCGCTTCCTGCGCTACAACGCCAACAAGGCGCTGAACAACCTAGGCTTCGAGGGTCTCTTCCCCGCGGATGAAACCCGGGTGTCCCCAGCGATCTTGTCTTCGCTGTCTCCGAACGCCGATGAGAACCATGACTTCTTCTCTGGCTCCGGCTCTTCCTATGTGATTGGCAAGGCCGAGGAAACCACCGACGACGACTGGGACTTCTAAGCCCTCCCCGTCGGTACCGCGCACCTCCCGAGAGGATCAACCGAAAGTTTGATTCTTTCAGGGGGTGCGTTTTCGGCTTTTCGGGGCCTGCAGGACGCGCCGTCTGTGTTCTAGATCACCGGGTATTTAGGTGCGCCGCGGCGGGTTGGCCGCGTACAAGGGGGTTATCTGCTCCAAACGGGGCTATCAAGGGCAGTGGAAAATAACAGAGCGCTGGAAATTTGGCCCTGAGGTGGCCTAATATAATGCGAGTAAACCTAGGTGTTTGATCGCTGAGCGTGTGGCGCGTGAAAACGCGTGATAGCGATGTGGTTAAACGCTTGTTCTTCAGGAGGATTTTATGACCGCTGTGGCGCCACGGCTCGACGACTACGTCGCGCCTACACGTCCGGAGCCGACTGGTAATGCAAAGACCGGTTCCAAGGCTTGGACGATGCTAACCACCACCGACCACAAGCAGCTGGGCATCATGTACATGATCATGTCCTTCAGCTTCTTCTTCCTCGGTGGCTTCATGGCTCTGCTGCTTCGCGCTGAGCTTTTCACCCCAGGATTGCAGTTCCTGTCCAACGAGCAGTTCAACCAGCTGTTCACCATGCACGGCACCGTCATGCTGCTGCTGTTTGCAACACCAGTGGTGTGGGCATTCGGTAACTACGTTCTGCCCCTGCAGATTGGTGCACCGGATGTGGCCTTCCCGCGTCTGAACGCTTTCGGTTTCTGGATTACCCTGACCGGCGGCATCGTGATGCTCGCGGGCTTCTTGACCCCAGGCGGTGCTGCTGACTTCGGCTGGACCATGTACATGCCGCTGGCTGACTCGGTCCACACCCCGGGCATCGGCGCTGACATGTGGATTGTCGGTGTGGGTGCTACCGGTGTCGGTACCATTGCTTCCGCTATCAACATGATCACCACGGTTCTCACCTTGCGTGCACCGGGTATGACCATGTTCCGTCTGCCGGTCTTCACGTGGGCTATCTTCACCGCGTCCGTCATCGTACTGATGATCTTCCCGCTGCTGACCGCTGCGGCGCTAGGCGTGCTGTATGACCGCAAGCTGGGCGGCCACATCTTCGACTCCGCCAACGGTGGCGGCATCCTGTGGCAGCACCTCTTCTGGTTCTTCGGTCACCCGGAGGTCTACGTCTTGGCACTGCCATTCTTCGGCATCATTTCTGAGGTTGTGCCGGTCTTCGCCCGCAAGCCGGTCTTCGGCTACATTGGCCTGGTCTTTGCTCTGCTGGCCATCGGTGCGCTGTCCATGGCCGTGTGGGCTCACCACATGTTCGTGACCGGTGCTATTCTGCTGCCGTTCTTCTCCTTCATGACCTTCCTGATTGCGGTTCCGACCGGCGTGAAGTTCTTCAACTGGGTCGGCACTATGTGGAAGGGCCACATCACCTGGGATACCTCGATGATCTTCGCCATGGGCTTCCTGGCAACCTTCCTCTTCGGCGGTATGACCGGTATTATGCTGGCCTCCCCGGCACTGGACTTCCACCTTGCTGAGTCCTACTTCCTGATTGCTCACTTCCACTACACCCTGTTCGGTACCGTGGTGTTCTCCGCTTTCGCTGGCCTGTACTTCTGGTTCCCGAAGATGACCGGCCGCATGCTCGATGAGCGCCTAGGCAAGATTCACTTCTGGCTGACCTTCATCGGCTTCCACGGCACCTTCCTTATCCAGCACTGGGTGGGCAACATGGGTATGCCGCGTCGTTACGCCGACTACCTGGAGTCTGATGGCTTCACGGTCTTCAACCAGATTTCCACTATCTTCTCCTTCGTCCTCGGTGCCTCGGTCATCCCGCTGGTGTGGAACGTCTTCAAGTCCTGGCGCTACGGCGAGATCGTCACCGTGGACGATCCGTGGGGCTACGGCAACTCCCTCGAGTGGGCTACCTCCTGCCCGCCGCCGCGCCACAACTTCGTATCCCTGCCGCGCATCCGCTCCGAGCGTCCGGCCTTCGAGCTGCACTACCCGCACATGGTTAAGCGCATGCGCGAGGAAGCACACTCCGGCCACTAAGCACTCACTAGCTGAGTACTCCTGATAACGCCGCCTCCCCATCACAGCGATGGGGAGGCGGCGTTTGCCGTTGGTGGAGATTCCGAGATTGCGGTGTGCGATAATGAGGCCCGTGGATAATCACAGTGAACAAGTCTTTGCCGTTGTCACCGCCTCTGGCCCCGACAAGCCAGGTGTATCGGCCGCCTTCTTCCGAGTCCTGAGCTCCCACAACGTCGAGCTCGTCGACGCCGAACAGGCTATCTTTTCCGGCCGCATCTCCCTTTCCGCGTATATCCGGGTGCAGGCCTCCCGTCTCGAAGCACTTGAGCAGGGCCTGCGCAACACGTTGAGCATCTATGCCCAATCCATCAACGTGGACCTTCGGGAAGAGGAGGCAACCTCACGGCCGCGCTCCACGCACGTCGTCGTGGTGCTGGGGCGCCAGCTCAACGCCAGCCACATGTCGGCGATTGCCAAAGAGTTGGCCAATCTCAACGTCAACATCGACCGCATCCGCGGGCTTTCTACCTACCCGCTCAATGGTCTCGAGCTCTACATCACCATTGAGGGAGCTTCCGACCCTGTGCGCGCCATGCTGGCGCGTCTCGCCACGGAGCAGGGCGTGGACATCGCCATCGAGCGCTCCGGCCTACAACGCCGCTCAAAGCGCCTCATCTGCTTTGACTGCGATTCCACCCTCATCACCGGCGAGGTCATCGAGATGTTGGCCGCCCACGCCGGCAAGGAGGCCGAGGTTGCTGCAGTGACGGAGCGTGCTATGCGCGGTGAGCTGGACTTCGAAGAGTCTCTCCGTGAGCGCGTTTCCGCCCTGGCCGGGTTGCCGGAATCGGTCATTAAGGAAACCGCCAACGATATTCGCCTGACCCCAGGCGTACGCACCACCATCCGCACGCTCAAGCGCATGGGCTACCGCGTGGCAGTGGTCTCGGGCGGCTTCATCCAGGTACTCGAAGACCTAGCTCAGGAGCTCGACCTCGACTACGTGCGCGCCAACACCCTCGAAATTGAGGACGGTAAGCTCACCGGCCGAGTCATTGGGGACGTGGTGGACCGCAAGGCCAAGGAAATGTTCTTGCGCGAGTTCGCCGCGGATTCGGGTCTGAGCATGCTGCAGACCGTTGCGGTCGGTGACGGTGCCAACGATATCGACATGATTTCCGCCGCCGGCTTGGGCATCGCCTTCAACGCCAAGCCTGCTCTGCGTGAGGTCGCGGATACCTCCGTCAATCACCCGTATATGGATGAAATCCTGCAGATCCTGGGCATCCCAATGGAGGAAGTTGCCAGTGAATAACCTCCGTGAGGCCCATCGCCGCCTCACGGTAGCGTGTAGCGAGCGCAGCTGGCGGGATGATCCTGAGGACCCCGAAAAGCCTGAGACGGTCCAGGCGATGCAGATTGCGCTCAACCTACCCAAGCAAGACCCGCCCGCACGCACGGAGGTGCTGGAGGCGGCGGCGAGGGGCGTCGTCAAGCTCTGCCTCGATGATAAGGCCGGGCAGGATGGGGCCTTCGCCGAGGCCCTAGGGCAGTGGTACGGGCACCGCATCCGCAAGGTGGCGCGCCGCGCACGCAACAAGGCGTGGCGTGATGTCCAGGCCCTGCCGGGCGTCACCGTGGAGGACCGCGCGCGAGTTTTCCTCCCTTCGGCGGTGCAGGATGTGCACCCACTCGTGGCGAAGCTGCAGATTGGCCATACTGACCTGCCCAAGGACGAGCCGGGCCCCGCGCTTGGCGACGCCCCCGTGATCTACATCGACGCCTCCCTCGCGATGAGCGCGGGCAAGGCCGCCGCACAGGTGGGGCACGGTTCGATGCTGTTGGCCGCGGCGATGAGCGCCGAGGACGTGGAGGACTGGGCGGCACAGGACTTTGCGCTGTCCGTGCGCGAAATTACCCATGAGGAGTTTGCCGTGGCTTGTGCGCGTCCGGGAGCGGTGGTGGTGCGCGACGCCGGCTTCACCGAGGTCGCCCCGGACTCAGCCACGGTGTGCGCGCTGCGCCGCCCCTAGCGGGCCTCAACCAGGCGCTTGAGAGCGCCGCGTACAACCTCAGGGTCGCTCGTCGGCCACATCTGCGGCATCGAGGCGCGTAGGTAGGAACCATAGCGCTTGGTTTCCAAGCGGCTATCGAGGACCGCGACGACCCCGCGGTCGTTGGCAGAACGCAGCAGGCGGCCCGCGCCTTGGGCCATAAGCAGCGCTGCGTGCGTAGCGGAAACCTCCATGAAACCATTGCGCCCAGCCGCCTTGGCGGCTTCGGTGCGCGCTTGCATGAGGGGGTTATCCGGGCGGGGGAAAGGAATGCGGTCGATGAGGACGAGGGAACAGGCAGGTCCCGGCACGTCGACGCCCTGCCAGAGGGTGAGTGTGCCGAAGAGACAGGAGTTCTCGTTCTTTGTGAACTTATCCACGAGTGCGCCGATGGAGTCCTCGCCCTGGAGGTAAATATCGAAGGGGAGGGTGGGCTTGAGTTCCTCAGCTGCCTGTTGCGCGGCTCGGCGCGAGGAGAAGAGCCCGAGCGTGCGCCCGCCCGCAGCCATGATGAGCTCGCGGATCTCCTTGAGCGTCTCGGGGCTGAGGCCGTCACGGCCCGGCTGCGGTAGGTGCGACGCGGTATATAAGATGCCACTGCGCGCGGGGTCGAAAGGATAACCCACATCAAGGCTGTCCCACGTGCCCTTCGGCAGGCCCCATTGTGCGGCCATGGCGTCGAAGCGCCCGCCCAATGCCAGCGTGGCGGAGGTCAGCACCACGGTTTGTTCGCCGAAGAGCTTTTCGTGCAGCATCCCGGCGATGGAGAGCGGGGCCACGGCGAGGGTGTCGTTCAGCGTGCGCTCATCGCGCTCCAGCCAGACTACGTCGGCATGCGCGGCGGGGTCACCGGTAGCGAAAACGTCAAGGATGCGAGCGATGGCTTCGACGAGGCTAGCGAGGTGATTGGCCAGGTTCTGGCGCTCCGCAGATTTTTCCGGGTCTTGGGACTGCTCGCCCTCGGGGGCGCGGGCGATGGTCTCGCGGCAGTCGGCCAACGTGTCCGCCAAACCCATGAGCTGCTGCTTGGCTTCCTCTGGCAAGTCGGTCCAGCGGCCTGGCGCGAACTCTCCGAGGAGTTGACTCAGCTCGTTGGCCTGCTCAGCGAGGCGTTGGTCCTTGCCGTTGGCGCCGAGAGACTTGGCGCGGCTGGCCGCCATCTTCAGCGCGCGCCCGGTGATTTCGGCGGTAGAAACCGAGGTGATGCGGCCATCTAGCTCGTGGGCCTCATCGATGATGACGACATCGTGTTCCGGCAGGATATTGATGTCTGCTACTGCGTCAATGGCGAGCAGCGCGTGGTTGGTGACCACGATATCGACGTCCGCCGCGCGGCGTCGCGCGAGTTCCGCGAAGCAGTCCTCGCCGTGCGGGCAGCGTGTGGCGCCGAGGCATTCGTTCGAGGTGACGGAGACCTGCCGCCACGCTAAGTCTGGCACGCCCGGTTCCAAATCCTCACGGTCACCCGTCTCGGTGTCTTCCGCCCATTCATAGACACGTTGGACGTGGCGGCCGAGGTGGGAGACCGAGTCTTCGTCGAGTAGCGCGTCCTCATCCTCCAGTTCGGCGGCGCGGGACACCTTGTTGAGGCAGACGTAGTTGGAGCGGCCCTTCATGATGGCGAAGGTGGGCTTCTTCTCCAGGTGCGGCTCGAGGGCCTCGGCCAGACGCGGAAGGTCCCGCTCCACGAGCTGCCGCTGCAGCGCCAGCGTGGCGGTGGAGACGATCACCGTGTGTCCGGTTCCTTGCGCGTGGCGGAAGGCGGGCACGAGGTAAGCCAGGGACTTACCCGTACCAGTTCCTGCCTGCACAGCGAGGTGGCGTTCCTTTTCTAACGCGGTGGTTACGGCCTCCGCCATGCGCACCTGGCCGGCACGCCGCGCGCCGCCGAGGGAAGAGACTGCGGCGTCGAGAAGGTCAACCGTTGTGTCGTGCATGTCAGGCAGTGTAGTCGGTCGCCTTCGCCGTGCTTCTTAAGAGCCGAAGCCAACGAAGCGGGTGGGAACCGCAGGCTCGTCGCGGGTGAGCGCTAGGCCTTCCCATGGCAGGGTGGTGATGGCCTGAGCCAGATACTCGCGGGATTCTTCGAGGGTAGGCAGGTTGTCGAGGATTTCGCCGTCGCGCATGAGCGGTACCGTCATCTCGCGGGTGCGCAGCGTGCCCGTGTCTGGGTCCTCGGCGGAGAAGGGGAGCACGAGCTCCTCGACGGCCACCCCCGAGGAACGGTAGGTGCGCAGAGAGCGCTTAGCCCCGCCCTGCGATTTCTTCGAGGAGGAGCGCTTGGCTACTGGGTGGCCATCGACCTCGACGACCTTGTACACCATGCTGGCGGTTGGCGCGCCCGAGCCAGTAACCACTGAGGTACCCACGCCATAGACATCGACGGGGTCGCCGCGCAGGCCGGCGATGGCAAACTCATCGAGGTCGGAGGAGACCACGATTTTGGTGTTGTGGTTGCCCAAGTCATCGAGCTGCTTGCGCACGCGACGGGTGACCGCGGCCAAATCACCAGAGTCGATGCGCACGCCGCCCAACTCGGGGCCGGCCACGCGCACGGCGGTTTCTACGCCCTTGGTGATGTCATAGGTATCCACCAGCAGGGTGGTATCGACGCCAAGGGTCTCGATCTGCCCGCGGAAGGCCGCCTCCTCATTGGGGGTGCCGTCCTCGTTGACATGAGCCAGCGTCCACGCATGCGCCGCAGTGCCGGAGACCGGGATGCCGTAGCGGTAGCCGGCTTCCAGGTTGGAGGTGGCCTGGAAACCTGCCAGGTAGGCGGCGCGGGCAGCGGTCACGGCAGCGTATTCGTGGGTGCGGCGCGAACCCATCTCGATGATGGGGCGGCCATCTGCAGCCACCACCATTCGTGAGGCCGCAGAAGCCACTGCGGAATCGGAATTCATGATGGACAGAATCACCGTTTCCAGAATCAGGCATTCACCAAAGGTTCCGCGCACGGTCAACAGGGGTGAATTGGGGAAGTAGAGCTCGCCTTCGCGGTAGCCATCGATGTGTCCAGAGAAGCGGTAATTGGCCAGGTATTCCTTGGTTTCTGCATCAAGGAAGTCCATCTCTGCCAGTTGTTGGGCGGTAAAGCGGAAGTCCCGGACTGCGCGAAGTACGCGTTCGGTGCCGGCCACGACACCATAGCGCCGCTCGTTGGGGAGGCGGCGGGCAAATACCTCGCAGGCCACTTGGCGGTGCGCGGAGCCATCGCGCAACGCTGCCTCCAACATGGTCAGCTCGTATTTATCCGTAAGGAGAGCCGTAGAACGATCGCTAGGTCCGAACCCAGAATCCTGGGTGTTGTCTGAGATAGTAGTCACATCGAAGATGCTACTCAGACAGCTCTGAAAAATCAGCTCTTCTATTCCTCAAGCTGAATGACAACGTAGACCTCACCGTCGTTATAAGCCACTCCAACGGCTGCGGTGGTCATCCGGCGGTCTCGTAGGGCGGCAACATGATCGCCGGACTTGCGGATGCGTTCCATAAATTGAAAGCCGCTAGCCTCCTCCAAAGGCAGGTGGTCCTGAACCATCTGCACATTTTCTTCCGATGGCTCTTCCGTCTTGGTCACCGCGTTGCACTCCGCCTTTTCGCGGGCAGCGGTTTGGCGTTCGATCCACGGCACCAGAGGGGCCTGGCCGTCTTCCTTGCGCCACCTGTTGATCGCCACCACCAAATCCTGCTGGATGGTAGCTAGCTGGTCTTGCACGGGGCCGTCGGGAAGCTCGTAATCACAGGCTGCTGGCGCGGGAGTTTCTGGCTCCTGCGAGCTGCCGTCCTCGGACGGAGTGGTCAGACTGATTACGGCAGTTATGAGCGTGCCGCCGAGGACGAGCACGGTGAGGATGCGCTGCAGGAGGAGCACGACATCCTCCTTCGCCGGTCGGCGTCCCGCGAGAATGTCAGTAACGGCTGGGGGAAGGGTAAAAGAATTCATCGGTGCCACCTGGAAACGACAATCAGGTCAAAAGCTGATGACAGTATAACCGCTCGCTACCGGAAAAAATTTGGCTAGGGTAGAGGACATGAAAGCGCACAAAGAAACGTCCGCGGGCGTGGTTATGAGTTCGCCCATGGCCACCCCGGAGCTGGATGAAGCGATTGAGGTCGACGTCGCCACGAGCGAAAACCTGCCGTGGATGTGCATTGTTTGGGATGACCCAGTCAACCTAATGAGCTATGTTTCCTACGTGTTCCAGACTGTGCTGGGCTATGACAAAAAGCGCGCCAACGAGCTGATGATGCAAGTCCATACCGAAGGTAAGGCGGCAGTCTCCTCAGGTGAGCGTGACAAAGTCGAAGCCGATGTGAAGAAACTGCAAGTCGCCGGCCTGTGGGCCACGATGCAGCAGGCAGGATAAGAGTATGCAGGCTTGGAAAAAGAAAAAGTCCTTCATGCGTGGCGCGAAATACACGACTGTTTTCGAGCCCATGGAGCGCGAAGTTTTAGGTGATCTCACCGCAACCGTCTCCGAGGCCATCATTGCCCGCGCGCAATCAGCGCCGAAAGATGAATTGGCGGACATGCTCGACATGCCGACCGGCCACACCGAAGCACCGGAGGACCCGTCGCTGGCCCGCCTCTTTCCGGATTTCACAAAGGCGGGGGATGAGGAATTCGACGGCGATAATGCACTGATGCGCTCGCTGCACGAGAATGACATCGCGCGCACCAAGCTAGAAAACCTCCAGGTAATTAATACCGCGCTCGGGCCTACCGGCGGGGTCGAGGTGGCAATCAGCGAGGAGGAGGCGCATGCCTTCCTCGCCGGTCTCAATGACCTGCGCCTCTTCATCGCCGCCGGGGACGTGCCGCAAGATGCGCCCGGGGCAGACCGCGATACGCTTGTGGAATGGCTGGCCTTCTGCCAAGATTCGCTGCTCAACGTCATCATGGACTAGCAGAAGCGCAGGCTGGGAATAGAGAGGTGGTCCGCACTGCGCGCTTGCTAAAGTTGGAGACATTATGACGACGAGTGGACCCTTTGGCCAGCAGCATTCGCATGAGCCCAACCCCTTCCAGCCCCGCCCGGCGAGCCCCGGCGCGGGGCAGCAGCCTGTTCTCAACACGGGGGATTCGAAGAATTACACTCGGACCGGCCGCCTGAAAACGGCTGCGTCTTTAACGGTGGGCTTCCTGGCCGTAGAGTGGATCATCCACATCATTAACTTCCTGTTCTTTGGAAGCGAGCTGGGCCAATACGGCATACGTCCGCTGGATTTTAATGGTATTTGGGGGATTTTTACCGCTCCGCTACTCCATGCGAACTTTGAGCACCTCATTGGAAATTCATTGCCTGGTGCCGTCTTTTGTTTCTTGATCGGTCTCTCAGGCCGCAAGGCATGGTGGGAAGTCACCATCATCGTGGTGCTCATCGCTGGCATCGGCACCTGGCTATTGGGCGGGCCGGGGACGTCGCATATTGGTGCCTCCGGCATGGTGTATGGCTGGCTGGCCTACCTCATCGTCCGGGGAATCTTCAACCGCTCGCTGGGCCAGTTTCTCGTCGGCGTGGGGCTGGGCTTTGCCTATTCCGGTCTCATCTGGGGTGTGTTGCCTATCTATGAGGGAGTCAGCTGGCAGGGGCACCTGTTCGGCGCTATTGGCGGCATTGTCGCGGGAATGGTGATTACCTCGGATGACCCGATTAAGAAGGTAAAGTCTGAACCCCAGGGAGTAGTGCGCTAATGCCTGATGCAACATCTCCCATTGGGATTTTTGATTCGGGGGTGGGCGGCCTGACCGTCGCGCGTACCATCATCGAGCAGCTTCCCGACGAATCCATCATCTACATCGGCGATACCGCCCACGCGCCCTATGGCCCGCGGCCCATTGCCCAAGTGCGTGAGCTATCCACCGCGATTGCCGATGAGCTAGTAGAGCGCGGCTGCAAAATGTTGGTGATTGCCTGCAATACCGCTACGGCCGCCTTCCTGCACGATGCCCGGGAACGCTATGACATTCCGGTCGTTGAGGTGATTCGCCCGGCCGTACGCCGTGCCATCGCCACTACCCGCAACGGCAAGATTGGCGTCATCGGCACGGAGGGCACCATTAATTCAGGCGCGTACCAAGATCTTTTTGCCGTCAATCCGAACGTCGAATGTGAGGCGGTGGCGTGCCCCGACTTCGTGAACTTTGTTGAGCGCGGCATTACTGCCGGACGCCAGATCCTCGGCGTGGCGGAAGGCTACCTGGCGCCGTTGCAGTCGGCGGGGGTCGACACACTTGTCCTCGGCTGCACGCACTATCCGCTGCTGACGGGCGTCATCCAGCTCGCTATAGGGGACAACGTCACTCTGGTGTCCTCGGCGGAGGAGACCACGAAGGACGTCCTGCGCATCCTCACTAACACGGACCTGCTCGCTCCTGCGGGCCAGGCTCCCACCCGCAGTTTCGAGTGCACGGGTGACCATGCAGCATTCGAGCGGCTGGCCACGCGTTTCTTGGGGCCCAAGATTTAGTACTGGTGAAGATGTACAATCGACCCAAATCCCGCATCCCCCATTGTTTCGTGGAACTATTGAACGCATGAAGCTGACCATCCTAGGCTGTTCCGGGTCGGTGCCCACTGTGGGTAATCCGGCCTCTGGCTATCTCTTGTCTTTCCCCTCTGCTCCGTCCATCATCATGGACCTGGGCCCGGGTACGCTTGCACGCCTGCAGGAACTCCAGGATCCCTGCGATGCGCACGTGGCATTGACCCATCTCCATGCTGATCACTGCCTGGACTTTCCTTCTTTGATGGTCTGGCGCCGCTTCCACCCAACAGCTCCCGCAGCTTCTCGCAATTTTTGCCTGGGGCCGGCGTCGACTGAGACACACCTGGGCCGCTTGTCCTCGGATGCCCCGGACGGGGTGGATGACATGAGCGATACATTTGCGTTCAGCCCCTGGGTGGATCGGGAACGCCAGCTTGTCGACGATGTCTACATCACCCCTTTCCGAACCGTGCACCCGGTAGAGACGTATGCCTTGCGCGTCGAGCACTCCAAAACCGGAGCAACCTTGTGCTATTCCGCGGATTCGGCCTATACACCCGCGCTCGTTGAGGCCGCCCAGGGTGTGGATGCTTTCCTTTGTGAGGCTGCATGGGGCGAGACTTCGGAGGATAAGGCTCCAGACATGCATATGTCGGGAGCAGAGGCCGGGCGCTTGGCGCGTGAGGCGGGTGTGAAGAAACTGGTGCTCGTTCACCTCCAGCCGTGGGGCGATGCCGCCGCCACCTACGCAGCAGCTGCCCGCGAGTTCGACGGAGAGATCGTCGTCGGCGCTGCCGGGATGGAGCTCGAGTTCTAATACGCGCGGTAGGGTAGTGGGCATGACTGATTTCACTCGTGCTGATGGTCGCGCGCTCGACCAACTCCGTAGCGTTCGCATTACCCGTAATTTCACCACCAACCCGGCTGGGTCGGTGCTGGTGGAGTTCGGCAACACCCGAGTCATGTGTACGGCTTCCGTGGAATTCGGGGTGCCGCGTTTTAAGAAGGACTCCGGCGAGGGTTGGCTGACTGCTGAGTACGCCATGCTGCCTTCTGCAACCCACGAGCGCATGCCGCGCGAGTCGATGAAGGGCAAGGTCAAGGGCCGTACCCACGAGATCTCCCGCCTGGTGGGTCGCAGCCTGCGCGCAGCGGTTGATCTCTCCGAATTGGGGGAGAACACCATCCAGCTGGATTGCGACGTGCTGCAGGCTGACGGTGGTACCCGCACGGCGTCGATTACCGGCGCGTATGTGGCGTTGGCTGATGCGATTGCTTACCTCAAGGAGGAAGGTGTCGTCCCGGGCGAGCCGCTGCTGGATCCCATCGCTGCTGTTTCCGTCGGCATTATCGACGGCCACGTGTGCCTCGACCTGCCCTATGAAGAGGACTCCCGCGCGGAGGTTGATCTCAACGTGGTGATGCAGGAAGGCGGAGACTTCGTCGAGATTCAGGGCACTGGCGAGCACGGTCTGTTCGGCCGCGCGGAGCTCAACGACATGTTGGACGTGGCGCAGGCTGGTTGCGCCCAGCTTATCGACGCTCAAAAGGCGGCCCTCGGATGGTAAAGCTCCTCGTTGCTTCGAATAATGCCAAGAAGCTCAAGGAACTAGAGAAGATCCTCGCCGATGCTGGCATCGCGGGCATCGAGCTGCTCCCCTTGTCCGCGGTGGAGGCCTACCCGGAGCCCGTGGAGGATGGTCGCACCTTTGCTGATAATGCGTTGATTAAGGCGCGCGCCGGGGTGCAGCACACTGGCCTAGCGACGATCGCGGATGATTCCGGCCTCGCGGTGGAAGAACTCAACGGCATGCCGGGCGTGCTTTCTGCTCGGTGGTCGGGCGGACATGGTGACGATGAAGCCAATAATCGGCTGCTGCTGGGGCAGATGTCCGACGTGCCCGCCGAGCGCCGCGCGGCTGCCTTTGTGTCGGTCTGCGCGCTGGTGACCCCGGATGGCCAGGAGCACGTGGTGGAGGGCCGCTGGCCAGGTTCCTTGCTCACCGCCCCACAGGGCGAGAATGGCTTTGGCTACGATCCGCTTTTCCAGCCCGAGGGCGAATCCCGCTCCGCCGCGGAGATGTCCCCGGAGGAGAAGAACGCTGTCTCGCACCGCGGCCGCGCGCTGGCGCAGCTGCGCGAACCCCTAGCGGCCCTCGCCGGCCAAGCCTAAGCCTTCGCCGGGCCATGTCCGCAAGCCCCAGCATCCGCCGAGCCATGACCGCAAGCGCCAGCATCCACTAGCTGGGCTGGTTGAGAGGGACCAAACTAGAAGGACCATCTGCGCATATTTTGCGAAAACCACCTGGGGAAATACAGAAGCTGCCTCGCAGGTGGTCCCTCATCTTTGGTCCTTGTGCACATGGTTCTACTCACATGGTTCGCCTGCCCCCAAACGAACCTTCTGTAGTGCTTTAGGTGGTTTCTTTGCCCCCAAAAGAACCCGATGAGGGGAACCGCCTGAAGAGAACCATGTGGGCTCGCCGAGCGCTGTGGCGACAAGACCCCACACGGAAACCGTGCGGGGTCAGACTATGTGCGCCCGGTGAGACTTGAACTCACACGTCATAAGACACTAGAACCTAAATCTAGCGCGTCTGCCAATTCCGCCACGGGCGCTGGTTTCGCTGCTGCGGAGCACTCATTGCTCTGCGCAACGTTCACTAGCCTACAGGGCGGCAGGCCATAGACGGAAATCCACTTTTCTGGGCGTGGTGGGTAGGCTGTTCAGGGTGAGCACCAACCCAGCACCGAAAAAGCGGATGAAGGTTCGATGGTGGCACATCGCCCTCATCGTGCTCTTCGTCGTGCTCTTTTTGTTCCTTGCTTATTGGCAATGGACGCGGTTCCGCTCCGGTTCGGGAACCTTTCAGAACTTGGGATACGCCTTCCAATGGCCGCTGTTCGCGGTTTTCGTTGTTTACGCATATCGCACCGCACTGCGCTACGAGAATGAGCGTATCGATGCCGAGAACGAAGCTCTCGAGCGGGGAGAAGAGCCAGCCCAATATGAGGCTGAGGACGTGCGCGCGGCCAAGGAGCAAGCCGTCACCAAGATCGACGAAGATTTTCTACCGCCCCGTCCACAGGTTGATGTGGAAACCTTCAACGCTATGAACAAGCAGCGCCGCCGTCGCGGCACCGAAGAGGAGAATTTATGAGCAACTCAGTGAACAACGCTGTCCATCCTGACCGTCAAGCGCGTATCCGTGGCCCGCTGAAGTTCTTTTCCATTGCCGCCACGATTACCGGTATTTTCCTTCTTATCCTCGTCGCGCGCATGATCCTGCAATACGGCGTGGGTATGGAGATGCCCTCGTGGGCGACGCTCATCGCCCAAGCGCACGGCGTGGCCTACATGGTCTACCTCGTGTCCATCTTGGTCCTCGGCCCGCGTGCCATGTGGCCGGTAGGCAAGCTCTTTACCACGGCGCTCGCCGGTGTTGTTCCGTTCCTCTCCTTCTGGATGGAGCACAAGCGCCGCACTGAAGTTGTAGAGCAGTTCCAGCTTTAGAAGTCTTCCACAGGCACCATGATGAGGTTGGCGCCGGAATCGACTACATCCTGAGCTATCTCTGGGGATAGGTCATTTGTTGTGATGAACGTGTCAACTTGGTCAAAGTCGGCCACTCGGTGGGCCGACATGCGGGTGAACTTCTCTGGTGTGGTGACAACGATGACGCGCCTGGCTGCTTGGAAATAAGCCCGCTTAATGGTGGCCTCGGTGAGATTCGGGGACATGAGACCTACCGACGGAGTACACGCGCAGATACCCACGATTGCTAGGTCGAAGCGCATGGACATCACTGTGTCCACAGCTTCTGCTCCGTACACCGCAAGATCATCGCTATTGACGGTTCCGCCGGGAATTATGACGTCGGAGCCGGGTGTTTTGGCTAAGGCCGCGCCCGCGTACAGGGACATTGCTAGGGCCGTGATGTCCATGCCGGCGAGATTTCGGGCGACGGCCGTGGGTGTCGTGCCCGAGTCAATGAGAACACAGGAGCCGGGCTCGACTAGTCGTGCTGCCTCGGCAGCAATAGCGCGTTTTCCAGCGGGGTCCTCTTTTCGGCGAACCTCTAGGGGATAGCGTGCGCCTCGTCGCACAGCGGGTCGAGCGCCGCCGTGAAAGCGCGTGAGGGCCCCAGCTTCTTCTAACTCAGTGAGATCTCGGCGGATGGTAACCGCGGAGGCCCCAGTGAGTTCTTGCAATTGGCTGACCGTTTTGCTCCCCGAGTCAACAGCCCAAATGATTCTGCGTTGGCGTTCTTCCTTGTCCATGCCCCTGATTGTATAAAACTGAAACGACCATATACAGTGAGCGTTTCAATCTTTAATCTGTAGTTTGTCAAGGTAAAAGCCACGTCATGCAGGATTAAGGAAGATGATTGAAATGCGCAAGACCATTACCCTTGGGCTTATGATGGGTAAGCGGCTCGCTGAGAACATTGCCACTTATGCACCGCAAGGAGTTTCTACCCGGTGGATCGGTAGCGAAGCGGAAGCGCGTGCGTGCGACGGCGTGATTGTCGACGCCACAGAATTCGCTGGTGTTCTTCCCGGTCAGGTTGTGCTGGTGCTTGGCGACGTCAACGGAGTCGCCGAAGAACGCCTTCGGAAGTCGGGCTCGGTGGTCATGGATCGTCACCTGCGCACACATATCGACACCCTTTTAATGGCTTTTGCTGCTTTCGCTGAGCAGCAGGCTCTCGTCTCGGCGGCTGCAGGTGAAGTGTACTAAAGCTGCGGAGACTAATCTGGAACGTAGCTATCTCTACTACGCACGAAGGGCTAAGACTCATGTCTCCTCGAAAACTCAGCACGACCCTCATCGCCCTCGTGGTGCTGTTGTCGTTGGCCTGCGCTGCGCTTGGTGTTTACGCTGTGCGCCAACCGCACGAGGTTTATAGCGCCCCAGTTCAGTCCACGAACTCTCAGGTGGTCAAAGCGGTCGAGCGCGAGGAGCAGGTTGTGCTCCTGAGCCTGGGTATCCAGGGGCTGGCGGAAAAATCCTCCGCTGGGCAGGTATTTGGCGTGAAGGTTCCGTGGACCGACCGCACCCAGTTTGTGCATTATTCCTACAAAGCCAAGCTTGGTATTGAGGGCAAGGACGTGAGCGTCACCGAGACCGGCGAGCATTCCTACACGGTCCACATTCCAGACTTCATTTTCATCGGCCACACGGACGAGGAATTTAAGACCGCCGTGGAGAACAACGGAGTTCTCAGCTGGACCACGCAGCCACTCGATGCCGCATCCACAGTGTCGGATGTTCTCAGCGCCGATAAGAAGCGCAAGGACATCAACGACAATCGCGAGCTCCTGCAGGACCAAGCTCGCAATTTCTATGAGAGCATTATTCGCGGAGTAGACCCTGAAGCCCAAGTCACCATGGAGTTCAGTTAACACTCTGCCCAGTGTGGGGTGAGTCCATCACCCCACGTCGAGTGTCCTCTTTACGTGGAATGAACTATGTTCATTCCACCTCCGTGAACTTGCGGTCCCAGTAAGCCCGCACCGGGTTGGCATCCGCGAGGAGGATGTCGAAGCGGTCATTGGCAATCTCGATGATTTCGCTCAAGACCACGCGCTGCTCCAGTTCATCCGAGTTGGACAAGCGCCGCACGCCCGCATCGATAACACGGTCGGCCGAGTCGTTGGTGTCCAGGTATGCCACAAAAGGCATGTCGAAGCGTTCGCGGTAGGCCCGTGAGACGTCGATAAGCTGCTGCGTTTGAACATCGTCGAGGTCATCGAGGGCCAGGGAACCGCGGTCGGCGGAGATGGTGGCGGCCGTGTCGGAATCGGCCAGCAGCAGCTCATCCATCGCCGGGTAGTCGTGGATCAGCGCGCGGCGTTGGTCGCTCGGAGCGGTGAGCACAGTGACCTGGATTGCCTCACGCAACTGGCTGACGTCTTGGAAGGGGCGCAGCTCCCAGGCGGCTTCGAGCGGCCAGGTTTCGTTGTTAAAGAGCGGACGCAGTGCACCGACGAAGCTATCGCGGTCCATCTCGTTGAGCTCCTTGAGCGAGACGCCGGTGCCGTCGAGGCGGCTGACATCATCGCCGGACTGCGAGCCGACGTGGAAGAAGAGTAAGTTGAGCAGGATTGCGGTAATCGCGCCGATGGACATTCCGGAGGAGACAAAGATCTGCGCCCACTCTGGGAAAGCGGTGGCCACGTCCGGCTTGAAGGTGACGAGCATGGCCAACCCCAGCGCGGTGGTAACGATGGCGGCGTTGCGGCCGTCGGCGATGTCTTCCTTCGCGATGGTCTGCAGGCCAGCCCAGGCAACGTTGGCGAATAGTGCGAGGGAGGCGCCGCCGAGGACCGGGGAGGGGATAGCCGCAACGATCGCTGCGGCCTTGGGCAGCAGGCCCAGGATGATCATGAAGCCCGCTGCTGACACTGCGACCCAGCGGGACTTCACACCGGTGAGACGGACGAGGCCGACGTTCTGTGCGAAGCAGGTGTAGGGGAAGGAGTTCATCACGCCGCCCAGGGTGGTGGAGAGACCGTCGGCGCGAATAGCGCGCACAACGTCATCGCGCTTGATGCGCTTCTTCACAATCTCACCGGTAGCGAAGACATCGCCGGTGGTTTCCACCATGGTGATGATCATGACGATGATGAGGGAGAGAATCGCCATGATGTCGAACTTCGGCATACCGAAGTAGAAAGGCGTCGTCATGCCGATGGCATCGGCCTCACGCACGCCGTCAAAGGAGGTATCACCCAGTACGAAGGCCACGCCAGTACCGATGACCAAACCAAGTAGCACGGACAGCGTGCCCAGGAAGCCGCGGAAGAAGCGTTGCACAACGATGATGATGGCCAGCGTGCCGAAGCCATACAGCAGATCGCGCGCGGCTGGCACCCCGTCGGCGTAATTGACAAAGTCATTTGCTGAGACCGCCAGCAGCGACGTGCCCATGACCAGAAGCACGGTGCCGGTGACAATCGGCGGGAAGTACTTGAGTACGCGTCCAAAGACCGGCGCGGCGAAGAAGGTGAAGATACCGGCAGCGATAATCGCACCATAAATCGTGGGCAGTGGCTGGTCACCGGCGCTCATGCCGATGGCAATGATGGGGCTCACCGCCGTGGTGGTTACGCCCTGGATGATGGGCAGCCGGACGCCGATGTGCTTGCCGACGCCCACCGCTTGGATCAACGTTGCCAGACCACAGGTCAACAGGTCAGCGTTGATGAGGTGAATCGTGGTGGCCTCATCGAGGCCCAAGGAGCCGGCGATGAGCAGCGGCACGATGACCGCGCCGGCATAGAAAGCGAGGACGTGCTGGAGTCCGAGCGCCGCCAGCTTCGGCGCTGGCGGGACTACATCAACAGGATGGGTTGGGGGAGTGGCAGGGCTAGCGGTAGCGGCGGTGTCAGACACGCGGGGTGGCTCCTTGCTAAAAGCGAGATGAGGATACTGCGCATAAGAATAGAGGGCGGCGCGGACACGGGCCAAGAAGTGACCCAAAAGGTGTGGGAACGGCCACGTCAGGGGGTGATTTACCCCCGCATCCAACCGTACGGCCGTTACCTATGAGAGAGCTGACCTGTGTGGTGCTCAAACCGGTCCGTGTGGTGGTGGAAGGCACGCATTTGTCGATATGAGGTTATGCGTCTGTACCCCTACTATGGGCTACAGAGAGGGGTTCGGTGACGAAACGGGTTGACCGAATTACCTGTGAACCGAAGTCACCTACAGCCCTTCTGCGACTAAGCATTAAGCGTCGTGTGAACTATGAAGGGAGTCAATATAGTGACCACCGCAACTGAACAGTCCGTGCAATTCGAAGCATGGAAGGGCTTTGAGCCCGGCCCGTGGACTGAGAACATTGACGTTCGTGATTTTATCCAGCGCAATTACACCCCTTATGACGGGGACTCTTCCTTCCTCGCTGGGCCCACCGAGAAGACGCAGCGCGTGTGGGATCATTTGGAGAAGAACTACCTGTCCGTCGAGCGCCAAAAGCGTATCTTTGACGTGGACACCCACACCCCGAGCGATATTGATGCTTTCCCGGCTGGGTATATCTCTGAGGACGATGATGTCATCGTTGGCCTGCAGACGGATACGCCACTCAAGCGCGCCATGATGCCCAACGGCGGCTGGCGCATGGTCAAGCAGGCCATCAAGGAAGCCGGCAAGGAAACAGACCCGGAGATTGAAAAGATCTTCACGCGCTACCGCAAGACTCACAACGATGCAGTCTTCGATATCTACACCCCGCGCATCCGTGCAGCGCGTTCCTCCCACATCATCACCGGCCTGCCGGATGCCTATGGCCGCGGCCGCATCATCGGCGACTACCGCCGCGTGGCCCTCTACGGCGTGGACTACCTCATCGCTGAGAAAGAAGCATCCAAGAGCGCAGTGGGCAACCTCGGCTTCTCCGAGCACTGGGCGCGCTACCGCGAGGAGCACGCCGAGCAGATCAAGGCCCTGAAGAAACTCAAGGTCATGGCTGAGTCTTATGGCTTCGATATCTCGAAGCCGGCGAAGACCGCCCACGAGGCAGTGCAGTGGACCTACTTTGGCTACCTTGCCTCCATCAAATCCCAGGATGGCGCCGCTATGTCCATCGGCCGCCTGTCTGCCTTCTTTGATTGCTACTTCGAGCGCGATTTCGCCGCAGGAATCATCACCGAGGAAGACGCCCAGGAGATCATCGACCAGCTGGTGCTCAAACTGCGCATCGTGCGCTTCCTGCGCACCGAGGACTATGACCAGATCTTCTCCGGCGACCCGTACTGGGCAACCTGGACTGATGCAGGCTTCGGTACGGATGGCCGCCACCAGGTCACCAAGACCTCCTTCCGCCTTCTGCAGACCCTGATTAACCTGGGCCCGTCACCGGAGCCGAACATCACCATCTTCTGGGATCCGCAGCTGCCGGCGGGCTACAAGGAATTCTGCGCCCACATCTCGATTGAGACCTCCTCCATCCAATACGAGTCCGATAAACAGATTCGTGACCAGTGGGGCGATGACGCCGCGATTGCGTGCTGCGTGTCCCCGATGGCCGTCGGCAAGCAAATGCAGTTCTTCGGCGCCCGCGTGAACGCCGCCAAGGCCCTGCTCTACGCCATCAATGGCGGCCGCGACGAGGTCAGCGGCAAGCAGGTCGTGGATGGCTACGAGCCTATCCAGGGCGATGGCCCGCTCGACTTCGACGAGGTCTGGCAGAAGTACGAGGAGATGCTGGACTGGGTTGTGGGCACCTACGTTGAGGCGCTCAACATCATCCACTACTGCCACGACAAGTACGCCTACGAGGCCATCGAGATGGCGCTGCATGATTCCGATATCGTGCGCTCCATGGGCTGCGGTATCGCCGGCCTGTCCATCGTGGCTGACTCGCTCTCCGCCATTAAGTACGCCAAGGTCTACCCGGTGCGCGATGAGACCGGACTCATCGTGGACTACAAGACCGAAGGTGACTTCCCCTTCTACGGCAACGACGATGACCGCGCCGATGATATCGCCGCCACCATCGTCCACACCGTGATGGCGAAGATTAAGGCCATCCCGATGTACCGCAACGCCATTCCGACCCAGTCGGTGCTGACCATTACCTCCAACGTGGTCTACGGCAAGGCCACTGGTGCCTTCCCGTCCGGCCACGAGGCGGGCACCCCGTTCGCGCCGGGCGCAAACCCGGAGAACGGCGCGGATAACCACGGCATGGTCGCCTCCATGCTGTCGGTGGGCAAGTTGGATTACAAGGATGCGCTCGACGGCATCTCGCTGACCAACACCATCACCCCGTCCGGATTGGGCCGCACCCCGGAGGAGCGCATCACCAACCTGGTGGGTGTCCTCGACGCCGGCTTCATCATGGATTCCGAATAGACCACATCCACACCACTTCCCAAGGAGAACACATCATGGCAACCCCCACTTTCGACGAGCGCCTCGCCACCATGAAGGCCAACCGCACCGCCAACAACATGGACTCGGGCCTCTACCACGCCAACATCAACGTCCTGGACAAGGCCACTCTCGAGGACGCTGTTGAGCACCCAGAGAAGTACCCGAACCTCACGGTTCGTGTCTCCGGCTACGCGGTGAACTTTGTGAAGCTCACCCGCGAGCAGCAGCTGGACGTCATCTCCCGCACCTTCCACCAGGGCTCCTAAATGGCAGATGGCATTACCGGCGTCGTGCGCCTTTCTCCTGAAGAAGGGGAGAAGGTGCGCGGCGCCGCCGCCGGTTTAGGAACGGACAACGATCTCGACGGCTACACCCGCCCGGAGTTGATGCAAGCTCGCCGCTCCGGCGATGTCGCGCTCGTGCACTCCTGGGAGCTGGTGACGGCTGTGGATGGACCCGGAACCCGCATGACCATGTTCATGTCTGGGTGCCCGTTGCGCTGCCAGTATTGCCACAATCCCGACACCATGGAGATGAAGGTCGGCACCTTGGAGCGCATCGAGGATGTGGTCAAGCGCATCAAGCGCTATAAGCCCGTCTTCAAGGCCTCCGGTGGTGGGCTGACCATTTCGGGTGGTGAGCCGCTCTTCCAGATCGCCTTCGCGCGGCGCCTGCTCAAGGAAGTTCACGATGCAGGCATCCACACCACGATCGACACCTCGGGTTACCTCGGCGCGCGCCTGCGCGATGAGGACTTGGACAATATCGACCTGGTGCTGCTCGACGTCAAGTCTGGTGACGAGGAGACCTATAAGAAGGTCACCCGCCGCGAGCTGCAGCCGACGATCGACTTTGGGGATCGCCTCAACGCCATAGGCAAGCCGGTCTGGATCCGCTTCGTGGTGGTGCCGGGGCTTACCGACGGTCCCGAAAACGTCGCCAACGTGGCAAAAATTGTCTCCCGCTGGAAGAGCAATATCGAGCGCATCGAGGTGCTGCCCTTCCACAACATGGGCGCGGACAAGTGGCACGAGTTGGGCTACCCGTACACCCTGGAGGACACAAAGCCGCCGAAGCCAGAAGACGTGGAGGAAATCCGCGAGGTGTTCCGTAAGGAAGGTTTCGTGGTTTATTAGAAGCATGAAACGCTTCGGCCACACCATCAAGGAACACACCATTACCGTCCCCTGGGACTATGACAATCCAGCAGCGGGGGAGTTCGAGCTTTACGCTCGGGAAATCATCCCGCCGGGCGGTGAGAATTACCCGGCGCTGCTCTATAACCAGGGCGGGCCGGGTTTCCCGGCGCCGCGGCCGACGGGTGCCACTGGGCTGATCGGAAAGGGCCTGGAGCGCTACCGCTGGATCCTCATGGACCAGCGCGGCACTGGGCGCAGCCACCGCATCGATGAGCTCAGCCCGGCTGAGGATCGCACGGCGCAGCGCTTGGCGCAGTTGCGGCAGGAGAATATCGTGCGCGATGCTGAGCGCCTGCGCGAGCACCTCGGTGAGGACACTTGGGATCTCTTCGGCCAATCCTTCGGCGGCTTCATCATCACTGCCTATGCCTCGATGTTCCCCGATTCCATTGGGCGCGCCTTCCTTACCGGCGGTCTGCCCACCCTGACCAAAGGTGCGGATGATCTCTACCGCACGACCTTTACCAAGCTCAAGGTCCGCCACGAGCGCTTCTATGCCCAGTTCCCGTGGGCGCAAGCTCGCGTCGAAGAAATCCTTCACCACCTAGACAACTCGGAGGAGCTGCTGCCGACAGGGGAGCGCCTGTCCTCCCGCCGCTTCCGCACCATCGGCATTGAGCTGGGACGCGGCACCGGCTTTGATTCGCTCGGCTACCTGCTGGAGGAACCTTTCCGTACCGTGAACGGTGAGAAGCGCCTGCGTTCGGACTTCCTCAACAACGTCGGAAGCCGCGTGAGCTTCCAAGCGGGCCCGCTGTATGCAGCCATCCATGAATCCATCTACGGTGGCGTCGGCGGCCAGGCCGTCACCGGCTGGGCGGCGCACCGCGTGCGCGAGGAATTCCCCGAGTTCGCCGAGGAGGGCACGTATCTGACCGGCGAGCACATCTTCCCTTGGCAGTTCGATGAGGATCCGGCGCTGCGCCCCTTCAAGCAGGCTGCCGAGGAGCTCGCCGCCTACGAGTGGGCAAGCTCGCCGTATGATGCCGCCAAGCTTGCCGACGCCCCCGTTATCGCCTCCGCCGCCATCTACCTCGACGATATCTTCGTGCCCTTCGAAGATTCCCTGGCCACGGGGGAGACTTACCGCGACCTACGCCC
Source organism: Corynebacterium aurimucosum ATCC 700975 (assembly GCF_000022905.1). Classification (NCBI taxonomy): domain Bacteria; kingdom Bacillati; phylum Actinomycetota; class Actinomycetes; order Mycobacteriales; family Corynebacteriaceae; genus Corynebacterium; species Corynebacterium aurimucosum. The sequence continues at coordinate 2,276,167 of NC_012590.1, read as the reverse complement.
AGTGGTGACCAACCGCTTCCAGCACAACGGTATTAGCGAAGACGGCGCGGTGATTTTGGGCGAGCTCTTCCGGGCGGCTGACGAGCGTTAACGGGCGTCGCGTGCGTTCGGGGAGTGTTCTTTCTCGAGATGTGGTGGTGGTCACCGTGTGGCACACTGGTTAGGAAAATCTAAATCGAGCAGAAAGGATAAGCCTATGGGCGGACTCATCGTCATCGGCGTGATTCTTCTAATTATTATTGCCACCGCCTTCGACGGTTTCTACATCGTCCGGACGAAGGAGGCCGCCATCATTGAGCGGATGGGTAAGTTCGTGAACGTTGCTCACGCGGGCTTGCACTTCAAGGTGCCTTATGTCGACCGCGTGCGCGCCAAGATTAGCCTGCAGATCCGTCAGCTCGACGTCATGGTGGAAACCAAGACCAAGGACAACGTCTTCGTCCAGATCCCTGTTGCCGTGCAGTACGAGGTGGTCCAGGGCAGCGAACGCCAGGCCTTCTACACCCTGTCCAACCACGAGCAGCAGATCGTGGCCTACGTACAGGACAACGTCCGTTCCTCCGTGGCAAACATGAACCTGGATGATTCCTTCTCTTCCAAGGACACCATCGCCCGCAACGTGGCGATGTCTCTGCGCGATAACATGGCCGCCTACGGCTGGAACTTCGTTAATACCCTGGTCACCGATATCCGCCCGGATGCCCGCGTGCGCGAGTCCATGAACTCCATTAACGCCGCACAGCGTGAGCGCGAGGCAGCCGTCGCCCAGGCAGAGGCCGAGAAGATCCGCGTGGTCAAGGAAGCCGAGGGTGCGGCCGAGGCTAAGAAGCTCCAGGGTCGCGGTGTGGCTGACCAGCGTAAGGAGATCGTCGAAGGTATTGCCCAGCAGTATGAGCTGCTGCGTGCTGCCGGCGTGCAGGAGAACCCCGAGACCCTCATGCTGGTCTCCCAGTACCTCGACGCCATGGTGGACGTGGCCGACCGCGCCCACACCAACGTGCTCTACATGCCCTCTAACCCGGGCGGCATGCAGGATCTCTTCGGCGGTATGCGCGATACTTTGCTGTCCACCAACGCTATTAATGAAGCCCCGAAGCCGAAGGTGCCGGCCGGCGAAGCAAAGCACAGCCGCGAGGACGCCGCCGCTGAGCGCCGCCGCCGTGAGGAGCAGGAGCGCCGCGAGCGCGATGAGCGTGCCCGCCGAGAAGCTGAAGCGATGGAACAGGCACAGCGCGCACAGCAGCAGGCACAAGAACAGGTGCAGAACGCTCAGCAGGGCCAGGGCTTTGGTCAGATTTCGGGCTTCCCAGCCCCGCCGCAGGGCAATAACCAGCCGCAGAGCGCGCGCGACTATTTTGACCAGCTGCGCAACCAGCTCAACAAGGGCAACTAAACATAGCCCAAACACACGAAGAGGGCCTTCCCGTAGTTTGGGAAGGCCCTCTTGTCGTTGCCTTACACGGCGTATGCAGTGGCTAGGCACTGCGAATTATGAGGCGCGGTGCCTGGCACACTACTTACTTGACGTAGCCGATGTTCTCTACTTCAAGAACAGCGAAGGAGTTGGCGCCGAAGTTCGCGATATCCGGGTTGGTCGCCACCATGGCCGGTCCGTTGAAGATAGGAATGATGCCATACTGTGCTAGGGCTTCCTTTTCCAGCTTGTTGGATTCCTTAATCTGTTCCTTCGGATCAGCGATCTGGGATAGCTCGTCGATCTTCTTGTCCATCTCTGGCGTGCCCGTGCCGGAGCGGTTGAGTTGGGAGCCGGTGCGGTAGACCTGACCGAAGTAAGCGACACCGAAGGGATCACCGGAGGAGAAGCCCATAGGCAGAATGTCGAAGTCATAGGAGGACGTGATTTCGGAGAAATCAGCGACTGGGCGCTCCTCCACCTTCAGGTCCACGCCAATGTCCTTCATCATCTTCTGGGTAGCGGTGGCCTGAGCCTTGCCGGTGGGAGAGTCACCCAGCAGCGAATAGCGTACGGACAGCTTCTTGCCGTCCTTCTCACGGATACCGTCGCTGCCTTCCTTCCACCCGGCCTCATCGAGGAGTGACTTCGCCTTCTCCGGATCGAAGGTGATGACCGCGCCAACGTTGTCCTCATAGCCCTCTTGGGTTTGGTAGAGGTTGAAGGAACCTGGCAGGTCCTCGGTGTAGCCGTTGAGGCCATTGAAGCGGATCTCAGACAGCGTGGAGCGGTCGATGCCGGCCATGATGGCCTCGCGCACCTTAATGTCAGAGAGAATCTCGTTCTTGGAGTTGAGCGTATAGAGAGACTTAGACGGAGCCATGGCGGTGCGGATCTCAATGCCTTCCATGTCCTTGACCGCAGCCAGACGCTCCTTGTTGCCTACGCCGGTGGCGTCAATTTCGCCGGCCTTGAACGCGTTGATGGAGGCCTGATCTTCCATTTGGCGGTAGGTCACCTTGTCTAGGAAGGGTTTATCGCCCCACCACTTCTCATTCGGGACGAAGGTGGCGGTACCACTCTGGAAGTCGACGTTCTCAACCTTGAATGGGCCCGCGCCCCATTCCGGATGCACCTTGCCTAGGTAGGCCTCGTTGAACTTCTCCGCGGAATCTACCTGCGGTGGGAGCAGGATATTGAATAGGCCCTGCCACCAGGGGTAAGTCTGCTTGAAGGTGATGACGGCCTGCTTGTCGTTCTCACCCGGCTCGACGGACTCGATGAGCTCGTAGCCATCGGTGGAGGAGACGTTGGCCTCCTCGTCCTCGCCGTTGTTGAACTTCCAGGTGTTCTCGAAAGCCTTCCAGTCAATCGGGGTGCCGTCGTTGTACTGCGCCTTCTCGTGGATGGTGAAGGTGACGACGGTCTTGCCGTCCTTCTCCTCGTCCTTAACATCCGTGATGTAGTCATTGTTGACGTGAAACTCACCGGCGCCGTCGAAGAGGCCGATCTGCGGGTTGTAGTACTTCCAGACGTCACTGGTGTAGCGGGTCCCGTCGGCCTGGAAGGGGTTTTGCTGCTGGGAGATCTCGTCGATAGCTAGGCGTAGCTCGCCGCCTTCCTTCAGCTCGGAACGGTCCTTCGGGTTATAGGAGCCGTCCAGCTTGACGTCGAGCTTCTCGCCGGAGGCGGAATCGCTCGAGCCATCGGAGCTTCCGGAGCCGCCATCGGAGGCGCAGCCGGTGAGAATGAGGGCAGAGGCGGTGACCACTGCGAGGGCGGTCCTGCGGAGCTTCATATTCATATGTGTGTCCTTTCGAGAGGAAACATGGAGACGGGGAGTATTTAGTTATAAGTCTTGCTAAGCCGGGGTTTCGGCGGGCTGGTAAATCTCGCGGACCCGGTCACGCTCCATGGCTGGATCCGGCACCGGGATGGCGGAGAGCAGCGCGCGGGTATAGGCGTGTTGCGGGTTGTCGAAGACCTCGTCCGTGGGGCCGTATTCCACGAAGTCGCCCTTGTACATCACGGCGACCTTGTCGGAGAGGTGGCGCACGACGGATAGGTCGTGGGCGACGAAGACCAGGGAGATGCCCAGGCGATTCTTCAGGTCGTGCAGCAGGTTGATGATGCCGGCCTGGATGGAGACGTCGAGGGCGGAGACGGGCTCGTCGAGCACCACGATGGAGGGGTTGGTGGCCAGAGCACGGGCCAGGCCGATGCGCTGGCGCTGCCCGCCGGAGAAGTGGCCAGGGAAGCGGTCCACTTGGTGGGACTCGAGGCCGACGAGTTTCATCAGCTCAGCCACGCGCTGGCCGACGTCCCCCTCGTACCCCAGCGACTCCAGCGGCTCAGCGATGATCTCGCGGATGGTCATGCGCGGGTTGAGCGAGCTCATCGGGTCCTGGAAGACGATCTGGATGTCCTTGCGCAGCTTACGGCGTGCCGACGCACTCAAGCCGGAGGTGTTGGTGCCGTTGACCACGATGGTGGAACCCTCGGGTGGGTTCAGGTCCATGATTTCCAGGAGGGTGGTGGTCTTGCCGGAGCCGGACTCACCCACGATGGCGAAGCACTCGCCCTGGTGCACGTCGAAGCTGACGTTTTTGACCGCGTGCACGGTGCCGACGCGGCGCTTGAGAATCGCTCCCTTGATGAGCGGGAAGTCCTTGACCAGGTTCTTGACCTCCAAGGTGACAGGCCGCTGGTCGTAGGGAGTATCGCCCAGGGTATCGGCGGAAATCTTCGGCAGCGGGTACATGCGCTCGCCGCCGATGGTGCCGTCCTTGATCTCATCGGAGCGCAGGCAGGAGGCGTAGTGCCCGGGGACGTCGTTAAGCTCACGCAGCTCCGGCTCCACGGTGCGGCACTCATCCTTCACCACGGGGCAGCGGTCAGCGAAGGGGCACTCCGCGGCGACCTCAATCAGCCGCGGCGGGGTGCCCGCGATGGGGGTCAGTGGTTCATCGGTGGCCTTGTCCACGCGCGGCGTCGACCCGAGAAGGCCCACGGTATAGGGCATCTTGGGGTTGTTGAAGATGGTGTCGACATCGCCCAGCTCCACCGGGCGCCCGGCATACATGACCAGGACATCGTCGGCCGTGCCGGCCACCACACCCATGTCGTGGGTAATCATGATGACCGCGGCGCCAGTTTCGCGCTGCGCCACCTTGAGGACCTCCAGGATCTGGGCCTGGATGGTGACGTCGAGGGCCGTGGTGGGCTCGTCGGCGATGATAACGCGCGGGTTATTCGCCATGGCGATGGCGATGACCACGCGCTGGCGCATACCACCGGAGAACTCGTGCGGGAAGGACTTCACGCGCTTGTCCGCCTCCGGGATGCCGACGAGTTCGAGCAGGCGAATAGCCTCCTTCTCCGCCTCCTTCTTCGATACATCGCGGTGGGTTTGGATGGCCTCGATGAGCTGGTCACCGATGGAGAACACCGGGGTCAGAGAGGAGAGCGGGTCCTGGAAGATCATGGCGATGTCCTTGCCGCGGATCTTCGACATCTCCTTGTCGGACTTCCCGATGAGCTCGGTGCCGGCATAGACCACGGAGCCCTCCACCTTGGCGTAGTCGGGCAACAGACCCATGACGGCCAAAGAGGTCACGGACTTACCGGAGCCGGACTCGCCCACAATCGCCAGGGTGCGCCCCGGCATGAGGTCGAAGTCGACGCCACGCACCGCGTGGACGGAACCGGCCTCCGAAGGGAAGGTGACGGTGAGGTTGCGCACGGACAGCACCGGCTCGGTGGATGCAGCGGGGTCGGTGGCGCGGCTGGCCGGGTCGGCGTTGGCGGTGTGTGCAGTATTCTGCGGGGTCATGCTCGGCCTCCGGAGTTCGAGTTGGGGTCAATGGCATCGCGCAAGCCGTCGGCGATGAACGCCATGGAGACGGTCAGCAGCGTGAGGATGCCTGCAGGGAAGTAGAAGAGCCAGGGTGAGGCCTCGACGGCGTTGGCGCCGCCGGCGAGGAGGGTGCCCAGGGAGACATCGGGAAGCTTCACGCCCAAGCCCAGGAAGGACAGTGCGGTCTCCGACATGATGGTGGACACCACGCCCAGGGCCGCCTGGATGATGAGCAGCGAGCCGATATTGGGAACCACGTGGCGGAAGATGGTGCGCAGGCGCGAAACGCCCATGTAGTCCGCGGCACGGACATAGTCGTTCTCGCGCACGCTGAGCGCCATGGCCCAGATGACGCGCGCCGGATACATCCAGCCGAAGGCGATGAGTACCACGATGAGCAGCTTCCAGTCGCCGCCGGAATCAGAAACCACCAGGGCGATGAGCAGGAACGTCGGGATGGCCAGCAAGAAGTGAATGACTGCCAGGATGACCTTTTCCACCGCGCCGCCGTACATGGCCGCGGCCGCGCCGATGAAGGCGGACAGCAGGGTAGAGGCCAACGAGACGATGAGCGCAATGATCAGCGAGCGGCCCAGGCCGTGGACGGTTTGTGCAAAGAGGTCATTACCGGAGTCAGTCGTGCCGAACCAGTGCTCAGAGGAAGGCCCGGTGGACAGGTTGAAGAAGTCCGGCTCGTCGAAGGACCACGGGGTAAGGAAGCTCCCGAAGATGGCCAAGAGCGCGAGCAGCACGAAGATGACGAGACCGATAGCGGCCGCCTTGTTGCGGAAGAAGCGGCGAACGTACAGCTTCAGCTTTGACGTGCCGCGGAACTCGTTGCCGGCGAATTGCTTGCGCTGTGCGTCATCGACATCGACGCCGGAACCAAGTGCGGACTGTGCGCTGGGTTCGGTTTGCGGTGAAAAGTCAGCAGTGGCGGTATGCGGGCGCACGCCGAGGTTATCAGCTGCCGTATCGATAGCGAGGTCGTTGCGGCGGTGGCGCTCGGTGTGGCGGGCTTCTGAGCGCGGCGACGTGGATTTCTTTTCTGGAGACATTTAGCTCACCCTTACTCGCGGATCGAGGGCGACGACGACGAGGTCAGCCAGGATTGCGGAGAAAGCAATCATGACGGCACCGAAGGCGGCGACGGCGGTGGTGCCGTTAACGTCGTTGCGACTGATGGTTTCGATAAAGTACTGGCCCATTCCCTTCCAAGCGAAGATGGTTTCCGTCATGATGGCGCCGGTGAAGATACCGGGAACGGAGAAGGCCACGGAGGTCGCAACCGGGATGATGGAGGTGCGCAGGGCGTGCTTGCGAATAGCCTGTGCACGGGTCAGGCCCTTGGCGCGGGCGGTGCGCACATAATCGGCGTTCAGGTTATCCAGCAGCAAGGTGCGCTGCATCATGTGATACCCGGCGTAGCTGATGATGATGAGCGAGATGGACGGCAGGATGAGGTGCTGTGCCATATCCAGAAGTTTGGGGAAGAAGCCTTCGACGCCGAGGCTGGAAGCGCCCGTCACATAGACCACGCGGTGGCCGGTGACGCGGTTGATCCACAGGCCGGCGGCGACGACCAGGATGGAGGCGACGACGACGTGGGTGTTCATCGTGATGATGGAAACTCCCTGCCAGAAGCGGTCGGCGGCTTTGTATTGGCGGGAGGCGGTGTAGACGCCTAGGGCGACGCCGATGATGACGGAGAGGATCGTGGCGACGAGCAGCAGCTGCGCCGAGACGAGAGCGCGGTGAGCGATTTGTGCGCTGACCGGGTCGCCGAGAGGGGAGGTACCCCAGTCCCAGTGGAAGATGATGTTGGATAGCCAGCCCCACCAGCGCTCAATAAGCGGGGTTTCCGGGTTGAGTCCGAGTGGAGTGAGGATGCGGCCGATTTCTTCCGGCCCGAGCGGTGGGTTGCGGCCAACGTAATTTGATCGGGGATCAAGAAAGGTTGCGGCCAGGAGGTACGCGATATTAGTCGCGAGGAAGATGACTACCAGCCAGCTGGCGGTCTTCTTGATGATGTACTTGAACATCACTGTTCCTTCGCAGGGTTTGTCTCAGCAGATTCGGGAAGCACAGCGACTCATGAAAGCGAACGCCGTTAATGTGACCCAGACCTCAGGCTAGGTGCTGTGTCACATATTAAAAGAAAAGTGAGACAGGAGGGGAAAATTGATTGTTTTTGTTTCATGAGGGGGTGCTGCCTGCAGGGCTGGACTGCATTAATTGCATATCGATAGGGTGATAGAAAGTCCTGGATGGGAGAAATGTAGGCGCAGTGCGACTCGGAGTTTCGAGCGTCAAAACCCTGCATGACCGTTTAGGAATGGGTGAATATTATGCGCATAATCTCGGGGGTAGTGAGAGGGGAGTCGGAGCGCCTAAAGAGGGTAAAACGCACTCAGCAAGCATTCAGTAGCCGACTGAGTGCATCCTTTTCTGCCTCCGTGACCCAAATTCCATAGGCGGCTTTTACCTCGACGATGCGGCGCGCATATTCACAGCGGAAACCTTTGTTGGGCGGCAGCCACGTGGCGGCATCGCCAGCGCCTTTCTGCTGGTTGAGTGGGCCGTCGACGGCGAGGAGGTTGCGGGGATCATTGGCAAAGTTGCGGCGCTTCTCTGGCGACCATTGCTGGGCGCCTTTCTGCCAGGCGTCGGCAAGCGGCACAATGTGATCGATCTGCACCGCTCGCGAGGTCTGCGCCCCGCGCTGAAACTCAATGTCCTGGCCCGAATAGGGATCATGCAAGGTACCGGCGAGCGCCACGCAGTCGTGGGTGCCTTCCTTGAGCACGAGGCTCTCCGGAACCAGGTCCCTGCGGAGGATGTCATTGCGTGTATCGCAGCCGTTGTGGCCAAACTGCACCGTGACATCATCGGACCAGGCCTGGCCGAATAGCTCACGCTCATATCCGGTCATGGGAGCGCGGCCTTTGACCTCCAGGGAATCCAGGGCGGCGAGCGCCTCGGCAACGTCCGGCGCACTGCTTGGCCCAGGCGTGGCCTCTTCGGCTGGTTCTTCTGTTTGTCCCTCCTGCGCGGGCTCCGCTGTCGTTGTGGAAGCACTCGGCCCTGCCGCTGGGGGAGCAGCCGGGGAGGGAAGGAGCAGGCCGACCGCCACGAGCACAGCTACCGCGGCGTTGAGCAGCGCGGCGATGAAGAACGGGGTACGAGTGGCCATGACGTATTGATCCTAGTGGGTAGAATCGGCACACGGTATGAGTATCGATATGTTCTTTGACGAGTACCTCGCTGAACGCGGTTTGAAGCGCTCGGCCGAGGTTGTCCCGGACCACGCCTGCCAGGTCTTTTCTGATGCGTCTGAGTCGAAGACCCAGTCTTCCCTCGATGAGGCCGCGCAGCTCGTCGCTCGCACTTTGGGGGAGTAGCGTAGGTGTCTGATTTCCACGTCTCTGTTCCTTTGTTCGCGCGCTTGGACTCTGAGCCTTTCGCGCTCTCTTTCTCTGGACAGGGTTATGCCTGGCTGCCATCGTTGCGCGATGCCCTCGCCACCGGCGTCCGACCCAAGATAGCGGCGTTCCTCTCCGCGGCCGAGGAACTCCTTGCTCCACTGGAGGAGGAGCTTCTGGCTGCTGCTCCGCACGGGTTTGCGCCTTTGGCCTGGGCAGATTCGGAACCGGCGTGGGCGCACGCGCTTGCCGACGCCTCGCTTTCCACCCCCGGCATCCTCACCGCGCAGTTGGCGGTCCTCGAATCTCTGCGTGCGCATGGAATAGACCTCGAAGATGCCGTCACCAACATTGGCCATTCCCAGGGCGTGCTTGCCGCGGCGGTTGCTGAGGGACGCATGAGCCCAGCTGAGGCTCTGGCGCTGGCGCGCCTCATCGGTGCAGCCATGACGACTACCGCGCGCAGCGCTGGGCTAGTCCGCACCGCGCAGGGCGCGCCCATGGCGGCGGTGACCGGCGCGACGAAACAGCAACTGCACGAAGCCGGCGCCCACATTGGGCTCGACAACGGCCGTGGGCGCTTCGTCATCGTCGGAACCCCGGCTGAACTTGCCCGGGTGAAGGCCACGTTGCAGGAGCGCTCGGCCCTTACAGAAGAGCCGGAAGGGGAGTCAGCCGCCGTCGCTGTCACCGACCTTGAGGTTTCAGCCGCGTTCCACCATCCCACCATGCGGTATGCGGTGGAGCAGGTGGAAAGCTGGGCAGAGCGAATCGGCTTGGACCCAGAAAACACCGCACAGCTCGCGCGTGCCGTGCTCACGGACTACGTGGACTGGCCCGAGCGCGTCGACTCGGCGCTTAAAGCCGGGGCGCGCTGGATCCTAGAAGTCGGGCCCACTCGCGGGGTGGAGCCGCTGACACGCGATCTCGTTGCCGGGCACGGTGTGGGCACGCTGGCCGTAGCGACAGTGGAAGGACTGGCCCAGCTGGTGGAGCCGGGCCGTGCACCGTCTCTGCCCCGCGCGTGGTCCGAGTGGGCACCCCGCGTGGCAGACGGGCGTTTGTCGACTGCCTTTACGCGGGCCACCGGCTACTCACCAGTCATGCTCCCCGGGATGACTCCCACCACGGTGGATCCGGGTATTGTCGCCGCAGCCGCCAATGCTGGGCACTGGGCGGAGCTGGCCGGCGGGGGACAGCACACTGATGACATCTTGCAGGAGAACCTGCGCACCCTGCGCCGACTCCTGCAGCCTGGGGTGAACGCCCAGTTCAATGCGCTGTACCTCGCGGCTTCCCAATGGCGCCGTCAGATTGAGGGGCCGAACTCGATTCTGCGTGCACGCGCAGGAGGAGCACCCATCAACGGCGTGGTGATTTCCGCCGGCATTCCTCCTGTGGAGGAGGCGGTAGAGCTGGTAGCGAAACTCCACGCCGAGAACTTCCCCTGGGTCGTCTTCAAACCGGGAACTTCGGCGCAGGTGGAGGAGGTTCTCCGTATCGCCGATGCTCTCCCTGAGACCACCGTCATCATGCAGCTAGAAGGTAGCGCGGCCGGTGGCCACCACTCCTTAGAAGGCCTCGATGAGGTCCTTGTTGCTACCTACGCGCGGATCCGTGAGCGCGACAATGTCCTTCTCGCCGTTGGTGGGGGAATTGGTAACCCGGCGCGTGGTGCGGAGTACCTGCTGGGCACGTGGGCGCAGCGCTTCGGCCTGCCCGCAGCGCCAGTCGATGCCATCATGGTGGGCACCGCTGCCATGGCGGCGAAGGAATCCACCGCATCCGAGTCGGTAAAGCAGGCGCTTGTTACTGCACACAGCGGGGATGTTGTGTCGGGCCGCTCGGACCTGGGTGCGGACATTCACGAGCTGGATAATTCCTTCGCCCGCGCCGGGCGCCTCTTGGATGAGGTGGCCGGCGATGCTGCGGCCGTGGAGACCCGCCGCGCGGAAATCATTGAGGCCATCGGGCGCACGTGCAAGCCCTACTTCGGGGACCTCGATGAGATGTCCTATTCCGAGTGGCTGCAGCGCTACCTTGAGCTGTCCTACCTGGATGGCTGGGGTGATGAGTCCTGGTTTAGCCGATTCACGCGCATGGTGGCTCGGGCCGAAGCCCGCCTCCACCCGACCGATCACGGCGAGATTGCGCTGTGCGTTGAGGCTGACCGCGAGAACCCGGCTGAGGCAATTAATCAGCTAACCGAACTCTACGGTGACGCCGCGCTGCACCCGACCGACGCAGCGTGGTTCATTCAACTCGTGGATGGACCTGGCAAACCCGCAAACTTTGTGCCGGTCATCGATACTGACGTGCGCCGCCGCTGGCGCCGCGACACCCTGTGGCAGGCACACGATGAGCATTACGAGGCCGATGAGGTCTGCATCATTCCCGGCACGGCAGCTGTTGCGGGAATCGAGCAGGCTAACGAACCGGTGGCGCAGATACTTGGCCGCTTCGAGCAGGCGGCGCTTGCGCTTCTCGACGGGACCGAGGATGACTCTGGCGAGCCCGCTTTCAGCACTGAAGAGCTCATTCGCCGCGCCCCGACGCTGAATTGGGCCGGGCGCGAGCAGCCCAACCCCCTGAGCCTTGGCCTTGCTGGGGCTGAGCTGGAAGCTACGGGTGCGGAGGCCATGTGGTTGACCGTTCCTTTCCACTCCGGAGCTGAGCTGCGCGCTCGCATTACTCCGCCGAGCATTCCGGGTGCCTCACCACTCGTTAAGGTCGAGGATGCCGAGACCGCCATGCGGGAGCTGCTGCGCCAGGCCCTCGGCGGTGATCTTCCGGACGTTAGCTCCGGGACCGCGACGATCAGCGCTCACCTCAGCGCCACCGACATTGCCCACTACAGCGCGGTGACCAGCGGGGAGATGAGCGCGACTGTCTCGCCCGATGTCCTCGTCGGTCCCGCTTGGCCGGCACTCTTCGCAGTCCTGGCCAGTGCACGCACAGAGTCCGCGGAGCCGGTGGTGGAGGGCTTCCTCGACCTCGTCCACCTCGAACACTCGATGAGCCTCAAGCCAGACACCTGGGAGCTGCTTCGCGCCAGCGCCGCGCCGGGCTCCGAGCCTTTGGACCTGCGCTACACCGCCGAGCTGGAGGAGGTACGCGATACGCCGTCAGGGCGCGTTGTCGACGTTTCTGTCGGCGTGACTGCAGCCGTGCGCGGAGAAGAACATGAATTCGCGCAGTTGCACGAGCGCTTCTTCATCACCGGGCGCCGCGGTGACGCCGCGCTCGAGCTCGCGCGCGCCACAGCTCAAGGCTCGCAAGAAAACAGCGCAGAGCCGTCCTTCCGTGAGACACCGCGCTCCTTCCGCCACCGCACCACCGCGGTAGCACCGGAATTCTTGCTGCCCTTCGCCGTGGTCACGGGGGATAGGAATCCCATCCACTTGTCATCGAACGCGGCGGCACTGGCGGGGCATCGTGAAGGCCCCATCGTCCACGGCATGTGGACCTCGGCGCTGGCACAGGCGGCCGCGGCTTTCGACGGTGCCCGCGTCCTCGAGTGGTCCGCTACCTGGCTTGCACCAGTGCTTCCGGGCAGTGAGGTGGAGTTCGAGGTGGAACGGGTGGGCGTCGACAAGCGGTGCGGCTACGGTGAGGTCCGCAGCGTGACCGCCACCAGCCAGGGCGTGCCGGTGCTTCAGGCGCGAGCGACGATGAGCAGCCCCACTACCTTCTATGCCTTCCCCGGCCAGGGCATCCAATCCCCGGGGATGGGGATGAAGGACTATGCAGAATCCGCAGCGGCGCGCGCCGTGTGGGAGCGCGCGGATAAGCACACGCGGCAGGACTTGGGCTTTTCCATCCTGGAGATCGTCCGCCACAACCCCGACACCGTGGTGGTGGATGGTGAGACCTTCACCCATCCGGACGGTGTGCTTTATCTGACGCAGTTTACGCAGGTGGCCATGGCCACGCTCGGCTGCGCGCAGATTGCAGCGCTCAAGGAAGCCGGGGTTCTCGAGAGCGGCGCCTTCTTCGCTGGCCACTCGGTGGGCGAGTACAACGCCCTGGCCGCTTATGCCGGGGTCCTGTCCTTGGAGGCGGTCCTGGACATCGTTTATGTCCGCGGGCTGACCATGCACCGTTTGGTCGAGCGCGATTCCGTAGGCCAGTCGCTCTATGGTTTGGCGGCGCTGCGCCCGCACAAGATGGGGATGAGCGCGGGCGAGGCCTTCGCCCACGTCGCCCGTGTGGCCGCAGAGACCGGCGAGTTCCTTGAGGTGGTCAACCACAATATCGCCGGGCGCCAATACGCAGTGGCCGGGACGAAGGCGGGACTGGAGGCGTTGGCTCATGACGCCGAGCGCCGCGCCCCTGGGCAGCGCGCCGTTATCCCCATCCCGGGGATTGACGTGCCCTTCCACTCCTCCCGTTTAGTGGGCGGTGTGGCAGATTTCCGCGCGCACCTCGACGCACTCATCCCTGAAGAGATCAACCTTGAGGCACTGGTGGGGCGCTATATTCCAAACCTCGTGGCGCGGCCCTTCGCGCTGAGCCGCGAGTTCGTGGAGGCCATCGCAGAAGTAGTGGACTCGGAGCCCCTCGCGGAGATCCTGGAGGATTTCGACGGCGCCATTGCGTGCCCGGCGCGCATGGGCCGCACCCTGCTCATCGAGCTATTGGCCTGGCAGTTTGCTTCCCCGGTGCGCTGGATTGAGACCCAGGACCTGCTCCTTGGTCAGCTCGGCGTGGAGCGTTTCATCGAGGTTGGCGTTGGCACCGCGCCCACGCTGACCAACATGCTGGGCCAAACACTGCGCCTGCCCCAGTATGCGGGCAGCACAGGCATCGAGGTGCTGAATTACGAGCGCGACCGCGGGCGTGTCTTTGCCGAAGACGCCGAGCCGGCGCCCGAGCCAGCAGCGCAGGTGGCTGGGCAGCCGGATACCGCCGAAGCGGAACCGGCAGAATCTGAGTCGAGGCAGCCAACCGAGAGCACACACCGGGAAGATTCCGTGCACGCCCCGCGCGAGGAGACCTCAGCCGCAGTCGAGGACCTCCCTCTGAGCGTGCACCAGGCCCTCGAGATGCTTATTGCGTTGTGGACGAAGGTCCGCCCCGATCAGATGGCGGCGACCGATTCCATCGAGACCCTCGTGGAAGGCGTATCCTCGCGCCGCAACCAGTTGCTCGTTGACCTCGGCGTGGAGTTCGGCATCAGCGCCATCGAGAATGCCGCGGATGCCCCCATCCCGCAGCTGGCGGAGAGCGTGGCGCAGCGCGCGCCGGGCTACGCAACGTTTGGGGAGGTCCTCGCGGAGCACGTCGCGCAGGCTCTCACCCGGCTCACGGGACCGGCGGGCACGAAGCCGAGCTACGTGGCCGAGCGCGTGAGCAGAACCTGGGGATTGGGTCCCGGCTGGGTCGATCGCGCGACTGTGCAGATGGTCCTGGGCACGCGCGAGGGCTCCTCGCTGCGCGGTGGGGAGCTGGCAAGCCTGCCCATGACCGGCGCGGCATCGGTTGCTGAGCTCGATGCGCTGATCGACGACGCCGTGCGAGCTGCCGGCGAGCGCGAAGGACTCTCGCTGCAAAAGGCCGTAGCTGCAACGCCACACGAGACCTTGGACCCAGAGGCGGTGCGCGCCTACACCGAGCGCCTTGAATCGGCACTGGAGGACTCCGCCCGCGCGGCACTCGCCGCCCTTGGCCGCGAGGAGACCCCGACTGAGCAGGGGGACAGCGCCGCGCTTTCGGAGCTGGAGCAACTCGTTGCCGTGGAGCTGGGCCCGGACTGGCAGCAGCGCATCGCCCCCGCTTTTGATGCGTGCAAGGCAGTGCTTCTCGACGACCGCTGGGCCCGCGCCCGCGAGGACATCGCCCGCGCGGCCGCCGCCGGTGAAGCCGAGCCTGAGCTGGACGTGCTGGGAGCCGGCGAGGAGGTTGCGCTCCTGGCCGAGCACTTCGGCTACGAAGACCTGGCCCGCGATGCCCGCACCCCGGCGGATGGATTGCTCTTCGCTGACCAGGTGGCCGTGGTGACGGGTGGCTCGCCGGGCTCGATTGCCGCCGAGCTCATCGGCGAGCTGCTCGCGGAGGGCGCAACCGTGATTGCGACGACCTCCCAGCTAAGCCACGAGCGCCTGGAGTTCTATAAGCAGCTCTATCGCAGCCATGCCGTCGGCGCGGCAGCGCTGTGGGTCGTTCCAGCGAACCTCACTTCCTTTGCGGACGTGGAGGCGCTCGTGGAATGGATTGCTATGGTGCGCACCGCCACCGTGGGTGGCGAGTCCGTGCGACTGAAGCCGGCTTACGTGCCAGATCTCCTCTTCCCCTTCGCCGCGCCGCGCGTGGCGGGGACCCTCCAGGATGCCGGTGCGGGGGCGGAGTCCCAGATGCGCCTGCTGCTGTGGTCGGTGGAGAAGCTCATTGCGTCGCTCTCCGTAGTGGGTGCGGATACCCACATTGGTCACCGGCTGCACGTGGTGCTTCCGGGCTCGCCCAACCGCGGGCGCTTCGGCGGCGACGGCGCCTACGGCGAGGCCAAGGCGGCCCTCGATGCCTTGGTTAACCGCTGGTCTTCCGAGCAATCCAGCTGGGGTGCGCGCACCTCGCTGGTGCATGCCCACATCGGGTGGGTGCGCGGCACCGGCCTGATGGGTGGCAATGATCCACTGGTTGAGCAGGTGGAGGCCTGCGGCGTGCGGACCTTCTCGGCGAAGGAGATGGCGGTGCAGCTTCTCGACGCCACCGCTTCGCCCGACATCCGCGCCGAAGCAGCACAGGCGCCGCTAAGCGTGGACCTGACCGGCGGGCTGGCCGAGGCTGAGCTGGACCTTGCTGCACTTGCCAGCGCGGCGCAGTCCGAGACCGCCGATGCTTCGCGCGCAGCCGATAGCTCGCGCGAAGGGAAAGCGCTGCGTACGGTCAAGGCCCTACCGAACGTGCTGAGGCCTATGGAGTGGATCAGCCCTGATTTCAGCGGGGCGACGCAGTCCCTCGAGGACATGGTGGTCATCGTTGGTGCAGGCGAGCTGGGCCCGCTGGGCTCATCGCGCACTCGCTATGAGGCGGAGGTCGGCGGAGACCTGTCCGCTGCCGGAGTGCTGGAGCTGGCCTGGAGCCGCGGACTCATCAGGTGGGATGAGCACACGGCCGGCTGGCTGACGGCCGAAGGTGAGGAGTTAGCCGAGGAAGACGTCTACGCGCGCTTCCACGACGAGGTCCTCGCCGGGATTGGTGTGCGCCGCTTCCACGATGACTTCGGCCCGCACCTGCCCATGGTGGATAACCTCGCGCCCGAGCTGACCACCATCTATCTGGAGAAGCCGCTGAGCTTCACCGTGCAGGACGAAGAGACAGCGCGCAGTTTCGTCGATGGCTGCGAGGGCGCCACGTTGCGCCGTGTTAGCGATTCAACCGGCGAGATCGAATGGCAGGTTACCCGGCCCGCCGGTTCCGCGGTGCGGGTTCCGCGGCGCGTAGCAATGACCCGCTTCGTGGGCGGCCAGATACCGGAGGGCTTTGATCCGCAGGTCTACGGCATCCCGGCGGACATGGTGGATAACCTCGACCGCCTCGCCCTGTGGAACCTGGTGTGCACCGTGGATGCCTTCCTTTCAGCAGGCTTCAACCCGGCCGAGCTCTTGGCCCATGTCCACCCGGCGCGCGTGAGCTCCACCCAGGGAACCGGCATGGCGGGCCAGGAGGCGTTGCGCTCGCTGTACGTCGATAAGCTGTTGGGCCAGCCGCGCCCCAATGACATTCTGCAGGAAGCGCTGCCCAACGTCATTGCCGCGCACGTCATGCAGTCCTATGTCGGCGGCTATGGCCAGATGGTGCACCCGGTGGCCGCCTGTGCCACGGCGGCGGTGTCGGTGGAGGAGGGCGTCGACAAGCTGCGCCTGCACAAGGCGGACTTCGTCGTGGCCGGCGGCATCGACGCTCTGTCGATTGAGGGAATCACCGGGTTCGGTGACATGGCGGCTACGGCCGATAGCGCGGGGATGGCGGCGAAGGAGATTGATTACCGCTTCTTCTCCCGCGCTAACGACCGTCGTCGCGCCGGCTTCGTGGAATCCGAAGGCGGAGGAACCATCCTGCTTGCGCGGGGAACCTTTGCGGCAGAGATGGGATTGCCGGTACTTGGCGTGGTGGGCTTTGCCGAGTCCTTCGCCGATGGCGCACACACCTCCATCCCCGCGCCGGGCTTGGGCGCACTCTCCGCGGCGCGGGGCGGTAGGGAGTCTCGCCTGGCTAGCTCGCTGAAGGCGCTGGGGGTCGGCCCCGACGATATCTCCGTGGTGTCCAAGCACGATACCTCCACCAACGCCAACGACCCCAACGAATCTGACCTGCACGAGCGCATCGCCGCCGCCCTCGGCCGCAGCCCCGGCAACCCGCTGTATGTGATATCGCAGAAGAGCCTGACCGGGCATGCCAAGGGCGGTGCCGCCGCCTTCCAACTCATCGGTCTGACCCAGGTACTGCGCAGCGGAATTCTCCCGCCGAACCGTTCCCTGGACTGCGTCGACCCCGTGCTGCGCCGCCACGAGCACCTGCTGTGGCTGCGCCAGCCGCTGGACCTTCGCCGCACCCCGCCGAAGGCGGGCCTGGTGACCTCCCTGGGCTTCGGACATGTCTCCGCCCTCATCGCGTTGGTCCACCCGGGTGCTTTCTTTGCCGCGTTGGCCCGGGAGCAGGGCGAGGGCGTGGCCGAAGCCTGGCGCGCAGCCGCTACCGAACGCGAACGGCGTGGCCTGCGGCGCTTGGAAGAAGCCATGCGCGGTGGAACAGCGCTGTACGAGCGGCCGGTGAACCGCAACCTCGGTTCGGTCCCAGCCACCGAGGTGAGCGAACGAGAGGCCGCGGTGCTGCTGAGCGACTCCGCGCGGCTGCGTGACGGCATGCTTGATCCGGAGGGAGGAAACACAACGCAACGGGGGTAGCAGACGCTAGAGTATCCCCAGCGTGCACCCTCTGGAACGATAAAGAAGCAGGTCAGACGGGTTGGAGAAGTCCCGACATCTGGGGCACCATGCAAGGGTGAAAAAAGCTAAGAAACCTCTTCTAGGCCTCATCGCGGTCGCTGCCGCCGCCGTGCTCACCGCATGTTCGGCCACTGGCGGCGCGCCCCGCCCCGAAGCCGACGGCGAGCTAGCCGGTGGCGTCGACACCGAGCGCCTAGTCGTCGCCATGATTTCCCACGGCGCGCCGGGAGACACGTACTGGGATCTCGTGCGCAAGGGTGCGGAGGACGCCGCCCGCAAGGACAATATCGAGCTGCGCTACTCCTCCGACCCGGAAGCCCCCAACCAGGCCAACCTGGTGCAATCCGCCATCGACTCCGGCGTGGACGGCATCGCCGTGACCATGCCTAACTCTGGGGCGATTGGGCCTGTGACCAAGAAGGCCGCGGACGCCGGCATCCCCACCGTTGGCCTTAACGCCGGCATGGATGATTACCAGAAGTATGGCATGAGCGCCTTTTTCGGCCAGGAGGAAAAGGTGGCCGGTACCAAGGCCGGCGAGCGCCTCAAGGAGGATGGTGCCAAGCACGTTCTGTGCGTCATCCACGAGCAGGGCAACTCTTCCCAGGAGTCGCGCTGCGCCGGCGTGAAAGAAGGCCTGGACAACGGAAAGGTGGAGATCCTCTACGTTAACGGCAAGGATCTGACCTCCGCGCAGTCCACCATTAACGCGAAGCTGAGTCAGGATCCCTCCATCGATTGGGTGATGGCGCTGCAGGCCTCTGTAGCCATGCGCTCCACCGACGCGGTTGCCGACGCCTCCTCCAAGGCCAAGGTCTCCACCTTCGACACCAACGCTGAGCTTGTCGACGCCATCGCGGATAAGCGCATCGAGTGGGCCGTCGATCAGCAGCCCTATATGCAGGGCTACCTCGCCGTCGACTCGCTGTGGTTGGCACACCGTAATGGCTCCACCATGGGCGGCGGTCGCCCCGTGTACACCGGCCCCTCCTTCGTGGACTCCACCAACGTGGACATCATCTCCGAATCCGCTAAGGAAGGTTTGCGATGAGCGAAACCGCTAGTGCATCAGACGAGGCGCTATCTAGCCCCGCCGATACGCGCCTGACCCGCCGCAGCGGCTTCGCGCGGCTCATCCGCCGCCCGGAGCTGGCCAGCCTGCTCGGCGCGGTGGTCATCTTCGTCCTCTTCATGATCGTGGCGCCCGCCTTCCGCTCGGTGGAGGCCTTCTCCACGGTGCTCTACGCCAGCTCCACGCTGGGTATCGTGGCCCTAGCGGTGGGTCTGCTCATGATTGGTAATGAGTTTGATTTGTCCTCCGGCGTGGCGGTGACCTCCGCGGCGCTCGTGGCCACCATGCTCAACTACAATTTCCACCTCAACTCGTGGGTGGGCGTGGGGCTGTCCCTCATCACCGCGCTGGCCATCGGTGCGCTCAACGGCTTTCTTGTGGTGCGCACCAAGATCGATTCCTTCCTTATTACGCTGGCGGCATTCCTCATGCTGCAGGGCCTCAACCTGGCGATTACCAAGCTGGTGACCGGCCAGGTGGCCACCCCCACCATCGCTGACATGGAGGGCTTCGGTTCTGCTCGCGTCATTTTTGCCGGCACCATCCACATTGGCAGCTTGAGCATCCGCGCCACCGTCATCTGGTGGATCCTCTTCGTGGCCATCGCCTCGTGGGTGCTGTACAAAACGCGCTGGGGAAACTGGATCTTCGCCGTGGGTGGCGACGATGAAGCCGCCCGCGCCGTTGGCGTTCCCGTGCGCCGTGTCAAGGTGGCGCTGTTCATGCTCGTCGGCTTCGCGGCGTGGTTCGTGGGCATGCACACCCTCTTTGCCTTCGACTCCATCCAGGCCGGCCAAGGTATTGGTAACGAGTTCCTCTACATCATCGCCGCGGTCATTGGCGGCTGCTCCATGACCGGCGGGCGCGGCACCGCAGTGGGCACAGCCATCGGCGCGCTTATCTTCGGCATGACCAACCAGGGCATCGTGTACGCCGGCTGGAACCCCGACTGGTTCAAGTTCTTCCTCGGCGCCATGCTGCTCTTCGCCGTGCTCACGAACACCTCGGTGGCCAACTTTACGAGGAAGCGATAACCATGATTGAGCTGCACGATATTTCCCAAACCTTCGGCAACTTCCACGCCCTGCGCGGCATCAACCTCAGCGTCAAGGAAGGCGCAGTGACTTGTGTGCTGGGTGATAACGGCGCGGGCAAATCCACGCTGATTAAGATCCTCGCCGGCCTCAACCAGCCCACCGGCGGCACCATCACCGTCGATGGGGAAGAGGTGAGTTTCGCCAGCCCGCGCGATTCCCTCGATGCCGGTATCGCCACCGTGTACCAGGATTTGGCGCTGGTGCCCTCGTTGCCGGTGTGGCGCAACTTCTTCCTGGGCCAAGAGCTCACCGGGGCGCTGGGGAGCTTGCGTGAGGAAGAGATGAAGCGGATTACGAACGAGCAGCTGTCCGAGATGGGCATTGAGCTTGGCGACGTCTCCGTGGAACTCTCCGCTCTCTCCGGCGGCCAGCGCCAAGTGGTCGCCATTGCTCGCGCCATCTACTTCGGCGCGCGCTACATCATCTTGGACGAGCCGACCGCCGCGCTCGGCGTGAAGCAATCGGGCATGGTGCTGCGCTTTATCGATGCCGCCCGCGAACGCGGCATGGGCGTGGTGTTCATTACGCACAACCCGCAGCACGCCTACCTCGTGGGCGATCATTTCATCGTGCTCACGGTGGGGCAGATGTCCCTGGATGCTTCCAAAGAAGAGGTCACGCTGCCAGAGCTGACCCAGTGGATGGCCGGCGGCGACGAGCTGGAGGAGCTCAAGCAGGAGCTGGCGCGTTAGACCACGGTTGGCGCAACTAAGCTGGCCTGCATGACTATGAGTGGCGTGAGCGTGGGCACCGACCTAGTGCACATCCCATCCTTTGCGCAGCAGCTGGAGCTTCCCGGTACGCGCTTTGCGCAGGTTTTTAGTGCCTCCGAGCTGCGCGTGGCGCAGGCCCGAGGAGTGAGCGGTGCTGCCCGCGCGCAGCATCTCGCGGGGCGCTGGGCAGCCAAGGAGGCCTTCATTAAGGCGTGGTCGCAAGCGCTCTACGGGCGTCCGCCGGCCCTAGCGGAGGAGGCCGTGGACTGGGCGGAGATTGAAGTTCGCCCGGATGCGTGGGGGCGCGTGGCACTCGAGTTGCGTGGTGAGATCGCCTGCCTCGCGCGGGAATCCCTCGGGGATTTTTCTATGGCGCTGTCCATTAGCCACGATGGCGACTACGCCACCGCTATCGTGTACCTTTCGCGGCCCACGCCATAACCCACGCCATGACCTAGGCGCTCGTGGCGATGGCGAAGAGGTAGGCGATGAGCATGCGCTTAATCTCTTCCACCACGCCATCGAAGCTCTCCTCGGAGCGCATGGTGCTGTAGTTGAGCAGCGAGACCACGGTGTGGACGAGGAAGGCCGCAATTTCCACGCGGGCGTTAGCGTCCATACCTTGGGCAAGAGGCTCGATGATTTCCGCGATCGGCTTGAGCAGGCTCAGCTCGGTGTCAGCAGCCGTGGCGCGGGTGGCGGGTGTGGACTGAACGGCATGCCACACCGCCCGGCGCGAAGGATCGTTGCGCCAGACGCGGGCCATACGGTCGATGAATTCTTCAAGGAAGTCCGGCCATTGCAGGGCCGGAACGCGCTGGGAAAAGCGCTCGACCTCCGCCAGCATCTCCGCGGTGTCTTGGCGGTCCAGCTCGCAGATTAAAACGTACTTGTTGGCGAAGTATTGATAAAGCGTGCCAATCGGCACTTCTGCGCGGCGCGAGACTTCGTCGAAAGTAAAGGACTCGAAGCCATAGTCCACGAGCGTCTCCCGCGCGCAGGACAAAATCCGGTCATACTTGGCCCGGCTACGCGCCTGCGCTGGGCGACGCCTAGGGACCAGTATCTCCGGTGACTTCGAGCTAGATTCCACGGTTTAGTTGAGCCCCTTGAGCACGCGGGCGACGTGGCCGGTGGCCTTGACGTTGTACATGGCTTGGCCAATGGTGCCGTCTTCCTCGACGAGGAACGTGGAGCGGATGACACCCTGGACGATCTTGCCGTAATTCTTCTTTTCGCCGAAAGCGCCATAAGCCGTCATGACTTCCTTGTCGGGGTCCGACAGCAGCGGGAAGTTCAGCTCGTGGTCCTCGCGGAATTTCGCCAGGGCCTCGGGCTTATCGGGGGAGATGCCTACCACGGCGATGTTCATGCCGTTGAGCTGCTCCAAGCTATCGCGGAAGTCACAGGCCTCCTTCGTGCAGCCAGGGGTGTTGGCGCGCGGGTAGAAGTAAACCACGACGCGCTGGCCGGCATAGTCGCTCAGGCTCACAGTGTTGCCGGAATCATCGCTCAAGGAAAAAGCGGGGGCTTTGTCTCCTACGGACAGTCGTTGTGCTTCAGTCATGGTGTCTAGCTTACCGTGCTCTCCCTTAGGGCTCTTTGGTGAATCTAAGTTTGCTCGCCGCAGCACAGCTGAGACAAATCTTGGCCAACTCTGCAGGGGAGCTGGTGGTCAATGTAGAATGTCCACGTTAGAACCACAACGGTTAGAAAGACGCTAACCGCAACAACACCGAACGAAGCCAAAATTCAGGAGATTCACGTGGCACGCAACATTGATGATATCCAGCGCGACATCGAGCGCACCCGCCGTCAGCTGGCTAGCACCTTGGATGAGCTCGCTGATCGCAGCAAGCCGCAGAACTTCGTTGAGGACGCTAAGGGCGCGGCAACCCAGAAGCTGCAGGAGCGCAATGTGCAGATGGCGCTCGCCGGCGTTGGCGCGGCTGTCGTAGGCCTCATCGCTTTTTCTGTCTTCCGCTCCAAGCGTCGTAAGTCCGACATCAAGGAGCTGCAGCGCCTGCTTGCTGAGCGCCGCTAACGCCGGCTAGCGCCATTGGGCGCGACTGCGTGCGTAGAAGCCCTGCCTTGGGAAATGTCCGGGGTGGGGCATTTTTGCGCTCGGTATGCGTTAGTAGAAGTATTGCCTATCCTATCTAAGCTTTGGGTAGCCCTACCTGCCGGTGTAGTATGAGCCTCCGTGCAGACCACAAGACGAAAGTTTGAAGGAGAAATCGTGCTTCACGTATCGACGCCTGCAGCTCAGGCATCCCGTCACCGCGCCGGGCGAGTGGTAGGAGCGTGTGCCATTGTGACGGCGCTGGCTGGCGCGCTGGCGGGCTGTGCTTCCGACAATGCCGATGCCGGCAGCGAGCAGTCAACGGGAGCGCAAGGGACCGCCGCTGTGAGTTTCACAGACCTTGCCGGCCGCCAAGTGGAGCTGGACCACGAGCCAGAACGCGTAATCCTGGGAGAGGGCCGCAGCGTCTTTGCCACCGGCATCCTTAACAAGGAAGATCCGCTGGACAAGGTCGTGGCCATCGGATCGGACCTGAAGCAGAACGTGCCCGACTACTACCACGAGCTGGAAAAGGCCACGCCCAAAGTCAACGAGCTGCCCGAAATCGGCGGCTTCACCAAGGGCGACGTCACCGTGGAGGAGCTCATCAGCCTCGACCCAGACCTCATCGTGCTCTCCAAGGATCAGTACGAAGCCTCCCAGACCGCTGGGCTCACTGACAAGCTGGACCAGGCCGGCCTGACCTATGCCGTCACAGACTTCCGCGCCAAGCCCTTGGAGAACACCGTCCCCACCATGAGAATATTCGCCGATATCTTTGGCCACGAGGACCGCGCGGAGGAGTTCATCGCGGACTGGCAAAAGAATGTGGACCTGGTGACCGAGCGCGCCACCAAGGCGCAGGGCAAGCCCTCTACCTTCGTGTGGCGCGCAGCAGGTATTTCCGACTGCTGTGGCTCGTGGAACGACTCCAACATTTCTGAGCTGGTCAACGTCGCCGGCGGGAAGAACGTGGCAGACGACATCATCGAAGGTGAGTCCGGCGCGCTGACCCCGGAGAAGGTCATCGACGCCGATCCCGACATGATCATTGCTACCGGCGGCGACTGGTCCGCCAAGGTCGATAACGCAAAAGGGCACACCGGATTCGCTGCCGTCGGCTATGGCATCAGCGATAAGGATGCCCACGACAGCGCTGCCACGCTGGCCGGCGTCCAACCTGGTTTTGAGGACCTCTCCGCCGTCAAGGAGCACAACCTCCATGGCCTGTGGCACCAGTTCTACAACTCGCCCTTCAACTACCTAGCACTCCTCCAGATCGCCGCGTGGCTCCACCCGGAGGATTACACCGACGTCAACGTGCAGCAAGAATGGGCAGAAGCCCAAGAGAAATACTCGCCCGTCCCAGGCGACGGAACCTTCTTCAGCACCAATTAGTCATGAGCATTCTCACATCAACTGGGCGCTCGGCAAGCCCAGAACGGACCACGCGCGCAGAAACCGCAGTTCTTCCCGTGGAGGCCCTGGCACGCGAGCACTCCCGTGTAACACGCCGCCGCATCGCCATCGTCGCCGGGCTTATCGTCGTGGCTCTCGCTGCCTTCGTCGTCAGCGTTATCGTCGGCGCCATCGACCTCACCCCGGGTCAGGTGCTGCGGGGGATGGTGGATCCGGGAGGTGTCGACAAGCAAACGCGTACAGTCCTGTGGAGCCTGCGCCTGCCTATGGCTGTCATGGCGCTGCTTATCGGCGCCAGCCTGTCACTGGCTGGCGCACAGATGCAAACCATCCTGGATAATCCGCTGGCGGAACCCTTTACTCTCGGTATTTCCGCGGCGGCTGCCTTCGGCGGAGCCAGTGCCATCGTGTTGCGTTGGCAGCTTTTGGCCCAGCCGCAGTTCAACCTCGCGCTTATCGCGTGGCTGTCGGCGGCGCTCGCCACGGCCATCATCGTCGTTGCTGCCGTTATCCGCGGCGCGAAGTCCGAGACGATGGTGCTGCTCGGCATCGGCCTCGTCTTCTTCTTTCAGGCCATGCTGGCGCTCATTCAATACCGTTCTTCCAGCGAGGCTCTCCAGCAGATCGTTTTCTGGTCCATGGGCTCGCTCACCCGCGCCAGCTGGCAGGCCAACGCCGTGCTAGCCAGCGCGCTTGCAGTGGCGCTGCCCATCCTGGGCGCGCTGTCGTGGCGGCTGACGGCGCTGCGGCTTGGCGATGCCCGCGCCACCGCCCTCGGTGTCAACACCTCCCGTCTGCGCGTGATCGTTCTCGTCGTGGTCTCACTCGTCGCGGCCACCACCGTGGCCTTCGCTGGCATCATCGGCTTTATCGGCCTAGTAGGCCCTCACATCGCGCGCATGCTGGTGGGGGAGGATCAACGCTACTTCGTGCCGGCATCCATGGCCGCGGGCGCGGCGGTGATGTGTGCCGCCCATGCGCTGAGCCTCGTCATTAAGCCCGGGCTGGCCATCCCCATTGGCATCGTGACCTCACTATTGGGCGTACCGTTCTTCATCGCCATCGTCATGACCCGGAGGAGGGCATTGTGGACGTAGAACTCACCATCGCTGATCTGACCGCCGGCTATGGTTCGCGCACGGTGGTAGATGGGCTGAGTCTCCCCACGCTGCGCGGCGGGCAGGTGGTGGGCTTGCTGGGGCCGAACGCGTCTGGCAAGACCACCACCATTAAGGCGCTCGCCGGCGTGCACCGCGCGCGGGGTGGCACGGTTGATTTTCGTGTCGACGGCCAAGCCCCGCGCGGGCAGCGGCGCCGCCAGCTCATTGGCTACGTGCCGCAGGGCCTGCCGCACACCGCGGCGCTGCGGGCGTTTGAGGCGGTGCTGATTGCGGCGCGGCGCGAAGCATGCGAGGACCCAATCACCCGCACAGCCGAGGTCCTGCACTCCATGGGGCTCGATGAGATTGCGCAGCGCTACCTCAATGAGCTCTCTGGAGGCCAGCGCCAGCTCGTCGCCGTGGCGCAGATGCTCGTGGGGACCCCTGGGCTCATGCTTCTCGACGAGCCCACTTCCGCCCTCGATCTCAACCGCCAGCTCTTCGTCTTGGGCCGCGTGCGGGCAAAAGCTCGGGAGGAAGGCAGCCTTGCGTTGGTGGCGATTCATGACATCAATCTGGCCGCCCGGATGTGCGATCAGCTTGTCGTGCTTCACGGCGGCAAGGGACGCGCTCACGGCGCTCCGGGGGAGGTGCTCACGGAGGAACTCTTGCGCGAGGTCTATGGCGTAGAGACGGATGTGCTGGACCACCGCGGGCAACCTGTCGTGGCGCTGCGAGAGGTTAGTTAGACTCGGGCCATGTGAGCCGAAATTCGCCCGAGAACCTCCTGCTGTACCTCACCCCGGAGGATGAAGACACGATCCGGGAAGTCTATGCTGCCCTGGCTCAGCGTGGCTTTCCGGTGCAGCACCAGCGCCCGCACATTACGGTAACGTTTGCGCCGGCGCTCGAGACTGCAGTCGTCGACGAGGCCCGCACGCTGTTGCCGACGCTACTGCCGGCGCTGTTTCATCGCGTCGGGACGGTGGTGTTCGGGAGGAAAAGCAAGCAGACCGTGGCCTGGCTTCTGGAGGCCACCGATGAGCTAGAGATTGCTGCGCGCCAGATAAGCGCCGCGAATCCCGAGGGGCGCGGCCCAAGGTGGACGCCGCATCTGACGATGGGGTTGCGCCTGCCCCGGGCGCTGGTGCCTGACTATATGCGTGCCCTCGATGAGATTGCCGGGCCGGAGCATAAAGAATTCACTGCCGAACTTGCCGCCTGGTGGCGGCCTAAGACGCAGCGCTTGGAGGTCTTCGGGGATTAAGGGGCTAACCCCCCCTTAACCCGGCTTAAGGGACATTTCGTGTGGATAAACCGATACGGATTCCTGGGGCAGCCTGGGATAATACGGTGATCTTGATTTTGAATCGGTTCCAACGGCCCGATCTGTGAAATCAACACCGGATAGTCCTAGGTCTGTGATAAGGGGACTGCTGCTGGTGCGGTAAGGCCAATTCCTATGGCTAATAGGAATCGGCCGTCGTGTGACATGTGCGGCCACGGATTGGTTAAGAACGGCAAAACCGCGGCAGGAACCCAACGCTGGTTGTGTCCTCAGTGCAACGTTTCATCGATTAATACCCGCGCACACACCAGCGATATTCGGCACTTCAAAATCTTTATCGACTGGATTCTTTCCGGCGAATCCGCAGACCATTTAGCCAAACGCCTTGGGGTAACAAGGCGGACTTTAACCCGGTGGTTCAAGCTTTTGTGGTTTATCACCGTGCCCACGACTACTGACCCCTATCGGGTTTATGACCAGGTCTTTATCGACGGCACCTACTTCCACAAAAAATGCCTGCTGGTAGCCTGCACCGAAACACACGTCATCGCCTGGCACTGGTGCCTGCGTGAAAGCTCCTACGAGTACCTGAAACTGCTCGACAAAATCGCGCAACCACTCATCGTCACCACCGACGGGGCAGGCGGAGCACTCAAGGCACTGCGCATTAAATGGCCCGACGTTGCCATCCAGCGTTGCTTAGTCCACGTCCAGCGCAACACTTTTGCTGATATCAGCCGCAACCCGATTCACCCAGCGCATAAAGCAATCCGGAAACTGGGCTACATGCTCGTCCAGGTACACAACCGTGAAGATGCTGCGCGGTTTACTGCTGCAGTCCACCACACCCGCATTACCTTTGCTGATTGGCTTAAAGAGCGAACCTACCGCAGTGCTATACCAGCAGGCCAAGTACCGAAATGGGTCAGCCCCAACCAGAAATGGTGGTACACCCACCGCAACGCCCGCAGGGCTCTAAAACGGCTAGAAAAGCTTATTCACGCTGGACAATTATTTACTTTCCTTGACCCGCCTGAAGGTGTCACACAGGACTTAAAAGCCACCACAAACCTGCTGGAAGGCGGCATCAACAAACAACTCAAAGACTTAGCAGGAAACCATCGGGGCATGTTCGATGAGCATCAGCGCATCACCATGGACTGGTGGCTCTACACCCACACCGAAGACCCGGTAGCGCCACTGGAGTTAACCAAGCAACAAGACTTCGGACGCCAAGGAGAAAAAGCAGCACGCGCAGCCTGGGCAAAAGAAGAACTCACACGACGTGGCCACCCAGACGGACGACCAGCCACATACGACACCCACATCGACAACGAATGGAACCCCAGCTTAGGCATAAGAAAAGGCTGGGCCGGACGCGCCTAAATCCACACGAAATGTCCCTTAGCGCGACACGCCGCAAATCCGGCCTAAACGACAGGATGTGTTGGTGAGGTTGGGTGGTTAGCTGGTCTGGCGTGCTGGTATTAGGATGATTTCACTTATCCGGAGGGATAACCCAGCCTCGGGCCGGAAATACCGCCGGGGAAGTGCCAGTGTGCTAGCTGCCTAGGTTCACGATGAGAGGATGAGTAAGAATCATCCTCGATGCCCTGTCTGTAGCGGGGTATGCATCAAATACGGAACGACAAATACCGGTCGCCAACGATGGCGATGCCGCACTTGCAAGGCCACTTTCACCCGCGCCAATGACGACGCAGTTCAAGCAAAATGGTTTCGCCTTTTCATCTCTTGGCTCATGTCAGGCCACAGCCTGGCAGAGACAGCTAAGACCTGCGGAGTTTCATCACGAACTCTGCAACGCCGGTTCAAAACGTTTTGGCTTATCCAACCTCCCCGAAGCGTTGATAAGCAGCGAATCTACGACCAAATCTTCATCGACGGCACCTACTTCAACACCAAGTGCCTTGTCGTAGCTGCTGACTCCTGCCATGTCATCAACTGGTTCTGGTGCACTAAGGAATCCTCTTGGTCTTACATGCGCCTGCTAGACGAGATAGCCCCACCACAACTGGTGACCTGTGATGGGGATTCCGGAGGACTTAAAGCACTACGCCACTTGTGGCCTGATACTCCAGTTCAACGCTGCATTGTCCACGTCAAACGCAACATTCAACGCGCCACAGGCCTGCACCCCACCTCGCCGATGGGCAAAGCACTGCGACGGCTTTCCTTCGAACTGCTAGCCGTTGACAACCTGGATGAAGCAGCCGAATGGACTGCCAAGCTACACCAATTCGGCACTGTATTTAGCGCCCAGCTCAAAAGCCAAAACTTACGTCAAAGACGTCCCTTTCGAGCAGATTCCTAAATCCAAACGCGGCAACAAAAAATGGTGGTACACCCACGATGTTCACCGCGGAATCTACCTACAGCTGAAGAAAATGAGTCAACACGGACACCTCTTTGCCTACCTCACCCAAGCTAAAGAAGGCCAACGCTTAGAGCGCACAACCAACAGCCTGGAAGGCGGAGTGAACTCACAAATCAAGAAACTGATGCACGCCCACCGAGGACTACGCGACGAGCAACAACGCATCGCCTGTGACTGGTGGCTGTACCTACACACGCAGCTGCCTGGCGACCCCGTAGAAATCGCCAGGCAGCAAAACTGGGGCCAGGACGCACTCGCCAAAGCACAAACCCTAGCCAACCAGGAAACACAAGCCACCAGCGGCCACGAAGACGGCCGACCAGCAACCTACGACAGCGCCATCGACACTGCCTACAACCACTCTATGGGAATACGCAAAGGTCACATACGCTAAACCCCAACCCCCACCAACACAATCTGTCGTTTAACTCGACACGCCGGAAAACAACACGTTTTGTCGTTTAGGCCGCAAATCCACACGAAATGTCCCTTAAGCCCTTAACCCCGGTTGTCGAGGCGGCGAGACGAGGAAACCCCCTTCATCTAGGATGAAGGGGGTTAAACTGTGCGCCATCAGGGAATCGAACCCCGAACCCACTGATTAAGAGTCAGTTGCTCTGCCAATTGAGCTAATGGCGCTTGCGTCTACCCGGTGGCTTCTGATTTCCTCAGCGCCTGCCGTGCAACGAGATGTAACTTTAACACCCTCTTCCCAAAAAGGTAAAATCGCCAGGTGAATGAAGGTTTTAGGTGCCTTAGGTAGCGGCTACTTTTCTCTTCTTTGAAAGTGCGGAGTGCGGGAGTGGGGAAGGCTGGTAACGAAACGGTTAAAGGCGGTGGCGCTAACTAGTTAGAAGGCGGTGTGGGCGGTTAGGCTTAGTGCACTCTTGTCATTGTCTAAATCTTTCTATGAGCTAGGGGTTTCTGTGCGTTCTCTATTCCCTTCTGCACGTCCCGCAGTACTTCTCTCGAGCCTCGTTGCGACGGCTTCCCTACTGGCCGCCTGTACCATCGGCGGGGCCGAGGATTCCAGCCCGGCTGAAAACCAATCGCAGGAAGATGTCCAAGCGAGTGCTTCGGCAGAGGCGTCGGCAGCCGCTAAAGCGAAGCAGTTGAAGTTTTCCGTCAAAGATGGCGCTAGCAATGTTGATCCATCCGAACCGGTGGAGGTGAGCTCCCCAGCCGGCCTGAAGTCGGTGACGATGACCAACGAGGCTGGCGTTGAGGTCGAAGATGAGCTGTCCTCTGACTCGACCACGTGGAAGAGTGCTGAGGTGCTGGGCTATAACCGCACGTACACCATTGATGCCACGGACAAAGATGGCACCCATAAGACCATCACGTTCACCACCCCGCAGGCTGCGGCGGTATCCGAGGTGGCTTTGAGCCCACTGCCGGACTCCGAAGTGGGTGTGGGGCAGGTCATCGGTGTGCGCTTTGGTAACTACGTCACTGACCGCAAGGCGGCCGAAGAGACGATTAAGGTCAAAACCGAGCCCGCCGTCGAAGGTGCCTTTTACTGGGTGAATAACCAGGAGGTGCGCTGGCGCCCGGAAAACTATTGGGAGCCGGGTACGAAGGTGACTGTCGACGTTGACCTGTACGGCCGTAAC
Source organism: Corynebacterium aurimucosum ATCC 700975 (assembly GCF_000022905.1). Taxonomy (NCBI): domain Bacteria; kingdom Bacillati; phylum Actinomycetota; class Actinomycetes; order Mycobacteriales; family Corynebacteriaceae; genus Corynebacterium; species Corynebacterium aurimucosum. Next base: position 2,245,768 of record NC_012590.1, on the reverse strand, counting down.
CTCGGTGGCGGCGTCTACGGCGGTGAGGATGCTTCCACCAACTTCACCATCGGCGACCGCGTCATCACGCTGATTGATAACAACACCAAGATGATGTCGGTGTTCAAGAATGGTGAGGTGCTGCGCCGCATTCCTGTGTCGATGGGCAGGGATGGCCAGTGGGATACCCCGAATGGCACCTACATCATCGGCGATCAATACCCCTCCCTGGTCATGGATTCCACCACCTTCGGCCTAGCTCTTGATGCTGGCGGTTATAGGACTGACGTCCAGTGGGCAACTCAGATGTCTTACTCCGGAATCTATGTCCACGCGGCGCCTTGGGCTGTCGGTGCGATGGGCAGCTACAACCAGTCCCACGGCTGTATCAACGTGACTACTGAGGCTGCTCAGTGGTTCCAAAACACGGTCAAGCGCGGTGATCTGGTCAAGGTCTCCAACACCGGTGGTGGTGTGCTGAGCGCGCTCGACGGACTAGGGGACTGGAACATGGACTGGGCCACCTGGTCTGCGGGCAATGCTGACGCTAACCAGTAGCTCTCCTGGGGCGGCGGCGCTTATCGACGGTGCCGCCCAGGGTGCCCCCGAAAGTTAAATCAGCTAATTCTTTGCTGGGGGTTTAAACGGCTATAACGGGCAGCGTTGCATCGCACACGCGCGGTGTGCAAAGTGTGTGAAGTGCAACGCTTTAACTTCTGCAAAGTGGTTTGCATCACGTCTTTGTTTTGGTGAATCTTGTGGAGAACTAGTTTTTCACTGCAAAGATGGAGGCAGAAGTGGATCTCTACGAGTACCAAGCTCGAGACCTCTTTGAAGCTCATGGCGTTCCCACCCTCAAAGGCATCGTTGCGACCTCAGCTGTGCAGGCTGAAGAAGCAGCCGCGAAGTTGGGGACGCCGGTGGTCGTGGTCAAAGCACAAATTAAAACAGGCGGACGCGGCAAGGCTGGGGGTGTCAAGCTCGCGCATAGCCCCGCGGAAGCGGCGGAAAAGGCCAACGAGATCTTGGGCTTGAAGATCAAAGGCCACACCGTGCGCAAGGTCATGGTGGCCGAAGGTGCGGACATTGCGGCGGAGTATTATTTCTCGATCCTCCTTGACCGCACCAAGCGGCGCTACCTAGCCATGCTTTCCAAGGAGGGCGGCGTAGAGATTGAAAAGCTGGCCGAAGAGCGCCCGGATGCCCTGATTAAGCGCAGCTTCTCTCCACTCGACGGCATGACGGACACGCTGGCGCGAGACATGGCCTATGAGGCCGGGTTTGATGAGGGGGACGTCGCCAAGCTGGTGCCCGTATTCAAGAAGCTCTACACGGTGTACACGGAAGAAGACGCCACGCTGGTGGAGGTGAACCCGCTGGTCAAGACATCGAGCGGTGAGATCATTGCGCTCGATGGCAAAATCACGCTGGATGATAACGCGCAGTTCCGTCACCCAGAGCACCGCGACCTCCAGGACCACGGAGCGACCGATCCGCTGGAGCTCAAGGCACAGAAGATGGGTCTGAACTATGTGAAGCTGGATGGTTCCGTGGGGATTATCGGCAATGGTGCTGGACTCGTGATGTCCACGCTCGACGTTGTGGCCTATGCCGGCGAGGATCTTTCTTCGCAGCCGAAGCCCGCGAACTTCCTAGACATCGGTGGTGGCGCTAACGCTGAAGTGATGGCCAACGGGCTCGAAGTGATTCTTAGTGATCCACAGGTGAAAGCGGTCTTTGTCAACGTCTTTGGCGGTATCACTGCCTGTGATGAAGTGGCCAAGGGCATCGTGCAGGCCTACAAGATTCTGGACTCGGAGGGGATTGAACCCAAGCCGCTCGTGGTGCGCCTCGACGGCAACAACGCGGAGCTTGGACGCACGATTCTCAATGACGCACACCTGCCCAAACTGGAGCAGGTAGAAACCATGGATGCTGCCGCCCGCAGGGCTGCGGAGCTGGCGAACTAGGAGTAGACATGTCGATTTTTCTCAACAAAGACTCGCGGATCATCGTGCAGGGCATGACGGGATCCGAAGGCATGAAGCACACACGCCGCATGCTGGAATCCGGCTCCAACATTGTGGGTGGGGTCAACCCGCGCAAGGCAGGTGAACGCGTCGATATTGACGGGCGCGAGATTCCCGTCTTCGGCAGCGTGCGTGAGGCCATGCAGGCGACAGAGGCCAACGTCACCGTGATTTTTGTGCCGGCAAAATTCACTAAGGATGCCGCGGAAGAAGCCATCCGTGCCGGTATTGAACTCGTGGTCATCATCACGGAGGGAATTCCGGTGAAGGACACCGCTGAGCTCTATGCGCTGGGGCGAGAGTCTAAAACGCGCATCATTGGGCCGAACTGTCCGGGGCTCTACACGCCGGGTGAATCCAATGCCGGCATTATTCCAGCAGAGACTGCGCCAAACCCAGGAAAGATTGGTTTGGTGTCGAAGTCGGGCACCTTGACGTATCAGATGATGTACGAGCTATCCGATATTGGCTTTAGCACGTGCGTAGGCATCGGCGGCGATCCGATTATCGGGACCACGCACATTTCGGCGATTGAAGCCTTCCAGAATGATCCGGATACCGAGGCGATCATCATGATCGGTGAAATCGGTGGTGATGCAGAGGAGCATGCTGCTGCCTATATCAAGGACCACGTCACGAAGCCGGTGATTGCGTATATCGCGGGCTTTACCGCGCCGGAAGGCAAGACGATGGGGCATGCTGGCGCCATCGTGTCTGGTGGTTCTGGCACGGCAGAAGGCAAGAAGGCGGCGCTGGAAGCGGCCGGCGTGAAGGTGGGCAAGACCCCCTCGCAGGCAGCGGAGCTGGTGCGGGCAGCTTTGGCTTAAAGATCCGGTGCATGAGCCCACATGCGGTGTATGAGTCCTGAGGCTCATACACCGGTAGGGGTTAGCGGGGGAGCCCGCGGCGTCGAGACACTGTCTTGTCGAAGGGGATCCAAAACCGCAGCGCGGCGTCTTGGTTCTTTGAGATGCCGATGCGCGGACCGCGGACCCACTCAGGTTCCTTATCGCGTTGTTTAAGGCGAATGGGCGTGCCGTTGTCCGCGATGCTGAAGCCAAGGGCCTTGCCCAAATTTCCTGGTCCGCGGGCGAGGTTATGAAACTCCGTGTCGCCTCTGCGCTGATAGGCAAGGTCTACTCCGTCGATGACTTCCCCGGCCCGCAGCAGGCAGCCCTGACCGGTGCCTTCGGGCGCGCAGACGATATTGCCGTTCCGGTGGATGCCGTAGGACATGTAGACGTAGAGGCGGCCGGGTGGGCCGAACATGGCGGCGTTGCGCGGGGTGCGGCCGTTGAAGGTGTGTGAGGCCTCATCGTCTGCGCCGAGGTAAGCCTCGACCTCCGTAATGCGCACCGAAACGCCGTTGTGCGTGAGCACCGTGCCCAGAAGCTGGGGAGCAACGACGTCGGCGGTGTCGGTGAAATCGATCATTGCCGCAGTCTAACGCGAAAACAAACGTTAGGCCTTAGCTCTTTCTTCCTCGGCCTCAATCGCCGCGTTGAATTCACGCTTGGAGGATTGCCACTGGTCCTCAGTCATTCCGATACGCCAGTAGCCAGAGATGGAAACGTCTTCCTTTGGAATTCCAGATTCAACGAAAAGGAAGCGACGCAGCTCTTTGATCATCTCGGCGACACCATGGATGAACCAGCTGGTTTTCTTCTCCTCGGGGATACCAGCCTCGCGTACCACGCGGGATAGCTCAGTGCCGTGGGTAGCGCCATTGCGGATTACCCAGACGATGTCCACGCCCTCGCGGGTGGGCAGCTCGAACTTGCGGTCTTCGGCTTCGATCTCGATGAAGGCAGTAGCGGTCGCGCCCTCGGGGAGATGCTGCACACCGGCACCGATGGCCGGCGCTGCAGATTCATCGCCGGCGAACACAAAGTGCTCATAGTCTGCGGTCGGTCCCCACGCGCCACCTGGGCCGAGGAAGCCAATCTTCTCGCCGACCTCAGCTACTCGTGCCCACGGACCGGCCAGACCGGAATCACCATGGGAGACAAAGTCAACATCGAAGTCCCCGGTTTCAGAGTCCAGGTTGATCAGGGTGTAGGTGCGGAGAATTGGTTGTTTATCACGCGGCTGCTCTTCGCGAATCTGCTGGACATCAAACGGCCAAGAATAATCGGCGCTTTCCGGCACGAATAGCAACTTGATGTAGTGATCCGTAAACTCCAGCTCCTTGCCCATAAAAGCAGGGGAGTTCATGCTCAACCGAACCAAATCCGGAGAAACCTGGTAGCGACCAGTCACGGTTGCTTCATGCGCTTTACGGGGCTTGCGCTTCGGCGCTGCCTCTTTAGCTTGGCCAGCCATCGTTATCACTGTCCTTTGAAAACTTGAGTTGCTGTGCGGGCGGAAGGCTACCCACTATACAATTAGGTAAGGCTAACATACTCAAGTCTGGCTGGTGGTGGGGCTTGATGGTGCGCGGGTGCGGTGGTGCTGGGGCTCAATGCAAAAAGTGAACCCCGCATCCTGTTCAAGCAGAATGCGGGGTCTATTCGGGGTGGCTGACGGGGCTCGAACCCGCGACACCCAGGATCACAACCTGGTGCTCTACCAGCTGAACTACAGCCACCATCGTTGGCGAAAGCAACGAGATACAGGTTAACCCACGTTGTCCGTTTTACAAAAACGCCTGGTAGTCGTCGGTAGTAGCCCCCTTGAGCTCCTCAGCTTCCGGGGTAGAGGGGCCGTTATCCGTACGGAACACGCTGCGGCGATAAAAGTCGAGCTCACGAATGGACTCGATGATGTCCTGCAGGGCTCGATGTGCCATGCCTTTATCCGGCTGGTTGTAGTACGCGCGCGGGTGCCAGCGGCGTGCCAGCTCCTTGATTGTGGAAACATCAATCATTCGGTAGTGCAGCGCGGCGTCCAGGCGCGGCATGTATTCGCGAATGAAGGTGCGGTCCGTTGCGATGGAATTGCCTGCAAGGGGTGCGGGGTGATTGGCGTCGCAGTGCTTCTCGACGAGCTTCAGTACCGCCTCCTCTGCTTCCGCAATCGTAATTGCAGATTCTCGAATCTCCTTGTCCAGCCCAGATTTCGCGTGCATCTCGGTGACGAAGTCATCCATCTGCGCGAGTTCTTCCTCCGTGGCGTGGACGACGATGTCAATGCCTTCGTCGAGAATGTTCAGCTCGGCGTCGGTAACCACGGCGGCAACTTCCACGATCACGTGGCGCTTCGGATCGAGCCCGGTCATCTCCAGGTCGATCCAGACGAGGCGGTCGTTCTTAGCGGGGGTATCACTCATGCCTTCCACCATAGTTTCTCTTGCGGTGTGGTCGGAGATGCACCCTTTCGGTTCAGTGGGGGTAAGTGGGGGTGGAGGGCGGGTGTGCTTGTCGAAATCGGTCCCTTAATCGATATGTGCTGGGGTTTCTACCGACTATGAAGGCTGAGTTTGGCGGCTTTTTGAACTTTTTCATGGTTTTGCTGACGAAAACCGTGGTGAATAGGACATGATTAGTGCACCCTTTAACGTGATGGCACTCACATAATTCGAAGGACGGTAACCTACCGATGTCAGCCTTTCTCGATACCCTCAATTCTTTAATCTGGTCACCAGCATTAGTCTTCCTGTGCCTCGGCGCGGGCATTTACTTCACGCTGGCCACCAAGTTTCTGCAGATTCGCTGCATTCCGGACATGCTCAAGCAGCTCAAGGATGGTGAAAGCTCCGATTCGGGCGTGTCTTCCTTCCAATCGCTCATGATTTCCCTGGCCGGCCGTGTCGGTGTGGGCAACATCGCCGGTGTAGCGACGGCTATTGCCTTCGGTGGGCCGGGTGCGGTGTTCTGGATGTGGGCGGTAGCGCTGCTAGGGTCCGCCACTTCCTTCGTGGAATGTACTCTGGCGCAGGTTTATAAGGAGAAGGACCAGGACACCGGCGAGTACCGCGGTGGCCCGGCCTACTACATCGAAAAGGCCTACAAGCACACCAAGGTCGGCCCCTTCATGGTGGTCTATGGCATCGTCTTCGCCGTCGCGATGATTCTGGCCACCAGCTACTTCCTGCCTGGTATCCAGGCCAACGGCGTGGCCGCTGCAGTCCAGAACGCCTGGGGTATTGAAGTTGGCTGGTCTGCCCTGGTTCTGGGCGGAATTCTGGCCATCATCATTATCGGTGGCGTCAAGCGTATCGCTAACTTCGCGTCCCTCGTGGTTCCGTTCATGGCGGCTGCGTACATTATCTTCGCCATCATCATCCTGATCATGAACTTCAACCAGATCCCTGAGGTCTTTGGCATGATCTTCAAGTCCGCCTTCGGCGCAGAGCAGGCTTTCTCTGGCCTGTTGGGCTCGGCCATCATGTGGGGCGTGAAGCGCGGTATTTACTCCAACGAGGCAGGCCAGGGTACCGGCCCGCAGTCGGCCGCGGCGGCAGAGGTTTCCCACCCAGCGAAGCAGGGCTTCGTGCAGGCTTTCTCGGTGTACATTGACACCCTCTTCGTGTGCTCCGCTACCGCCTTCATCATTATCTCCACTGACATGTACAAGGTCTTCGAGGATGAGTCGGAGGATGGACCTGTGCGCTACGCTGGCTCCATCCCGGATGACGTCGCGGTTGGACCTGGCTTTGTCCAGCACGGTCTCGACACCCTCCTGGCAGGATTCGGCCCGAGCTTCGTCGCCATCGCCATTGCCTTCTTCGCCTTCACCACCGTCCTGGCGTACTACTACATGGCGGAGGTCAACCTGACCTACTTCAACCGCTGGATTAGCAACAAGACCACCCGCCGCGCACTCGTGTGGCTCCTGCGTATTCTCCTCGTGGTCTCTGTGGTTGTCGGAGCGACCACGACTCCGGGCGCGGCTTGGGCTCTGGGTGATATCGGTGTTGGCGCGACCGCATGGCTCAACATCATCGCTATCCTTTTCCTGCAGGTTCCGGCGCTCAAGTGCCTCAAGGATTACAGCGCGCAGAAGGCCGCTGGTAAGGACCCGCAGTTTGACCCAGAGGCGCTGGGAATCAAGAACGCAGAGTTCTGGGTAGAGCGCAAGGTTGCTCGGCAGGAAGCCGCGCAGAAGGCTATCGCGGAGCAATCGCCGTTCCAAGGCTAAGTAACACACAACAATGCCCGCTCTCACTGGAGAGCGGGCATTGTTGTGTTCTAGGCCATCTTCGAATAGAAGCTGCCGATGATGGGCGCCACAATCGGGGTGGGCACAATCTTGCCCAACGCATTCATCACCTTGGAGAGTGGCCCGGGGACCACACGGCGCTGGTTGCGGGCCATGGCATCTAAGGTCTCTGCGGAGCAGGACTCATAGGTGGTCCACAAGAAATCTGGGACGACCTTGTCCACGATCGATTGCTCTTCCTCGGGGATGACGGCATCGCGCACCGGGCCAGGGGCCAGCAGCGTGCAGGTCACGCCGGAGCCCTTGAGCTCGTAGTGCAGGGCCTCAGTAAAGGCGTTGACGCCGGCCTTGGTGAAAACATAGGTGGCGTTGTTCGGAATGGAGACGTTGCCCGCAGCCGAGCCCACGTTACAAATAGCGCCGCTGCGCCGCGGCAGCATCTGCTCCAGAGCAGCGCGCGTCAGACGGTGAACGGCCTTGCCGTTGAGGTCGAACTGCCGGGTTTCATAGTCCCAGTCCTGATCCATGAACTTGCCAAAGCTGGCGATACCCGCCGAGTTGACGATGATGGAAATTTTCTTGCCCGCCATGAACTCGATGACGCGGTCCACGTCCGCTGCCTCGGAGAGGTCCGCTGCCAGCGCAATGGCGTCCACCTCATGGCGTGAGCGCAGGTCCGCAGCGATGGACTCGAGGACGTCTTCGCGGCGTGCGACGAGGATGACGTTATAACCACGGGCGGCCAGGTCCTTGGCCATCGCAGCGCCAATTCCCTGGCTAGCGCCGGTCAACAGCGCATAGGAGGAGCGGGTAGGGGCGGGCAGCCCAGGGGAGTGAGCCATAAACGGCGTCCTTTCTCTCAGGGTGGGAAGTCTCCACCCAGCGTAGAGCAATCAGGGTTTAAATCAGGGTAAACACCGATGAATCCTCAGACCCAACTCTGGATAATGGAAGGCGAAAGGAGACATCATGAACAACCAACGTTTAACCCGTTCCACTACTGACACGATGCTCGGCGGCGTCTGCGGAGGCATCGCGCAGACCTATAACCTTGATCCGACCCTGGTGCGCATTCTCTTTGTTGTTGCGACCCTGCTGGGCTTCTCAGGAATTCTGCTCTACCTCATCCTTTGGGTCGTCATCCCAGTGGAGTAATCGGTAACCTCTGCAAACTACTGCAGCGGGCCCAGAGCCATAAACCGCTTCCACGTTTCCCACTCTTCCCGCAGGCGCGGCAAGGCGCTGGGTGGGGTGGCGGAGTCGTCGACAAGCACGGCGTCCTGCATGCGCACGCCGTTGTCGAAGAAGAGCGCCGCGTGCCCAGATGCCCCGTAGCGGAGGACCGGCACCAAGTTGAGCCCATCGAAAGACAGCGGGGCGTTGGGGCGCACATCGAGCCCCGCTATCGCCGCGAGCGTGGGCGCTAAGTCGAGAGGGGAGACGAGCTCAACGCATTCCCCGGACTCTGCAACCCCGGGCCACAGGAGGGACATGGCAGCCTTATCTCCCTGCAGGGAACACACCGCCACCACGCCATCGAGGGTGTCCAACAGCTGGGGATTCGGCTGTTCGAGAAGGCGAAAGACCTGCGAAGAAGCTGGCTCGGTATCCTCCCGCACCTCGAAGCCAGCGGCCTTGAAAATCTCCGTGATGCGCGTTGTGGCTCCGCGCTGTGGGTATTGTCCGGTGAGCACCGCGCGGCGTGATGCCGCATAGCTTGGTGCTGGGACCCACGCGTTAACGAAGCGCATGCCGCGCAGCGTTGATTCCGGGGCGTGGTCAAAAGTCGCGAGGGTGATGTCCATGGAAGTGTGTCCAATCTGTGCCCAAAGGCCACTTTCTGAGGCTTAGTGAAACCCTAGAAAGTGGCCCTGACCTGCGTGCCCCCAGCAGGATTCGAACCCGCGACACATGGGGTAGAAACCCACTGCTCTAATCCACTGAGCTATGGAGGCGTACCGAAACATCATAACGCACCGCTGCGGACCGCCTGATTATCGGGCTATCGCTGCTGTTGCTTCGGTGCTGGTGTCGAGGAAGCAAACTCGGCGAGGCGCGCGGTGGCAGTGGTGAGGAGGGAATCGACTGAAATAGCTACGCCATAGAGGTAATCCCCGGCCTCTGTGGTTCGGACTCCACCGCGCCCGCGGGACAGCAGCTTCACGTTGAGATCTTTTTCAAGCTTGCGGACGGTCAGGCTCAAAGAAGGTTGCGTGAGCTGCAGCGCTTCCGCAGCTTGCGTGAAAGAACCGTGATCTACGACGGCCCGAAAGTGGTGAAGCTGGCGAGAGTCCATGAGAGCAGACTACCCGAATGCTGAGAATTATTTACCTTTTAGGTAAGAGAACGTCTGTGGCGGTAGACTGCCCACCATGCACACTGAGAAGGAAAAACCCAGCTCACAGCACTTGCGGGGGCTGGCGCACTCGGGGTCGGGAGCGCAGTCTTCCCGCTTGTTGAATCTTTCTTTCGTCGTCTTCGCGGGCCTCGTGGGAGGAATTATTTCCTTATTCTTTCTCGCGGACTCGCTTGCCGCCCTGGGCATCCCCGACCCAGGCCGCATGACAACGTTCGGCCTTCCCTTCTTCCGCGCGGTTGCCTGGATGCTGATGGCACTAGCCATCGGTTCTTTTATGTCCAGCGCTTTTTTGATTTACCCAGCCGTGCCGGACAAGGACAACGAGCGTCTCATCGAGGCTGGCCTGACCGTCGATGGGCACATTGCGGCGCGCACCGGTGCGTGGGCCTCCGTGGGTGCCGCGGTGGTGTCGTTGATTGAGGTCCCCCTCGTGATGTCGGACCTCACGGGTACCCCGTTGGGCCAGGTTCTCAACCCAGAGCTGATGGGCATGGCGGTGGGGCAGATTGCCACGTCGCAAGTGTGGCTACTCACCGCGGGGATAGCAGCGCTCGTTGCCATCATGGGCTTTGTGGCGCGCACGTGGGCGGGCCAAGTTGCCACGTTCTTCCTGTCGCTGTTGTTGACGGTGCCCCTCGGCATGGAGGGCCACTCGGCCTCCGGCGGTGATCATGATTACGGCACGAACTCGCTGCTATTGCACCTGTTCTTCATCATGCTGTGGGTCGGCGGGCTCATGGGCCTCATTGCGCATGGCCGCCGCCTGGGGCCTGACATGGGCGTGGCGGTTCGCCGGTATTCCACCGTTGCGCTGCTGTCCATCTTGGGGCTGGCGGCGACCGGTGTGGTCAACGCGCTCATCCGCGTTGAGCTGGGGGATTTATTCACCACTCGCTATGGCTTGCTGGTGCTGAGCAAAGCAGTGCTCACGGTGGTGCTCGCGGCCATCGGCTTTGTGCATCGCCGGGTCACCATTCCCCAGATGAAACGCGCGCCGCGCCTGTTTATTCGGGTGTCCGTGGTGGAGGTTCTCATCATGGCGGCCACAGTCGGCGTGGCCATCTCGATGGGCCGCACGCCGCCCCCGCCGCCGCGGGATCCGAATCTCAACGCCATGCAAATCCTGGTGGGCTACGAGCTTTTCGACGCCCCCACGGCCACCAACGTGTGGACCATGTTCCGCTTTGATCTCATGTTTGGCTCGCTCGGGCTCGTGCTAGCCGGCTTCTACCTGTACGCGCTCTGGCGTCTGAAGCAGCGTGGGCTGACGTGGTCGGCCGTGCGTACTACCTGGTTCCTTGTGGGTTCACTGGGCATGACGCTGATCCTGAGCAATGGCATTGGCCTATACATGCCGGCGCTGTACTCCATGCACATGTTGGTGCACATGATTCTGTCCATGGCGATCCCCCTGTGCCTTGTGCTGGGCGCCCCAGTGACCTTGGTGATGGAAGCGTTTGAACCGGGGGAGCCGGGCAAGCCCACGCTTCACGACGCCGCCGTTGCCCTCACCAAATCCCGTACCTTACGTGTGCTCACGCACCCAGCGGTCAACGTCCTGCAGTTCTTGGCCATCCTCTACGTGCTCTACCTGTTCCCGAACTTCTATGAGGCGGCCATTTCGGAGCATGCCGGGCACGTCATCATGAACTGGGTCTTCTTGATTTCCGGCTATATCTACTACTGGGAGGTCATCGGCCCGGATCCGCTGCCGTGGCGCGCACCCACGGGTGTTCGCCTGCTGATTCTGTTTGTGTCGATGCCCCTGCATCTCTTCGCCGGTGTCTACCTCATGCAGATGCAGGTGATTCTTGGTTTGGACTTCTATGAATCCTTGAACCTGCCGTGGAATCCGAACTTTGTGAAGGACCAGCGGACCGGCGGCGGTATTTCGTGGGGATTCGGCCAATTCCCGCTGGTGATTGTGTTCGGTTCACTCTTCCGAGACTGGCTGCGGGAAGACCGCGCAACTGCCCGGCGCTATGACGCTAAGGCAGACGTGGACGGCGATGCTGATCTGGAACGCTATAACGCCATGCTCAAGCAAATGGGGGAAGGCGACGAATCTAGCTTCCGCCAGCACTAGGGGGCGCCAACACTAGAGAGCTGGCGCACCCAGGGTGATAGAAGAGGTGCTTCTGCCTGGGGACATGGATTTTTTGTTGACGCTTGCAACAAGTTATCCACAGGTTGCTGGCGAAGTCATTGCGGGTGCTGTTCTTGGTGGCAAAGATGCGAGGTAAGGGAGGCGCATCGCTTCCTTAACCTCAAGAAAGCCACGAGCCATGACCAGCAAAGGAATCACGCAATGTCTCAATATCCAATCTCCATTACAGGACGCCTGACCCACAACCCGCACCTGACCAAAATCAGCGACACCATGTATAAGGCCCGCATCCGTATCGCTTCTTCCCGCAGCGTTCCGGAGAAAGACGAGGAGGGCAAAACCGTATGGCGCGAGCTGGATCTCAACTTCATCGATGGGGAAGTATGGGGGCAGTGCGCCATCAACGTGAAGAAGTCCCTGTTTAAGGGAATGCCCGTCTTCGTTATGGGCTCCATTGTGACGGACCGATGGAAGGACCAGCACGGTGCGAATCGCTCTCGGACCTTCATTAAGATCGCCCATGTGGGTCTAGACCTCAACCGCTTTTGCGTCACCTCTACAAAGATCGGTACCTCCTATGGCGAGGAGGGCAGCGAAGCCCTCTGGCTAGGGGAGAATCCGCCGGTACTGGACGTGGATTACACGGCACCGCCGAGCCATACGCAAAACACAGAGGATACGCAGAACACAGAGAACACAGAAGGTTCGGAGAACCCAACGGAAGAAACAATGCCAGCTGCATTGCGGCCGGGAGATACTCCGCAGGACACCGCAGCGGACCGTCAGCAAGCGCAGTCCGGGGCTGAGCCATACCTTGAACCGGAGCCAGAAGAAGCGATGGTCTAAGGACAAAGGACTACCGCCGCCCATGTCATGTAGTCTTTGTACTGTTATTTACCAATCCTGACAGAAGCAAAGGGTGAAACATGGGCGAATTCATCTACACGATGAAAAACGTGCGTAAGGCCATCGGTGACAAGGTTATTTTGGACAACGTCACCATGGCTTTCTACCCGGGCGCCAAGATCGGCGTCGTGGGCCCCAACGGTGCAGGTAAGTCCTCGATCCTGAAGATTATGGCCGGACTGGATCAGCCTTCCAACGGTGAGGCTTTCATCGATCCGGGCAAGACCGTCGGCATCCTCCTCCAGGAGCCGCCGCTCAACGAGGAAAAGACGGTCCGTGAGAACGTCGAAGAGGGCCTCGGAGAAATCTTCCAGAAGAAGCAGCGCTTCGAAGAGATTGCTGAAGAGATGGCCACCAACTACTCCGATGAACTCATGGAGGAGATGGGCAAGCTCCAGGAGGAGCTGGATGCCGCCGATGCCTGGGAAGTAGATTCCAAGATCGAGCAGGCTATGGAAGCGTTGCGCTGCCCGCCGTCCGATGATCCGGTGACCAACCTTTCCGGTGGTGAGCGCCGCCGCGTTGCGTTGGCCAAGCTGCTGCTGAGTGAGCCGGACCTGCTGCTGCTCGACGAGCCTACTAACCACCTGGACGCCGAGTCCGTCCAGTGGCTGGAGAAGCACCTCGAGACCTACCCGGGTGCGGTCCTTGCCGTGACCCACGACCGCTACTTCCTCGACCACGTCGCGGGCTGGATCTGTGAGGTTGACCGCGGCAAGCTCTACCCCTACGAGGGCAACTACTCCACCTACCTGGAGAAGAAGGCCGAGCGTCTCGAGATTGCTGGCGCTAAGGACAAGAAGCTGCAGAAGCGCCTCAAGGACGAGCTCGCGTGGGTTCGCTCCGGAGCGAAGGCCCGCCAGGCCAAGAACAAGGCTCGTCTCCAGCGCTACGAGGAAATGGCTGCGGAGGCCGAGCAGTACAAGAAGCTCGACTTCGAAGAGATTCAGATTCCGACTCCGCCGCGCCTGGGCAACAAGGTCGTGGAGGTCAAGAACCTGACCAAGGGCTTCGACGGCCGCGTCCTCATCAAGGATCTTTCCTTCACCTTGCCGCGCAACGGCATCGTCGGTGTCATCGGACCGAACGGTGTGGGTAAGTCCACCCTGTTCAAGACCATCGTGGGATTGGAACAGCCGGATTCCGGTTCCGTCGATGTCGGCGAGACCGTCAAGCTGTCTTATGTTGACCAGGGCCGCGAGAACATCGACCCGGAAGCCACCGTGTGGGAGGTCGTCTCCGACGGGCTGGATTACATCCACGTTGGTCAGAACGAGATGCCGTCCCGCGCCTACCTCTCCGCTTTCGGTTTCAAGGGCGCTGACCAGCAAAAGCCTTCCAAGGTTCTCTCCGGTGGTGAGCGTAACCGCCTGAACCTGGCCTTGACGCTTAAGGAAGGCGGCAACCTGATCCTCCTCGATGAGCCGACCAACGACTTGGACGTGGAAACCCTGGGCTCCCTGGAAAACGCCCTGGAGAAGTTCCCTGGCTGCGCCGTGGTCATTTCCCACGATCGCTGGTTCCTCGACCGCACCTGTACCCACATCTTGGCGTGGGAGGGCAACGTCGCAGAAGGCCAGTGGTTCTGGTTTGAGGGCAACTTCGGCGACTACGAGAAGAACAAGGTCGAGCGCCTCGGCGAGGAGGCTGCACGCCCGTCCCGCGTTACCCACCGTAAGCTCAGCCGCTAGGGCCTTTTAGTCCCTAGCGTTAAAGCACGAACTCCGGAAGGAACCTGGAATGTCCGCTCAGAATGTTGTGTCGGAGAAGACCAAGGACAACGTCCACGCGCTTACTGTGGGCGTGCGCTGGTCGGACTTTGACATGTACGGCCACATGATGAACGCCAACTTCATTGAGCTGGCGCAGGAAGCGCGCTTGGCTTTTGCCATGCACCACTTCTACGCTCGCGGCGTCAACATGGTGGCTTTCGTTCGCCACATCGAAGCGGACTATGTCCGCCCCATCAAGTGGGATGGACGCCATGGAACGGTGACGGTGGAAACCACGGTGGTGCGTCTCGGCACCACGTCTTTCACGACTCGCCAGACGATCAAGGATGCGCGGGGCCAAGTGGCCTGCGTCATTGATTGCGTGCAGGTCACCATTGACCCGGCTACTCAGATGCCGCGAGAGGTCTCTGAGCAGGAGCGCAACATTATCTTGGAGCACGCCGTCGTCGAGCTTGAGCAGCAGTAATGGAGAGCGAAACTCTGACACTGCGCAGCGGTGGGGTAGGGCTTCGCGCCCTCCTCTCCCGCGCGACGGGGCTGGATGCATCCGCAGCGGTGCGCCTGCGTCAGTACGACACCAACCAGGCTGAGGTCTTCGTGACCACGCCGTTCGACGTTGTCGTGGCGCGGCGTTGCGAGGGGACCGTGGGCCGCGACGGCGCCGTGGTATCGGCGCAGGCGCTTCTCGACGCCCTCCACACCGCCCCCGACTCCCTCGGCCACGAAGGAGGCGTGGAACTTGATTTGGGCCCAGCGCGCGACCCGTCCTGGCCGGGGGCCTTGCCGCCGGAACAGGGCTTTCGGGAAATTGACTCGCTGCCGGTCGACGTTGTCCGTGAACTCGCGGACAAGGGGCGCCAGCTGGCCCGCCAATTCTCCGGGCCGATGGGGCCTCCGAAGAGCCTGTTGAATCAGACGGTGCTCACCGTGAATGATGCGGAGACTCAGGTGGAGATTCCCATGCGGATGATCTTTGCCTGCACGAGCTTGGGTCTCATCCCGGGCTTTGCCGCCTCACTCGAGATCCCCCGCCACCTTCGCGTGGCGGGCAAGGGGCGGTGGGTGCGCCTCGACGCGCCCTATGGCAGCGTCTATCACTCGACGCGGCTGTCCTTGTTCTAAAAGTTCTAAAGCAATACGTACCCCGCCAGTGCGGCGCCTACAGCGACCGTCCACGGCGAGGCTTTGCATAAATAGCGCTACGGCTGCCACAGAGCGCTATGCCTACCTTGGATCTGATTGGGCTGAGGCGGCACACAAAAGGGGTGATCTGCGTTACCCTAAAGGGGTCGAATTCTATTTCTTCAGCAAAAGGAGATTGCTCGAAGCATGCGTATTGGCGTACCCAAAGAAATAATGAACAACGAAAACCGCGTCGCGCTGACCCCGAGCGCGGCGGACACGCTGATTAAAGACGGCCATGAGGTTCTGGTTGAGACCATGGCGGGGGAAGGTGCCTCCTTCCCTGACTCCGAGTATCAGGCCGCCGGCGCGACCATCGTGCCCACTGCTGCGGAGGCCTGGGCCGCGGAAATGGTGGTCAAGGTCAAGGAACCGTTGGAGTCCGAGTATGGCTATTTGCGCGAGGATCTGCTGCTGTTTACCTACCTGCACCTAGCCGCGGACCGCCCGTTGACGGAAGCCCTGATGAAGTCGGGTACGACGGCCGTAGCCTATGAAACCGTGTCTGACTCTCGCGGCACCCTGCCACTGCTGACCCCGATGTCCCAGGTGGCTGGTCGTCTTGCAGTAATCGAGGGCACGCATCATTTGCTGTCCACCGAAGGCGGGCGCGGGTTGCTGGTCTCCGGCGTACCAGGTACGCGGCCGGCTCGCGTCGTCGTCATCGGCGGTGGCCAGGTGGGGGCGTCGGCAGTCGCGATGGCGCATGGCCTGCGCGGCGAAGTGACGGTGTTGGACCTGGACCCGCACGTGCTGCAGCGCTTTGATGAGCAGTATCAAGGCAGCGTGCGCACCATCGTGTCGGATCCATCGGCACTGGAGGAAGAGCTGCTGGAGGCGGACCTGGTCATCGGCGCGGTGCTTGTTCCAGGTGCTGCGGCCCCGAAGTTGGTGCGCGAGGATGTGGTCAAGCGGATGAAGAAGGGCGCCGTGCTTGTCGACGTCGCCATTGACCAAGGCGGCTGCTTCGAGAACTCCCACAAGACCTCGCACGACGAGCCCACCTTTAAGGTGCACGACACCATCTTCTACTGCGTGGCTAACATGCCGGGCGCGGTGGCGAATACGTCTGCCCGGGCGCTGGGCTCTGCCACTCTGCCCTATATGCGCGCGCTGGCTGCTGATGGTTTCGATGGTGCGGTTGAGCGCTTCCCGGGCCTAGCTGATGGACTCATGACGCGTGGGGGAGAGCTGGTGTCCCAGCCAGTAAAGGACGCCTTCGGGCTTTAAGGGGCGCGGTTGATGAGCATCGCCGCCACTCGCTCCATGTGGTCCCAAATCATGGCGCGATAGGCCGGTGGGATGGTCTCTTCGTCGATCCGTGCCAAGGAGTTGCTCATGAGCTCGAGCCAGCGATCGTGGGCTGCCATGTCGATGGGGTAGGGCGCATGGCGCATGCGCAGGCGCGGGTGGCCGCGCTGTTCGGAGAAGAGCTGCGGGCCTCCCCAATACTGCACGAGGAACCAGGTCAGGCGCTGCTGTGCGCCCTCCCAGTCCTGCTGTGGGTACATCGGTCCGATGAGATCGTCTTCGCGCACCTGGGCGTAGAAACCGCCGACGAGTTTCTCAAAGGTCTCCATTCCACCGACGGCTTCGTACACGCTTGTTGGTTGCACGCCTAATCTTCCTTTCGCGTCAGGCTGGGTTCTTCCAGATCAAAGATAGCCATCCCGCGTGGGTAGGGCGTAGTGATCCCCTCTGAATGCATAGCGGTGAGGATCCTTGCCTGCATCGCTCGCTGCACGTCCCACTGCTTGCCCGGTAGCGTCTTGACGGAAACGCGGTAGGACATGTGGTCAACTTCCAGGCCGGACATGCCATTGACCGTCGGCGTGGCCAGGATAAAGTCCTTGATCTCGGAGTCACGGGCGGCGTCCTCTGCCGCGGAGGTGATGACGTCGACTGCGCGGGTGGGGTCGTTGCTCAGCGCAATCGGGACCTGGACGCGGGCTACGGAGTAGCGGTCGGAATGGTTGGCCACCTGCAAGATTTCGCCGTTGCGGACGTACCACAGTGCGCCATCGATATCGCGGACCGTGGTGATGCGCAGGGAAATGGACTCTACGTCGCCGAAGACACCGTTGCCGAGGTCGATGGTGTCACCGATGCCGTACTGATCCTCCATGAGCATGAAGATGCCGGACAGGAAGTCTTTGACCAGCGCCTGGGCGCCGAAACCAAGCGCGACACCAACCACGCCGGCCGAGGCCACGAGCGGGGCGACGTTGACGCCGAGCTTGTCCAAGATGGCCAGCGCTGCCCACACCCAGACAAAAATAGCCACCGCGGAGCGGCCGACGCCGGCGAGGGTCTGGATGCGGGAGGTGCGCCGTGCCTCCTGCGTCTGTTCGAGCACCTTATCGGTTGTTCGGTGAGCTTTGCGCGGGGAGAGCGGCGAGCTGAGCTTGCCCTTCTTGATGCTGTTGTCGGCCAGCTTCGTGATGAGTCGGCGCAGCAGCCAACTGCCGATGATGGCGACGACGAGGATGAGCGCGATGCCGATGGGTTTGTCGATGAGCCAGGACTGCATGTTTTCTGTTTGCCACCAGCGGGTGACCGCGTCGACAGCCCCGTCGCTCTGCACGGCGGAAGCTCTGAGGTATGTGGTTGATCTGGTCACGTGTGTCCTTTCTGC
This sequence comes from Corynebacterium aurimucosum ATCC 700975, assembly GCF_000022905.1. Lineage (NCBI taxonomy): Bacteria > Bacillati > Actinomycetota > Actinomycetes > Mycobacteriales > Corynebacteriaceae > Corynebacterium > Corynebacterium aurimucosum. Next base: position 2,227,737 of record NC_012590.1, on the reverse strand, counting down.
TATCGCTCACGACTGACGCCTACCGATGGTAGGGAAGAGAGTTGAATATAAAAAGCTAGCCTTTCTCACAACTGAACAGCTTGGTCTAGACTTGTGCCTCATGACTGACAACCGCACTCTTGGCTTTTCCTCCCGTTCCATCCATGCCGGTTACCAGCCGGATCCTTACATGGGATCCATCAATGTACCGATCTATGCCTCCACCACGTACCAACAAGATGGCCTCGCGCAGCTGCGCGGCGGCTATGAGTACGGGCGCGTGGCCAATCCCACCGTTCACTCTCTGGAGAAAACTCTCGCCGCGCTAGAGAACGCTGAATACGCCCGCTGTTTCGCCACGGGCATGGCGGCGGTGGATACCCTCATCCGCATCCTCGTGCGCCCGGGTGACCACGTCATCCTCGGCAACGATGCCTATGGCGGCATGTACCGTCTCCTGCACCATGATTACGGTGAGTGGGGAATCGAGCTGTCCATCGTCAATACCGCCGATACCGCGGCGGTGGAGGCGGCGTTGAAGGAGAACACCAAGCTGATCTGGTTGGAGACCCCGACCAATCCGGCGACGACGATCACGGATATCGCTGCGGTCGCTAAGGTGGTCAAGGCGACTGGCGACGCCCAGATTGTCGTCGACAACACCTTTGCCACGCCCCACCTGCAGAATCCTTTGGAGCTGGGCGCGGATCATGTCCTGCACTCCACCACGAAGTACCTGGGCGGCCACTCGGATGTGCTGGGCGGCGCGGTCGTGACCAACTCCGCGGAGATGGATGAGCGCCTGCTGTACTTCCAAGGCAACGTCGGTGCGGTGTCCTCGCCTTTCGACGCCTACCTCACCGCCCGCGGCATCAAGACCTTGGAAGTCCGCATGGATCGCCACTGTTCCAATGCGCAGGCTGTGGCTGAGTTCTTGGAGTCCCGCCCAGAGGTCAAGCAGGTTCTCTACCCGGGCCTGCCCTCGCACCCGGGCCACGAGCTGGCGAAGAAGCAGATGCGCGGCTTCGGCGGCATGATGTCCGTGCGCTTCCACAGCGAGGAGCATGCCCGCCAGATTTGCCTCAATACCAAGCTCATCTCGCTGGCGGAGTCCCTCGGCGGCGTGGAGTCCCTCATCGAGCACCCGCAGAACATGACACACATCTCCGCTGAGGGCTCCGAGCTCGTCCCGCCAGCAGACCTTGTGCGCATTTCCGTGGGTATCGAGTCCATTGATGACCTGCTCGCGGACTTGGAGCAGGCCCTCGACGCGCTCCATTAATACCATCGCAGCGTCGAGGGCTGCTGTGCACGCTAAGCGCCAAGGCAGTGTGGGCCTCGGCGCTTGCGCTGTGTGTGATTAGAGGGAAGTGAGCAGGGATCCGGCCGTGCGGTCGGTCTCCTGCAGCATGAGCGGATCCGTGCCCGGCATGGGGGAGATGGTGGTATCCGGCCACTGCGAATAGGTGGGGATGCCCACGATGTGCAGGCGCGGGTCCTCGGTGCCACCGGGGTTGACCGCGCGGCGGTTCCACGTCGTCTCCGGCGAGCCGGTGGCCTGGCCATGATCGACGAAGGCGCGCACGCGCCCATTGAGGGACACCGCGAGTGGATCGCCGGCGCGGCGGACATCGGGGGAGTGCATCCAGGCGTCGATAAGCCAGGTGGAGGAAGCCTCACCGTGCGCGGTGCGCAGCGAGAACTTCTCGCTGATCTCCAGCTGGGGGCGCTGGCCCAGGAAGGTGACGAGGCCGGCGTCGACAAGCGCGAGCAGCTGGCGAGTGCGGAAGAGCGGCGGACCCGACCCCACCATCTGTCCGAAAGCCATGAACTCCTTGTACGTGCTGGTGCGGGACTCCCACGTCATTCGGCCTTCCGAACCGGCGATGGAGGAGGGCTTGCGCGCTGCGGAAATGGCCCACAGCGCGGACTTCAGCGGGGAATCGGCGGCGGCGACAGCTTCGACGATATCCCGCGCCAAGCCTTCGGCGATGTACTCGGTGATCTCAGTGCCCTCGAAGTCCGCCAGCGGGTGCGCCCAGTGCGCAAGGTCGAGCGGCTCAGTCGAAACGCCGTCGAGCGCGACGCGCAGCTGGTCCGCCATGTCTGCCAGGTCGTCGGCATCCACCGCGGTGGCATCAATCGTGGCGAGGATATCCTCGAGCGGGCGCTGCAGGGCATTAGGGGATACACGGGCCTGGTTCTCGTAGTACTCGGCGTAAGCATCGCGCAGAATGTGTGGCAGTAGCTGCGTGCCAAAGTCAAACTCCGCCTCCGGATCAATCGCGGCGACCGCGGCGCGGAAGCGGGTCAGCGCAGCCTTCGGCGGCAGCGCGTGGTACTCCGACTTCGGGATATAGGGATAGCCGCGGCCGGAGGAAACGATGAAGTGCGGCTCCTCACCGTTCGGCTCGTAGCGCAGGCCGGAGCGGGTGGAGGGATCCTCCACGAACTCGCCGCCACGGTCGATGGTGAGCAGCGCCATGACATCGAAGAAGCCCATGCCCAGGCCGCGGACCAGGACCTTCTCGCCCGCAGGGACCTCAGATACCGGCTGCTCCACGGGGTTATCCGGGCGCACCCAGTGCAGGCCGGAATCCGCAGCCTCCGCCAGTGAGCGCTCGGATTCGCTCAGCGCAGGCACCTGCCAGCCATAGGCCAGGACGGTGGCGTCGGCGGTGACGGTAGTGCCGTCCGAAAGCTTGATGGCGTCCTGCTCACCGTGCTCCTCCACGGACAGCGCGCGGGCGCGGTGCTGGACGACGTCCACGCTCTCCGGCAGCTGAGCCAGCGCAACCTCGAAGACCCACTCCAGGTAGGCGCCGTAGAGCGCGCGGGAGGGGTTGGATTCCGGGCGGGTCTGCGCGAGCTCTTCGGCAAAAGAGGCAGCAAGCCCTTCGCGTGGCGGGTGGGAATCATAAAGCTCTAGTTTGGCGGGGGAGATGGAGGGGCGCTCGCCGCGCAGAAGCTGAATCCACTCGTAGAGGATGGGGCCTTCGAGTACCGGCGCGGTGGTCGTGGAGCCGGGCTCAGTAAATAGCGTGACCGCGCCAGCCAACGTGTTCATACACAGCGTGCGGGTCTGCTCGGTATCCCAAATGCGGCCAGCGCCCAGCGGGGCATCGTCGATGATGTGGAGTCGCAGGGGTGAATGAAGGGGGGTCGCGCGCAGATGGGCCGCAAGGCGCTCGACCAGCGAGATACCGCGCGGGCCGGCCCCGACGATGGCGATGGCGGGCATATAAATCAACCTCAAACTTTTAGACTGTGCTGTCTAGTGGAATAATACCGCTCAGTATGCGTTGTGTTAAATCCAGAGACACAGCACAAACCGACTACCGACTTTCTGAAAGCATTACCGTGAAAACTCTACGCGCACTCGCCGCCACCCTGGCAGCAGCCCTCGCCTTAGCGGGCTGCTCTGCCGCGGATCGGCCGGACGGGGAGGATAACGTCCTCACCTACCTCGAGCCGCAATTCTTCCGCACGCTCTATCCGCCGGCCGCCGGCTTTTACCCCAACGGTGGCGTGGTCAACCAGCTGACCGACCGCCTCCTTTATCAGGATCCCGAGACCCTGGAACTCTCGCCATGGATCGCCACGGAGATGCCCAAGGTCAACGCCGATGCCACGGAATACACGTTTACTATCCGCACCGACGTCACCTACTCCGATGGTTCTCCTTTGACCGCCGAGAACGTCGTGGCCAACTTCGACCTCTTCGGCCGCGGCGATAAATCCCGCACGCTGACCAGCTCCGAGCAGATCGCCAACTATGACCGCGGCGAAGTCGTGGACGAGGACACCGTGAAGTTCTACTTCACTCAGCCCTCCCCGGGCTTCCTCCAGGCCACCTCTGCTTATAACGCCGGGTTGCTCTCCGATTCCACGTTGGCTTTAGACAACGAGGGCTTCGGCCCCGGCAACGCGGTCAACGTTATTGGCTCCGGCCCCTTCGTGGTGGAATCGGAAGAAATCGGCACCGACCTCAAGCTCAAGACCCGCGAGGACTATGACTGGGCTCCGCCAGCGGTCAAGCACCAGGGCCGCGCGGACATCGACGGCGTCCACTACATCCTCGCCGCCGAAGAGTCCGTGCGCACCGGCGCTATCCTCTCCGGCCAGGCCGATATCGCCCGCCAGATCTCCGCCCCGCAGGAGTCGCTGCTGAAAGAACAAGGCGTTGACATCGTCTCGAGCGGTACCAACTCCATGAACAACCAATTCGCCTTCCGCTTCGACCACCCGCTGCTGCAAGATAAGCGCGTGCGCGAGGCCATCATCCACGGCGTGGACCGCGAGGAGATTCTCCGCGTTCTCTTCTCCGAGTCTTACCCACTGGCCACCTCGACGGTGGCCAAGACCGGCCTGGCCTACAAGGACCAGTCCGCCGCCTACACCTTCGACCCCGAGGAGTCCAAGCGGCTTCTCGACGAGGCCGGCTGGGAGGCCGGTCCCGATGGCATCCGCGTCAAGGACGGCCAGCGCCTCGTCTTGCGCACCAATACCGCCTTGCCGCAGCCGCGCTCCAAAGAGGTCATGACCATGGTGCAGGACCAGCTGGGTGAGCTGGGCATCGGCATCCGAGTCAATGCCGGCGACCAGGCCACGCAGAACGCCGATGCCAAGGACGTCGACAAGGTGCAGATCTACCACTCGATGGTGGGCCGAGCCGACTATGACGTCATCACCTCGCTCTACGGCATCAACAACCGTGATGCCTTCCTCAACCAGGACGCGGAGGGCAATCCCATCGACGAGCACCTGCAGGGGCTTCTCGACGCCGTCCTCGACACCCCCGACAAAGAAGGCCGCATCAAGGCCACGGAAGAAGTCCAGGACTACATCACCGAGCAGGCCTACGTGCTTCCGCTCTTCGAGGAGCCCGTGGTCTATGCCGTGCGACCGGGCATCACTGGCTTTAGCCCGGAATCGGTAGCCCGCCCGTGGTTCTACGAGGTCAGCATCGACGCCGCGTCGAATGAGGAGGAGAAATAAATGACAACCCGCCAAATTCTCAGCCGCATTGGGCAGGCCCTCCTCGTGCTGCTCATTACTTATACCGTGGCCTTCCTGCTACTTTCGGCGCTGCCGTCGGATGCCGTCCAGTCGCGCTTCGGCGACCCAGCCCTGGGCCTGTCCCAGGCGGAGATTGAGGCTATTCGGGAGGAGATGGGCGTCGACAAGCCGCTCGTGGTGCAGTACTTCACCTCCCTGGGCGGCTTCCTCACCGGGCACTTTGGCAATTCCACGCAGTCGGGCGCCCCGGTAGCCACGCTGCTTGCCGACGCCCTTCCCCACACCCTCATCCTCGCCGCCAGCGCCATCGGTCTCGCGCTCATTGTGGCCGTGCTTGTTGCCTTCTTGGCGACGCTACCGGGCCTCGGTGCCATCGGTTCCTTCTTCCGGGGCCTGCCTTCCTTCATGGTCTCGCTGCCGGGATTCTGGATCGCCATCCTGCTCATCCAGTTCTTTTCCTTCCAGCTGGGCTGGGTGCGTGTTATCGAACCCGGCAGCGTGGAGGGCCTCATCCTGCCCACCCTGACGCTGTCGGTGCCCATGGCCGCGCCGTTGATTCAGGTGTTGATTCGCTCCATTGATGAGACGCAGTCGCGGCCCTTCGTCCAGGCGGTGCGCTCTCGTGGTGCCTCGGAGTCCTGGATCTTCTGGCGCACCGTCCTGCGTAATTCGTTGCTGCCCACCTTGACCATGGCGGGCCTGCTCTTCGGCGAGCTCGTCGGTGGTGCCGTGGTTACCGAAACCGTCTTCGGCCGCACCGGCTTGGGCTACATGGTGGCCCAGGCCGTGGCTAACCGTGATACCCCGGTTCTGCTGGCGGTGGTTCTCATCGCCGCAACTTCCTACATCATCATTAACCTCGTCGTGGATCTGCTCTACCCGGTGCTGGACCCGCGCCTGCGTGCCAGCGCCTCGGAGCGTGCCGCTCGCCGCAGCACAGATTCCGCCACCACGTCGGCCGCTACTTCGGAAAGGACGGTGCGCTCATGAGCATGACGCACACCAAACCGCTGCGTTCTACACGGGCGCCGCGCCGCCACACCGCGAACCCGTGGCTCGCGCCGGGTTCCCTCATCGCCATTGTGATCCTCGCGATTGCCTTCCTGGCTGCGTTCTTCCCGAGCTTGTTCACCTCGGCTGACCCCTATGCGGGCACCGATGTGGCCCTGTTGCCGCCGGGGGAGTCCGGCCACCTTATGGGAACGGACGCGGTGGGCCGCGATCTCTACGCGCGCATCGTTTATGGTGCCCGCCAGTCGCTGCTCGGCGCGCTGATCGCCGTGGCCGTCGGCCTCGTCGTCGGCACGCTGATCGGTCTTCTCGCCGGCTCCCTGCGAGGAGCGGTGGATAGCGTTCTCATGCGCGTCGTCGACGTGCTGCTGTCCATCCCCGGCATCTTGTTGTCGCTGTCGATCATCATCGTGCTGGGCTTCGGCTCCGTGCAGGCGGCGGTGGCCGTCGGCGCGACCTCGGTGGCGACCTTCGCGCGCCTGGCCCGCTCCCAGGTGATCACCGTGGCCAGCTCGGACTACATCGAGGCCGCCTACGGTGCCGGCGCCACCCACGCCACGGTGCTTTTCCGCCATATCCTTCCTAATTCACTCACCCCTGTTATCGCCCTGGCCACCCTGCAATTCGGCACCGCCATCCTGCAGCTGTCCATCCTCGGATTCCTGGGCTACGGCGCCCCGCCGCCGACCCCGGAGTGGGGGCTTATCATCGCCGAGGGCCGCGACTTCATGGCCACCGCCTGGTGGCTCATCATCCTGCCCGGCATTGCGCTGGTCGCAGTGGTGATGTCCGCCAACCGCCTGTCCCAAAACTTCCCCGTGGAGGCCTAACATGTTTGTTACAAAGAATGCAGCGCAGCCCCTGCTGCGCGTGCGGGACCTCAACGTGTCCTATTCCACCGCAGGTGGTGACGTTTCCGCCGTGCAAGGCGTTAACCTCGAGGTTCGTCCAGGACAGATGACCGCCATCGTGGGCGAGTCTGGCTCCGGCAAGACCACCTCCGCTATGGCAGCCATCGGTTTGCTGCCCTCGAATGCCACTATCGGTGCCGGAACCATCACCTTCGATGGCCGCGATATCACCTCGCTGCGCCGCCGCGAGTGGCGTGAGCTGCGGGGGCGGCGCATCGGGCTTATCCCGCAGGACCCCAATAACTCCCTCAACCCGGTGCAGACCATCGGCGCCTCGGTGGAGGAGGGGCTGCGCATCCACAAGGTCGGCACCGCGGCCGAGCGCAAAGCTAAGGCACTGGAACTCCTGGAGCGCGTCGGCATCGATGACCCTGAGCGCCGCTATCACCAGTACCCGCACGAGCTGTCCGGCGGCATGAAGCAGCGCGTGCTCATTGCTGCCGCCGTGGCGCTGGAGCCTGACCTCATCATCGCGGACGAGCCAACCTCTGCGCTGGATGTCACCGTGCAAAAGATCATCCTCGATCTTCTCGATGACATGCGCGCGGAGCTCGGCATGGGCATCCTCTTCATTACCCACGACCTCGCCGTGGCCGGTGACCGCGCCGACCGCGTCGTGGTCATGGAATCCGGCCAGCTGCGCGAGGAGGGCTTGGCCGCCACGGTGCTGACGAACCCGTGCCACGACTACACCAAACGCCTGCTTGCCGACGCCCCCTCCCTCACCGTCGCCGACGCCGGCACATCCGCTCCACGCAGTACCGCCAAGCCTGACCCCCGCACACTCACCGACGCCGGCGCCAGCACAGCAACCACCGGCGCCGCTGCGAAGGCTGGTGCAACCGCTGAACGCGCTTCTTCTGTTTCCCACGGCGCGGCGACTGGCGAACCCTTGGTGCGCGTTGAAGGCCTGACCCAGCGCTTCGGTGATTTCACTGCGGTCGATGGCATCTCCTTCACCGTGGCCAAGGGCTCGACCCACGCCATCGTGGGCGAGTCCGGCTCCGGCAAGACCACGACGGGGCGCAGCATCGCCATGTTCAACACCCCGACATCGGGCAACATCACCGTGGGCGGGCGCGACATTGTGGGCCTGCGCGGTAAGGCCTTGCGCGAAGAGCGAAACAACATCCAGCTGGTCTACCAGAACCCTTATGGCTCGCTGGACCCCAAGCAGACGATTGGCCAGACGGTGGCGGAGCCGCTGCGGAATTTGAAGGGGGCGCGTGCCAGCGCGGCCAAGGAAAAGGCCAAGGAGTTCTTGGACCTGGTAGCTCTCAACCCGGATTATTATGACCGGCGTCCGCGCGAGCTCTCCGGCGGTCAGCGCCAACGCGTGGCCATCGCGCGCGCCATGATCGTGGAACCGGAGCTGGTCATCCTCGACGAGGCCGTTTCCGCCCTCGACGTCACCGTGCAGGCCCAGATCCTGCGGCTGCTTTCCCGGCTCCAGGAGGAGCTTGGCCTGACCTACATTTTCATCTCGCACGACCTGGCGGTGGTCAACCAGATCTCCGATACTGTCTCGGTGCTCTCGAAGGGCCAGCAGGTGGAATGCGGCCCCACGGCCGAGGTCTTTAGCAACCCACAGTCACCGTTTACCCGGAAGCTCATCGAGGCCATCCCCGGCTCGCGTTACCGCGCCGGCGACCTCAACCTGGGCCTGTAGCCTGGGGCCGGAAAAGAAAGGATTAGATCATGGCAGACATCATTAACCTAGTAGCGGGGGTCGAAGGGGACGTCGCTCAGCTGCGCGAGCGTCGGCCCGAAGCCAAGGAGAACGCGCAGGCCTCCTTCGCCGCGCTCCTCGAGCCTGCGGAGCCCGGTACGTTCAGCTATGCGGAGCGCTACGCCATCGCTACCTTTGTGGCGGGCGTGTACCAGGCGGCGCCTGCCGTCGACTTTTACTCCGACCTGCTGGCGGAGGAATCGGAGGAGCTCGCCGCCGAGATAACCCGCGCGGTGGAGCGCGGCATCACCACCGGCCCTTATATCGATGGCGGCTTCACGCTTTTCGACGGCTCCCCGCGCCTTGCCGCCGCCCTCGACTTCGCCCACCTGCTGGCCTTCCACCCTAAGGACGCTTCCCCGGCCGCGATTGGTCACCTGCAGGCGGCAGGCTGGTCCGACGATGACATCGTGACGCTGGCACAGCTCATCAGCTTCCTGTCTTTCCAGCTGCGCGTGGCGCACGGCCTCTCCGTGCTTGCCGGTACCGCGCAGCCCGCGCCCGTGACTGAGGCGCCGCGTCCCACCCAGACCCCGGAATGGGTGCCGGGGGAGGGGACGTTGGTGCCGGACGTCGCCAAGCCGCAGGGCTTTGTGGCGCACTCGCTGGGCTGGAAGCCGTGGGTGCCGCCGCAGCCGAAGGAGGAGTTCACGGATGCGCAGCGTGACGCGCTGATTAAGCCCGAGCGCATCGACATGGAGTATTTCCGTCTGCTGGCCCGCGACCCGGCAGCGCTCAAGGCGCGCACGCTCACGGACCTGGACATCTTCTACAACACCGACGGTGGATTGGGGCGCGCCGAACGTGAGCTGGCCGCCACGGTGGTCTCGCGCCTTAATGGCTGCGAGTACTGCGCATCGGTGCACCAGCAGCGCGCCAAGGAAGAGGGCGGTGACGCGGCAGCGGTTGACCGCCTGCTTGAGGAAGGCGTGGACGCTGACCTGGGCTCGGCGCAGTGGTCCGCCATCCGCGATGCCGCCCTGGTCCTGACCAAGTCGCCTTTTGACTTCGACGCCTCCCACGTTGAGCGCCTCGAGGCCGTGGGATTCGATACGCTGGCAATCATCGACGTCATCAACTCCTCCGCGTTCTTCAACTGGGCAAACCGCCTGATGCTGACGCTGGGGGAGCCCGATGTGCCGAAGCGCTTCCGCTAAATGAAGGAGGAATAATCATGGTGAAGACTGCTGTTGTGACCGGCGCAACCGGTGGAATGGGCGTGGAGATCATCAAGGACCTTGCCCGAGACCACCGCGTGTATGCCCTGGGGCGGCGCGCCGGGGAGCTGCCGGAGGCAGAAAACATCGTGCCGGTAGAAATCGACTTGCTGTCGCTTCTCGACGGCGCCGCGCTTCCCGCCGAGCTGGCTTCGCTGGAGCGCGTCGACGTGCTTGTGCACGCGGCGGCCCGGGCGGATAAGCGCTCTGTGGAAAGCGCTAGGCCAGAGGATTGGCGCGCGCAGATGGACCTCAACGTGCACGTGCCAGCCGAGCTGACCCGACTGCTGCTGCCTGCGCTGCGTGCGGCGGAGGGGCTTGCGGTGTTCATCAACTCCGGTGCCGGCATCCACTCCTACGGCGACAACGTTATTTACGCTGCCACGAAGCACGCGCTCTACGCGCTTGCCGACGGCCTCCGCCTCGGCGAGCTCGGCATCCGCGTTTCCACCGTCGCGCCGGGCCCGACGGATACCCCGATGTTGCAGGGACTGCAGGACTATAACCCGGAGCACGTCATCGCCCCTGTGGAGGTGGCGAAGGCTATTCGCGCCACCGTCGACGCTGGGCCGACGACGCAGCTGACAGAGGTCCGCGTGCGCCCGCGTATTGAGCTGAACCAGCGCAAGTAGGTGGCGAGTTTTCGCTCAAGATGCGAGAAACCCAGCACACGGTACAGTTATGAGACGTGTCCACCTCTCAACGCCGCCGCCCCGCCTACTTGGTGATCGCGGATTCGCTTAGGAGCAAGATCGAGTCCGGCGAGTTGAAGCCGGGCGACCGCTTTCCCACCGAGCGGGAATTGGTTCAGGAATACAAGGTCGCGCGCATGACGGTGCGCCACGCGCTCGATATCGTCCAGATTGAGGGCCTTATCGACCGCAAGCGCGGACGCACCGGCGGCACCTTCGTGCGTGCCACCCCGCCGACGCTGAGCCTGACGAGTGGGCGCAGTGCCCTTGACCAGTTGCGTGAGCATGGCCTCGATGTGGAGGTGCGGGTGCTGTCGTTGGTGTTTATTGAAGCCCCGGGGCATGTTGCCTCCACCTTCGGGATTGAGGAGGGGGATTCCGTGTGGGAATGCCGCACGGTGCAGGTATCGGCGGGCTCGCCCATCATGGCCTCCACGCTCCTTATCCCGCAGGCCTTGGCGCCGAGCCTCGCGGAAGAAGATATACAGAAGCCCCTGACCGAGCTGTTGACGGAGCTTGACCTGGCACCAGTGTTTAAGCGTGATTCTCTCGTGGCCGCCACCGCTCGCACGGAGGAACAAAAAGCACTGGGCGTGGGACGCAACCAGCCGGTCTTGCGCATTACGCGAACCATCAAGGCGGAAAGCGGCGTCGTGGCCGCTCAGTTGGAAGAGACCCTGCGCCCCGATGCGGTCACGGTGGAAGTTGTCATCGGCGAGGATCCCACGCCGACCCTCGACTAGAAACCCAGCGAGGGAACCGCCATAAGCTCTTTCCTGCCGAAAATGCGAATGCGTACGCCGGGAAACCCGCCACCCACCATCCGGTTGGCGGGTCTCGTTCTTTAAGGGCTTAAGGGTCTCGCTCTCCCGCTGCATTTTGTGGTGCATCAACCGTGGTCTGGGATCTCCGAATTCCCGCGTACCTTGTTGCGGTCCGCGGGTGGTGCTGTCTGAAGGATCGCCGATGTACCCGCGAAGCTTCCCTCGGTTGGTGGGTGGCGGTGTTGTTGCTGGCGGTGAGCCCTGTCCTTTCTGTCGTTGCTGCGTTTGCTGGTTGTGGGTGTTAGCTGGTGTCGGGTGGTGGGTCTGGTGGTTGGGCTGGCGCTGTGATTGGGGTTTGGGCCGGTGGTCCTTGGGCTGGTGCTGGGGCCTGTGTCTTTGTGGCTGTTTCCCGCTCAGCGTTGAGTCTGGCTAGTGCTTCTTGGTATTCCGGCATCGCGGTAATTGGTGCACCCCAGGGTGGGATGAAGCTGACCCCGGTGTTCAGCCGGTACATGTAGCCGCGCCCGGTAGGTCTTAAAGGGTCATCATCATTAATGCCGTTGTGGTAGGCACACAAGAAGGTCAGGTTGTTGATGTTGGTGTAGCCACCTGCCTGCCAGGGGATAAGGTGATGGACTTGGCAGTAATCAGCTGGTTTATTACACCCAGGACGTGAGCAGGTGTGGGATTCGGCGTGCAGGCTAAGGCGTTGGTTGAGGTTTGCTCCACGTGATAGTCGCCAGGTGTTGATGGGCCCGTCGAGGGGGTGGACGAGGGTGGCGTAGCCTATTTCGGCGAACTTGTGGGTTAAGAATTCTGCGCCTGTCATGCGCGCGCCGTTGGTGAGGTTGAGTTCGATGTCATCCCCGTCGCCGTTAATAATCTGGTCTAGCTCGTTGAGGGTGACGATGACTTGGGTGCGCACCGCGGGTTTAGAACCGCCTGACTCTTTGAAGAAGACGTCGTTGGCGGCTTGGAGTAGGTCGGTGTTGTTGGTGGATTCGAGTACGCCGCGCATGTTGGCAATCGTGGTGGCGTCATCGGTTATGGAGAGGGTGTTGGGGCCTTGTTCGCGGTAGGTGATGCGTACGCCTGGTTTGTGGGGTTGCCCGCAAATCGTGGACACGTAGTGGAGCTACCTAGTGGTTAGGCAGCTATTTCTTTTCTGCTGTTGATTGCGCCGGCGTGGTTCTCGAAGTCGACGGGGCTGACCATTCCGAGTGCAGAGTGCCGGCGCCGACGGTTGTAGACGACTTCAATCCAGTAGGCAACAGCCTTGCGTGCAGCATCACGGCTCGCCCAGCGCTTACGGTCGTAGAATTCAGTCTTTAGCGTCGACCAGAACGACTCAGCCATCGCGTTATCGAAGCACACACCAGTACGCCCCACAGACTGAGCAATGCCCAGTCTGCTGCAGACCTCCCAGAGCTTCTCACTGGTAAATTGCGTTCCGCGGTCAGCGTGAAACACCAGCCCATCAGGAACATCACCGCGCAGTGTATGCGCCATCCGCAGGGCCCGTTCGACCAAACTTGTGTCTTGCACGCTATCCATAGCCCAGCCCAATACCCTGCGGGAATGACCATCGCGGACCGCGCACAAATACAGCCAGCCCTCACCGGTGCGAAGGTAGGTAATATCCGACATCCACACCCGGTTGAGCTCACCAGTATCAAACATGCGCTTGACCAGGTCAGGAAGACTCGACTTACGCTTGGCTTGGATTGTAGTCACCGGGACAAAGGCACGCGGTGAAATCCCTTCAATGCCCATCATGCGCATCCGCTTCGCCACAGTCTTACGGTTAAGCGAAATGCGGTAGCGCTCGGCGAGCTCTGCGGTGATCCGCGGAGCACCATAAACCTCATCAGAGTCTTTCCAAATCTGATGAATCTTACGGTCAACATCATCGTAAAATGCTGCCCGATCATCCTTTCCGGATAGTCGTTTCTGCTGCACATGGGCCCATTTGTAGTATCCAGACCGAGATACTTTTAATAGTCGTGCCATGCGCTTGATGCTGTAGTTCGCCTTCTCCTGCTGCATTAGTTCGAACTTTTCTGCTCGCGTTGCTTCGCGGCGAAGAAGGCTGTCGCTTTTGACAAAAACTCGTTATCCATCTTGGCTTCCGCCAACTCACGGCGCAGACGAGCATTCTCAGCACGAAGATCAGCCTCACTCATCCCATCCGAGGCTCCTCGGCGTTCACGCTCTAGTTTGACCCACCGGCCTAAAAGCCCGGCGGAAACACCAATCTCTTTAGCCACATGGGCAATCGGGCGCTCTGACTCGATTACCAGGTTCGCGGCTTCACGCCGGTACTCAGGCGTGTACTTCTTGCGCTGTTGACTCACAATGAACATCCTCTCTTACGGACACAAGATCCGTACAAATAGGGTGTCCACTAAACGAGGGTAACCTCATTTGGCGGTTCTTTTACGCTTGAGTTCTTTCAGTCGTGCGGTGGCGACCTGGCGGATGCGGTGTGCGGGGGTGGCGGCGAGTTTTGCTCGGAGGTTCCAGGCATCCAGGGTCTTTTTCACCTTGGATGTGTAGGTTTCAATCAGTGTCAGGGTGCCCAGGCTGTGGCGTTGTTGAAGGGCTGCGGTGCGGGCTTTGCGTTGTTTACCCGTAAAGCGGGTCGGCCCGAAATACACCTGATGTAGGTGTGAAAGCTCGGCGGCATCGGAGGCATCTGCGCCGAGCGCGCGGAGCTCGTCGGGTGTGCCAGGTATATGTTCCACCAGCGCGATCCCCGAGTTGCGTAGGTGGATGTAGGTTTCGATATCCCCCATGGGCACAGAGACTAAAACAGGTCTATGTACCCCGCAACCAGAGGAGGAAAATGCCTGTTCAGGTGGTGTGGTGAACGTGCAGCAAGGGATAAGATGCTGGAACGGTGCGGGGTGAACGCAGACCCCATCGGCGCGCGGGGGCTGGCATGGTGAGGAGTGCGGTTTGGTCCTAGGCGCGCGTGGCGGGCGTGGAGTTGGAACGAGAAAAGCCCCTCAAGTGAGGGGCTAGACGCGTGTGCTAACCGCGGTCGACGGCGCGGTTGCGCAGGGCGCGGGCGAGGCGGTCACGCTGCTCGGTCACGGCGCGGCGCAGGCCGCCGGCCAGGTCGCGGGAGAGGAACTCGTCGGCGCGGTCGAGGGTCTCCTGGTTGATATCCCAGCGCGGGAACAACCCGGTCACCGTGGTCAGAGCAATCTCGTTGGACTGCGCGGACCAGATCTTTTCCGCTACGTCGAAGAACTCAGCACTCGGCAGCAGCTCGTCGGAGCCTACGAATGTCAGGCCCGCCAGCTTGGACTCCAAGTCTCGGTTGCCCAGCTCACCGGCCACGATCTCGTCCCACACCGCGCGCTTGTTGTCCTCGGTGTTCACGGCAGCCAACGCCTTAAGCGAGGCCTGGTAGCCCGTCGCGGTGTTATCACGGTTGAGCTCCTCAGCCACAGCCGTCATGGCGGCACCGGCGGCCTCGGGGCCGGTGACGTCGGCAAGCGAGCCATCAGCGATGAGCGCGGTGAGCGCCTTCCAGCGCAGGCCCGCATCCGAGGAGGACTCAAGGAGGTCCTGGAAGAAGGTGCGGGAGGCGTCGTGAAGCTTAACGCCCGCCAGCGCTTGGGTGAAGACGATGGAGCGCTCGGCGCTATCGGAGCGGGCGCCGTCAAGGAGGGCGCGAGCAAGCTGCGTATCCTCCTTTGCCCACTCTGGGTCGGCGTAGGTTGATTGGGCCGTTGCGGCCTGGGTGAGGATGCGCTCCAATACGGCGAGCTCGGTCTCCGCTGCCGCACCGCGGGCCACGAGCGCCACGAAATCGCGGGCGCGCATCGAGCCCGCGCGGGTCATCTCCCACGCGGTGGACCAGCACAAAGTGCGGGCCATGGGGTCCTCGAACTTGTCGACATTCTCCAACAGGAACTGCAAGGAACCCGCATCTAACTCGATGAGGCAGTAGGTGAGGTCATCGTCGTTAGGCAGCACGAAGTCGATATCCGCCAGCTGGCGACCGACAAGCTCCGGAATCTCGGTGGAGGCACCATCGATATCCATCTCGATGCGCTCGGTGCGCACCACCTTCTCACCCTGCAAGGCGTAGACGCCGACAGCGATGCGGTGCGTGCGCAGGGTATCGCCACGCTGGGTGAGATAAGCCTGGGTGATGGTACCGGACTCGTCTGTCGCCAACGCCACGCCCAGCGTGTTGACCCCCGTGGTCTTCAACCACTGCTGTGCCCAGAAGGACAGGTCACGCCCCGAAGCCTCCTCCAAGTGGCGCAGCAGATCCCCGAAGGTGGCATTCGACCACTGGTGTTCCTGGAAGTGGCGGCGCACGCCGGCGAAGAAGTTTTCGCGGCCCACATAAGCTTGCAGTTGCTTGAGCACCGACGCTCCCTTGGCGTAGGTGATGCCGTCGAAGTTCTGCTCCACGGTCTCAATGTCAGAAGCATCCGTGGAAATCGGGTGCGTCGTGGGCAGCTGATCCTGCTGGTAGGCCCAGGCTTTCTCCACGTTGGCAAAGGTCACCCACGCGGTGTCGTACTCGGTTTCCTCTGCTTGGGAAATCGCCGCCGACCAGGTGGCGAAGGACTCGTTGAGCCACAGGTCATCCCACCATTGCATGGTCACGAGGTCACCGAACCACATGTGGGCCAGCTCGTGCAGGATGGTATCCGCGCGGCGCTCGTAGTTGTAGTGCGAGGCTTGCGACGTAAAGACGTACTCGTCACGAATGGTCACGCAGCCGGCGTTCTCCATCGCGCCCGCGTTGAACTCCGGTACGAAAATCTGATCATATTTGCCAAAGGGGTAGGCAAAGCCGAAGTTGCGGTGGTAGAAATCGAAGCCCTGCTTGGTCTCCGTGAACAGGCGCTCGGCGTCGAGCGATTCCAGCAGGGAGGGGCGGCAGTAAATCCCCAGCGGGACCTCAACGGACTTAGCCGGTGAGCCCTCCGGGTGCTCCGTCAGCGTGCCTGTCCACGTATCCGTCACGCCCACATACGGGCCCGCGCACAAGGCAACCAGGTAGGTCGACAGCGGGTAGTCCACCGTCGCGCGCACGGTATTGCCCGAACGCGTGGTGGGGGAGTTCGTAATCACCGTCCAGTGCTCCGGAACCTCAAAAGCCAGCGAGTACGTCGCCTTCAGATCCGGCTGGTCAAAGCAGGCGAAGACGCGCTTGGCGTCGGCAGTCTCGAACTGGGTGTAGAGGTAGGCCTCGCCGTCGACCGGGTCCACAAAGCGGTGCAGGCCCTCGCCCGTGCGTGAATAGCGGATTTTCGCCACGACCTTCAGCTCATACTCTGCCACCTGCAGGCCAGACAGTGGGATGCCGTAGGTCGGGTCATAAGCACTGGTGGGCAGGGGAGCGCCGTTGAGGCGGACCTCGAGAAGCTCGTCGCCGCGCAAATCAATAAACGTAGAACCGGCCTTCTTAACTCGGAACTTCACCACCGTGGTGGAGGTGAAAAACTCCTCCCCGGTGAGGTCGAGGGCGACGTCGTAGTGGCTTACCTCCAGCATGCCGGAACGCTGCTGGGCTTCCTCGCGGGTGAGGTTAATCGAGGTCATAAGGTGCATCTCCTCTTTCTCTGTACCTAAAGTCTCTGCACCAGCGTAGTCACACGCCTAGGGTGGGGTGCCAAAGACTACACAAGCAAAGGAGATTTACCGTGGCTCAACAAGTGACGTTCTGGTTCGACTGCTCCTGCCCCTTCGCGTGGCTGACCTCGCGCTGGATTAAGGAAGTGGAGAAGGTTCGCGATATCGAGGTGACCTTCGAACCGATGTCCCTGTCCGTGCTCAACAAGGGCCGCGACCTGGATCCGGAGTACATGAAGATGATGGAGGCCAACTGGGGCCCTGCCCGCGTGGCGGCCAAGATTGCCGTGGAGGCCCCGGAGAAGGTTGATGCCTTCTACACCGCCATGGGCACCCGCATCCACACGGAGGGCCAGGGCGGTAAGAAGGGTTACGGTGCCTACGATGACATCATTAAGCAGGCGCTTGACGACGCCTCCCTCCCCTCCACCTTCGCCTCCGTGGCCAACACCGAAGAGATGGATGAGAAGCTCACCGAGTTTCACAACCGGGGCATTTCTGAGGTCGGCGATGAGGTCGGCACCCCGGTGGTGAAGTTCGGCGATACCGCTTTCTTCGGCCCGGTCATTACGCGCGTTCCCACCGGCGAGGAAGCCGGCGAGCTTTTCGACGCCTCCGTGCGCCTCGCCCAGTTCCCGTACTTCTTCGAACTCAAGCGCTCCCGCACCGAATCCCCGCAGGTTTAGTACGTGGGATGGCCCACAGGCCGGTAGGATGTGGGCCATGCGCGTTTATTTAGGAGCAGACCACGCAGGGTTCGAGACGAAGAACGTCATCGCCGAACACCTGAAGAAGCAGGGCCACGACGTCATTGACTGCGGTGCCCATGAGTACGACGCCGAGGATGACTACCCGGCATTTTGCATTGAAGCCGCGCTGCGGACCGTCAACGATCCGGGCTCGCTCGGCATCGTGCTGGGCGGTTCCGGCAACGGTGAGCAGATCGCCGCTAACAAGGTGAAGGGCGCGCGCTGCGCCCTGGCGTGGTCCCCGGAGACTGCACGCCTGGCCCGCGAGCACAACAACGCCCAGCTCATCGGCATCGGCGGCCGCATGCACTCCGAGGAGGAGGCGCTCGCCATCGTGGACGCCTTCCTTGATCAGGAATGGTCCCGTGCTGAGCGCCACCAGCGCCGCATCGACATTCTTGCCGAGTACGAGCGCACCAACATTCCGCCGGAGCTTCCGGAGGCTTAGTTCATATCCTTGGGGTGGGTGCCGCCGCGGCCCTCTTCCCCGAGGTCAAGATCAGTAATCGCAGCCATCTCGGATTCATCAAGCTCGAAGCCGAATACATCGAAGTTCTGCGCGATGCGCTCCGGGTTTTCGGACTTCGGGAATACGATGACGCCATTTTGCAGATGCCAGCGGATAATCACCTGGGCGGGGGAAACGCCGTATTTCTCGGCAGGCTCGGTGATTTCCGGCTGCTCGAAGAGATCTGTCTTGCCCTGGCCTAGTGGGCCCCAGGCTTCGATGTGCACCTGGTGGGCGCGGAAGGCATCGAGCTCGCGCCAGCGCTGCAGGTAGGGGTGCAGCTCCACCTGGTTGACCACGGGGGTTTCATCAGTCTGCGTTTCCAGCTGGTCCAGGTGCTCGAGCTCGAAGTTGGAAACACCAATGGACTTGGCCTTGCCGGCCTTCTTCAGCTCGATGAGCTGTTTCCACGCTTCGACGTAGTGGCCGTTATCTGGGCAGGGCCAGTGGATGAGGTAGAGGTCCACGTAATCAAGGCCCAGCTTCTCTAGGGACTCGTCGAGAGCTGCGGCCGCATCAGTCTGGCGGTCATTCCACAGCTTCGTGGTGATGAACAGCTCCTCGCGCGGGATGCCAGACTTAGCAATCGCGCGGCCCACGCCCTCCTCGTTGCCGTAGATCGCAGCGGTATCGATGTGGCGGTAGCCCACCTTGAGGGCTTCGAGGACCAGTTCCTCGGTCTTGTCGGGGTCTACCTTGAAGACGCCGTAGCCGAGCTGGGGGATGGTGTTGCCATCGTTGAGTTCAATATTGGGTACAGTCATGCGGCCCACTCTACGTAGGGGCGGCGCCTTCTGACAGAAAAGATGCATGGCCAGGCATGATGCGGCGGCAATCCGAGCGGTCATCCCCAGCGGGTGCGAAAACGACTAAAGCTGCACCGGCTACCTAAAAGAGGTGCTCAGTGCAGCCTTTCTTGGAGGGAATGACGGGAATCGAACCCGCGTCTTCAGCTTGGAAGTCTGAGTGTCGGGTTTTTCCTGTACCAGTACAGGGTGGGTTTCTGACTTAGTTCCAGCTACATCGATCTACCGCACTTGTACTAGCGTGTACTAGCCTGTATCGGAGGATAGCTACAAAATTAGCTACCAAGACCAGCTACCAACCGACTCAGGATGTTCGAATGCGACCAGTACGAGACCTCACCATGGGCTCCATATACCAGACCAAGGACGGCCGGTATCGCGCCGCTATCACCGTTGGCTACGACGGCAAGGGGCGCCAGGTGCGCCGCACTGTCTCCGCCAAGACGCAAGCGGAATGCGTGAGGCGTAGGAACGAGCTATTTATCAAGCTCAAAAAAGGACGTTCCACGCCCGAGGAAATCACGGTTGAAACCCACGTCACCCGCTGGCTTGAAACTACGGCGGCTGAAACTTTCTCCCCGAACAATTTGCGGAATCATAAGTCCTACGCCACCAAGTACATCATCCCAACGCTCGGCGAATACAAGCTCAGTGACGTCGGGGCGGACGAGGTGCGCGAGCTTGATAAAGCGGTGCGAGATGCCCACGTATCCAGCCGGACGGTGCAGATGGTGAGGTCCTCGCTGTCTGTTTGTATGGAGGATGCGGTGAAGCGTGGGCTCATCGAGCGGAACCCGTGTTCTCAGGTGCCTCGGCCTAGGGCGGTGTCGAAGAAGAGGACGTCGCTGACGGCGGATGAGGCGCGTCATCTTATAGTTCACTCGGCTCAAGTGGGGGACCCGTTCGCAACGCTCTGGGCGGCGTTTCTATTCCTTGGTCCCCGTAAGGGCGAACTACTGGGTTTGCAGCGCAACAAGGTGAACTTCTCCCCGGCTGGCTGCACAGCCGAGCTTGATAGGGCGCTGGTCGAGGTGTCCTGGGCGCATGGCGAGGGCTGCCGGTGCATCGATGGTGTGAGGCCGAGCAAGTGCCCCACCCGTGGCCTTGCTTTACCTCCTGGGTATGACTTCGAGCCCCTGTGGGGGAATCTGATTTTGGCGCCACCGAAGACCTCATCCTCGGTTCGTCTCGTACATGTTCCGGCTCCGCTGGATGCGATGCTCTGGCAGTATGTGCAGGCCGCACCTCCGAACAAGTGGGGGCTCATGTGGGTGTCCGAGCGCGGGCTACCGCTGCGCCCGAAGGTGGCGTTGGCTAGGTGGAAGTCTGCCCTGAAGGCGGCGGGGCTGCCTGTCGTTGACCTCCACACGGCTAGGCATACGGCGGCGTCTCTGCTGGCTGAGTGCGGGGTACCGCCTCAGGTGATTGGGGTCATCCTTGGTCAGTCCACTGTGGATACGACGCTTGGGTATGTGCATGTGGGGCGGGCGCAGGCTCAGGCCGCGCTAGCCCAGTACGCGGAGAGGCTAGCCCTGCCGACTTCCTACGGTCAGTCCCCTCAGGTAGGCGACGGCTTCCCGCTGTAGTGGAATGGGTAGGGCCTTGAGTAGCTGCGCCGCCTCGTCCTGTAGGTCTTCCGGGTTCTCCCGTTCCGGGGCGAGACCCGCCGCCTCGAGTACCTGGTTCACGGGGAGGTTGACGGCCTGGGCGGCTTTCGCTAGCGCTTCCGGGGTGGGTGTGATGGGGATCTTTTTGCCGTCTCGGATGTTGATTCCGGTCTCGAGTCGGCGCCACCAGGATTCTGATAGGCGGGATCGTCGGGCGGCTTCGGCCTTGGATAGGCCCTCGCGTTCGCGGGCGTGTTGGAGGAGTTGGCCAGCAGGCCACTGCTGGGGTGTGGTCATGGCTATGAGGTTATCAGTGGGTGTGTATTTAATTTTGCGCGGTACCGGATAGTACATTATAATACTGGGTAAGGGTTCAAAACGAGCCCAACTAGTACCGGACGGTACAGCCCTGCAAGGCAGAAAGGAATCACTATATGGCCTACAAAAACGATGGGCTATACAACCAGAAGGAGGCCTGCCAATACCTGGGAGGCATCTCACGGAACACGCTTTATCTACTCCGGAGGGACGGGCTACTCGCGGAGACCAAACTAGGGTGGCGAGTCTTTTTCAAGAAAGCCGACCTAGACCGCTGCATTGAGATGCAGGAGCTACTGAACGCAGCCTAAAACGTAAAAAGACCCCTCGGAGCTGCAACTCCATAAGTGAGGGGCCGCATCGGCAGAAAGGAATCTAAACACGATGCACACACATGATAACACCCCGACACCGGCGCTCGAAACCGCAGAGCGCGACCCGTACGAGAAGGTCCTACTCCAGGCCGTCGTGCTAAGGAAGCTCAACGGCATCCATAAGGAGTTCAAGGACAGCATCACCCGCGACATGAACCCGGGCGACAAGCGCACCGTGAAGAACGCCCAGGGCCTTGAGCTGGGCAGCGTATCGAAGTCCGCGCCCGGAATGAAAGCGGTCTGTACCGACAGTGCTGTGCTTCTCGCTATGGCTGAGGAGCAGGGCCGTGAAATTGTTGACGGGCTACCGTCGCCGTCTGATCCCCGCCATGAGGAAATTATTCGCCTCCTCATGGAGCTTGGGCGCACTGACCTACTTGAGTCCGCTGTCGTGAAGGAGGATGCGGACGAAATCGCCGCGAAAGTTCTCGAAGACTGGCAAATCAGCGGACATCTTCCTACCGGTTGGGAAATCAAGGAAGCCTCATCGCCACGGGTCGCTATCAATTCCAAGCGTTCTAACGCGGCGCGTGCAGCAATTGATCATCTTGTAAAAGAGGCGGGCACTGTCCTCGCACTCGAAGCAGGAGAGAAGTAAATCATGGGTGAGGAAATCTGGAAACCAGTAATCGGATTTGAGGGACTTTATGAAGTCTCTAGCCACGGAAAAATAAAGAGTCTGCAGCGCAAAGTACCGCATAAGTCCAGCGGAACCATCACAGTACGCGAGCGCATTCTGAAGCCTGGCGTGCGTAAGAGTGGGCACCTTTATGTGAATCTGCTAAAAGACTCGCATCCCCGAACTAAGCGCGTTCACGTAATCGTTGCCGAGGCATTTATAGGACCACGTTCTGCAGGCATGGAGGTATGCCACAACGACGGCAACCCAGCGAATAACCGCGTAGAGAACCTACGCTATGACACCCACGCTGAAAACATCCGCGACATTATTCGTCATGGCACGCACTTCCAGAGCAAGAAAACAACGTGCAAAAGAGGGCATCTGCTTACCGCGCCAAACCTGGTTCCGTCAATAGCCAAGAAAGGCTACAGGGACTGCCTGGCGTGCTCTCGTACTCGCGCTTATCTGATTAATCATCCGGGACTTGCAGATACAGCGCAAGAACTTTCAGATAGCTACTTCAACACAATCATGGAAAGGAAATAATCATGGAGTTCACAACCCGCCGACCATCTTGCAAGGCTTCATTCCCGTTGGTGCTTCTCGCCGGTGTCGAGGGCGCCGGTAAGACGTGGGCAGCTGTCGAGTCCACATCAATGAGCGCAGTTGACAAGGCATTTTTTATTGAAGTTGGAGAGTCTCAGGCGGATGCTTATGGCGCAGTCCCTGGTGCTGATTTTCTGATAGTTGAGCACGACGGAACCGTTGGGCAGATTCGTGGGGCTATCCACTGGGCTTCCCAGCAGGCCCCGGCTGAGGGTAAGCACAACCTCCTCATCATCGACTCGATGACCGAAATCTGGCAGCTGCTTCAGGACAACGGCCAGGAGGAAGCGAACCGCCGTGCTCGTAGCAAGGGCCGCAAGGTGCCGGAGGACGGTGTGCGGCTCAGCATGGACCTGTGGAATCAGATTAAGTCTACATGGAACGGCATCTTGCAGCAGTGCCGTCAGTTCCCCGGCCCGGTACTCATGACCTCCCGGCTCGAACTTGTGACGGCGATGGATGAGAAGGGCAACCCGACGCGGGATAAATTCTGGAAGGTGCAGGCGGAGAAGAATCTGCCGTTCAACTGCCAGGTTGTGGTTCAGGCGAGGGCTCCGCGCCAGTGGACGATGACGAAGATCGCTACCACGGTTCCCGAGCTTCAGCTCCAACCCGGTGCCGAGATGACGTTCAACGACTTCTCAGTTGCGAAGCTGCTGGACGGTATGGGGATTGGTGCCGACGCCGCCCCGAGCACGTTTGTGGAGACCCGCCCCGATGGGGAGTTCAGTGAGGAGAAGCAGGCCGCTAAGGCCGCCGAGGAGCAGGCGGAGGAGCGGAAGGCATACGTCTCTAAGCAGACTCAGGGGCTACTCCAGGCGGAGTCCTCCGGGGACGTGGATACCCTTCGCCGGGCGCTGCGCTACTACGAATCGAGGTCGGATCGTGAGCTCGTTGGCATGGCCCGCGACACGCTAGACCGCCTAGAGAAGGCCCAACGCATGGAGAAGGCGCAGGAGACCGTCGGGAACGTGCTGGACGGTGAGGTGGTCGAGCCGACCGCCGACGCCGCCTAACTACATTCCTCACTGCCCTAGGCCGGTGGGATTGCAGACCCCCGGCGGGTGACTGCGCCACCGGCCTAGCTATCTTTTCGTGCCCTGCGGCCCGGGCCATACAAGGGCCGCCCTACAATAATCCATGTACCCCACCTGTACGCGGCTGCAACCGTGAGCGGTGTGGGGGAGTAGCAGAAAGGAATCTTTGGGATGAAACGATCCCCTAGTAAAACGCAATGCTCCGTTGAATGGTGCGATCGCCCGTCAAGGGCGCGTTCGATGTGCACCAAGCACTACCAACAGGTGAAGTCATGGGGCGAGGTTCGCCCCGATAAAGAAAAGTTTTCGGTCTGCCAAGCCGACGGGTGTGAGCGGAAGCCGCGCTCGGGAGGTGCAAGCTACTGCGAGATGCACTACTACCGCCTTCGCCGTAACGGAACACTTAGCATCGTTGCTCCTCGCGTGCCAGACTCCGAATGCGTTGTAGGAGGCTGCGATAAAAAGGCTTTCACTACCGAAGGGCTATGTAGAAACCACAGTCTGGGCATGAAGCGAAATGGAGACTTAAAGAATCACGCTCGTGGGGAGCTGGCGTACAACTGGGTCAGTGAGAGCGAACTGGGGTATAAGAACGCCCACCGAAGGGTAAAAACCGCACGCGGAAGTGCGTCTAAGTACTCATGCGTTGATTGCGGGAGGAAAGCAAGGCACTGGTCTTATAACCACTGCGCGGAGCATGAACTTTCAGAAACCCATGAGAAGGGTGGGGTGGTCTCTTATAGCGCCAACATCTGGGACTATTCGCCCCGCTGCGTCTCCTGTCATAAGAAGTTTGATCTCAACATTATTGAGGCAAAGGGCGGTAAGTAGAGGTGGGCTACATCAAGCGTAAACCGCGCCGTGGCGGCAGAATGCCCCAAGAGGTCTATGAGACTACGATGTTCAAGCGCGCTCGTGGGCTTTGTGAAGCCGGGCTGCCGGGGTGTGAAAAGAACGCTACTGACTTCCATCATCGGCAGCGTCGGCAGCGTGGCAATGACACGGTTGTGAACTCGGCTGCATTGTGCCGCGCCTGCCACCATCACATCACGCACGTGTCCCCGGCAGAGGGTCGTGAGCGCGGCCTCATTGTTCATTCACATCATCCCGACCCGGGCAGTGTGCCGATGTGCGTTCGTGGACGCTGGTTCATGTTGCTGCCCGATGGCGGCATGGAGGCCACGGAGGCAAGGCCGTGACAATTCATCCAGACGTCCACTATGAGGGTGTGCGGTTCGCTAGTGTCCCGCACCAGCTTCTCGATGAGGTGGCCGATCCGGTCGCTATTGCCCTGTATGCGCACCTGATGAAGTTTGCTGACTGGTCTACAGGTCTTGCCCATCCGAAGCGTGAGACTCTGGCGAAGCTCATGGGCTACAAGACAACGAAGTCGGTTGATGCCGCTGTGAAGGTCCTCGCTAAGGCTGGGTGGCTGGAGGTGTTTCCGCGTTGGTCTCGGTGGAATGAGGAGACGAACGCGCTGGAGGTCATCTACGAGTCCCGCAAGGGATTCAATCAGACGTCGAACGGGTACAGGCTGTTTGACCGGCCACGACGTAGTGGTGGGGTGGGTACCCCAGAGGGACCCCACCCCCTACCCACTAGTGACCCCTCCCCATGCCCCCAGGGGTACACAAACAAAAACCATAAGAACGAGAACCATAGAACTAAAGATATTGATCATCCTGCGGATGATCGCTTCGATGAGTTCTGGGGCACGGTTCCGCGAAAAGTTGGTAAGGGGGCGGCGCGTAAGGCGTGGGCGAAAGCGGTGAAGAAAGCGGACCCTCAGGTCATCATTGAGGGGATGCGCCGGTATCGGGATGACCCGAACCGCGAGGATGAGTTCACCGCTCATCCTTCGTCGTGGCTGAATGCGGAGAGGTGGGATGATGATCCGCTTCCGGCTAGGGGAGGTGGGCAGAAGGCCCCGAGCTTCCTTGACTTCGCCCCATCTAGCTCTACACCCCGTAATCCGTCCTTTAACGCCCCGTACGGCGGCGAACTGCCTAGTTCTACATATTCACCCCTGCCGCCCGGTATTGAGCCGCCTACGGGGCCGCAGGCACTATTTGAGGAGTATCCAGAATGAGCACACCACAGCAGCGCGAGTTAGCCGCCTACGTCCTCGAGTATGGGAAGCGCCTGGCCCCGGATCGGTTTCCGCAGCCGTCGGCTGAGGTGGTGGACGCGTGGGGAGATGTTCTAGCCACGGTGTCCCTGCCTCCGCAGGTGTGGCCGGATGCGGTGAAGCTGTGGGCGCTGGAGCTTGCCGGGCCACGTATGGTGACGCCGCGTGACCTTAAGCAGGCGGCGTTTGCGGTGCGTGACCGGTGGGAGTCCGATCCGGTTCGGAAGCGTCAGCTGGATGCTCACCGTGAGCGGTTGCGTAAGGAGCGTGACGCGCAGTTGGCGGCGGGGACTTTCGGTGAGCTTCGGGGCTATAAGCCGTTGGAGGTTGGTCACGCCGGGGAGGTTGATACGGCGGGTATTGTGGAGCGTATAAAGCGCGGTTTACGAGGGAGGACGGGCAATTCATAGCACTCAATTTTACTTTTTGTAAACTATGATCTATACTTAAACACGTAAGCAAGAACAGCCCCTGCAAGGGCAAGCAGAAAGGAAAAAATGAACTCCACCGACTACTACGTCGCCTACAACATCACCAACGAATCCGACCTCGACATGGTGACCGTGGGAGGCCAGCCCAAGTACCACCTTGGCGGAAACTCCTTCATGTGCCGCATCGCAATCATCGAGGGCTACACCAAGGCCGAGAAGGAAACCTTTGAGCGCATCATCAGCATCAGCGAGAACGGCGCGGAGGTCGAGGTTTACGACTGGACACCAGCTAACTGCGACATGTACGCGAAGGTGAACAGCTAACCACCAGTACGGGAGGGGCACGCATTCACCCTAGTCACGCGCACTACATGAACCCCTGCAAGGGTTACGAGAAAGGAATCACAATGGACCTCGTTGAAGTCACCCACGAATACATCGCCAGCGTTAAAGTCACTACCCAAACGTATGACCTGTACCGTGACGTCTTCATCTACGACAACGGCGAACAGCGACCCTGCTACACGCTTCGCAGCCCGAAGGATGAATCCAAGTACTGGGCGGGGCGTAACCTCACCAGCACCGATAACTCCGCCGCAGGAACCTACATGTTCGCCACCGTCATGGGACCCCCAATTAAGAGACAGGGCAACATCGTGAAGTTCTTCATCGCGGGCGACATGATCGAGCGAGTCAAATAACAGGCCTTGGAGGGGAGCGCATTCCACGAATCACGCTCACGCCAAGCCCCTGCAAGGGTACATAGAAAGGAATCACAATGAGCGTCACAACGAGCTCCGTATATAGCCATAACGGGCTTGCCTACGAAATGCGAGTCACTGAGACCGGAAAGCGCCCACAAGATAAAGACGTCGAGATCGAGTACCTCGGGGATGATAAGGCCTCCCCGTTCAGCCTATCCGCCTACTGGAACGGCGTTAAGGAAGTTTGGGATGTGAAGGTGGAGTTTCTTCCACGTATCGCCCGTGACTCTCTGAACCTCCGTTCATATGTTGAGGATGTTCAGCTCGGAGTGGAGATGGTTACTGAGTTCCGGGAAATCCTGAACGCTGGGTAAGGCCCGGGGCGTGAGCGTGATGGGGATGACGTTCACGCCACCGACCACCCCACCTAATCAGAAATAATGCCGCCTGCAAGCGGCTGACAGAAAGGAATCAGCGCATGTCATCGCGCACCCTAGATTTAATCTTCATTGACCTTGCTTTATTGATCACCATCGTGTGGGCCCCGGTAGTGGCCGGGGTTCAGGCCGGGCGGAGTTTTCACTGGTCTATCGGCATCGCCGTGGCCGTCCTTCTTTCGGCTATCTCTGTCGCATTCTGGTACCGCTTTGCCACCTCCCCGGCGTCTCTGCCGGGACAGGACTGGGAGGGGGAAGAATGAGCCTCCCATACCCGCGCTACGACGAGCCCCACGACGACTACACCGAAGTCGAAGCCGTCGCCACCCTCGCCCACCCCGACGGCACCACCACCCGCCACGGCCTCATCATGAACGCCCCCGTCTATGACGAGCGCCCTGACCTGCTGGAGGCCTGGGATAACGAGGACTACGAGCCGGTCAACTTTGACGAGTTTGCCCAAGCTATGCGCAGCGCGGAGGAGCTTGTAGACCTCGATATTTGGGACGGCGTCACACCCGAGTTTGACCAGCTCTACCGCCCCTCCGCGCTCACCCTGGCTATGAGAAAGGCAAGCTAATGGCCAACCCATTCTCCTGCATCGCCAACGACACCGCCCGCTATTTCACCCACCAGGGCATCAGCTGTATGACGCAGCTGGGGCCATTCACCATCAACGGATACATCGAACTACCCGAAAACCACCCGTGGCTTGATTTCCCTGACACGCTTGAGGTGCACCCCGACATCGAAGTTCACGGAGGAATCACCTACCACGAAGGCCGCGTAATCGGCTTCGACACCAACCACCTTGGGGATGGACAGCACCCCGACGCCCCAAACGCGTACCCCTCCCACTTCACCGGCCATACCTGGACATGGGAGGAAGTCGAGGCGGAAACCCGCCGCCTAGCAGAACAAGCAAAGGATACACACACCATGACCCAACCAACCCGCCAAGAAATCATCACCGCGCACGAAGCGCTAGAAACGCTAACCGATACTTGTATTCATAGCAGCGAGCAGGCGGAAGAATTGCAGGAATTGGTACTCCGCGCCCTGCCACCGAAGCCACAACCCACAATGGCCGAGGAGGAATGGGACGACGATAAGCACTACCTCGCAGAGGCGGAGCACGTGAGCTGGGGCAAAATGGTCATGATTTACCACGATAGATTTGGGTCTATCCGCTGCGCAGTCAAAGGCGAGGTATACATTGCAGCCCGCGAAGACCTCACCCCGACTGGCAAGCGCTACACCCTCACAGAGGTGCAGGATGACTGACCTGAGCACCGCTAATCTGAAGCGCCTACTCGCTGAGGCTACGCCCGGCCCGTGGCGCGCCGAAGTTGGCGCGGCAGGCGTTCCCGAGGGGTGGGACGAGCACTGGCTAGCACTCCACATGGGCCATAACAGCATGTATGACGTGGGGCGCGAGCCGCCAGCGGAAGAGGAATATGCGAACTTCAAGCTCGCCGCCCTCGCCCCACAACTCGCGCAGGAAGTCCTACGGATGCGTGAGGAATTGCGGGAACTCCGAGACCAGCTCAAAAAGAGAAGCGAGCACTACGGAAAAGTGGAACTATCAACAGACCCGCTCGACGGCATACAGCTTGAGGACAACTACGCGGAAGACGAAATTAGCCGCATCCTAGGAGACCACGATGGATAAAGACAAGCTTCACCGCTCCCTAGCGCACATCGCCGCTGGAGCCGACAAAATGGCCCAAGCCGCGCACATCATTACTCACGGCATGAAAAACGGGGACAGCCCCGCACGTATCGCAAGGCATCTGGCCGACTACGGGCTACTCACCCCAGGCCCGCCGGAGCCGTGCATCTACCCGGATACGGGGGAGCATGAATGGCACATGGACGACGGCTACGTCTCCGTGGAGGGCGGCATTATTCATGTCATCCATGATGAGACGAATGATGACAATGAGCCGGACGCATTGATGCCCGATTGGGCTGAACTCCGCTTCTCCACCACCACCAAGGGGCGTGAGACTGCCTACGCAATCCTCGCCGCCTGCAACCACAAGGACGCACAAGATGAGTAAGCACAGCAGAGCCGCCAAAGCAATCAAATTCGGCATCAAACGCGGCTACGCCCCAGACCAAATCGCCACCCTGCTAGACAAATTCGGGCTACTAGCTGAAGACCTACTCGAACCGTCATTCGTCGTCAAAGGGGTCGAGCATGAATACCCCGTATGGGATGCCACGCACAGATTCACGGTGGAGGCACAATCCGGCAGCAGCGACGTCAAAATACGGTGCTACTACGACCCTGGCGAGTCGCTCACCCTCGCGCAAGCCCGCACCATACGCCAAGCACTCCACGCCGCAGAAAACTACGCAGAGAATCAGGAATAAGCATGACCAATTTTGACCAAGCCCTCCATATACTCGAAGCCGCCCGACGGCCCGGAGACCTACGCATCCACCCCACAGATGCGGTAGAAGCACTCGCCAACGCGGGGCTACTCATGCCAGAAGAAAAACCGGCAGTGAACTGGTATAATGGCAACAATAAGCCAGCCCCCGCAGGTGCTACCAACACCACGCGAGGGCCTAACCCAAAATCACGATAGGAGCGTGAAAAGGGCTATGCTCCAGCATACCTATACCCAACCCGAAGAATGGCGACCGATCCCCGGATACGAGGGCCTGTATGAAGTTTCAGATACCGGGAAAGTCAAACGAATACCGGCAATTGTTGATACCGTTCGTGGCCCGCGCCCAATTCCTGGAAGAACACTAGTTCCTTACACTAACCGCGACGGCTACGAAAAGGTTTCACTTTCCAAAGACGGAAATAAAAAGAGCTTTTTTGTTCATCAGTTAGTTCTACGTGCTTTTGTTAGGAATGAAAAAGTAGGAGAGGTTTGCTGCCACAATGATGGCAACCCGTCTCACAATCATTTATCAAATCTTCGGTGGGACACATACGCCGGAAATATTGCAGATGAAATCAAGCACGGCACCCATGTTGAAGCCAGGAAAACAAGTTGCCCTGTGGGCCACCCACTTAGCGGACGAAATCTAGACCCTGGCCAATTAAACAGGCACGGCAAGCGTCGTTGCTTAGCCTGCCAGCGTGCGCATGGGGCCATTCAAGGACGTAAACAGTACAAGGTTATTTTCAAGCAACTGGCCGACTTGAAGTACCAAGACATCATTAACGGCACGAAAACGAAGATCTATCTTGCAGATCTACTCGCAGCAGCCCAATACGCAAAGGAGGAAGCATGACCATTAAAGGATTCAGGATTAACAACAAGGGGCACGCAGCCCTGATAGCGATGCGGGAAAACAATAAGCAGGATGAAGAAGTCCCCGCGCATTACCGCATAGCTAATGAACTCGCTGAGGCGGGGCTACTGGCAGAGGATTTGCCTAAGCCGTCTAGGGGCATGGGCTCAGGCGGCGCAGTCTGGTACCTACCCGGGCCGATAGGCGACATTCGCCGCATGAGGGAGCACATCGTCATCTTCGGCCACGACTGCCAAGAAAAGTCCTTCCGCCTAGTCCTCAACGAAGCAGAGGCAGACACCATTGGACGGACGATACTCGCAGCATCCAAGCACAAGGAGGGGGAGGAATGACACCGGAAGACGCACGCTACTGGCTAGGGGACGGTACACGCCCACCAATCATCCCGCCTTACATCGCGCAGCAGGCATTGGAGACCATCGCCGCGATGGACTACCAAGAAGTGGACTACCGGCCACCCCGCTTCTACACCGTGGACGAACCCACAGAAAAAGGCCCAGACCTAGGAGGCCACGCAACCCGCGCACGCAGACTCACAGGCCCATGGGAGAAAGCATGAGGCCCCACAAGATCCGTGTCAGCCCACGCGGCGTCACCCTCGACGGTATCCCACTTATACACAGTGACGAAGCCCCAAGAGTCGAAACCCTCAGCCCTAACCTCCACCGCGTGCACCTCGCTGTCTACGCGGACAGTGTTCAACTCGACGGCGACAGCCACCAACTCCCCGAAGCTACACCCATCTACGACCGCATCAAGGGACAAGCATGACTACTCTCGCAGACCTCACACCCGAAGAAAGAGCACAGTGCCGAGGAATGTGGTGTGACTTCCCGGACCCCGACGAGCGCACCAACCTCGCAATCTACGTAGGCGACAGCCCAAACCATAAAGGATTCTGTGAGCTAATCCACGAAGGCCAGCTAGGCACCCTCACCATCCCCGAGAACCTCACCCCACGCCTAGACCTCCCTAGAGCCTGGGCACCAGACGGACAGCCGGTTCCCGGCGAGTGGGAGGACGGTCATGTGTTTGTTTCCTACGATGATCCAGACCCCTGGATTCTCAAGGACGCGGTAAGCATCGAGGGACTGTCAGAGGGTGGCATGAGCTACTACGATGCTCCGCCTAACGGTATTGAGGTGAAGCTAGATAAGTTTGGTGAGGGTGAGGGCAAAGCCCGCCGCTGGGTAGGGGAATGGGAGCAAGCATGAGCCGGTGGAGAATCTTCAAAGCGTATTACGAATGGCACGTGTACGAATACGGGCGGGAGCGCTATGAATCCTTCCCCACCTGGCGCGAGGCCATGGACTACGCCGACCGTTATTCCCGGCTAGCCCCGGACATCACCATTGAAGACCCAAGCGGCGCATTCTGTGACCTCACCGCCACCAACAAGCGAGAGTATATTCACCTCAAATCAGGCGGCGACACCTTTAACCTCGCACCACACGAATGGAAACCACTAGCGGGCTTCCTGCTAGACGTGGCCAACCTAGTGGAGGAAGCATGAGCGCGGCGTAGCTACCCCTAGATACGATAGAGACATGATGACCGATGACGAACTCGCCGCACTTCAGGGGCGGTACCTAAAGGATGCGAAAAAGGCACACCGGGAGGTGGAGGACTTGAAGGACGCCATGCGCGCTGCTAAGACCAAGAGATCTAACGCTGTTCGTCGGGCAAGTGCCGCCGGTGTGCCAATGGGAAAAATGGCTGAGCAACTCGGTGTTTCTAAGCCCATGCTGTCCCTTATTGCTAAAGGTGAACGATGAGAGAAAAGGACAAATCAATGCGTAAAATTTTGACCGTGGCCTGCGCCGCCCCGCTACTCCTATCGGGATGCGGCGGTGGGGCTGAGGACACCCCAACGCCCACCAGTGAGCAGGTAACGGCCACCGAGGCAGCCCCGGGCAAGACGGCCCCGGAGACATTCGAATCGGCTATCCAGGTACTGAACTACCTACAGGGCCAGAATGTGACATGCGCGAATACCGACAGCATCGAGCAGGGGTTGACCTGTGAGACGTCTGGCGTCTCGTACATCGTGAACACCGACCCGACCGGCAAGCTTGTGCAGGCAATGGTTGGCGCCGCCGAGCAGGTTGATAATACGGCCCTAATCTACGGCGATCACTGGTACATCTCCTGCGCCGGAGTATCAGCGCCGACGGCTTGCGCCTCGGCGGGAGCATCCCTCACGGGCTACGAAAAAGCAGGATTCTAGAAACTTCCCCTAAAGCGGCGGCTGCAACCGTCGCGGGGCTGACCGCCCCAAAAAATCAGAAAGGATACACCCATGACCATTCAAGACGTCACGATCGTCGGAAATATCAGCACCGACGTAGAGCTCCGATACACCCCGCAGGGCACCCCGGTGGCCCAGTTCAGTGTCGCGGTAAATGAGCGCCGCCTCAACCGTGAGACGAACCAATGGGAGGACGGAGACACCACGTTCTACCGCGTGAGCGCATGGAAGCAGCTAGGGGAACATGCCGCCGAAACTCTCGCTAAGGGCATGGAGGTTATCGTGAAGGGCAAGTTCACAGCCCGTAATTACACGACCAGGGAGGGTGTCGAGCGTACCGCGCTGGAGGTGACCGTGAACCCGGGCAAGGGGGCGCTTGGCCCGTCGTTGATGTGGATGGTGGGCAGCATGTCGAAGGCTCAGCAGGGCGGTGGGCAGCAGGCGCCGCAGCAGGACCCGTGGAATAGCGCCCCACAGGGCGGCTTCAGCGGTGGGAGCTCGGAGCCACCGTTCTGATAGGTGGCCTGCGAATACGTCCACAGTGGGGGCGGGTGTCGCCCCTATGTTCTAATATGGCCTTCGTTAGCCGCCGAGAGTGAGGAGACGCCATGCCGCCTACCGTTATTGAGTCCGCTAGTGGCACTGTCCGTGTGGAGTCGTTTACTGACACGACGCCAGGTGACGAGTACGCCGCTGTATCGCTGGAAGTCGCGGGTGTTCAGGTTGATTTGAGTGCCGAGCAGGCGGAGGTACTGGCGCGAGGTTTGTGGGCTCATCGGGGGCATCTTTCCGCCGCCCCCATCTAGTCTTATGGTGTCTTATTGCGTCCCGCGAGATGCGGGGTATTGGCACACAAGATCGAACGGTGAACAATAGCCCACGACACAAGAATCCCACCAGCACCACTAGGGAACGTCGTGAAGCCAGCCTGCACCAACACCAAGAACCGAGCATTCATCAACCCCGCCAGAGCACCGCACAACAGCATCGAGGCAGCGCTCAAAATGTGCCACGCCTGCCCACTCCTCAAGCACTGCGCCTCCGATGCCCTCACCTCAGGCACAAGCCTAAGCGAGGACTTGAGGGCACCCGCCGCCGACGTCATACAGGCAGGCGTCGTCTGCCACGGCGACCTAGACACCGCCTACAAGCTCGCCGCCATCGCCCAGGTTGAAGTCCCCGCCTACCTTATCGAGACGACGCGCCGCGACAATATCGGCGCCCGACGCCCCGACAGGTGCCGAAACTGCAACCGCCCGATGATCAAGTGGAACCGGCATGAGGAGCAGCCGGAAGGCTACCAAATGCACTATGCCCGGGGCTTCTGTACCGCCTGCCGCTCCGCCTACGCCCAGTGGAAGAAAGAGAACCCCACAGAGCAGCGGGGGCTGAGGAAGCCGATAGACCGCAAGCGCCACTCCGCACCGCCCCGCAAGCGAGGGGCCGTAACTATCCAGCCAACCTTATTTGAGATTCCAGCATGACAACACCGTTCCTCATGTCCTACCCGGACGATCCAAAGCACCTCGCGACTATCGAGCTCCCGTGGGAGAAGCCGCCCCTGAGTCTGAATGATTCCGCCCCGGCATCGAGAGGTGCCGTGTGGGGCCGCGCCGCGAAGAAGCGAGAGATTCAGCAGGCCGTTCATCTCTTGGCCCGTAACGTGCGGATGCCGGAGGGCATGCACTATCTGATTGTCCAGCTGCACTATCGGCCCCGCGATAATAGGGGCCGGGATACGGATAATGTGGCGGCGTCTGGGAAGCCGATTTATGACGCGCTGTCGAGGGGGTCTAAGCAGATTCCCGGCTTGGGGCTGGTGCCGGATGACTTGCCGAAGTTTATGGGTAAGCCAGAGCCGGTCATTTGGTCCGCCGCGAAGGGGTTGCGCGGCCGTATGTGGATGGATTTGTGGGTGTGCGAGAGCGCCCCTGAGCCTTACGTTAGGGCAGGCTAGAAGTCTCAATTTTACATTCCGTAAACTGTCATATATACTTAAACACGTAAGCAAGAACAGCCCCTGCAAGGGCAAGCAGAAAGGAAAAGAAAATGACCACCTACGCCCGCCGCGACGACGCTATCACCCGCGAAATCATTGAGCCGCTCGGTGAGTACGCCGCAGAACACAACATCGACGCCATCGCCGACGAACTGATCATCTGCGACGGCACCGGCCTCGACCCGGTGTACTACATCAACCCGGACGCCGACTTCTGGAACATCGTCGCAAACAACGCCCTATAATCGCCGCCCCCTAACCGCGCCTGCAAGCGCGACACAATCACCACAAGAAAGGAATCGCAATGACGGACCCATACCTCGCTATAAAGGGCCTAACCGCACTCGCAGAATCGCTAGGATTCAGCATCACCCCATCGAGCACCGGCCCATACATCTACACCGGACTAGATACATTCCTCAAGCTGGACACCGAAATCAACGAGGGTTGGGGTTCCGATGAGGAATACAACACCTACTACTTCGATCTAGACAACCCACAGGAGATAGGAGACTGCGCGGCGCTCCTCACCCGCCTAGCTGAGCACCAGCCCGAAACCGTATAAGCGCCTGCAAGCGTCGCAGAAAGGAATCCACAATGTTCAAGCGCAAGGGCCGTCACTGGCCACACAACATCCCCAACTCACGTCACGCACGGATGCTCATTGCTGAGCACCAATCCGGGATGAAAGGTGGCGCGGGGAAGTGACCCACAAAATCACCTACAGGGTGCAGCGCTGGGGCCGAGAAGATGACACGTGGTCATGGTTCGGCACCAGCGAGCACGCCACCCCCAACGGGGCAGTAAAGGAAATGCGCCGGATGGAAACACTATTCCCCCGTGCCGTGTTCAGAGTCGTTGAGCGGCACGTACAGGAGGTGATTTACCGTGTTCCGGCAGAGAACGGGTAGGACCACGGTGTTCTGTGAAGTAGGCGGGGGCGTTCGGGAGGTTGGCACCTACAGGTCCAAATGGGCCGCGAACTTCCGTGTTCGCATCCTCTCCGAGGCCGGTATTGAGGCGTGGACGAAACCGGAAATGAGACTCCTATTTAACGAGGTGAGCTACTAATGCGGGGCGACGCCTACCACTGGGCTGAAGACGCTAAATGTAGATCCCTACACCCGGACATCTTCGACCTTCAGGGCGATAAAAGGCCCCTTGAGGCTAAACGATCAATGGCGCGCAGACTCTGCGAGGGCTGCCCTGTTATTGCGGAGTGCGCCGAGGATGTTCTACGGCATGATTCTTTTGGTCTTGTTCGCGCAGGGCTATGGACCACCGGCTGGATGTGTGGCGGCCCTGCGAACCCCGGGGGCAAGCGAGGGGCTTTAGTGAAAGAGCTCCAATTTATCGCCGCCACCGGTCGGCTTCCAGAGCTCGAGGAGGCGATCTGAACCGAGTGGGACGAGAGCCGAGTTTGAAAACTATTCCCCCTATCTAAGGAGATCTTGTGAGCAAAATCATTGATATTCTCTCCACCGCCTACACCCCGGATGGTGGTCTGGCTGACCCGAATCATCCTGTGTACGCCTTGCTGTGGCTATTGAAGGTGTTCGCATGACCGTGCTTTGTACCCGGACCACTACCATCATGCCACCGTACAAGCCCCTCGTGGGGGAGGTGCAGCGCGTCAAGGTGGACGGCACCGTAGAATCCTGCACCCAAGCACGCCGCGACCGGCCAGAACCCCCAGAACTTCAATTCGAGGAACCGGAACCGGGACTCTTCCGCCGCTGCCACCAGTTCTACAAGCGCGACCACTATGGCGAACCGATTCAGCCGAAACCTATGTGGGATGTCCTCGACCTCTGGTACGAGGAATCGTAAAGAACACCTTATAACCCTTATTAGACGCCAGTTTAGATAGATGCCCTACCAGCGGATGACAGCGGCAGACCTACCCCGATACAAGGTTTGCCGCATCGTCCTCAACCCAGATTCTTATGACCCGCGCCTTGTGCCTGACCGTCTGGTCTACGCCGCCCAAGAAGGTGACCACGTGTCCGGCGCAACCCGTGACGGGCGCTTCGCCCTCCCAGCCGCCGCACCAGTCCTTATTGACCCCGAATCCTAGGAACCAATGAACGTCAACTATTCACTCGATACTCATGCTTACCCGCCGCGCCGCGCCTACACCGACGACGCTGGTACAGACCTGGCGCTGAATCACCCGGCGGTAATCCCAGCAGGCCAGCACCGCCTCTGCCACACAGGAGTGCACGTAGCAATCCCCAAGGGGCATGTGGGCATGATGTTCGTGCGCAGCTCAACGGGGATTAAGAAACACCTCGTGTTGAGCAATGGCACCGGCATCATCGACGCGGGCTACACCGGGGAAATCGTGCTCTCGTTGCACAACACCGGCAGGCACATGCAAACCATCCCCGAAGGCCACTACATCGCACAGTTGGTCATCCTCCCCATCCCGGAGGTTCGACTCAACCAGGTCCCGCAGCTTTCTGCCACTGAGCGCGGTTCTGACGGTATTGGTTCCACTGATAGCACTGCGTAGATGCCTCAATTTTACAAACAGTAAACTCTCGTATATACTGGGGTATGTAAGCAAGAAAGGCTCCTGCAAGAGCCCGCAGAAAGGAATCACAATGAACCCCCAGACCACCACCCTCACCGTAAACGGCTGGACCATCACCGTCACCGGCAATAAGAACATGCACTTCGTGAACATCGAGCAGCGCGACGATATTGCCGCGAACATCACCTGGGAAGACGACCAGGCCAAGGTCACCCCTAGGATCCTCTCCTCCATGACCGTAGATGAAGCAAATGACTACGCCGTCCAAATCAGCATCGCGGCGGACGTAGCCCTGAAGATTACGGGGCAGGTCAAGGAGATCGTGCGGAAGTTCCCGGCGTAAGCCACAACGGCCCGACTGGCGGACATCAAGGTTCGAGTCCTTGACGGGCACTAGCGCCACCTGCAAGCGGCGCACACCACCACGCAGAAAGGAACCACCATGAGCATCGAGCAACGCCTCAACGAAGAGGTACAGGTGTACCGCCTCGGCGACGGACTCAGCTTCACCCCCACCGGCAAGCACCCGACCGGCGTACTAATCGGCGTCTTCTACCACGAGGGGGACCAAATCGGTAGGGGATGCCTAAAGGTTAACGGCGACCAGTACGACGCACTGCTTGGGGGCTGCTAATGGCTATCAAAAAATCACCCCTCTGGCACTCACGTGAAGAGTTCAGGGGACTACTCGCGGACCATGAGACGCTCAATTATCTGCGTTCGGCTGAGCACATGAAGCTGGAAATCTGTACGCTTCACCTGCCGCCGCACTTGAAGCGTCGGGTGTGCGACGCGGCCGATCAGTGGGGGATAGCGCGAAACGGGATGCTCATTGAAATCATCCTGGGCTATCTCTCCTCCGACACTCAGTACACGCCGGAGAACCGTGTCGTGGCGAACACCCGGACCGCTGAGCAAACAAGCTTCCGGCTACCGTCACCGGCGATTGATCACATGCGCTGGCTTGCCGACGCCCGGGGGATAACGATCTCTCAGCTCACGGCGGACATGATTGTCGAGTACTTCAACAACGCCGAGACCGAGGACGACGCGGCATGAGGTACGACGTCTGGTTCAACTTCAACCACCCGCAGGTCGCCGAAATCAGGGCGCTAGACGGCGACACGCTGAAGACAGTGGACTGGTTCTATATCCCCGCTGGTTGTCTCGTAGATAGCCCGTCTAGCCCGGGGGATTGGCATACCCTACGCACGTGGGAGCTGAGGTGGCTGTTTAAGAGTTACGGCTGGCGGCTTATATCCGAGGGGGATTCTGTGTGGGCCGAGAAACTTTAGCGGGTTTCCGCTGACCGCCGGGGGAGCCTCCCTAGCCTGCGTAGGCATGACGGAAAAGGACACAGCGAACATCGGCACCCCACAACGCGTGCCACTAACAGACCTCAACCTATATCACAAGAATCCAAGGGTGGGCGACACCCAGGCAATCAAAGGAAGCATCGTAGCTAACGGCATCTTCCGGCCCGTAGTCGTCAACAAGGGAACCTACACCGACAAGCCGAACGAAATTCTAGCCGGTAATCACACGGCGAAAGCAATTCGTGAGCTTGCCGAGGAACACCCCGACGATGCGCGTTGGCAGCATGTAGATGTGTGGATGGTGGACGTTGATAGTGAACGCGCCGCCCGCATCGTTCTGGCGGACAACCGCACCGCAGACCTCGGCTCATACGACAACGAGGAGCTACTCGGTCTTCTCGAAACCGTGGACTACGACCTCGACGGTACGGGCTACGATTACGGAGACGTAGACGACCTCCGATCCCTTGTGGAGGAAAACGGTGAGGCGCCCGGCAGCGCGGGGCTACTCGACGAGCCGGACACCGACACCTACCGGGAAACATACGCCGTCACCGTCGTGTGCTCCGACGCCGAGGAACAAGAGAAGGTGTTTAACCGCCTAACCGGGGAGGGCTACGACTGCAAGGTGGTGACCGTCTAAGTGCCTATCGAAATCACCGTGAACAATAGGTGCGCCGACTCAAACACATACCGAGCAAACCGCGTTAAGTCGATGTTTAACGCTACAAGTGAGCAGGCTACACACTTCTCCCTTGACGCCACCCTCGGCGTCGAGGAGGACGGGGACTGGCAAATCGGCGTCGTCGTCGGGCCGTCCGGCTCCGGGAAAACCTCAATCGGAAGGCAGCTCTTCGGCGGCGGCCACATCTACGAGCCCAGCGGGTGGGAGCACGATAAGCCCATCGTCGACTGTATCGCCCCCGGCGGGGACTTCGACGCGGTAACCGGGGCGCTCTCCCAGGCCGGGCTTGGCGACGTGCCCGCGTGGCTACGCCCCTATCACGTCCTCTCAAACGGGCAGAAGTTCCGGGCCGACCTCGCGAAGATACTGGCCGAGCGTCCGGACCGGGTGATTATCGACGAGTTCTCCTCCGTCGTTGACCGGCAGATCGCCAGGGTCGGGGCGGGGGCGTTCGCCAAGGGCTGGCGGCGTGGGCCGGGTAAGGCCGTACTACTTTCCTGCCACTACGACGTCCTGGATTGGCTGGAGCCCGACTGGGTATTTGATACGGCAACGGGCGAGTTCCGTGGACGGGAGGGGGTTCAACACTTTAAAAGGCCAAGGATCGACGTGGAGATCCGGATGGGCGGGTGGGAGCTATGGCCGCTTTTTAAGCCGCATCACTACCTAGACTCCGGCCCTATGCCAATGGCGAAGTGCTACGCCGGTTTCGTAGATGGCGAGCCGGTAGTACACCTCGGCGTGGGAACACGGAACGTACCCGTGAGGCGTAACGGCAGACGCCTACAGGCGGTTGAGGCCCGCGCCTGCCGCATGGTCACGATGCCCGAGTGGCAGGGGGCCGGGGTGGGTACACGGTTCCTCAACACGGTTTGCCAGATTCAGCTCGACGGTAACGGGGTACTCCCGGGCCGCAAAATGACAACGGTGTTCCACACCTCCCACCCGGCGCTCTGCGGGTACCTCCGGCACTCCGGGAAGTGGCGACAGGTGTCCAGCATGACCTCCGGCGTAAACAAGGGAAGGTCGGAGACCTCAATGGCCGCAACCTCCAGCCGGGGTAGAAAACTTGGATACGGCGGCCACCTCCGCGCCGTCCAAGGCTTCCGCTACTACGGCGACAACTACAAGAAAGGCACCCCATAAATGGCAAAAATCTACCTCGCCGGTTCAGGCGCATTCGGCGCGGCCTGCGCCCAGGCCCTCACCAACGCCGGGCACACACTCCTCGGCATCGCCGCCCCCGAAGAAGGACGCGGCGGGCGGGGCGAAGCCCTCACCAACTGGGCCATGAGCCGCCACCTACCCCGCACCTCCAACGCCCTACTACGGGCCGACGACATCCCCGACGGCACGGACCTCATCCTCACCGCCCACTCCCACGCCTTCGTAGGCAGAAAAACCCGCGCCCGCGCCCCCTACGCCCTCGGCTACCACCCCAGCCTCCTACCCCTCCACAGGGGCCGCGCCGCCGTCGAGTGGACCGCCCGCATGAACGAGCGCGTCACCGGGGGCACTATCTACCACCTCACCGACAACGTAGACGGCGGCCCAATCGCCGCCCAGCGCCATGTAATCCTCCCGCCCCACCTCACCGCCTCCGAAATCTGGCGCGAATACCTATTCCCCCTCGGGGTAGAGATGGTGGTCGACACCGCCGACGCCGTAGACGCCGGGAACGTCCCCTACCAACCACAGGACGAAAGGAAGGCAACATGGGAGCCGTCCCTAGACTCAAAGCCCCTCTACCGGCCCGAGCTACTGGAGCTACCGTGACCGCCGAGGCTAACGACCCCTGGGACCCGCAACCGGCGATAGCCGCCATGCAGGAGGCGTTTGACGGAGCCGCCACAAACCTGAGCCTACCCCGCTCAACCGTAGCCCCCGGCTGACCGCCCCCCATAGTGTCCGACACTCAGCATCATGGAAGCAAAGGACACCACGGGGCACCTCGAACACCT
Organism: Corynebacterium aurimucosum ATCC 700975; assembly: GCF_000022905.1. NCBI lineage: Bacteria > Bacillati > Actinomycetota > Actinomycetes > Mycobacteriales > Corynebacteriaceae > Corynebacterium > Corynebacterium aurimucosum. The sequence goes on along the minus strand of NC_012590.1, from coordinate 2,186,457 downwards.
CCCCATCGAGCAGCTCCGCAACTACAGCCGGAACCCACGCAAGGGCAGTATCCCGGCGATTAAAAACAGTCTCAAGAGCCACGGGCAGTTTAAGCCACTCCTTGTGAACACCGGCACGCAAACCGGGGAGGAGTGGGCCGTGCTCGCTGGGAATCACACGCTCGCCGCGATGCGCGAGCTGAACGCGGAGGCCCAGGAAGAGGGCCTAGACCAGCCACACCTCATGGTGCCCTGCTACATCATCGACGTTGACGCCACCCAAGCCGCTGAGATCGTCCTCGTGGACAACAAAACATCCGACGAGGCCACCTACAACGACGAGGCCCTACTCGACCTCCTTGACTGGCTCCCAGACCTCGACGCCACCGGCTACACGCAGGAAGACCTCACCGCCCTAGAGGACGCCCTCAACCCCGCAGAGGAACCGCCCCAGGAGGACGTGACGAACCCCTACGAGGACTTCATCACCGTACGGCTACAACTTCCCCCGCACCTTGCACGGCAATGGCTCACGCACACCACCGCTTTCGACAGCGATGAGGAAGCTCTCGAGTACCTCCTCGACCACAACGGGCAGGAGGCGGGCTAGTGAACATCATCGTCACCTACGTCCAGACTGGGGTCGTAACCGTCTGGGAGGAGGAACGCTGGGACGCCCTCACCGCAACAATCGGGGAGGCGGGAGAGCTCAACATCATAGACAAGAACGGCGACACCACCCGCACCTACGCCCCCGGCGTGTGGAAAACCATCGACTACCGAGACGCCCCATGAGCCACACCGACACCACATGGCTATGCGTGAGCAAGCAAGGGGACCGCTTCAACCACAGGAAGATGGTGATCCTCTCCGAACACGCAACCCTCGGCCAGGCAAGAGGAACCGCACCAATCCACACCATGAGTGGCATCCCGGACGTCCGCATCGTCCGCCGCCAAACCACCTACACCGCCATGCACTACGCCGAGGAGAAAGAAGGCTAAACCGACCGCGACACCCCGCCCGGCACACTCAGCCATGATGGAACAGCTGCAACTCATACAAGCCCCATACATGCGGGAATGCCACGCCCTCGGAGACTGGGCACACCACGCCGACAAAGCAATCAAACAACTAGCCGCCACCGGCCAGCCCTTCACCGCCGACGATGTACGCGCCCTCATACCCGACGGACTCACCCCAGCACACAACAACGCCTGGGGCGGCCTCTTCTCCGCCTGGAGAACCAACGGGACCATCACCCCCATCGGATACAGGCAATCAACCCACGGGCCACGACACGGCGGGATACAACGCATCTGGAAAGGAACCCACAAGAACCAGTAGCACCCAAGCATCATCTGACCCCATGAACTACTGATAATAAGCTAAATAGGAGACACCAATGGCTAAACGAGGCATGACCCCTAAACGCGCCGAACGCGCCGCCAAAGTCGTCACACTGCACGACGGCGGAGCCACCTTCGAGGTCATCGCAAAGCAGCTCGGAATTAGCTACACGCAGGCTAGGAACGACTACGAGCGAGCCATGGAGGATGCCCGGCCAGACCAGGCTCGGCACGTCTTCGCTAAACTCACCAGGCGTCTCAACCGCCTACACGCCGCCTACTGGAAACGAGCACTGGATGGGGACATTAAGGCCGCCCGCCTTATCCTCGACATTAATAAGCAACTCGCCCAACTATGGGGGCTGGAGGGCGCCGTGAAGCTCGACATTGAGGTTACAGGCGGTGATGAGTTCGCCTCGGCTATCACAAGCTTCCGGGCAAGTATCGAGGCTATGGGTGCGACGCTAGACGATGAGTAACGAGGGTTTCCGTTTCTCGCGGGGGCAGGTCACCGCTATCGCACACTCAACCCACGCCCTCAATATCTGGTACGGCTCCGTGTCATCCGGTAAGACACTCGCCTGGCTATTCATGATGCTCGGAGAGATAAAGCAGGCCGGTAAGTCCGGCAGTATCGTCATCTGCGGAAAATCACTTGACGCGATCTACCAGAACGTGTTCATGCCCCTGCAGACGGAGCCTATCTTTGCGACCGCCGCCCCCTTCATCCACTACGTGAGGCGCAACCCGACGGCTACCATCTTCGGCCGCGAGGTTCAGGTCATCGGGGTGAACGACCAGGGGGCTGAGGGCAGGATTCGAGGCGGCACCTACCAGCTCCTCTTTTATGACGAGTTGACTCTTTGCCCGGAAAACGTGTGGGAAATGCTCTGGTCACGCATGCGCGCCACGGGCAACCCAAACCCCCCTCGAGTGTTCGCCACCACCAACCCGGCAACACCGGCCCACTACCTCAAGACGAACTTTATCGACAAGCCGGGCGAGACCGACACCTACGCCCGCCTGTTCACAATGGACGATAACCCAGGCCTCACCGAGGAGTACAAGGAGCGCATGAAGGCGTCCTATACGGGTATCTTCTACCGCCGCATGATTCGGGGCGAGTGGGCCGCTGCCGAGGGCGCGGTGTATGAATCATGGGACCCGGACACCATGGTGAAAGGCCGGGCCGTGGGGACTGTGCTGGCTGTCGGAATTGACTACGGAACCAATCACCCTTCGGCTGGGTACGCGCTCACCGTGACCGAGGACGGGCTACAGGTAACACACGAGTGGTCGCCTCAAACAACGGGCCTAGGGGGCCGTACACGCCTCACAGACGGAGAACTAGCGGACTCCCTACAAGAGTGGCTGAGCACCCTACCGAACCAGCCTAAGGGTCTATATATCGACCCTGCCGCCGCCTCATTCCATGAGGAGCTCCGCCGCCGAAAAGTCAGGACTACTAAGGCTGATAACAGCGTTGTTGATGGTATCCGGCAGGTTGACTCGCTACTCACCAGCGGGGCACTCACCATCGCCCAGGACTGCAAGAGACTCATTGAGGAGATACCCGGCTACAGGTGGGACGCCTCAGCGGCAGAACGCGGCAAGGACGCCCCGGTAAAGGAACTAGACGACCACTGCCTGGTCGGCAGCACAATGATCGCCACCCCAACCGGCCCACAACGCTTAGACACCCTCAACGTCGGTGACCTCGTGGCCACGCCCCTGGGCGTGTTCCCAATTGCTGCGCACGAGATGACCAACCCGGCTGCACACACCATCACGCTTCATCTATCAGACGGCAGAAGCATCACCGGCACCCCGAACCACCCCATGCTCGTTAACGGCCAGTGGGTGCAACTTGGGGACATTCAGAAAGGACAAGCACTAACCTCATGGCACGCTCCGAAACCATCACCTACAAAGGAATCCGATTCCGCCGCTACCCAGATTCGCCAGTGCCCGCACACCGCAAATACTTCGTGCCCGGCGTTGGGGACAAACAACGCGGAGTCGATTACCTTCACCGCGAAATCTGGCGCGACCACCACAACCGAGAAGAAATCCCGGAAGGCTATCACGTCCACCACATCAACCATGACACCTTGGACAACCGGCCTGAGAATCTTCAACTCGTTAGCGCTTCGGAGCACTCTCGCTACCATGCGGGCATCAACCAGTCTGATCCGGAGTGGGCAGGCAGCAACCAGCAGCATCTTGCCCGTATCCGTGAACTTACAAAGGAATGGCACGCCAGCAGCGAAGGGCACGAGTGGCACTCCCGGCACTGGGCTAACTCACTCGGCAAGTGTCTCGTTGAGCGTCAATACACGTGTGAACACTGCGGTACCTGCTTCACGGTCGCAGCAACTAATAGAATCGCCCGATTCTGTAGCAACTCTTGCAAGTCCGCTTGGCGACGCGCATCCGGTGTCGATAATGAGCAACGAACCTGCGCCTACTGCGGTGAAGAGTTCACAACCAGTAAGTATTCCCGAGCTGCGTGCTGTTCCCGTGCGTGTGCTGGAGGTTACCGAAGAAGAAAGAACCGAGCCGGTGTATAACCTCACCGTTGCCGGGGCACACACTTACCTCGCCGAGGGCTTGGTCACCCACAACTGCGACGCCATGCGGTACGCCGTGTACTCGTCCCGCCACTTGTGGGGGCGTCACGTTGAGAAGCTGAGGGCCCAGCTGACCGCACCCCAGACGGCCGCATAGTCATAGCCGTGCAAGGGCGTTGTGTCGTTCGCATTCTCGGGCACGTAAGCCACCCCGCGCCAGCCAATCGTCGGCCGCCATAGGGTCGGATAGGCCACTATCCGCGCTCGTTCCCCAACGGCTAGGCTGCGCGCTCCGTCGCCAACTTCGGCGGTTGACGGGGGCTGCGCCCTTGCACCACCCCGGCAGACGTAGCCAAGGAGGAACACCCATGCCAATGCCCGCCCCAAACACGCCGTGGCCACCCGAGGAATACGCCCCGGCACTTGAGGCAATCCGCCGTGACGATGCGCTAATCTCCGGCGATACAGACGTCATTAATGAGCGTCGGGCTAGGCAGAATGGCAGGCCATACACCCACCGCACCCAGTTCAACGGCGGTGTGGTCGGTGCAGCATCCCGCGCTTTCCTTGGCAAACCACAGCGCAGCACCCCCGAAGCGTCTCACCTTGTGACGCATCATTTGCCCATTGCTGACGAGCTCACCACCGCCCTAGCTGACTACATGGCAGGCAAACCACCGCAGGCAAAACTCTCCGCCGAGGATGAGGGCAACATGGAGGCAGCCGAGGCCCTAGACCGTCTCGTATCCTCAGACCGCTTCGCCTCCGACTGGTGGGGCGCGGTCTACAGAGCCGGGTCACACGGCTGGGTATATGGCCGCGTGGTATGGAATCAATCAGTGGACCCGCACCCATGGATTGAGTGGGTTGACGCGGATAACGGCATGGCCGAGTTTGAGAACGGGCGCCAGATAGCGATCCTATTCTGGGACACCTACCAGCACGACGATGACTATTTCCGCCTCCTCCAGCGGCACACGCCGGGCCAGATTGAATACCAGTTGTTCAAGGGGTCAGACAGTAGTCTCGGCCACCCGGTGCCCTATGACGAGATACCGGAAGCCGCGTATCTCATGGAGCTTGAGGGCCTACGGGAGGGGACTATTCTCCCAACCGGCTCGGGGCTCATTACCGCCGACATGCTGGACAACTACAGGCCACGCCACGCCTGGCGGCAGAAGAAACTACTGCGCTACTACCACACGTCGGATGTGGCGCGTGCAGCGGGAATCTTCGAGAACATCGACCATAATTGGTCACAACTTCAACACGAGGTTGAGGCAGCACGCGGGCGTCTCTTTGTCTCCGAGGAACTCCTAGAGAGTGACGGGCCGGGGCAGGGCTCGTACCTCGATTGGTTCCGCGACGTGTACAAGGCGTCAATGTCCGCCAGCGTTGAAGCGAAGCCAACCTTCGAGCAGATCCAATTCGACATGCGTGTGGAGCAATACCTCACTCTCATCGACTCCGGTATCCGTAAGGCTGTATCCGCGCTGGGCCTATCTCCCTTCACCGTAGACATGGACGCTCAGGCAACTGGTGAGATGACGGCAACGGAGACACGGGCCCGCACCCGACGCACCCGCGCCACCGCCGACACGAAGGGCCGCCACGAGCGCGCCCACCTCTCTCACATCCTCACCGCCTATCTCCACATGGACGCGTTGCTGAACGGCTACACGCCACCAACCAAACCCGTGGTCGTGTCCCTCCCGGACCAGATAGAGGTCTCCGAGCAAGAGCTGACCGGCAGTGTCACCACCGTGTACACGAGCGGGCTCATGTCTATCCGCGCCGCCCTCACAAAGCTGCACCCCGAGTGGACGCCGGAGGAGGTCGAGGCTGAGGAGCTCAGAATCAAGCAGGACCAGGCCGCCGCCATGCCGCAGGACCCGCTTCTTGGGCTGGGTGAGGATATGGCCCCACTATCCGATAGTGAGTAGCCCATGGCGGACAGTAAAGACAGGCAGGCTGCCCGCCTTGTGCGCCTCTATGAGGACGCGGAAATACTGATCCTTCGTGAGCTCTCGGCAGCTATTAAGCACGGCACCTATGAGGATGTTAACCGGCTCCTCTACCGCGACGCTGAGGTTCGGAAGCTCTTAGAGCGGGCCCGTCGTATCCTTACCGCCGCTGGGGCTAAGACCACCAGCATGGTCGAGGAGTTGGCCGTGGCGGAGTTTAAGGCCGCGATGCTCGGAGTCCTAGAAGATGTGGGGCGCAGTGCTGAGGCGATACCCACCGTGGCCGCCCTGTCAGCCGTACAGGTAGCGGCCACCGGCGCCTCGCAGGCGATAGCGTCCACACATCTCAGGGTCGTCCGTGAAGTCTCCGACGTGTACCGCAGTATCACCGCCCAGACGGTACAGTCCTCGATTATTGCCGGGGCTGACCATAGGGCAGCAATGAGGCACGCCCTCAACCAATACGCCGACAGGGGCATCACCGCATTTGTGGATAGGGCCGGGCGTAAATGGGCGCTTGACTCCTACGTGGACATGTCCGTAAGGACGATGAGGAATCAGGCCACCCAGGAGGGGCACCTATCCGGTTATGAGCAGGCCGGTGTGGAGCTGGTGCGCGCTTCGTGGCACACGGCCTCGGCGCCGCAGTGCTACCCGTTCCAGAATCAACTTTTGGCGATCTCGGGCGGGGCAGGGGTACGTGAGATGGTAGACCCGGCGACGGGGGAGCAGGTGACGGTGCATGTCAAGGACACGCTGAGGGGTGCAATCAGCAAGGGATATCACCACCCCAACGCAATCCTCGGAGGAGAGCAGACTATCGACACCTTCGCCGGAACCGTAGGCGCATCAAAGGGCACCTACTTCGGCCCAGCGTTCACGATTCGCACCGCGAAGGGACACAAGGCGACCGTCTCCCCTGAACACCCGATACTTACCAGCAGAGGGTGGCGTACTGCCGAGAGCATCCGCGTAGGCGATCATCTTTTCAACACCGTCGAGAGTGACCGGACGGTACCCGTTATCGGAGGTGAGCCGAAGCTCGAAGAGATGCCAGCCACTGTTGAGGATGAATTTGCTTCGCTCAAACGCTATGGCACGAGCACTAGCGCTACTACCTCCGGATACCACTTCAATGACGACAGGCAGTTTCTCAAGGGTGAAGTCGACGTTGTAATGGCCGATGACTGTTTGCTGCCTGTACCCGACACCAAGATCGTTAAGGAAACCGGCGAAGTGCGTTTCGTTTGGCCCGATATGGGTAGGGGCGAAGCAGTTGGTCATAGCGGTCTTCATTCGCTGCTCCATGGAGTTGCTACTCCGGTAGGAGGGGCCTTGCCTCAAGGTGATGCCTTCCTTCTTGAGGCGTCGCCTAATGGTGGTGCCGCTAACCCCAAGCTGGGAGCCAATCTGCTCGCAGCTGAGGCCGGTTTCGTACAGGTCGATAACTTCGGGGATGTTGATGTTGCGCCGGGCCTTGATGGGCGGGAGACCGGCAGCCTTGAGGCGCTTTCCTACCGTCGACCTGGAGACTCCGAACATCCGTCCGATGTCTGTGCAGCTGTGCCCGGCGTTGTGGAGTCGGACGAGGTGGTTAGTGTCGAGAAATTCATATTTAGGGGCCATGCGTACGACTTCCAAACCGAACTAGGTTTCTATGCTTTGAATGGAATTGTAGTACACAACTGTCGGCACCGCGATACCGCCTACACCCCGGGCGACCCAACACCACAGGTCCCGATGGATAGCCCCGCTGAGAACAAACGTAAGTACAAGGCGACACAACAGCAGCGGTACATGGAGCGGCAACTCCGCCGCTGGAAACGCCGCGAGGCCGTAGCTCTCTCCCCACTTGACCGGGACACTGCCCGCGCCAAAACGAAAGGGTGGAACCGGCGCATCCGGGAGCACGTCAATAACCACGAGCACCTCACCCGATGGTCGCACCGCGAACGACCGAGAAGCTGACCGCACACACAACACCCGCATCATCTGGGGCAGTGGCAGACCAGGAGTTACCACAAACCAAGACAATGAAGGGACACCCATATGTCAGACACCACCGCCTCCGTCGCCGACGAGCAGAACACTGAGAACACCACCCAGCAGCCGGGGCAGGAGGAAGGCCAGGAGCCCACCAGCCCGCAGCACAACGAGGAGGGCGATGACCGTATCTCCCAACTCAACGCTGAGGCCGCGAAGTGGCGCACGAAGTTCCGCGAGCAGGAAAAGGCGACCGCCGAGTTCGAGAAACGCCAGCAGGAGATCGAGCAGCAGTTCGAGTCCTACAAGCAGAACCTGGCTAAGGTCATGGGCCTCGCGGAGGAGGAAGACGTCGAGGACCTCGGCAAGAAGTACCAGGAGCAGGCTAAGGCCGCCGATGAGCGGTACAACCAGCTGCGTCAGCGGGTAGCGCTCAGCGAAGCGGTACAGAAGGCTAAGGCCGACCCGGATCTGACTGTCCCCTTCATTAAGGGCGGTGAAGCATTCGCAGCCCTTGACCCGTCCGCCGATGACTACGAAGCCCAGGTGGCTGAGCTCGTCTCGGAGACGGTGGCAGCAACCCCGAAGCTGCGCGCCCAGGTGGCGCCCGCATCTTCCGGTAACGCTCCGACACCATCCGAAAACAGTGGCTCCCGCAAGCTCACCGTAGAGGACCTGGACAACATGTCCCCTGAGGAAATCTACGAGGCGCGTAAGGCCGGGAAGCTAAACCACCTATTCTAAGGAGATACGCGTATGTCTGTCGCATCCTTTATCCCTAAGCTCTGGGCACCGGAACTCATCGTTCCGTTCCAGAAGTCCAGCATCTACACCCAGCCGGGCATCGCTGACACCAAGTACCAGCCAATGCTCCAGAACAGTGGCGACACCGTGGAGATTAACTCCATCGGCAACGCCACCATCAAGAACCACGACCGTACCAAGGACCTTGAGTACGACGACCTGACCACGACCTCTGTGAAGCTGGTCATGGACCAGGAGAAGTACTACGGTTTCCGCGTCTCCGACGTTGACCGTGTGCAGGCGGCCGGTGACTTCGCCTCCGCCGCTACCAACCAGCACGGCTCCGAAATGGCCGACGAGATTGATAAGGCTGTCGCAAAGGCATTGAAGGAGGGTGCTAGCAACAAGCTGCCGAACCAGACGGTGTTTGACGGCTCCGACTTCTACCGCCCCGGAAAGGGCCAGATCACCGCGTGGGACGTTGTTCGCAAGCTCGCCACCGAGCTGAACAAGGTGTCCGCACCCACCGCCCAGCGCTGGATCGTGGTCGGTCCTAACTTCGGCTCCGCCCTTCTTGCGGACCGTCGCGTCACCCAGGCGCATGCAGCGGGTACTGACATTGTGGCCCGTAATGGCCTCATCTCGTCTATCCCGCAGCTTGGTCTGAACGTGTACCAGTCCAACAACGCCCCGGTCACCGCAGGCCGCGAGGGCATTGTGGCGGGTGTTCCTGGTGCCCTGGCGTTCGCTACCCAGCTCCGTGAGCTGGAGGCGTTCCGTGACCCGGATCGCTTCGGCGATATTATCCGTGGCCTTCAGGTCTTCGGCGCGAAGGTAGTCAACCCGAAGGGTCTGGTCTACGTCGAGACCGACGTGGCTCAGGGCGCCCTCGGCTCCGCTGCACCCGCCGACGCGGCCTAGCAGCTAGTGCCCTACCTACGGTTGCCACCGGCACGGCGACCTAGGGCGGGCGCTACATAGGGCGGTCTACCCATCCTCTAGATAGGTGCTAGAGGGGTGTTGGGTAGCCCGCCCTTTTCCATACCTACAACACAATGATGTTTCCCCTTTTGGAGGTGGGGAGCGGTGAACATTGAAATGAACTACATTGACCGGACGGAGCTTATTGCTGACGCTATTCCCGGCACCTATGACGGTTTAGACGATGCTCAGCTAGACAGTCTCATTACCCGGGCATCGATGCTGATGCGCCGCTACACTAAATCCGCTGTCTACGCGGTAGACGAGTACGGGATGCCGACAAGTGACCGTATTCGGTCGGCATTCCGTGACGCCACGAGTGCCCAGGTACTTGCTTGGGTTGAGGCCGGGGTTGTGGGGGAGTTGTCGACCGGCGGCGCCAATGTGGAGGCATCCGTGGCCTCCTCATCTAACAACGGCTCGTCGGTGTCTTTCGATAACAGCGTATCTACCGCAGCCCGTACCCGTCTTCTCGCCGGGGAGCCGTCCGAGGGCGCGCTCCTCATCCTGGAGGACGCCGGTCTTATTGGTGTCCAGCCATGGATTCGGGTGTAGAGGCGATGCGTAGCAACACGAGCGAGACCCTGGCGCGCCTCTGGTTTAGGCATGAGGTGAAGCTCCAGGGTGAGGAGATACGAACCGCTAGGGGCGTCACATACGGGCCGGAGCGCACCGTCATGGCGTCTATCAACATGCAGTCCCGCGTGGTGCAGTCCGGCGTAGGGCGTGGGGAGGAGGTCACCGTGGCCGGTACCCTCAACTGGGATGTGGAGGGGCCACTCCCAGCTATCGGCTCCACGGTGACGATACCGTCAGAGTTCGGGGCGAAACCGCAGCGGAAAGTCGTCACAGCCCGCAGAGCCTACACCGGAACCGGGTTAACACCGGACCATGTGGAGGTGACTATCCTATGAGCCTTCGACTCAACACCGAGCAGGTCAAGCAGCGGGTGAAACAGGGCGCGGTACAAGGCGTGTCGGAGGCGGCGCGTGTCGTTGAGGCCACCTCCGTCGACCTCACCCCGCTGGGCGAGACAGGAAACCTACGCCAGTCCGCACAAGCAGTGCCCGGCACGGATACAGGCGGCAAGGTTGAGGGCGTTGTTCGCTACGACGGCCTGCCCTACATCCGCCGCCAGCATGAGGAGACCACCTGGAACCACCCGCGTGCGGGCCAGGCCAAGTACCTGGAGACGGCGCGGGCCCAGAACGCCGAGAGAGTGGCCCAAATTATTCGGAATCATGTTAAGGGGATGATCTAGGTGCCCGAGTACAACACGCAGAGCGAACCACGCCCCGCCACCCATGAGGACTTCGCCGACCACCTCGCCGCCTACCTCCACGCCCAGGGTGTGTGCGCGGACCCTACAGGAAACCAGGAAGACGGGGACACCCCGGCCGTGTTCATCGGGAGGATGCTAGACCAACCGGACCGCGCCCTCTGCATCTTCAACGTGAGCATCGGGAACGACTGGTCCGACAGCAACCCGACAGCCCGGTTCAGTCTCGCATTCCGTGGCGCATCCGAGGACCAGCTGACCCCAGCTAGGGACGCAGCCCGCGCCATGAATGCCCTGCATGACCTCACCGATATTCAGCTGACCGCGCAGCAGGGCGTCCTAGTCTGCCGACGGGTCTTAAATGATCCACCAGTGCCGGATTCAAACATTCGCTGGCATAGCATCGACACCTACGAGGCAGTGCTGGCAGTCCCATCAACTCCCTAGGAGACCATCATGGCAATTGCTAAGTACGCGACGGCCCCGAACTCGTGCGAGCTGAATAAGCAGCTCAACCGTGGCTGGGCATTGCAGGTTAAGCCGGTAGGCGCCGACCCGGCAGAATACAAGTTCGTGCGAGGCGTCACCAGCCTCGGCGTCAACATCGAGACCAACACCGTCGACGCTTCCGATATTGACTCTAACGGCTGGGCGTCCGAGGAAAAGACCTCTCGTTCCCTCACTATTTCGGTTGAGGGCCAGTTTGCCCGCAAGGGTGACCTTGACCTCCTCACCGAGGACCAGCAGCTGCTGAAGGTGACCGGTGAGGAGCTCGGCTCGGACGGCAAGGTTGACTTCCGCACCTGGCGCACCGACATTGACGAGGGCTGGGAGGGTACGGCGACTAACTCGTTCACCTCCGGTTCCGGTGGCGCGAACGACCTCCGCACCTTCACCTCCGATCTCAAGTCTTCCTGTGAGCCGACCCGTATTCACTCCGTGAAGAAGGGCGAGGAGAAGAAGGAATCTACCCCGATTGATGAAGACGAGCTGCTGAAGATTATTCGCCCGAAGGGTGCAGCAGCAGCCGAGTCTGGAAACCCGGGCGGTGTGCCTGGCGCTTCTGACCAGTAGCCAGAGCGGCAGCCTAAACCCCAATTCTCCCCGCCCCAGTGGCGGGTGAGCGAACCCCCGCGTTGCTTTGTCCTTTCCTGCGCGGGGGTTTCGTCATGCCGTAACTGACCGCGTATGCGGACCGTTCATAATCCAGGGTGTTGAAACACAAGCGCATAGGAAAGGACATGCGATGACCGACTTCGGGCAACTACAGGAGCACCTCGACTCCAACGACGTAAAGTTCACGCTGAACGGCAAGGAGTACACGGTGGACCCCACCGCGCAGGACGTACTCAAGTTTCACGTACACCTGAACTCGAGCACCGAGAAAACGGCGGCGGGGCAGGGCCTCGCCACCTTCGAGCGCGTCGCACACCTCGTCGGGTCGAAGTTCGATACCGAGACCGGCAAGATTACCGGGGGCCTCCTCGGCCAGCTAATGAAGGACGGCGCCACCTTCCCACAGCTCAACCACATCGTGGAAACCATTCACATCAAGTACACGAGCGGCGACGACCTGGCTAAGGCGTACTTTGAAACCGGGTCGGTAAAAAAAGCACTCGAGAAGTTGAACAACGACTCCCAGGAGAACCAGGAGACGGGCCAGACGAGTGGCGAGACCAGTGGGGACGACTAAGACGTGACCCCGATGGGTGGGCCTACGCCCCGGACAGTGACCTCTGGTACGACCCCTACGCGGGGGCATACTCGGAGAACGATCCGGGAGGCGGGCCGCCAGACCTCTTCATCCTTGAGACATACGGCGAGTACGTACGTGAGTGGTGGGCGGAGAAGATTCAAGAACGGCCCGACGTGGATATGTCTAAACTGACATGGCCCTCCATGCTCTCCCGCTGGGACGACATAGAAACCGACTTTCATCACTTCTACCAGATAGACCTTGGTGACGGTGTGCTAGCTGACCGCCGCTGGCGGTGGTTCAGAATACGGCTAATCAGGCTACTGGGCGAGGATACAGCCATCGCCCGTGGCCTTGGATTACGCAAAACACCCAGCTTGAAGGAGTAGCGTATGGCCGCCCTGGACCTTGGCGATCTTGGTTTCAAAATCACGGTTGAGACCGGCGAGTTTGACCGTGCTATGGGCCGTGTTGAGCAGGCCGCCAGGAAGGTAGACAAGCAGCTCGACAATACCGGCAAGAAGAAGCTTTCCGTCAAGGCCGACGGCGGGCAGCTCGATAAACTCCAGTCCTCGGCTAGGGACGCGGCTGGTGCGCTTGACCAGGTAGGCAGCAAGCGTGTGGCCCCCAGTGTGGAGACCGGGGGCTTGGGGCAGGTGAAGACAGCGGCGGCTGAGGCTGCCGGGAGCATGGGGGAGCTGAACTCCCACGCCGGTGAAACCGGCTCCGTGTTCTCCGGTGCGGCTGGCGGTATCGCCAAGTTTGTTGGCGCGGCTGTAAGCCTTGGTTCTATTGCCACGGCGGCTAAGGCTGTGGCGTCTGCCGGTATGGACTTCCAGTCCCAGATGAACACCCTATCCGCTGTTTCTGGGGCGACTGGCGCGCAGCTGGCGGCGGTTGGCACCAAGGCCCGAGAGTTGGGCACCGATGCCTCCCTGACAGCCACCTCGGCCTCTGACGCGGCGGCAGCCATGACTGAGCTGGCTAAGGGTGGCTTCACCGTTGAGCAGTCGATGACGGCGGCGAAGGGCACCCTTCAGCTGGCGGCTGCGGCGCAGGTTGAGGCGGCAGACGCGGCGACTATCCAATCCCAAGCGCTGCAGGCGTTCAACCTTGGGGCTGACGAGGCGGCTCGGGTGTCCGACATTCTGGCCGGTGCGGCTAATGCTTCCTCGGCTGAGATGACTGGTATCGCGCAAGGCCTTCAGCAGGCCGGTACCGTGGCCAACCAGTTTGGCCTGACTATTGACGACACCGCCACGTCCCTAGCGATGCTGGCTAACGCCGGTATTCAAGGCTCCGACGCCGGTACTCTGCTGAAGTCTGCGATGCTGGCGCTGACGGACCAGGGTAAACCGGCACAGGCGGCGATTGAGGAGCTGGGCCTTACGGTGTACGACGCCAACGGCAAGTTTGTTGGCATGTCTGACCTCCTGGGGCAACTCAAATCTGCCTCGGAGTCGATGACGGAGGAGCAGTACCAGGCGGCCACCGCCGTGCTGTTCGGCTCGGATGCTATGCGCCTTGCCGGTGTCGCTGCGGTGCAAGGCTCTGAGGGCTTCGACACGCTCAAGGAAGCCGTCACCAGGCAGGGGCAGGCCGCTGAGGTCGCCGCAGCACAGACACAGGGCTTGCCGGGCGTGTGGGAGCGCGTGCAGAACACCATGGAGGACCTCTCCCTCGGCGTGTTCGACCAGGTGGATGACCAGCTGGTGCGCATGGGCAACGGCGCGGTAGACGCCCTTGACGCCGCCGCCCCCAAGATTGAGGCGTTCGCCTCCAGTATGGCGGGCCTGGCCGGTACCTCGATGGACGGCTTGGGCAAGACGGTGGAGCTGTGGGGCAAGCTGCCCGGCCCGGTGAAGGACACCGCCGTCGCCCTTGGTGCGGTGAATATGGCGATGAAGCTTCTTCGCACCGAGCGGGGCGCAAACGCGGTAACCAAGCTGGCTGAGTCCTTCGCTAACACCAAGTCAAGCCTTAAAATCTTTGGCTCCTCCATGTCGGAGGCCTACGGCTACATGCGGCAAGCCAACCCCGAGATGAGCCGCGCCGGTGCCGCCATGCGCGTCCTCGGCGGGCAGGGCGGCGTAGCTGCCGCTGGCATGTCTAAGCTCAAGGCTGCCGGTATGGGCGTGATGGACATGTTCGGCGGGCCGTGGGGCATTGCCCTGGCAGCCGCGACGGCTGTCATAACTGACGTTATCGCCTTCAACCGGAGGGCCTCGCAGGCGCAGGAAGACTACAAGGACGCCACACGGTCGGCGGCTGAAGCGCAGGAACGGCTCAATAGTGCCCTCGCAGGCACCCACGCCCCATTCACCAAGGAACAGTTCGAAGACGCCAAGCTGGTGGCTGAGGGCTACACCGCCAGCATCCGCATGAACGGTGAAACCATGGCAGGCTGGCGCGGTGAAGCCATTAAGGCCGTTGATGTGGCCGGGTTACTCGGCTCAAGCCAGAGCAAGGCGTGGCAGGAGACCATTAAGCAGGCCGAGATTATGGGTGAGGCCAGCCTCCTCACCGGCGACGCTCTGAAGGCCCAGGGTAAGGATTGGGAAGACCTGGGCGAGATTGTGGCCCGGGGCGGCCAGGAATACAAAGACGTTATCGCGCAGCTCAATAGTGTCGAGGGGCACTGGTGGAATGACCAGGGTGAAGCCGCCCAGAAGGCTGTGGCAGACCTTGAGTCTGCACGCCACGAGTACGAAATGGCTATTGATGCGGCGCGTAGTGCCGACCCCGCCTTCCAGGCCATTGGCGAGTCCATTGGTGTGCTGGCGGACGAGGCGGCCTCGGCTGAGGATAAGCTTTCCGCTCTGAAGCGCATCATGGATGAAATGTCTGGTGGCGCGTTGAGTAAGGACCAGGCGCAGGCCGCCCTTGTGGGGGATATTGAGCAGCAGGCTGAGCAGGTTGAGGCCCTTGCCAAGGCTGTGGCCGAGGTTGGGCCGATTGAGCTTGACCCCGACGGCACGATTGACGCCACTACCAGCTCCGGCGCGAAGGCTGTATCCATGATTACTGAGCTTGGTGACAGTATGGCGGAGGCCGCTGTGGCTGGGGTTGATGTGGATGAAATCTTTGCCTTGCAGGCCGACAACATGGAGGGGCTACGCAACGCCCTAGGCCTGACCGAGGAGCAGTTCCAGAACCTGATGCAGTCCTACGGCATCACCCGTGAAGTCCTCGCCCTCCCGCTTGAAATGAAGGGCGCGGACACGGTTGAGCAGCAGATAGCCAAGCTGGAGACCGGGCTGGCCGGATTGAAGGAAGGCAACTCCGTTGAGATTGCCCCGCCAGACCCCGCTGTGGTGCTTGCCCTCGAGGACATGGGCTACAAGATTGAGCACCTACCCAACGGCAACATCGAGATCACTTCTACCGCTGATGTGAACATCGAGGAGCTGGACGATCTTCACTCCAAGGTGGACGAGATTGACGGGCTGCACGCCAAGGCCACAGCCGAGCTGGATACGACCGAGTTCGGACTGAATGCCGAGCAGGCCCGCGCCATTGGTGAGGAGCTGGACGGGCTGGACGTATCCCCCGAAGCCGACCTGATTATTGAGAAGCTCCTCCAGGGCAAGGATGTATCCGTTGGTGAGCTGAACATGCTGAGCCAGGAGAAGGCTGTGCCCACCGCCGACCTTGAGAAGTCCCTGCTTGATGCTGGTGTGTCGGATGCTTTGGTGAAGACCGCGAACCTTGGGGAGCAGCGCCCCACCCCGAAGTCGGATATGGATAATTCGTCGTTCATGGCGAAGGCCCGCGCCATGATGGACATGATTGGTATGCTCACCCGCCCGATGACCACCACGGTAACCTTCGTGGGTAGGAAGGTTGGCCAGTGGCTGAGCCGTGAGCACGGCGGGCAGATACCAGCCCTAGCGATTGGTGGAAACACTGGCTACAGGCTGCCCGGCACCGGTCCTGGCACCAACATTGTGGACGGCTTCATGGGCGTCACAGATGACGGATTCCCCATTGCCCGCGTCAACCGCAACGAGTGGGTGATTAACGACAAGTCCAGCGAGAAGTTCAACGGCACCCTCGCGGCGATTAACGCCAACGACCCCCGTGGCATTATGGCCAACCTGGCGCATGAACTCCCCGCCCTTGAGACGGGCGGGCGCACCAAGTCGGAAGAAGTCAAAAGCATCCTTGCCCCGTACAACAACGGGCCCTATGTGATGGGCGGATTCAGCCCTTCGTCGTTTGACTGCTCGGGTGCAGTGTCCGCAGGCGTGAACACCTACCTTGGGCTTGACCCGTTCGACTCCCGCATGTCCACCGTCAATGAGGGCGCATGGCTGGCTGCCAAGGGCTTCAAGTCCGGTCGCGGCAACGGCAACGAGCTTGTGGTGGGCTGGTATGACTACGGCGGCGGCGCCAATGGCCACACCGCCATGATGCTGCCGGATGGAACGTTTATTGAGTCGGGTGGCAACACCGGGCAGGGTATGACGATTGGCGGTGCTGCCGGGCCTTTGGATGGGCGCGGCTTCACCAACTTCATGTACCTGCCCGGCTCCGATAAGGACAGCGGCAATGGGATGACTGGCGACCTTGGGGAGACTGACGGCTACGGCACCGACATTGGGGACATTGCCGATGTTGCCGGTGGTGGTGCCCGCGCTCGGGCCTCCTGGAAGAACGTTTCGGCACCCGAGGCGGGTAAAACTTTCCACGCTCCAGGCCTTGCCTCCAACCGTGTTACAGCCACCGTTGGCGGCTCCTTGGGGGCTGCTAATAGGGCGCAAGCCCGCCAGTACGCCGACCAGTACGGCGTGCCGCAGTCAATGGTGGATCAAGCGTTCGGCTTTGCTAACCCGTTCGTTGGACAGAATAGCTACAGGCAGACCCTTGGCGAGCCTGCAACCAAGCAGATTCTCGGCATCGCCAAGCAGCTGGAAGGTGCTTTGGGTAAGGGCGGTATCGCCGCGCAGGTTGAGGCCGCCCTGAACGCCAAGACACCCAACTGGGATGTGTGGCTGAGGGTCAACGAAGACACCTTGGCCGCCTTCAACGAGCTTGGGGAGGCGCAGACCAACCGCAAGAACGCCTCCATGGAAATCACCGAGGCGGAGGAGAAGCTGGCGGAGCTTCGTAAGAACGCCTCCAAGTCGGATAAGGATGCGACCGAGAAGCTTGCAGAGGCCTACAAGAACCTGGAGAAGGCCAAGAGTAAGGAACTCACTAAGTCCTACACGGCGGCGAAGCGTGCCGACGATATTGAGAAGGCGGAGAAGAAGATCCGCGACCTCAAGGAGAAGGCCGACGAGAATGATGTGAAGTCGGCGCAGCGTATCGCTGAGGCGGAGCAGGATCTTGTTGAGGCGCGCCAGGCCGAGAAGGAAGCCATCGCTGAGGTCAATGACGCCCAGATTCGGTACAACGCTGCCCTGACTGTAGCGCCGATTAAGGCCGCCGCCTCCCTTGCGGATACCTTGGCTGAGGGTATGGGTCGTGTGGCGGACACCATGGGCCTCATGGCGGAGAACATGGACCGGGCTAACAAGGTGGCAGATGAGCGCCTTGAGGCTGAGCTGGCGGATGTTCAGGCCAAGCGTGGCGCTGTGGACGCGGCGCAGGCGTTGCGTGAGCTGGAGCGGCAGAATCAGCAGGCCCGCCATGATGATGTGCTAGCGCAGCAGCAGGCCGAGTATGACCTTGCTATGGCCCGCCACGAGCACGCCCAGAACGCCGGGAGTGCTGAGATTGACCTTGCGGGGCTTAGGCAGAAGGGCATTCTCGACGTGGCGCAGAGGGCTACCGATGCTGACCGTGTAGCTATGCTCTCTGCTTCTAGTGTGGCGGTGGCGGAGATGAATCTTGACGCTAGCCGCGCCGCTTCGGCTGAGGCGGAGTTCAACCGCAAGGTTGCGGTGGAGGAAGCTACCGCAGACCTGAACTATTCGCAGGAGATAGCCAAGCTCACCTCGGAGCGGCTTTCCGTCGCCACGATGAAGCTCGCCCAATCAGCGGCTGAGGCCGCCGGTGTGCTGGGTAACTCTGCTAGCGCTTTGGCTAAGGAGCAGGAAGGCAAGCAAAAGCAGGCCAAGGGCGCGGCTGGCATTCTTGGCGGTATTGCCCAGCTTGGTGCAGCGTTGGCGATGACCGTTGCCACGGGCGGCGCAGCACTCCCGGCAGCGTTGGCGTTGGGTGTTAGGGGTCTTGGTAGCTTGACGAAGGGTGCCACCAGTGTGGCTGAGGGCCGCGCCCAGGAGAAGGCTTACAAGGAGCAGGCAAAGAAGGAATACGACTCCCTATCGAAGGACGATAAACGACGGGTTGATACCGCTCGTGGCGGCCTTGCCGCTGGTGTGGTCGCTGGTGCCCTTGTGGGTGCTGCCGGTGGCTCCGGTGATGATGTGGCGGGAATGTTTGACGCCACCAGCGGACTGTTCAACTTGCCCCTGTACAAGAAGCAGATGACAGCCAAGTATGGGGCCGAGGCTGCCGAACTGTTGGCGGCGAAGGCGGAGGCTGACATTAACCGCCGCCGGAAGAAGCTGGAGCTTGACAAGGCCCGCCGCGACCTTAACCGGGTGAACACGATTAACCCGCGCAAGAATGAGCTGGCGGAAATGGCCCAGACCCTGAAGCAGCAGCTGGCGGAGCTTCAACAGGAGAACTCCCAGCTGGCCGGTGTTAACAACAGGCTGGACACCAACAACAGCCTGCTGGATGACAAGAAACGCTCTGTGCTTATGACGCTCGGCGGCTCCGGCTGGGGCCAAGACCTTGAGGCCGGTATGCGCGCCGCCGCCTCAGCAGGCGGGTTTGGTGGCGTGACCCGCGACGAGGTGGGGGAGTGGTCATCCCTCAATGTTGAGCAGGGCTGGCGCAACCTGGATAAGATGCGCGCCTTGGTGGAGCCAACCCTGGCACCGAAGGACACCGCCGCTGATGCTGCCGCCGCCAACGGCCTCATAGAGGGGCTGCCGGAGACTGCGGTGGGAGGGCGGTACGCCCGCCAGCTTGCAGACAGTGTTGTGGAGGGCGCGCAGCAGGCCGCCCAGCGCTCAGCCCAGGCCGGGATGGAGGCCAACCGCCGCCGCGCCTACGAGGACGCGGCCCAGGCCGTCCTCACCCAGATTGGCGGCGCCGGGGATACGACCCGTATTGATACGCAGTTCACGGGCGCGGTGACCGTGAACGCCAAGCTGGAGGACAAGGTGCTTAGTGGCCTGTCCTCGATGGTGAAGAATAGATAGGGAGACAGGCTGTGAGTATTGCTTGGGATAAAAAGTTTCGTATCACCCTGTGGGGTGTAGACGGGGAGCCTTTGGCGCTTAGCCGTCCGCGTAGGAAGCGCGAAGGCGTCTTCCTGGACGATGTACCGGACGGGCTTTCTGGCATGGCGAAGAAGCACCTTTGGGATGGGGCGTCGGGGGTGTGGCGGGGTACAAGCGTTACGCAGAATACTCTCCGTCTGGGCCTTGTTGTGCGCGGCCGTAATGTGCGTGGCGATGTTAACCGTCTCCTGTCCTCCCTAGGGGATGGGAGTGAGGCTGTTGGGTTGTCTATTACCTCGGCGGAGTGGGGGCATAGGTGGTACCGGGCGCGGACTCAGGATGTTTCAAAAATTGAGTGGTTCCAGTCTCCGGGCGGGGCGAAGGTCGCGAAGCTTAGCGTAATCCTGGAGTTCTCCGGAGATACGACACGCAGGTTTAGGGAGCGTCTGGAGCTTGGGCCGGGGGACCTGTACGGTCTTATCCCTATACTTATAGACGGGGATACGGACATTTGGCCTTCATTCCGTATCTCGGGGAGATATAAAAGCGCCAGGCTGAGGCTGACCGCTAAAGATACTTGGCAAGAATTACCCTATCGTGCTGCTGGGTGGGCTATTGACTCCCACCCCGAGCGGCGGTACGTCACTAACCTTTCTGGTGAGCCGGACTTTAGCGCTGTTGTCCCGTTCTGGCCTAACCCGGTTCATCCGGTGGATGGTATCGGCCAGGTGGAGGTTGACGTGGTAAGCCCGGGTAGTGACTTTAAATGTGTTATCGAGTGGATACCGGAGTTTAGCCGAGCATGGTAGTCAAGCACACCCCCCGCCATGAAGTCATCGACGCCCGCGTCTGGGATGTGTCAATGTCCCAGTGGTGGAGCCTCGCCCCTTGGGAGGAGATTAACCTCCAGTGGCGTGAGGATTGGGGCGTGGACACAGGTGAGATTCGCCTTGCGGAAGACCACCCGAGGGCTTCCCGGCTACGCGCCGCCCGCCATGTGCCAGTACCAGTCACCTTCGAGGTGAATGGTGTGCGCTGGGACGGCTACGTGGAGTCCACCGAGACGGGGCAGGAGGCAGATGGCACCCGATACCTGCGGGTGACGGTTCAGTCAGAGACGAAGCACTTTCACCGCATGTTGGGGCGCGGCCCTGTGGCGTCGGCGGCGGATGGTTCCTCAGATGTGGAGGAGGGACCGTTGGGGGAGGTAACCCATAAGCTTATTGCGCGTGGCGCGGTGCGCACCGGGCTTCCAACCTATGTGCTGATTGACCACGCGGGGGACCCGGTGCAGGTGGAGGTGCGCACCGAGGATTACGTGGCCGGTCTTTTGGAGGAGCCGCTGGCCGGGTCTGATTCTTTTGTGCAGGTGCGTAAGCTGCTGCCCGGTGAGGCTATTCCCGGGGTCGGTACGGCCCTCCACTATGAGGGGCCGATGGAACGCGATTGGGCTAAGGCCCAACTTGGGAAGGGGGTGTGGCCGATGGCGTCAATAAACCCCCGCGTATACGGTGCCGCCGTGCCGCTGGATGTTCCCCCTATGCCGGATAACTCTTGGGCCGGTAGGGGCCAGGTGGGGGATGGCGCCCTACTAGCCGAGCCGATGGACGGTATCTGCTGGGTGCCGTTCGAGACGGTAGTGGAGCGCCCTGTCGGCTACTACGCCGAGGTTGACCCGGCCGGCGTGCACGTGATTAGCCGCGACCGGATTAGTGTTGCCCCTGGGGCGCAGGCCGGACGCCCGCATTTCGTGACCCACTGGGCGGCGGGAACTTTCAAGGAAACCCCCGCCCTTAAGGCATCTATTTCCGACGGCCTGGTGAGAACTACCCAGGGTGAGGCTATAGGTAGTGTCGCGGAGGCACTAGGGAAGATAGGTAAGGGTGAGGCCTACGCCTGGAAAGATGGAGCGGGCTGGGTGCTGGCCACCCCGGAGGAGTTCCGGGCCGATAATAAGCGCTACGCGCCAACGGAGTACGGGCAGCCCCAAACGCCGGGCGTTTTGGTGTGGCAGCACGCAGGCCGGGATAGGCGTGGAGTCGTGTTTTCCTCCGCGCCCGGTGGTGGGCTGAAGCGGTGGGCCACTACGGAAACCGCACCCGATGGGGCGATGCTCATTGGTGGCGGCCAGTTGGACGCGCAAACTATTGCCGCCCTAGAGTCGGGTGTGCTTAAACCGCAGGGGACTGTGACCTCGGCGGAGGGCGATAAGGCTAAGGCGTTGCTGCCTTCCTCGGCTACGATGCCGGGGGCGGTGGAGCGCCTGGACGTGGACGTTCAGCCCCACGCCACGATTGACGGGACCGATGTGTCCTTCAGTAGGGCCGGGGGGCGGGTGAATATTGAGGCGGCCGGGCCTTTCTTCCTGCGGGAGAAATACATGAGTCTTTCCTCCACAGGGGGTACGAACCCTACCGCTGATATTGCCCGCGAGTGGGCGGCTTCCCAGGGTACAACTAGCATGAGCCTCACCCCAGGGCACCACCAAAGTGTAGTGTTCGGGGATGATATGCGCCGCCCCGATGGGCGTGTAGTACCGGGCTGGAAGCCGGGCGACCGTATCAGCTTTGTGGACGGTAACACCCGCGTCTCCGAGGTGATTATGGGCTATACGCTGAAAGCGTCCTCCACAGAGGAGCTGACTGTGGAGCCTATTCTTGGCAGGCGCGATAATGGCATTATGAGCCGGTTTAAGTCGTTGGTGTCCGACTCTGAGAGGTCTAGCCGTAAGGCTTTACTTGCCCCCGCTAGGAAGGTCCCCAAGCAGGCTGTGCAGGACATTGTGGATAAGTCGACGGGGGAGCTAACCCGCAGCTTCGAGGCATCCTATAGGGCTTACAGTGCCTCGCTAATGGAGCTGGGAGATACGTGGCGTCAAGAGCTTAAAAACGGATTGAGCGCGGAGCAGCAGGCCCGTGTGGAGGCACTACGTAACGAGCAACAGGCCCGTGAAAGGGCGGGCACAGACCTACGCGGACAGCTGGAGGCTAAGCTCAACTCGGCTAGCGCACAACTGTCTGGCCAGATAGCCTCTGAGCGGCAGTCCCGGCAGTCTGGTATTAGTGCCGAGGCTGAGGCGCGTAAGAATGCCCTGTCTTCGGAGGAAGCGGCGCGTAAGGCTGCTATTGCGGCTGAGGCACAGGCCCGCGCTTTGGGCGATTCTAACGAGGCTCGGGCACGCCAAAAGGCAATCAGCGACCTGTCCACCTCGTTCACGACGGAGCTGGAAACCTACGGGCGTCTCGTGAAGGAGGCCAAGGAGTACGTCGACCCGGCGACCGCCGCCGTGGTTGCTTTCTGGTCTGAGGAGAATCAGAACAACTTCAACAAGGCTGTGCAGCTCACCCTGGCCGCCCAATCTGCCTACAACGACGTAAACAACATCAAATGGGTATCGCAGGATGCGTGGAATGAGCAGCAGCAGAAAATCAACGACGCCGCCGCTAAATTCCAAGCGCAGCAGCTGGAAATCAATGATCAGAATGAGGCGTTCCGCAAGCTTACAGAGGAGCTTGACGCCCAGCAGACTGAGCAAATCGTTCAGCTTATTGCGGTGCAGAAGCAAATCGCGGATGAGTCTCGGGGCCGTATTCGGGAGATCATGGCGACCCCGGCAGGCACGTCAGACCCACGTATCCCCGTGGAGAAACGAAACGATGGGGAACCGGGGTGGCAAATCACGCTCACCGATATGGTGGGCGGGAGCGTATTTAACGTGCAGTGGCATGCTAGCACCGGCACGGCTCCGTCTGGCGCTACTGAAATCAAGCAGACTTATAGTATCGTCCGCACGCTTGATTCAAACTTAAGCTCGTACAACCTTACGTCAACTCCTAACCATGCTTTTGTTTTCGCCCGGTGGGCTTCCGTCTCGAAACGGCAGGTCACGGTTGATAAATCTGCTGACAGCAGCGCCATACCGCGTAGAACCTGGCAGAGCATAATGACTTACCCCGCCCCGACCAAGGTTGCCCGCCAAGCTACCTTGAGGCTGAAAGTCACATGGGCGGCATCTACCTATGACGACATGTACGGCATCCGTATTCGTGCAGGCGATAGGACGCTCCGCCAGTACATGATGACGAAGTTGGGGCCGCTGACTTTCCTCGGCAATGGCGAGAAGTGGATGTCCACGACGGTGTCTAACCAGGTGTTGCAGCCTGGGGAGACTATCAGCGCCGAGGTTTACACGTCGGCTCTTACGGATGGTGCTCGGCGTATGAAGAGCGCGGAGCTTACCGGTACCTGGATTGAGGAGGTCTAGGCGCTCCGCCTTCCTAATTCCGACCGCATTCACCCCTCCCTCACACTGCCCTCATGAGCACAATTAAAGCGGCGGAGGTGACGGGGTGCAGGAAGAATTCAGCGCTAAGGTAACCGCGAGGTTTGTTGACGATGACGATATCGTCCGCACCGGTAGGGCGATGATTGAGCTGGATGGGGTAAATATGCTCCACCTGCCAATCCCTACCGGGTACGACGGGGATATTGAGGGGTTGTTTAACTCCGCGGCGGATAAGCTTTCGGTGGCTAAGCGGGCTGAGGAGGCGGCTATTAGGTCGGCGTCGGCTGCTAGGGCTGATGCGGATAGGGTCGCGAAGGTGGCGGAGTCTACCTCGTGGGAGGGAGACCGGCTGACGGTTGGGGGTAAGACGTCGCCCTCGTTGAGGGGTCCTAAGGGTAATCCGGGGCCTAAGGGTGACACGGGGCCTAAGGGTGACTCCGGCCCTGCCGGTCCTGCTGGTATTACGGTGGTGGCTAGCTCCGCTGAGGCGGCTAGGCTACCTATCGGCACTTTGTACGCTATACGTGCCGCTGGTGTGCCCGGCGGGGTTCCGCCGAATCCGTCGCCTAACCCCGGCGGGGGTATACCATCGGCGCCTGAGCCGCTCCCGACCGATATTACGATTGTGGGCGTTGCTTCTGGTAACTCTTCCGGCGTGTCGTCTATTGTGCCGAAGATTTCCGGTGCGAAGCCGGGCGACAAGATCATTATTGCGATTAACTCGCAGGGTAAGTCTGGTATGTCTATGACACCCCCGGCTGGGTTTACGCAGCCCGTTAACGGCTACTGGGTAGGTACACAGCAATCCTGGATTATTGAGGGTGACTACACGACTGATTTGACTGTGAAGTCTGCTCTTCCTGCTGATGTTGGCTGGGCTGCTATTGCGGTTCGTGGGGCGTCTACGGTGACTGCTGGTGCGGTGGCTGACCGTACGCAGGGTGGCACACCTACTACGGTTACTGCCCCGGCTGCGCCCGCTGTGGCCGGTGACCTCATTTTGGGCTTTGCTTTTGAGCGTACAACTGCGCAGGAAACCGCTGGTCAGATTAGTATTTCCCCCGGCTGGGAGAAGATTCACGTCACCGAGCAGGATGCGAACCCGCAGACCGTTGTGGTGGCGAAGGGCGGGCCTGGCGACATGCTAGTCACCTACCCGAACCCCCAGGCGTCGAACGGGTCTGGCGTACAGGTGGTGTGCCGTGCTTAAGGTCATGATGCGTACCCCGGGCGGGGACCGTGAGATGCAATTATGGCGGCGTACCCAGGGCGGGGATATTCCCATGGTGTTGGGTCAGGTAGGCGACGACTCGCAGGGCGATACACCTAACCCTAACCCTGTGGCGGAGCCTGGTGTTAAGGGCTTCCTAAAGACCCGCCCGTTTTACATGGCGCACCGCTTCGGCGGCACCGAATACCCAGAGATGACCAAGGTAGGCCTACAAGCGTCGATTGATGCCGGGTTCCGCTGCTACGAGTTCTCCACCTACCGCACCAAGGACGGCGTGTACATCGGCTCGCATGACTGGACTACGAAGCGCACTACCGGCGTAAAGCACGAAATCTGGAACACCGACTGGGCCACTATCAAAACCTTAAAGCAGGAGACCGGGCCGTTTATGCGGCTAGAAGAGGTCGTAGAGATGATGCCGGAGGGGACGGTGCTGGCCCTGGACCACAAGACCACCTCGGCGGGCATTAACACGAACCCGGACGACCTAGCCTCGGAGGAAGCGCTCTTTAAGAAGCTAGAGGAGCTTTTCGACGACCCTACTGAGCGTGTCATCTGGAAGCTTTTCTCTGGCTCTGATAGCGCCGAGCGCGCCAAAGCTAGGGGCTACACCGTCATGTGCATGGTGTACGAGAACGAGCTAGACGCAGCGGACCTGTCACGCTGGGACATCCTCGGCCTGGAATGGAACGCCACACAGGCAGGCTGGGACCGGCTGAAAGCGGCAGGTAAGCCGACGATTGCGCACATCATCACCTCCGCGTCGCAGGCCCGGGTGGCCCTTGATAAAGGGGCGGATGGGTTGATGTCATCAGTGCCGAGCACCGTACACCCATAAAGAAACCGACCGCGCCCCACGGGGCGCTAAATTTTTGCCCAAAGGAGGGATCCATGGATTGGATGAACGTCGAGCCGGATAAATACAACCTGCTCAGAAAGCACTACACACCAGGCAGGGGCGGGGCGAAAATCGAGTTCGTTACTCTGCACCACATGGCCATGATTGGCGACATTGACGACTGCGTAAGAGTCTGGCAAGACCGGGCCGCTAGTGCCCACTACGCCATCTCCCCAACCGGGATGATTGGCCAAGCCGTCAACGATTCCGACACCGCATGGTCGAACGCGAACTTGTACTCAAACCAGCGCTCCATCAGTATCGAGCACTCTAATAGTGGTGGACCTGACCAGGATTGGCCTATCAGTGAAGCCACCCGCGAGGCAGGCGCGCACCTAGTAGCCGCTCTGTGTCGCTACTACAAACTAGGCAGGCCCGTGTCCGGTAAGAACGTCAGGTTCCACAGTGCGGAGTCTGGTGGTTCCACCGCGTGCCCGTATCACCTACGCCCCGGCCATAAGTACCACGATGCGTATATTCGTCGCGCTCAGCACTGGTACGACCAAATGACCGGCAAGACTACACCAAAGCAACCGGCCAAGAACACTGGAGGGAGTAGCGTCACCATGAACGCTGTAGAACAAGTAAACGCGCACACCCGCGCATTCATTAGTGGGTTTTTCACCCCACAGTTTGATGCGATTCAGGAAATCTGGCGGCAATTGCGTGGCCCGTCGGGTAAGGGTTGGCCTCAATTAGGGCAGGATAGCCAAGGCCGCAACCTCACCCCGGTTGATGCACTTGCAGCAATCCGCTGCCAGCTCGCGCAGATTCAGGCAGACCTAGACGAATTGAAGCGGAGGAAGAAGTAAATGGGAAAGCATTACAAGAACCCAATCTTCACGACGGTGGGGGAGCAGGTTGCGGAGGCCGTTGCCGCTGAGCTGGTGGCGCAGCCGTGGTGGCTACGCTACAAAGGCACCATCATGCTCGTGCTGCAAGCACTGGCGTGGGTGGCGGGTGTTGCCCCCGTGTACTTGGCGGACGCCCCGGAATGGACGGCACTTCTCGTAGGTGGTATCGGTTTCTTCGTCACCACACTCGTCAACCGCCTCACCGTCGATGGTGTCACCCCGTCCATGGCGCCGCGATTGGCGGAGCAGGCGGAGGCCACCCAAGCGGAGCAGGCACCGCCCACCCTGCCGGTGTACACAGGGCCGACCACAGCGGCGGAGTAGCCGTGACCCGCACCCTACGGCTTATTATCGCCGCGCTCGCCTTCCAAGAGGCGTCACGCGGCCTCGACTACCTCTTCGGTGACAGCAGGCCCGGCACCGGTGTCTTCGAGATAGACAGTATTGGCCCCGCCTTCGCCTGGGGGCTGGCGTGTGTCGTCGCCGCCCTGGTCATCACGGCGGGGCTGGTCACCAAGCGGGATAACGTCGTGCGCTCGGGCGCAATGCTGTCGGCGGCTATCTACATCGCCTTCGCCCTCATGGTCGTGGACAACGTCTACGCGGACGACACGATAGACGACTGGCGCTATCTCACCCTGTACCTCAGTGCCGCGTTCATCTGGGGAGTCATCGCCTGGGCCTTAACCGTCCGCATGGCAGTCGCTAAAAACCGGAAGGAGCATAGTGCAGATTGACGAAATACTCACATTCCTATCCGGCTCCAAGAACCCGTTGGGTTTCTTCCTCTCCATCGCGATTATCCTCGCCTTCGTGAGTGGCCTATTCTCCAAGGCAGCAGAGAATTACGGCGGCATCATAGGCGCAGCCTCCAAGGCGCTCACCAGGCACAAGCAGGCCGCAATCGCCGCCGATGAGGCCAGTGATGCGCGCCGTCTTGACCGTATGGAGGAGACGATTCAGCGCCTCGACGAGGAGGTGGGGGAGCTACGCGCCAAGGACAAGTCGCACCACGAGTACCAGCTTTATGTTGCTGGGTACTGGCGCAAGCTCCAATTCTGGGCCGTGGAGCGTGACATTACCCTCCCGCCGCCGCCGATGATGACGTACCCAGAGTGGAAGCTTTCGACGTATCCCGGCGCTGACTAGGCTTGTGAAAGCCTTTGAATTTTGACCCTCACCCCACGCGGGTGGGGTCATTTTCTGCGTTTTAGGCATTAAAAAATCCCCGCTAACGCGGGGAATAAGAGCAATCTGCATGACGTGTTGAGCATCAGCAACGGCTCACCCCTGCTAACACAGGGAAATAGAGCTACAGTGCGATGTATTGAACATCGACAACGGCTCACCCCCGCAAATGCGGGGAGCACACATGAGCCTACTTCATGCGCTTCCGCCGCGCAACGGCAGACTGCCTGTGGCCCGCGCTACCCCCGTTTTATACCCCCTATTTTAGTACGTCTTGCGTATTAGTACGCGGTGCGTCATAATGGGTATGTAAGCAAGGAACAGCAAAGCAAAGGAACCCACCATGGCACGCCAGATGCGCACCCACGAAACCCACTACACCACCGAGGACTACCAGGTGGTCACCCAAACCGGATTCGTCAACGGTAAGCGCGTCTACGAAACCGCAGTGGTCAGCCGCAACACCGGGCGTGAAGAATTCCGCAACGTTGAATCCGTCGAGAAAGCCATCACGCTCTGCGACAAGCGACAGGCTGAACTTGAAAAGCTGCGCGCCGAACTCGCCGCCAAGCGCGAAGCCGAAGCGCAAGCAGAAGTTAAGACCACCAATGAAGAGGTAGCAGAAAAAGAAGAGACACGCGGCCCACTCGCCACCGACCGCCAGGTGGACTACATCATGAGCCTGCTCGCACAGCACGGCGGCCAGAACACCACCTGGTTCAGCGCTGGCCCCACCACCCTCAAAGAAGTCGCCAACATGACCCGCCGCGACGCATCCACCTACATCTCCGCCCTCAAAGGCGACAACTAGAAAGGAACCCCACCCATGCAAATCATTAGCCCCGACACACTCAACCGCATCGGCACGAAAATCACACTCATTGGCATGGCCACCAAGACGGTCAGAGCCGAGCGCACGACCGGCAACCGGGTCGCCCTCGAATCCGCCCGTAAGGGCCTGGCCGCGTCGGAAGACGATTACGAAAAGGCCACGGGAGAGCTTGCCCCCGGCCAGCGTGCCTGGGTGGAAACCCTGTTTGCGAAGCCGCTAGAGATGGCGCGTGCTGGGAAAGATGGGTACAACGAGGCCGTGTACATGGCGCAAATCAAATGGGCAGATGACCAAATCCGCGAGCTAGAGACGATTACCGCAGAGCTGAAAGATGCCCGCTCTGAGTGGGTGCAGGATGCCATGTCCTACGATGTGAGCGCCTATCAAGTTGCGAAAATGTGCGGGCGCACCCCATCGACGGTGCAGCGCTGGGTAAGGTGAGCGGCTAGCTACCTTGTCAGCTACCACGGCTACCGGTACAGGCCGGTACAAAAATAGCCCCACCCTCTATTTGTGCAGGTGGTGGGGCTATTTTGCGTGGAGGGAATGACGGGAATCGAACCCGCGTCTTCAGCTTGGAAGGCTGAGTAAAAATGTTGTATCATGCAACATTTGTAGCTATTTACGCAGGTCGCTGGAAAGCCCAAAATGTTACCCTGTACCACAGTTTAACACCATCAAACATGGTCATGGTTCTACTTTTGGTTCTACTAGAACCAGCGGACAGAGTGAAAGGGAAACACACTCATGCCCCAAGTCAGAAACATCGGAGACCTCAACTTCGATAAGAAGAAAGAGGTCTACTACCGCATCATCGACCTAGGCCATAGGCCTAACGGCAACCGCTGGCGGGTGCGTGTCACCGCGAAGACTAAGCAGCGTCTAGCCGCCAAGGTCAAAGCCAAGCTCAAAGAGCTAGAGGATGGCACATACCAGGCCGGAACTACACCCACCCTTAATGAGTGGTGGGCCTATTGGTGTGACAATATCGCCTATCACAGGGTGCGGCCCCGCGTCCTAGATAACTATCGCTCCTATGGGAGAAACCACATCCCTCACATCGGGCGCAATCGCATCGACCAGCTCACCCCAGAGCACGTGCGCCACCTACACAAGAAGATGCGGCAAGGTGGTGCCAGCGACCGCACGATACAGGCTGTCCACGCCACGCTGTCTAAGTGCCTGAAAGACGCGGTACATGAGGGTAAAATCACCGTAAACCCGTGTGACCGCATGGACAGGCCCAAAGCCAACAGCGTGCCGCGTGAGGCCTACTCAAAGGCGGAGGCTAAGGCCATTCTCACCACCATGGCGGGGGACAGCCCCATGATGCGCGCCAGGTGGGCACTAGCGCTGACAATGGCTGTACGTCAAGGCGAATGCTTGGGGCTGGAGTGGGACAGGGTAGACCTCGACCGTGGCCTAGTCGATTTGTCATGGCAGGTGCAGCGCATCCCATGGGTACATGGCGAGGGCTGCGAATGCGGCAGTAAGGTCACGGCGGCGAGGTGCCCTAAGCGCCGCCCGGATGTAGCACCAGGGTATGAGCATCGCCCGTGTCACAAGGGACTGTGGTTTGTTCGTCCGAAGACGGCGCGGTCATCACGTGTGCTGCCTATGTCGAACGTGTTTCATGCCGCGATGGTGGAGCTGCACCAGGGGCAGGAATCAGGATTGGTTTTCCACGATGAGGGTAAGCCCATTCTGAACAAGGTGGATGATGCGGCATGGTATGAGCTGTGTGAGCGTGCTGGGGTGCGCAGGATGGTGCTTCATACGGCGCGCCATACGGTGATTTCGCATCTGCTGGATGCGGGTGTGGATGCGGAGTTGATTAGGCAGTTTGCTGGGCACTCAACGCTTTTGTCTACGCGGCATTATCTGCATTCGTCTGAGGATGCGATGCGCGACGCGCTAGAGAAGTTGGACTAAGCGGGGATTAGCATTGTGGTGGTGATTTTTAGGTCACCATCTATGATGTGGGCTACGGCGACTGTCCATGTATGTTCGAACGATAGGTTAGTTTCGGTGCCGTAGTCGCGCCATGCCTTTGTGGCATGTTGGGCTTGGGTGGGGGTTAGGTGTGGTGCTGGTTGGGTAATGCCAGCTTGGGGGATTACTAGGAGGTCATAGGTGTCTACCAGGCTGTTTACCACTTTCATTCTGCTTGTTCCCGTCTTTGAATTCTTTGACTAACTGTTCGACTAACTTAGCCTGCGAGTTGGACAGGGTGGTTATATCGACGGTTCGAACATTAGCACTCTTCGAACGTATATGCGATAAATCGGGCCATTCTGATTTATCAATCCCAGAGGCCACCAGCGCCTCCACAGGGTCAATATTGAGCACCGCCGCGAGCTTTAGCACCATTTCCGGCTCCGTCTCAAAACGGTTGCCGTTATAGCGGCGGCCCCGCTCCAATTGCACTACCCAACTACGGTCGCGGCCCATCGCTTCGGCAAGCTCCGCCTGGTTCATTCCGGCCCGCTGTCGCTCTAGGCGTACTAATTCCGAGAGGTTAAAAATGCTGTTTATCATGACAACAAATGTAACCCAATGTGACATTTGCGCGTAATGACATGCGCGTAACTACAGTACGACGCAACAAAAGTTGCGCCCGATTGTCACCTCATGTAACATTAACGGTGTTGCACCAAGTTGCACCAAGTTGCACTATGTAACACCACCCAACCAACTGCCAAAGGATACAAAATGCCAGAAAAGCGCTATATGAGTGTCACCTCAATGGCCCAAATGTACGACCTCAGCCCCAACTTCATCCGTGGCCATATCAACGCCGGAAACCTCACAGCCGTCAACATTTCCACCAACGCAGTCAAACCAGCATGGCGAATCAGTATCGAAGACGCTGACGACTTCATGCACTTCCTAGCCCAACAAGCAGAAATGCAGGAACGCAAACTACTCACCGCATAAAAGAACCCGCCACACAAAGCACGGGAACTGCCATTCCCAAAAGTGTGCCGGGGCAGGTTCAATACGAATCCCAACCAATAGGAAACGCACATGAATAATACCACATACGTGCCGCTACCAGCGACAAACAATCGCGCAGAATGGCTAGCGCAACGCAACGAGGGTATCGGAAGCAGCGACGCATCCGCCATCGCGGGCCTATCCACCTTCGAATCCCCCTACAGCCTATGGGAGATTAAGACCGGGCGCGCACCCATCGACCCACCCGTAGACAAGACCACAGAGCGCCTACGTGAATGGGGAAACCGCCTAGAGCCGGTCATCCTTGACGCAACCGCCGAAGAGTTAGGCGTAGGGATTGTAAAGCCAGAAGTAGGCTACAAGTCCACTAAACACGACTGGATGCGCTGCAACCTCGACGGGTGGACAGAAGACGGACGCATCTTTGAAGCCAAGACCGTGCACCTATCGCAGCGCCACAAGTGGGACGGCCAGATAGCAGACCACGCTGAAATCCAGGTCACGCACTCCGCAATGGTCACAGGGGCAGATAGGGCAGTGGTAGCCGCCCTCATTGCTGGGTCAGACCTGCGAGTCTACGAGTATGAAATCAACCCCCGTATTCAGGAAATCCTGTTCGACATGGAACAAAAGTTCTGGCGCTGCGTAGAAACCGACACACCACCAGGCGTAGACGGACACGCCCGCACCATTGAAGCCCTCACAAGCGAGTGGGCGCACACCCCACAGCCGCGTGAGGTAAGCGAAGACGAAGTGCAAGACATTTGGGACGCATGGATGGATGCCGATACCCGAAAGAAGCAGGCAGAGCACGACCTCAAC
The DNA here is from genome assembly GCF_000022905.1 of Corynebacterium aurimucosum ATCC 700975. Lineage (NCBI taxonomy): Bacteria > Bacillati > Actinomycetota > Actinomycetes > Mycobacteriales > Corynebacteriaceae > Corynebacterium > Corynebacterium aurimucosum. The sequence continues at coordinate 2,153,603 of NC_012590.1, read as the reverse complement.
CAGGCTAAGGCCCAGCTCGCGCAGCTCATGGACGGCCACGACAGCCTTACCAGCGGTGATCGAGTATGGGCACGCACCCGGCGCGGAAGGCTCAACTTGAAGCGCCTACAGGCAGACCAGCCTGAACTAGTCACCCAGTACACCCGTCCCCGGCCCGTGTTCGACATGGACAAATTCAAGGCTGAAAAACCCGGTGTTTACACCGAATACCAGTACACCAGCATCAACCCTGTAAAGGAGAACTAACAATGGGAAACAATCTAGAGCAGCGTATGGCCGCTAACAACGCCCCGGCTAAGCAGAATCGCCCCGTCACCCTGGCAGACCAAATCCGAAGCATGGAATCACAATTCCAGCTCGCAATGCCAAAGGGCATGGAGGCACAGCAGCTAGTACGTGATGCGCTTACCTGCCTGCGCCAAACCCCGAAGCTTGCAGAATGCACCCCACAGTCCGTACTGGGTGGACTCATGACGTGCTCCCAGCTTGGTTTGCGTCCCGGCGTACTAGGCCATGCTTACCTGCTGCCATTCTGGGATAGGAAGCAGGGCGGCATGGTGGCTCAACTTGTGGTTGGTTACCGTGGCTTAGTTGAGCTGGCTCACCGCTCTGGGCAGATTCAGTCGCTTATCGCCCGCACCGTGTACGCCAACGACCACTTTGACGTTGACTATGGGCTGGATGACAAGCTTGTCCACAAGCCATGCATGAACGGTCCGAAGGGCAACCCAATCGCCTACTACGCGGTAGCTAAGTTCACCACCGGGGGACACAGCTTCATCGTCATGAGTAAGGACGAAATGCTGGCCTACCGTGATGAATTCGCCAAGGCTAAGAACAAGCAAGGTGAAGTGTTTGGCCCGTGGGCTGACAATTTTGACGCTATGGCCCACAAGACCTGTGTACGCCAGCTCGCGAAGTGGATGCCGTCATCTACCGACCTAGATCGGGGTATCGCAGCGGACGAAACAGTGCGTGTAGACCTATCCGAATCCGCCCTTGACTATCCGCAGCACGTGGATGGGGAAGTGGTGGATAGTAAGCCCGCTGAGGGCGAAGCCGCCTAGCGCGGCGGACGGCGGGGAGGGGCATCCGCTAACCACACCCCCACAAGCCATATTCATCGGGCCTGCCAGCCCCAAACACACACCCAACCAATGAGCAAAGCACCATCCTGCAACCGACCCAACTGCCAAAACAAGACCTACCGCAAAGACGGACTATGCGCCAAACACGCCTACCAGAAAGGCAAATTGCACCCCAAGCACACGGTAGAAGAAGCCCAACAAATTATCCAGCATCTCACCGATAACGGGTGGAGCATGAGGGCCATCGCCAAGGCCTCCGGCCTCAACTACGTATGTCTCAGCCACATCACCAGAGGCGCTAACAAAGCCACCCATCACGCCACAATCCGCAGCCTCAAAAAGCTACCTACCACACCACCATCCCACATTGGATACACCCCCGCATGGCCCTATGAGCGCCGCCTCCAATCCCTACAAGCAGCCGGATACAGTGCTGCGAAGCTTGCGGAAATCAGCGGACTAAGCCGCGCCCTCATCTGCAAAATCACCCTCAACCGGGCAGATTGGGTAAGCCCCGAAACCGCGAAAAAGGTCACCGCCATGTGGGAAAACCTCGCAACAAAGCCCGTTATTGGCCCGCCTACCAAGACAGCAACGCGCCGCCTCTGGGAAACACCCATGATGTGGGATGACATAGATGACCCAAATGAGCAGCATCCAGAACCGCGCACACTGATACAGCTCACCAAACGCGAATTGGGCTTTGCTGAAAGCATCCTCGACTACTACGAAAACAAGCCCTGGCCACTCAAAAGACAGCGAAGAACATTCAGACGTCTCGTGGAAAGCGGTCACACCACTAGCCCAACGCTGCGCCTCATTTACCGCGAATACACCCGCGTAATGACGGAGCGCTCCCGCGAAGCCCGTAAACGCAAGACCATTGGACAAGCAGCCTAGGAGGCCACGATGCAGCTCATGATTGATATTGACCCGCGTGATGCGGCCTACATGGCGGAAATCGCTATCCACCGGGGATGGAATGTGGCCGCGCAAAAAGCTATGGCGCAGCTCGCTAGCACGGGGGAGCCATTCACCGCGCACGACTTTCGGGAATTGCTAGGGGATGCAAAGCCACATCACCCGAACACGATTGGCAGCTTCTTCCGTCATGCACGCGCTGATGGGCTAATCAAGCCGACAGGCCGATTCGTTGAGTCCCAAACCCCGTCCCGTCACGCGGCAGCAGTCCGCGAATGGGTAGGCACGAATCCCCGCATCACAAACTTGTAATTACAGGGACCGGTTACGCAAGTGACGGACAACGAATAACCACACACACCATCACACGAAACAGCCCGCCCGGTGCCACCACAACACCAGACGGGCAAACCACCGCACACAACCAGGGAGGATGTGCCATGGCTGAGACACAAACTAACCCCAACGCCAACGTTGTCGAAGAGCAACGCATCATCAACGAAGCTCTAACCGTGCTCATTGAGAGCCACCGAAACGACGCCGGGGAAGGATACCCCATGGACTTTGGGGTTAATTTCCTGTGCCAGTACACCATCCTCAACCACCATGAGCCGGTAGTGCGCAAGGCATGGGGTGAATTCTATGAAGCCTACAGCTTAGGAGGGGATGAATCTTAATGAGCCTGAGAGCCATGAACTGGGTCATGGAATCTGCCCCCACCCGAGATGCAACAGCTTTGCTTGTGCTTTACGCGCTCGCAGACCGCGCCAACGATGACGGAACAGCAGCTTTCCCATCACAGGACTGGATAGCTCAGCGTGCCCGATGCTCAGTGCGTACCGTGCGCCGCAAACTTAAGGACTTAGAAACCGGTGGCTTGATCCAAAAAGGCGATCCGCGCTTTGTGGAGCACATCCGTCAAGACCGGCGACCCACAGTGTGGAACTTGTGTTTATGGAACCGAACGACCGGACATAGTTATGACCACCCGCACCCCGAACGACCGGACATAGATGACCGGGCGGACAAAATGACCGGGCGGACATCTGAGGCACTACGACCGGACACCACGGGTCGAACGACCGGACACCCAGGGTCAAACGACCGGACACAGCTGTGTCCTACAAACCGTCCTGAACCATCCTTAACCATCCCAGAACCACCCTTAGGGCAAACACCACCCAAGCGACCCGCCAAACGCGCACACCTACTCCCAGACGGATGGACACCAGACCAAAAAGTCATCACCCAAATGAAAACCGAATGCCCAACCATCAACCTCGAATTTGAACACCGCAAATTCACCGACTACTGGAACTCACAACCAGACTCCAAAGCCCGGAAAAAAGACTGGAACGCCACCTGGCGCAACTGGATACGCAACGCACGCCCCCAACACCAACCACGACCACACACCCCAACCAGCACCGCCCAAGACTGGCTAGGCACCACCCAACCACCCATCATCGACGCAGACCCCATAAAGGAACTCACATGGTAAGCCCACGCATCGCCGCTGAAATCCTCAACCTAGGCAAAAAACTAGCCCCCGACCGCTTCCCCAAACCAGACCCCACCATCACCCAAGCCTGGGCCACCGCACTCAACCGCGAATACCCCCCACGCCTCTGGGCCGAAGCCGTCTACCTCTGGGCAACCCACCGCGTAGCAGACAAAATGTGCACACCCCGCGACATGCTCCAAGCAGCCCACGACACCGTAAATCGCTGGGAAACCAACCCCACCGACAAGCAAGAGCTAGAAGAATTCCGCACCCAACGACTCCACGCCAAATACAAGCAAATGCTAGGCGACCGCTACACCCCAGATGCCGTGCCCGGCGCGCCACCCCAACCGCACGAAATCACCACCGAAGGCCCAGACTTTCAGGCCCTGAAAACCCGTCTCGCACAAACCCGAAAGGCAATCCACTAATGGCAGGCCGTCAACTCCGCACCGCACGAAACACCGTGAATCTCCACCCCAACATCTGGGACGAAACCCGCTTTCGCAACCTCCCCGCCACCGCCCAATGGCTCTACCTCGCCCTGCACACACACCAAGACCTCAACCAGGCAGGTGTCATTGACTGGCACCCCGCACGCCTCGCCGGAATGAGTAGTGACCTCATCTCCGAAGACATAGAAATCGCAGGCTCACAACTCGAAGAAGCTGGCCATCTCACCATCGACTACGGCACCCAAGAGGCCTACATCAACGGCTACAACGCCAAAAACCGCTGGCTCAAATCCCCCACAGTAGGAATCGCCGTAGGAACCGCAGCCCAAAAAACCCACAGCCGCAAAATCCGCCAAGTACTCAAAGAAGAACTGAGTTACCTCACGCAACAAAACCCCAACAACAGCGCCCTCCAAACACAACCAATCCTCGACCTACTGACAGAATGACATCAATACGCCTCAAAAACCAGGGCCAACGGGCACGCAGAGCGAACAATACCGGCCCTCTGACATCACCATGCGGAGAGCATATTCCAACCGCTTAAACGGGCGTACAGCGCACCGTGAAAATGACCGCACAACAAAAGTTGCTTTAAACAACACCTTTGGGGTAACATTTGTTACGTACCAAGGAAAAGGGAGCTGCCACTCCCACAACCAACCAAGGAGAAACCAATGACCACCTACACCACCCGCAACGAAGCAATCCAGCGCGAAATCATTGAACCGCTCGGTGAGTACGCCAACGAGCACGACATCGACGCCATTGCCGATGAACTCATCGTCTGCGATGCCACCGGCCCGAACGCTGTGTACAGCGTGGGCGAGGATGCCGACTTCTGGGCCGTCGTCGCCGCAAACACCATCTAGGGCACCGTCATGGGAATCGCACTATCAATCACGCTCATTGCCATATTCACCGCTGTTAACAGCCTCGCCCGCGAACACCAGCGCCTCAACCCGGAGAACCACTAATGCCTAACTTTGCAATGCCCAACGTCCAACTACTCGCACACACCAAGATTGACGAAAAAGCGGTAGGGGAGTGGATGGGGATTCAAGACGCATCAACCGATGCGGAAACCCTACTCACCATGGCGGGCAGGAATTGCTACCGCAGCTTTCACCGTCCGAACGCCAACACCTATGACGATGCGGACTACCTACGCCGAACCCTGTTTACTCAGGGTCACTGGTCGATTGCTGAGCACGCCACCGCAACCCTCTACTTCACCGGCGTGAGCCGTGCTTTCCTCGCTGAACTCACCCGCCACCGCCACCTGAGCTTTAGTGTGGAATCACAGCGTTTCATTGACGCGGACAACATCAACATCGTCTTACCCCCAGCAATCCGCGCCAGCGCAGACCCATCCGTACGCGCCAGCACAGACCCATACGTGCTACGCAACTTCACCAACGCGGCAGACGAAGCAATCACCGCATACATGATTGCCCGTGACGATCTAGAAGGCCTACCGAAGAAGCAGCGGAATGAGGCGGCACGTGGCCTACTCCCGAACTGTGTCGAAACCCGCATGGTAGTCACCGGCAACCTCCGCGCCTGGCGTGAAGTCATCGACCGCCGCACCCAGCCGGATGCGGATGCCGAAATGCAACAAGTCATGCGCCTCGCCCGCGAAGCGCTACACGCCGTCTCACCCATCATCTTCCCAAAGGAGAAGTAAGTGAACATTACGCCATTGAATAACGAAAAGTACGCCAACCTCACCGCTGAAGCGTGGGGCGCGTGGCTACTCGCCAGTGCGCACTGCGACACCCACAACACCCGCGTCATGAACTCCAGCCAGTTCTTAGAGATTACCCGCATGACCAGCCTCGAAACCTACAACCAACTAGAAGACGCAGGCCTAATCGAAAAAACCGAAACCGGCCAAACCCAAATCAACCACCTGGAGGAAACCAACTAGTGGCATTCGACACCATCACCATCAACCGCGCCCGCGTCACTGATAAGGGCGTGGAGATGCGCACCAGCAAGAACGGAAACGAATACGCCTCGCTGACCGTCATGTGGTCATCCAGCCGCAAAGACAAAGCCGGGGGAACCGAGTACGGCCCAACCAAGTTCATCAAGGTCACCGTCACCGGATTTGAAGCGAAAGACGTATTCGCCAACATTCGCCCCGGCGACCGCGTAAACGTGACCGGGCGCATCCAGCATTTTGAATGGCAATCCGACAAAGGCCCACAGGATGACTGGTCAATCCTAGGTACTGTGAGCCTGCCCGTGCCGTATGCGGACAACCAGCAGCAGGGCAGTGCGTGGCCTGAACCCAATACGGGTAACGCCTGGTCTTCACAGCCCACAGCCCAGCAAGCCCAGCAGAACGTTCAGCAAGGCCTAGGCGCGCAGGAAGGAAACCCGCCGTTCTAATGAGTAACTACAAGTACGACCTATTCAAGAAGAACCTCATCAACCGGCAAGACACAGACCCTAACGCCGGGTGGTTACCCTTCCCCAAACAACGCGAACTCAAAGCCGGAACCCTCAGCATGTACCGCACCCGCATCAACAAGGGTGTGATGTTTGGCAACGGTTTCAAAGCACAAATGCGCAACGGTCACCTATATGCAAAGTACGTAGGAACCGACAATTAGGAGCACAACATGGCATCACTTTCTAACGTGGAATCCATCGTCAACAGCATCGCCAAAGGCATTAGCACCAGCGTGAAAACCAAATTCACCAACACTGACAGCGGCTACGCATCCGCAAACGGCAGCTTTGCGAACGGCACCCGCTTCAACGTCATCGACATCGACGAAACCAAAACCACCGTCTGCAACCTCGCCAAGAACAATGATGAGTACGTAGAACTCTCCATGCGTCAAAGCCGCACCAATTCGTATATCGCGAGCAATGCTGTGAAGGCGTACGCCGCCATCTAACCTTTCGAGTTGCGCGACACAACAATATGGGGTAACATTTGTTGTGTAAGGCGGGGCTGCCACCCCGCACCACCCAACCAAAAGGAAACAACATGAGCCTCCCATACCCCTACTACACCCAGCACCAGGATGACTACACCGAAGTAGAGGCCATCCTCACCATCATCCACGAAGAAGGCCCGGACACCACCCACCCCGTCATCGTGCAGCTCGACCCGAATGACGCGGACGATGACCTTGTATCCGCTGTGGTGGATGACCGCTACTGGGCCAATGCCCCCGAAGCGTTGGAAGCCGCCCTCAAGACCAAGGTGGACTTCGAAATCGCCTACTGGGAAGACGTAGAAACCAGCTGGACTGGAGTCTGCCCCTTCGCCGCCTAACACCCAGCCCCGCCTGATAGTGGGGCACACAACCGACCAAGGACAATCAATGACCAACCCTTTCGCCTGTATCGCCAACGGCACTGACCGGCACTTCACCCATCGGGGCATCAACTGCATGACACAACTGGGGCCATTCAGCATCAACGGATACATCGAACTGCCAGAAAATCACCCGTGGCTTGATTACCCCGACACGCTTGAGGTGCACCCCGACATCGAAGTTCACGGCGGAATCACATACGAGGCAGACCTAGTGATCGGCTTCGACACCAGTCATTTCGGCGACGGACACCACCCCGGTGCTGAGCGCGCCTGCCTAACAGGGGACTCTCTGAACATCCTCGGCCACGCCCCGCATATCTGGACGTGGGAGGAAGTCGAAGCAGAAACCCGCAAACTAGCAGACCAAGCAAAGGATACACACACCATGACCCAACCAACCCGCCAAGAAATCATCACCGCGTACGAAGCGCTAGAAACGCTAACCGATACCTGTATTCATAGCAGCGAGCAGGCGGAAGAATTGCAGGAATTGGTACTTCGCGCCCTGCCACCGAAGCCACAACCCACAATGGCCGAGGAGGAATGGGACGACGATAAGCACTACCTCGCAGAGGCGGAGCACGTGAGCTGGGGCAAAATGGTCATGATTTACCACGATAGATTTGGGTCTATCCGCTGCGCAGTCTAAGGCGAGGTATACATTGCAGCCCGCGAAGACCTCACCCCGACTGGCAAGCGCTACACCCTCACAGAGGTGCAGGATGACTGACCTGAGCACCGCTAATCTGAAGCGCCTACTCGCTGAGGCTACGCCCGGCCCGTGGCGCGCCGAAGTTGGCGCGGCAGGCGTTCCCGAGGGGTGGGACGAGCACTGGCTAGCACTCCACATGGGCCATAACAGCATGTATGACGTGGGGCGCGAGCCGCCAGCGGAAGAGGAATATGCGAACTTCAAGCTCGCCGCCCTCGCCCCACAACTCGCGCAGGAAGTCCTACGGATGCGTGAGGAATTGCGGGAACTCCGAGACCAGCTCAAAAAGAGAAGCGAGCACTACGGAAAAGTGGAACTATCAACAGACCCGCTCGACGGCATACAGCTTGAGGACAACTACGCGGAAGACGAAATTAGCCGCATCCTAGGAGACCACGATGGATAAAGACAAGCTTCACCGCTCCCTAGCGCACATCGCCGCTGGAGCCGACAAAATGGCCCAAGCCGCGCACATCATTACTCACGGCATGAAAAACGGGGACAGCCCCGCACGTATCGCAAGGCATCTGGCCGACTACGGGCTACTCACCCCAGGCCCGCCGGAGCCGTGCATCTACCCGGATACGGGGGAGCATGAATGGCACATGGACGACGGCTACGTCTCCGTGGAGGGCGGCATTATTCATGTCATCCATGATGAGACGAATGATGACAATGAGCCGGACGCATTGATGCCCGATTGGGCTGAACTCCGCTTCTCCACCACCACCAAGGGGCGTGAGACTGCCTACGCAATCCTCGCCGCCTGCAACCACAAGGACGCACAAGATGAGTAAGCACAGCAGAGCCGCCAAAGCAATCAAATTCGGCATCAAACGCGGCTACGCCCCAGACCAAATCGCCACCCTGCTAGACAAATTCGGGCTACTAGCTGAAGACCTACTCGAACCGTCATTCGTCGTCAAAGGGGTCGAGCATGAATACCCCGTATGGGATGCCACGCACAGATTCACGGTGGAGGCACAATCCGGCAGCAGCGACGTCAAAATACGGTGCTACTACGACCCTGGCGAGTCGCTCACCCTCGCGCAAGCCCGCACCATACGCCAAGCACTCCACGCCGCAGAAAACTACGCAGAGAATCAGGAATAAGCATGACCAATTTTGACCAAGCCCTCCATATACTCGAAGCCGCCCGACGGCCCGGAGACCTACGCATCCACCCCACAGATGCGGTAGAAGCACTCGCCAACGCGGGGCTACTCATGCCAGAAGAAAAACCGGCAGTGAACTGGTATAATGGCAACAATAAGCCAGCCCCCGCAGGTGCTACCAACACCACGCGAGGGCCTAACCCAAAATCACGATAGGAGCGTGAAAAGGGCTATGCTCCAGCATACCTATACCCAACCCGAAGAATGGCGACCGATCCCCGGATACGAGGGCCTGTATGAAGTTTCAGATACCGGGAAAGTCAAACGAATACCGGCAATTGTTGATACCGTTCGTGGCCCGCGCCCAATTCCTGGAAGAACACTAGTTCCTTACACTAACCGCGACGGCTACGAAAAGGTTTCACTTTCCAAAGACGGAAATAAAAAGAGCTTTTTTGTTCATCAGTTAGTTCTACGTGCTTTTGTTAGGAATGAAAAAGTAGGAGAGGTTTGCTGCCACAATGATGGCAACCCGTCTCACAATCATTTATCAAATCTTCGGTGGGACACATACGCCGGAAATATTGCAGATGAAATCAAGCACGGCACCCATGTTGAAGCCAGGAAAACAAGTTGCCCTGTGGGCCACCCACTTAGCGGACGAAATCTAGACCCTGGCCAATTAAACAGGCACGGCAAGCGTCGTTGCTTAGCCTGCCAGCGTGCGCATGGGGCCATTCAAGGACGTAAACAGTACAAGGTTATTTTCAAGCAACTGGCCGACTTGAAGTACCAAGACATCATTAACGGCACGAAAACGAAGATCTATCTTGCAGATCTACTCGCAGCAGCCCAATACGCAAAGGAGGAAGCATGACCATTAAAGGATTCAGGATTAACAACAAGGGGCACGCAGCCCTGATAGCGATGCGGGAAAACAATAAGCAGGATGAAGAAGTCCCCGCGCATTACCGCATAGCTAATGAACTCGCTGAGGCGGGGCTACTGGCAGAGGATTTGCATAAGCCGTCTAGGGGCATGGGCTCAGGCGGCGCAGTCTGGTACCTACCCGGGCCGATAGGCGACATTCGCCGCATGAGGGAGCACATCGTCATCTTCGGCCACGACTGCCAAGAAAAGTCCTTCCGCCTAGTCCTCAACGAAGCAGAGGCAGACACCATTGGACGGACGATACTCGCAGCATCCAAGCACAAGGAGGGGGAGGAATGACACCGGAAGACGCACGCTACTGGCTAGGGGACGGTACACGCCCACCAATCATCCCGCCTTACATCGCGCAGCAGGCATTGGAGACCATCGCCGCGATGGACTACCAAGAAGTGGACTACCGGCCACCCCGCTTCTACACCGTGGACGAACCCACAGAAAAAGGCCCAGACCTAGGAGGCCACGCAACCCGCGCACGCAGACTCACAGGCCCATGGGAGAAAGCATGAGGCCCCACAAGATCCGTGTCAGCCCACGCGGCGTCACCCTCGACGGTATCCCACTTATACACAGTGACGAAGCCCCAAGAGTCGAAACCCTCAGCCCTAACCTCCACCGCGTGCACCTCGCTGTCTACGCGGACAGTGTTCAACTCGACGGCGACAGCCACCAACTCCCCGAAGCTACACCCATCTACGACCGCATCAAGGGACAAGCATGACTACTCTCGCAGACCTCACACCCGAAGAAAGAGCACAGTGCCGAGGAATGTGGTGTGACTTCCCGGACCCCGACGAGCGCACCAACCTCGCAATCTACGTAGGCGACAGCCCAAACCATAAAGGATTCTGTGAGCTAATCCACGAAGGCCAGCTAGGCACCCTCACCATCCCCGAGAACCTCACCCCACGCCTAGACCTCCCTAGAGCCTGGGCACCAGACGGACAGCCGGTTCCCGGCGAGTGGGAGGACGGTCATGTGTTTGTTTCCTACGATGATCCAGACCCCTGGATTCTCAAGGACGCGGTAAGCATCGAGGGACTGTCAGAGGGTGGCATGAGCTACTACGATGCTCCGCCTAACGGTATTGAGGTGAAGCTAGATAAGTTTGGTGAGGGTGAGGGCAAAGCCCGCCGCTGGGTAGGCAGCTGGGAGCAAGCATGAGCGCCACCTTTCTCAAAACGATGAACTCCGCATGGGCACGCGGCAGAGTCCAACAATCCGACCTCGACGTGTTCAAAACCCACGGTGCCAGCACCCCAGAACCGCTTTACACAATGGCTGGAAACGGCACCCTCAACATGGATTGGTTAATCGGATACTGGCGAAAAGTCGCAATCCGAGGGGAGGAATAAACACGGCCCTACCACTAGTTACTGGTGGTGGGTCTTTTTGTTGTGTAATGAAGTTGCGTGATGCAACATCATGGGGTAACATTTGTTATGCAAGCAAGAAGTTCACAAGGAAGGCAACATCATGAACTACGAAATCCACCCCAGCTACAAGGTGACCAATGAGGGCACCGTCCCGGCCGATGATGCACGCACCATCACGGCGGACGGAAAAGTAGCAGGAACCGTCATCTATAACGACTGGAATAACACAGCAGTCATCACACGATTCGTAAACGGCGATGCAGAAATCACCTACACGCCCTGCGAATCCAAAGACCAGCTAGACGAAGTAATCCGCAACGTCTTCTAAGCCCAAAAGGGGAGGGGCGCGCATTCCCCCAATCACGCGCACCGACTGCCATCGGAAACACCCACCCAACCAGGAAGGAAACCCATGAAACTGCACGGTCGCACCGTCATGCGTGAAACCGCTGACCTCGACGCTCAACAGCTACGATTCATCCTCTGCTACCTCATGCCCTACATCGAACAGGGGCGCAGCTACGAGGAAGCACAGGAAATCCTCATGACCGCCATCGAGAACGAAAAGCGCATGGCAGGGGACGCAGCATGACAACGGCAATCCTCACCCACAATCCCACCATGCTGAACATGAACCGCTGGTGGGAGAAAGCCCAATGCGCAGGCCAACCCCTCAACAACTACGTACTCACTGGGCAGCGCGATAAGCAAGCCACAGCCCGCCAACTCTGCCAACACTGCCCCGTCAAACCACAATGCGCCTACGACGCACTACAACACGAAGACAGTGGAGTAGTACGCGCCGGAGTATGGATACCAGAAGACACCGCCGCCATGCGATACGAACGTGAAACCGTCTACAGCCAACTGTATGACGCAGTAGCGGAAGGGGCGTAACCATGGAACTGATTAACGACCACTTCCAGAATTTTAAACGGTATAACTTTCCTAAAGCTCAGTTGCTTGTCGCTGATATTCCGTATTCGCTAGGCACTAATGCTTACGGCTCTAGCCCCGCCTGGTACATCGGTGGCGACAACAAGAACGGCGAATCTGAACTAGCAGGCAAGCAATTCTTCGACACAGACAAAGACTTCCGCGTCCCCGAATTCATGCACTTCGCCAGTAAGATGCTCCGCCCGGAACCGAAAGCCAAAGGGCAAGCACCTTGCATGATCGTGTTCTGTAGCTTCGAACAGCAAATACCACTGATTGAGGAAGCCAAGCGCTACGGCTTCAAGAACTACATCAACTTAGTGTTCCGTAAACCCACCTCGCCGCAGGTGCTTAAAGCCAACATGCGGGTAGTGGGCAATGCTGAATATGCCCTCATCCTCTACCGCGACAAGCTGCCGAAGTTCAACAATCACGGCCACATGATCATGAACGTTCAGGACTGGGCAAAAGACGGCAAGCACATTCCGAAAGTGCACCCGACGCAAAAGCCTGTAGCGCTCATCGAACGCCTCATTGAACTGTTCACAGACCCCGGTGATGTAGTCATTGACCCGTGTGCGGGTAGTGGTTCCACATTGGTGGCGGCGGAAAACCTAGGGCGGCGCGGCTACGGATTCGAAATCAAGAAAGATTTTTGCCGCGCATTCGAACGGCAGATGCGCCCGGCTGTCACACCATCACTCAACCTTTGGGAATCTTCTATGGAGGAAGAATGCTTAACACTCTAATCAACCTGCTATCCGCCGCTGCTTACACCCCGGATGGTGGCATCGCAGACCCGAATCACCCCATCTACATCCTGCTGTGGGTATTGAAGGCGCTGTCATGACCATCCTCTGCACCCGAACCACCACCATCATGGTGCCGTATAAGCCCCGCGCTGGGGAGGTGCAGCGCGTCAAGGTGGACGGCACCGTAGAATCCTGCACCCAAGCACGCCGTGACCGGCCCGAACCCGAACACCTCCAATTCGAGGAACCGGAACCGGGACTCTTCCGCCGCTGCCGACAGGCCTACCAGCACGACAACTGGGGCGAACCGACTCACCCGCTACCTATGTGGGTCGTCTTTGAACTTTGGTACGAGGAATCGTGAGGATAGGCGGCATGTTTGCGGGCTACAGCGGCCTAGGAATGGGTGCGCCCCAAGCCGCCGCCACAGCACTCACCCACCTATTCCAACGCGCATGAAGAAGCCCCACCATTGGGAAGGCAATCAATGATGGGGCTGAGCCACAGAAAAAGGTGGAGAGTGTAAGAGCCAAGTTGGGGAAACAGCACTTACAAGGCACAACACTACTCAACACTGTCACACCATGCAACAAATGATGTTCACGATCCCACTCACATTCACCAAACCACCCCTCAACATGAACCAGCGCCTCCACTGGGCCAAGAAAGCAAAAATCACGAAAGCAATCCGAACCGAAGCCTTCATCCGCTGCCGCGCCGCACGCATCCCCCGTGCCAAACACCTCACCGTACAACTCCACTACCAGCCTCGTGACAACCGGCGCAGAGATGCGGATAATCTAGTCCCCACACTCAAAGCGCTATGTGACGGCATCGTAGACGCAGGGGTAGTGCCCGACGACACGCCGGACTACATGATCAAAATGATGCCCACCATCCACCCCGCAGTGAAGGGCGAGCCGGGCCGCATGTGGCTCACCGTCGATGTTGCCTAATACAACAAATGTTGTGTAAGGTAACAACATGTGAAGCAAACTAAACCACCCTGCCATGGTCACCCAGTCTTCACCAACCCGCAGCCAGTAGACCCCAGCACTATTGACGCTATGGAAGCCTGCACCTACTGCCCAATCCGCAAACAGTGCGCCCTCGATGCACTCACAGCAGGTGACAGTCTCGACAAAGCACACCACCAACCAGCAACAGGGGTCATCCAAGCCGGGGTGTGGTGCACAGGTGACCAAAACACCGCCAATCAACTCGCCGCCATCGCGGGTGTCACCCCACCACACACGGGTGCCCAAAAACGCTTCACACCACCCACAACCTGCAAAGGGTGCGGCAAACCCATGGCCCCACGAATAAAGGACAAGCCACTCGAAGACCAACCACTAACCCACGCGGCACACGGCTACTGCCGAATCTGCGACGCACGCCGCCGCCGACAAAAAGACTGGCAATCCACCCAGCCAAAAAACACCACCGTATTCACATGGAAAGAAAAACGACATGCACGCACTAGAAGCAATGGGCCTGGCCGTCATCATCCTGCTGGCCCTGGGCCTCGCAACCGCCCTGGTCATCATCGTGAGCAAGCAGCACCAGGACGCAAAACACAACAATCCCTCTTCTAACCGGCCCCTACGCATCGAAGTAGAAGGCGAAGCAGCGTACCGCCCGGCCCGTGCACACACAGATGACGCAGGATGGGACGTTCGCGCCGCCGAAGACGTACACCTAAAACCAGGGGAGCGCGCCCTAGTATCCACCGGAATCAAACTAGGAATCCCCACCGGCTACTGCGTCCTAGTCCTACCCCGTTCAGGGAATGCCCACAAGCTAGGCGTCACCGTAAACAACGCGCCGGGCCTCATTGACGCGGGCTACCAAGGCACCCTCTACGTCAATCTCATCAATCACGGGGATAAAGCTATCCGCTTAAACCAGGGTGCGCGCATCGCACAGCTACTAATCCAGCCCGTCACCTCGACCTGCTTCAACCCCGTCAAGAACCTCACCGGCACCACACAGCGCGGCACTAAAGGCCACGGCTCCACCGGCACCAAATAAAGAAAGACACCATGAACCTCGCAACACCCAACCATGCCACACCACAAGACACCATCGACCCCATCAACTGGAACGAAATCACCGACCAAGTAGACAAAGACGTATGGGACAGGCTCACCAGTAACTTCTGGTTGCCTGAGAAGGTGCCCGTATCCAACGATATTCCCACCTGGAAAATCATGGACGAGGCGGAGCAATGGGCCACCATGCAAGTCTTCACCGGCCTAACCATGCTTGACACCATGCAAGGCACCGTAGGCGCACTAAGCATCCTGCCAGACGCAGCGACCCCACACGAAGAAGCCGTGTACACAAACATCGCCTTCATGGAATCCGTACACGCTAAGTCCTACTCCAATATCTTCATGACGCTGGCGGACACCCCCACCATCAACCACGCATTCAACTGGGGAAGGCAGAGCGAACGCCTACAGTACAAGGCCCACCGCGTCCTCGACTTCTACAAGCGCGGCAACTCGCCCATGCGGAAAGCCGCATCCACCCTGCTAGAATCCTTCCTCTTTTACAGTGGCTTCTACCTGCCGTTGCGTATGGCGGCGCACTCTAAGCTAACCAACACCGCCGACATCATCCGCCTAATCATCCGCGATGAGGCTGTCCACGGCTACTACATCGGATACAAGTACCAGCAGCAGGTCAAACACCTAGACCAAGCACAACAGGCAGAACTCCAGTCCAAGGTTATCGACCTGCTCCTAGACCTCATGGATAACGAGGAACACTACACCCGCGACCTGTATGACCCGCTGGGCTGGACAGAGGATGTACTCGCATTCCTGCGCTACAACGCAAACAAGGCGCTCAATAACCTGGGATATGACGGTATCTACCCGCAGGACATGTGCCGATTCAACCCTGGGGTGATGACCTCACTTAACCCTGGAGCGGATGAGAACCATGATTTCTTTTCTGGTTCTGGTTCGTCTTATGTGATTGGTACGGCGGAGGATACTACCGATGAAGATTGGGCGTGGTAGCCGTGGATGCTATCAACCCAACCCACTACCAGGGGTTTAGTAATGGTGCACAGCCAGTCGATATTGCAGAACACCTGAGCGGCAACGGAGCGCAAGCTCTGAAATACATTGCGCGTTCCACTCGAATTGATGGAGGAAACAAAGGAGAAGTCCTGCAAGACCTCCAAAAAGCAAAATACTTCATCGAACGTGAGATAAAGAGGGTAAGCAAAGATGTCTAGAGTCTGCTCTATTGATGGATGCGAGTCCCCTCATGAAGCGAAAGGCTTTTGTCAGCGCCATTACCAGCGGAACTATCGCACTGGGTCTCCCATCAAGAAGCCACGTAGGGCAAATCCATTGAGAGACCGTACTTGTGCGTATTGCGGTTCGTCTTATCAATCCCGTTCTAATCACACCAAGTTTTGTAGTACGAAATGCCTGGACAGAAATAACTATCTGCGCCACAGGGAACAAAAGCTTACTTCGGCTAGGGAGTATCGCAAGAATAATCAGGAAAAAATCAAAGCGAGCCGTAAGGAAAAGTACCAGGCCAATCGGGATGAAATGAGAATTAGGAATAGGGAAAACTACTTGTTGAACCGAGAGGAACGGGTAAAGGCTGCTATCAAATATCAGGCAGAGCATCCTGAAATTGTGGCTTTGACACGTTCCCGTAGGCGTGCAGCTGTCAACTTCAGGATTTCCACCAAAGACCACAGAAAGCTACTCCACCTATATAGAGGGTGCTGTGCGTATTGCAGCGTGAAACTAGGGAAGTGGGGACGGAAAGAGGGCAACTCACTTCAGTGGGATCATGTGGTTCCTCTGGCACGTGGAGGCGCTAATGGTGTTGGCAATCTTGTCCCTAGCTGCCGTAACTGCAATCTTTCTAAGAATTCTTCAACGGTGATGGAATGGAAGATTCGTAAGGCCCGCTGGTACATCGACAGGGAAATCACCCGGCTAGGTGGTGGGGAATGCTAACCGCCATCCGCATCATTTGGGCGGACTTCAATCTGCTAATCAAGCTCAGCATCGTCGGCTTATTCCTGCTCGCCCTAGTGGACTGTGTTGAGGCCGCGTTACACCCATCATGGGAGTCGCTGGGGGATGCGCTGGACACAGTATTTTTCGCCGTTGCTATCACCACGATTAACGGGATGCTCACTGTGTCGAAAGCCTTGTTTGCGAACAACCGAGTACTAAGACCACTGGCCCACATGGGCTACCAGGTCACCACCTCACTGCAAGAAACCGGCAGCATCAACGTCCACACAGCCGGGGACAACTACATCATCGAAACCATTGGGGAGGAATCATGAACGATTTTGAGCGCTCGAAGTGGAACCACCCATCCATGAAGAATCGTATCGACGCTGAAATAGCCATGATGGAGGCCTCGCTACAGGATGATGCCCAAGAGGAACCACCGGCGCACAAGCGGGCTAAGCGTGGTGGTAGGCGTAAGCCCCGTGGCTTCGGCATGACATGGCGGTACTAATGACCACCTGTCCAACACCAAGAAAGAAAGCCTACCCGTGCAAATCCCACGCCAAGAACGCACTCTGGAGGGAATGGCGCGAAGGCCGTGGAAAGCACATGCCCATCCGTATCTACCACTGCGAATGCGGATGCTGGCACACCACATCGAAGCCCTACAGGTGGTGGGAGAATGCCTGAACTGTATGTGAGTGAGACGTGGCGGGGGCGGTGGGTTGTGTCCCCGAAACAGTGGGTTGAGCATGAGAATGACCCGACGGTTGTTGCGAACTTTGGGGATGAGGAACATGCGCGCCAGTGGCTAGAGAAGCAACAAAAGTGGCTCAAAAAGTTGCGCGGCACAACATTATGAGGTAACGTTTGTTATGCCAGTGAGGGGATGCGATCCAGATTCCACACACCCCCACTAGGCCAGGACGGCCACCTGATACAAAGCCACATAGCCTACCCGAGAGGACACATCATGAACGACGGCATACTGCTGATTGTCAGCTTGCTACTCGTGATTCTTTCCCAACTCATCGGATAGGCAACACCCCGCGCCTGTAGCTCATTGGTAGAGCATTTCCTATAAGCCGCGTCATTAAGGGGGCTGGTACTAGCCCCGGCCACACTGGCATGTTGTGGCTACGCGCAATGGCCGTGAGCTGGTTCGATTCCAGCCAGGCGCACGCAGCTGCCGTCTGGGTTCCCAAAAGGGGAGTAAGCGCCCTGTGGTACGGGTGCCGAGAATTCCTTTGTCGGTAGCAGCATAGCCGCCCAACATGTCTAACCAGCATGAAGGGCGCGCACAATCCCCCATCGTCTAATGGCAGGACGCCGGAGTTTGGTTCCGGTAATCGAGGTTCGAATCCTTGTGGGGGAGCGCTTCGCTGGCGGAATTGGTATACGCGCCGCACTTAGGATGCGGTACCAGAAATGGTCTCCGGGTTCGACTCCCGGGCGAAGCACTCAGGCCAGAAAGGATATGAATTCATCACTTATTGCCTACAAAGCGGGTGGCTGAATTCTTGCAAGCACACTGGGGTTCGATTCCCCGGCTGGCCACTAGGGGTGTCAAGCGCATCTGTCCTGACCATTAGGCGAAATGGAGCGCCAAGGCTGCACCCGAAGGGTTGAACACTGGCCCTCCGGCACTGCACACCTGCACCCCGCCAATCTTCTCACCCAACCACAGAAAGAGAACCACCATGATTATCGCCACCACTATTCTGGCTGTCAGTATCGTCGTTATCGTTGCCTACCCCACGATTGAGGACTACTTCTACACCGGTCAGCACCGCGCAACGCCCCATGAGAGTTAGCATTCGATGATTGGGACGATTGATGTCCAACTCATTTCCTAAGCTGTGGGCATGAATCATATTGACCCAGAGCACCAAGCAGAAGTAGACCGCCTTTGGGCTTCAATGCCTGAGGAATGGCGCAACCTCCCCGATGATGAAGTCACCGCCTGTGGAATGCCACTTGGCCTAGTTCACCCGGACATCTACGACGAAAACAACAAACCACGCGAATGAACTCACACGTGTAGCAGCGTTAGAGTGTCAAGTTGAGCCAATCAAATTACACAGCAGTAACTCATGTCCACACGAGTTGCTACTGTGGCTGTCAGCAGTGGCAATCGCCGCTGCGTGAAACGACATCTCAAGAGGGAGAATTACATGAAAATTAGGGTTCATGGCGTTGAGCGTGGCCGTGTAAACGTCTACAGCGGCAAATCGCTGAGCTGGAAAGTTTCCAGCGGCTTTCTCTACATCTTCGACGGCGAGAAAGAGATTGGACTCCACAATCAGGGCATGTGGGCAAGCGTTGAGTTCGATGACGAATCCGACGATGGAAGCGGCGTGGTTGGAATCCTGTAACGCCTGCTAGACAATGCCCCTCGCCTTTTAGGTTGTGGGGCATGACTCTTGTAAATATTGCTGAGCTACGTTTCTACCCGGGCAACGCCCGCCGGGGTGACATTGACCTGATTGCCGAATCATTGGAGAAGCTAGGGCAATACAAGCCCATTGTCGTGAATGCGGATGGCACAATTTTGGCCGGTAATCACACGGTTATGGCGGCGCAGCGCCTTGGCTGGGAAACCATCGACGTGCATCGCGTGGATGTGGACGATGACACCGCCAAGCGCATAGTAATCGTCGATAATAAGGCCAACGACCAATCCACCTACGATGTGGAAGACCTCGTTAACCTGCTCACTGAGCTTCCTACTTTGGAGGCCACGGGCTTCACCCGCGATGAGGTGGATCAGCTCCTAGAGTCGCTAGACGATATTGATGCTGACATTCCAGAGCGCCCCGCTGAACCAACCCCGGAGGGCTTTAACCTGCTGGTAGAGTGCGAGAACGCGGAAGAGCAAGCCCGAATTAAGGCACGCCTGCTTGCCGAAGGTGTGACCGTTGGTGAGGTCTAAGTTGCGTGGCTTTGGGCGTAAATCGTCGTATCAGTGCCCGTGCTGTGGCTGGAATAAGCAGGTTGGCAGGCGTGAGGCTGAGAAACGCGAAATCTGGCTAGATGTGCTGCGCGGGGATGGTATCGACATGCGGGACAACGCCCCAAGGGGGATAGCGTAAAGGGTTGTTGATTAGACCCAGGAGGTTTAACTAATGCCCAGCCTGCACAAAGACCGCACCAAAGCCATCATCGCGGAACGACGACGCAAAGCCTACGAAATGCGCATACAAGGCGCGTCCTACCACCAAATCGCAGACACCCTGAAAGTCTCCACTGACACTGTGCGTAATGATGTGAAAGCCCACATGGATTACATTCCGCGTGAGAATGCGATTGAGTTGCGCGATATGGAGTTAGACAAGCTGAACCAAATGGAACTGGCACTACAGAAGAAGCTACGTTCCGGCTCCCCGCAGGCTATCAACGCGGCTGTGCGCATCATGCAGCACCGGGCGCAGCTCATGGGCCTGGACTCCATCGAGAACAACGATGGTTTGGATGCGGCTAAGGAGGCCATGACCCAGATTATTAGCGCGTTGCAGAATGGGCCTACCGCCAAGCCTGTGGAGGATGACCAGCAGGGTGATTGATACAGCGGAGGTCATGGGCTTTAGCCAGAAGCAAAAGGATGCTTTCGCAGGTTCGACGGGGCGTGTGAACATCTGGGATGGGTCTGTGCGCTCTGGTAAGACGTACACGTGGACGTTGCTCATGCTGGCTTTGGTGGCGGCGTATAAGGGCACTGCGGCTATTGTCATCACGGGTAAGAACCGTGACAGTATCTACCGTAACGTGTTTGAGCCAATCGAAACATTGGCAATCTTCATCCCTGTCAAGAAGTATGTGGTGTACCGGCAGGGTGCAGCAAAGGCCACTATCTTCGGTAGGCACGTGCACATCATTGGTGCGAACGATGCGGGCGCAGAATCAAAGATTCGCGGTATGACCATCGGCCTAGCATTCGCGGATGAGATTACCTTGCTGCACCCCGCCTTTTTTAAACAGCTGTTGTCCCGCCTGTCTAAGTCCTACTCCAAGCTATTCTGCACCACTAACCCTGATAGTCAGAATCACTGGCTGCGCAAAGACTATTTGGTACGTGTGCCGGGCTGTATGCACTACGACACCAAGACCCAGCCGGAAGACCAACTCGCGGACTGGACTTATTGGCACTTCACCATGGATGACAACCCCTCACTAACCGAGGGATACAAATCCAATCTGCGCAAGGAATACACAGGCATGTGGTACCTCCGATTCATCCAAGGCTTATGGGTAGCCGCAGAAGGCGCAATCTACCAGATGTGGGATGAAGCTAAACACGTAGTACATCCCGAGGATATGCCCATCATGCGACAGATCATCGCCCTAGGTATCGACTACGGCACCACCCACCCCACAACCGGCATCCTCCTAGGAATAGGGGACGATAACCGACTCTATGCGGTAGATGAATGGGCACCAGGGCGGCTAACCAACAATGCTTTAACCGCTGACCTGAAAGAATGGCTAACCCGCCACGACTATCCCACGTGGATTTACTATGACCCCGCTGCCGCATCCTTTGGCCTACAACTCCATGAAGATGGCATCCGCCGTATCGACAAAGCCAACAACGATGTGCTCGACGGTATCCGCACCGTGGCATCCTTGCTAGACAACGGCAACCTACTCATATCTTCCCAGTGTAAGAACCTGATAGATGAAATCCCCGGCTACAGGTGGGACGAAAAAGCAGCAGAGCGCGGCATAGACAAGCCCATTAAAGAGGGAGACGATTTCTGCGACGCTCTACGCTATAGCGTGTATTCGTCTCGCTACCTGTGGTCTAGGAGCATCACCGCATAGGAGACGTACATGAGCATGCCCGCCGCTAACACCCCGTGGCCCCCAGAAAAGTGGGCACCAGTAACCCGCATGGTGGGGGATGCTTCCCTGTGGTGGGAGGGGGACACTAAGCAGCTGGACTCGCACTATGGCGGCATGAACATGGTGTACCGCCCATCCCAGTTTGCTGGTGGGGTAGTGGGGGCGGTGTCTCGATTCTTCTGGGGCCAGCCCACTCCAAAGGGTCAATCAAACCGGAAGATGCACCTGCCTATCGCAGCGGACATTGCCGCCACGTCCGCATCCCTGCTGTTTGATACGCCGCCCACGTTCACCGTGGACGATGAGCAAGCCCAAGCCAACCTGGATGACATGCTCAACGATGATCGTTTCCCTGCAGACCTGCTAGTGATGGCGGAATCCTGCGCCGCCCTAGGTGGCGTATACGGGCGCATCATGTGGGATACCGACGTATCCGATGACCCGTGGATTGATTTCGTGGATGCTGACAGCGCCTACCCCGAATTTAGCTACGGCAAACTGACTGCCATCACATTCCATGAAGAGCTACCCAAGCAGGACGAAAAGCACGTCTGGCGCTTGCTATCCCGCTACACCAAGGGCCGTATTGAGTACGCCCTCTACAAGGGCAGGGAGCAGAATCTAGGTGAGCAGCACCCCCTTAATGACCACCCATCTACCGCGCCACTCGCGGACATTGTAGATAGCCAGGGTGGGGTGGACTCCCACACCATGGGCATCGCAGCAACCTACATTCCGAATGCCCGCCCGGTTGTGGGCTTCCGTAACGACGGCCAATTACGTAATATCGGACGCCCTGATATTAGCCCCGACCTGTTCCCATTGTTTGACATGCTGGATGAAGTGTGGACCGACCTAAAGCGCGAGATGCGGCTAGGTAAGCAACGTGCTGTAGTTCCCGAATACTGGCTAGAACAGCAGGGCTTCGGTAAGGGGCAGGTGTTTGACCTTGACCGCGAATTCTACGACGCGGTAGCATCCACCCCAACCGAAGGGCAGGGCGTTCAGTTTTACTCACCGGAACTCCGCTTCGAGTACTACCTGAACCTGGCGGACAAAATCGTGTTGGAAATTCTACGCCGCGCCAATTACTCTCCATCCACGTTCGGGCTGGCTGAAACCACCTCCACGGGGCAGAAGACGGCCCGTGAGATTGAATCCGAATACCAAGCCTCCATCCAAACCTGGAAAGCAAAGTCACGCTACATGCGCGCCGGGCTATCCGAGCTATCCAACGCGCTACTAGAAGTCCATGCTTGGCTGCACAACATCACCCCACCCAAGGCACGGGTCAAGGTGGATATGACGGCACCTGTACAGGAAACCATGTTGGATAAGGCATCCACCATCCAGGCCCTGGACGCGGCACGCGCTATCTCCACCCAGCAAAAGATTGACATGCTACACACTGAGTGGGACGAAGAGGATAAGCTAGCAGAGGTAGACCGCATCATCGCAGAGCAAGCGGGCACATTTGACCCACTGGGTAACATTAGGCCAGATGAAGACCCACTAGGTGAGGATTAATGGTCTTTGACCCGGCACGCACAGAGGGGCTAAACGATGATGTTGTAGCCCTGTATCGGCGTGCCGAAATGTATTTGATTGAGGTGATCCGCCGCGCCTTAATCAGGACGGGGGAGTCACCCACGTGGGCTGAGGCCCAACTGCTTGCGATTCGGCAAGAGCGCGGAAACATCGAGGGCATGGCAGACGCGCTGCACAAGCGTTTGGGTACCACGTGGCGCAGCACGATTGACGCGGCGTATCTGCGTGGGCAGATTGAGGCAGAAAAGGAACTCGCTGCACTTCCAGAGCATTTGCGCCCAACACCAGCCGCCCCAGTGTTTGAGAGTAGCGCGGCTGTGTATGCCCTTGTGTCTGAGGCAATTACCACGATGGAACCAGTGCACCGCAACCTTGTGCGCCGCGTGGATGACATTTGGCGACGTATCGGGGTGGAGGCCACCGGTTATAGCGTGACGGGGGTGATGACTACGCAGCAAGCGGCGCAGCGCGCTTTTACCCGCATGGCCCGGGAGGGATTACCGTTCTATGTGGACAAGGCAGGCCGCAAGTGGGGACTAGACACGTATGCGGAAATGGCTGTACGGACTATGACGAATAAGGCTTTGCGGGCTGGCCACACCAACACCATGATTGAGCACGGTATTGACCTAGTAGTGGTGTCATCACACAAGAACCCTGCCCCACAGTGCGCCCCGTATGAGCGTAAAGTACTGTCACTCACCGGTAAGTTCGCGCTGGGCACACATCGTATTGGTGACAACATCGTGAACGTGAAGGCAACTATGCGGGACGCTGAATCTAGCGGACTGCACCATCCTAATTGCCGCCATACACATTCTGCCTACATCCCCGGCTACACGAGGATTAGTGACGCCCCCTACGATGGCGACGATACCGGCTACAAAGCCACCCAAAAGCAGCGCTACTATGAGCGGCAGATTCGCGCCTCCAAACGCATGGAGCAAGCCGCGATAGACGAAACCGATGTGAGGGCAGCACGCCAGCGCACAAGGGCGTATCAGGCGAAACTGCGCGACCATGTGGCTGAGCATGACTTACCGCGCCGCCGCCACCGAGAGCAAGTCCGACAGCCAGCGAGTGGGGCAGTGGGATTGTCATTCGATGACTAATCCAGTAACATTTAGGACATTCCCCGCATTAGCGGGGGTGAGCCGTTTCTAATGCTCAAGCATTCAGGAAAGCTCGATTCTTCCCTGCCTTGGCAGGGATGAGCCGTTGCTGATGCTCAACACATCATGCAAATTGCTCTTATTCCCCGCGTCAGCGGGGATTTTCTTATTTCACCCAGCGCTGCACCGTCGATGGGGTACGACCGCACATTTTCGCTACTTGGTAGGCGCTCACATCGTAGGACATGGCAACCTGCACCCACTCAGAGCGAGCATCTTTCAGCTCTGCGGTAATAGTCTCTAGCTCGCGGATTTGGTCATCTGCCCATTTGATTTGCGCCATGTACACGGCTTCGTTGTAGCCGTCGCGCCCGGCACGCGCCATTTCGAGTGGCTTTGCAAACAGGGTTTCCACCCAGGCTAGCTGGTCGGGGGACAGCTCACCCATGACCTTTTCGTAGTCGTCTTCCGACGCGGCCAGGCCCTTACGGGCGGATTCGAGAGCAACCCGGTTACCGGTCGTGCGCACTGCGCTGACTGTCTTGGTGGCCATGCCGATGAGGATGATTTTTTCGCCAATACGGTTGAGAGTGTCGGGGCTAATGATTTGCATGAATCGGGTTCCTTTCTAGTTGTCGCCTTTGAGGGCGGAAATGTAGGTGGATGCGTCGCGGCGGGTCATGTTGGCGACTTCTTCGAGTGTGGTGGGGCCAGCGCTGAACCAGGTGGTGTTCTGTCCACCGTGCTGTGCAAGCAGGGCCATGATGTAGTCCACTTGGCGGTCGGTGGCGAGGGGGCCGATTGCTTTGGTTGCTGCGTCTTCTGCGCGCTCTTCTTCGCCCTTGGCCTCGACCTCGCGCTTGGTGGCGAGTTCTGCGCGTTGCTTGTCTAGGTAGTCCTGGCTGTTGTTGCAGAGTCGGATTGCGTTCTCGACGGAGTCCACGTCGCGGTGTTCTTCGCGTCCGGTGTTGCGGTTGATTACTGCGATTTGGTAGACGCGCTCATCGTTAATGAATCCGGTTTGGGTGACTACTTGGTAGTCCTCGGTGGTGTGGTGCTTTTCGGTGGTGCGCATTTGACGTGCCATGGTGGGTTCCTTTGTTTTGTGTTCCTTGCTTACACCTCCATTATAACGCGCTGCGTACTAATATGCAATGCGTACTATTAACGGGGGTAGGGGGCAGGGGTGGGCATGGCGAGATGAAGGAACCTCCACTTTTCAGACATGACGCAACCCACCATGGGGGGGATTGGGGGTTGCGGGTTGGAGCTGAGCTCAACAACCAAAAAGATAGTAACCCACGACTAGAAGGTGTGCATCTTGAAAAATAGAGAAAATCGCCCATGTAAACACATAGGCGATTAAAGTCACTGTGACAATTTAGGCGGCGTTGCCCACTGCTGAAAAACCTACTTTGATGGCTCGCATTCACCAGCCAGCTCACCATTAATGGCAGCACTCGCGCTATTCAAAGCCCCCAACTTATCGGAGTGCTCTACGGGTACTTCAAAATAGGCAGTTAGATAGTTAGAACCAAGGTCTACCAAAGTCGTTTCCTCCTCGGTAGACGGGTAGACCTGCACGAAAGAATGGAAATCTCCAGAGGCGTCATCCTCCATAACCATGATGCCATTCTCAAACTCTAACCGATAGCTGTATGAGTTGAATCCACTGCTCGACTTAGGCGCGAAGTAGAAAGTCGCCTCACCATCCTCCAGTTCAAAGTTCTTAAGCGTCTCTGGCCCGTTAGACGTGTTGACAACATGGGAATCGCAGCCCCAAGCGGAATCTGACGGGAGCTGGCTTGAAACATCCGCACCGGCCCCGGTGACTGTCTGAAACTCTGGGATGTCTTGTGCTTGGGGGCTATCCTGTTGCCCGTTTTCTTCTGTGGCACCGCACCCAGTAAGCAGTAGCGCGGCGATAGTAAGAGAGATTGCCTTCTTCATAACCTCACCATACAACAAATGTTGCCTCATCGTGTAATGGACAACGACAAAAATCACGCACACTGCCACCGTTCAAACATCCACCCAACACGTAGGAGAGAACGGTGCCCGAAAACACCACCCCGGAAAACACCAGCCAGGCGCAGGAAACCCCGGCAGGCCAGGAGCCAAACACCCAAGCAGAAACCAACCAGCCACAACAGGAAACTAATCAACCTGCTGGTGGTATCGATGACCTCCCCGAATGGGCACAAAAGGAAATCCGCAGCCTCCGCAACGAAGCAGCCAACTACCGCACCCGCAGCAAGGATGCGGAAGCCGCTAAGGCAGATGAACTGAAGGCCGCACAGGAAAAGGCAGAGCAAGAGCGTAACCAGCTCATCCAGGACATCGGCAAGAAACTAGGCCTAGTCGAAGACGAAACCAATGACCCGCAAAAGCTCATTGAGGCAGCGGTAGAGCGTGAGCAAGCCGCCGCCAAGGAACGCGACCAGATGCGCGACACCCTGAACCAGTATCGCCGCAACGATGCTATGCGAAGTGCTGTCGAAAAGGTAGACGGCACGGTTGATACCACACTCCTAAACGCGCTGCTCAATTCGGACAACGCATACACCCAACTAGATGTAGACGCAGATGATTTCGAATCCCAGGTGGAAACAATCGTCACCCAAAAACTTGAATCCCACCCGTCCCTAATCCAGGCGATTCACAAGGCATCCGGTGTGGATACGTCCAACACAAACCGAGGCAACCGAGCAATCACCATGGCCGACCTCCAACAGATGACCAGCAAGGAAATCTATGAGGCCCAAAAAGCCGGAAAGCTCGACCACCTCTACACCAACTAGGAGACCCTATGTCTGTCGAATCCTTTAAGCCCATCCTCTGGGCCGCAGCCCTTGACGCCCCCTTCCAGGACGCACTGGTCTACTCCCAGACCGGCGTGGCAAACGCCCGCTTCCAGCCGGTACTTCAAAACTCCGGCAAGAGTGTCAAGATTAACCGCCTTGGTGCTGTCAAGACCCGCACCTACACCCAAGGTGAGTCAATCACCTACGACACCCTGTCTACCGAGTCCACCGAGCTGGTCATGGACCAGCAAGAGTACTACGCATTCCTCATTGAGGATATTGACCGTGCTCAGGCCGCTGGCGACTTCCAGAATGAGTCCACCCGCCAGCACGCCTACGCCATGGCGGCAAAGGTCGATGCTCACACTGCCGGTGTGCTCAAGGACGGGGCTAAGACCAAGCTGGGTAACAAGGCCGTGTTTGACGGTGCGGACTTCTACCGACCTGCTGAGGGCCAGATGACCGCGTGGGATGTACTACGTGAGTTCTCTAAGCAGCTGAATAAGCACTCTGCCCCGTCCCTTGACCGTTGGGTTGTTGTCGGCCCGAACATGGCTGCTGCGCTGCTGGCTGACCGTCGCTTTACTGAGGCTGACAAGGCCGGTACTGACACCATTCTGCGCAATGGTCAGATTGGTGCCATCAAGACGCTTGGTTTCACCGTGTACACCTCTAATCAGGCTCCGGTGACTGCTGGCCGCGAGACCATTATTGGTGGCGCGCCGAACGCTCTGGACTTTGCTTCTCAGCTTCAGACTGCTGAGGCTTTCCGTCACCAGGATCACTTTGCGGATGCTTTCCGTGGTCTTCAGGTGTGGGGTTCTGGACTGGCTTACCCGGAGTCTGTGGTGACTCTGGAGGCTGATGTGAAGCCGGGCACGCTTGGTTCCGCTCCGGCTGCTGCCTAGTCGGTAACGCCTGATAGCGGGGTAGGGGATTATCACCCCGCCCCGCTTTTCGCATACTTAGGAGAAAATAGAATGCTTGTATTTGCCCAGCCGGATGATGTGGTTAAGTGGGCTGGCTACGAATTTGACGATGACGTGAAACTAGAGCCGCTTATTCGGCGTGCGTCGTCAATGGTGCAGCGTGCCGTACGCGCTGCACGGTTTGAGGTGACCCCTGCGGGGATGCCGGAAGACCCCGACGTGATGGATGCTCTGCGCGGTGCTGTGTGTGAGCAGGTCACAGTGTGGGTGGAGAATGACATTAACCCGACGGTGATTGAGGCTTCTTCGGGTGGGGTGACCTCATCGTCTATCGGTGATGCGAATGTGTCTTACTCCACGGTTGAGGCGGCATCGGTGAAAGACCAAGCTGCTAATGAACTGTGTGACGCGTCGTTGGACATTCTGTTTAACGCCGGTCTGATTGGGGGTTGGCCGTGGGTAAGGTAGCAGATGACATTGCAGCACAATGGTTCCGCCATGATTGCGTGCTCCTACGTGGGGCGGGCGCATCACCCTACGGCTGGCAAGAAGGGGAGCCAGTCCCCTTTAAGGGCTTTGTGCGCCAAGCCACCCGCCGTGTCGTAGGGCCAGAGGGGGAGCAAACGGTCACTGACACGATGGTGTATGTACCGCTTGGGTTAGTCGTGGAGCGCGGCGACCATGTGGAACTACCAGACCCGTTTGAGACCGGCCCGTGGGAGGTCACGGAACGCGCCGCCTTCGACGGGGCAGGGAACCAAACCCCAGACCACCAGAAACTAACCCTGACGATACCCAGCGAATCTTCGGGTGGCGGGGTGGTGAACCCTTATGGCTGAGTTGGATTGGCGCGGTCATGAGGTAGCCCGCGACATTAAACAGGCCACCACGAATGCTTTGCGCGCCGGGGCACACCTACTACGCGATGAAGCTGTACAGCGAACCCCGATTGAGACCGGCACGCTGCGCAATAGTGCCCGCGCCAGCGTGGAGGGCAACGAAGCCATGGTGTCCTACAACACCCCGTACGCGGCCCGGCAGCACGAAGAGGTTGGGTGGCAGCACAAGGAAGGCCAAGCCAAATACCTAGAGTCCGCGCTTTTGGATAATCAGACACGAATCTCTGAGCTGATAGCCAAAGAGATTGGGAAGGCGATGCGATGACCCCAACCTATGGAACACTGCGTGAGGATTTAGCCCGCCATCTTGCTAGCAATGGGCTAGCCCAGTGGGCACCAACCGGAATCTATAAAAAATTCACCCCACCCGCCGTGTATCTAGGTGTGCTACCGGATGAAGCAGGCCCAAGCATTGGGCTAGCCGTATACCACTTCGGAACAGAAGACACCGTACAGCAGGACACCGGCACACCCCGCATCCGTGTGCAACTCCGAATCAAGGGCACCCGTGACCCGCGCTATGCATCCCGCATTGCGGACGATGTGTACCAGCTACTGCATGAACGGACGAACTACCAGCTGGACAACGGGGTTTCAGTCTTACGCTCTGCGCGAGTCCTCACATACGAGGAACGGGACGAAGCCAGTGTTTACCACCGTGTGGAGTCCTACGAATTCGTAGTCAACCCCAACTAGGAGAGCATAATGGCTGTTGCAAAGGCACCATCTTCCTACGACCTTAATTCCACTCTCGCCCGCGACTGGGCACTACAGGTAAACGTAGGCACCCAAGAGGAACCGAACTGGATTTATGTTCGTGGCCTGTCCCAGTTCGCCCCCCAGTCTTCCCCGACGATGCAGGACGATTCCGATATTGACTCTGAGGGCTACAAGTCCCAGATTGCTACCGCCCTCGAAATGACCTTTAAGGGCGAGGGCAAGCGCAAGGGCAAGAAGACTGAGGGCAAGTTCAAGCAAGACCCGGGCCAGGCCGCTCTGCGCGAGAAGGGCCGCAAGATGGGCCTTGACAACGTGATTCAGGCTCGCTGCTGGCGCACCGACGGTGTGGAAGAGGGATATGATTCCTACTTCTCTGTGAAGTGGGAAGACCAGGCTGGCGGTAACGAAGACCTGGATTCTTTCAACTTTGAGCTGATGTCCCGTGGTAAGCCGGTTGCGATTAAGCCGGTCACCGACGATAAGGGTAAGTCCGTCCCAGTTGAGGGCGAGGGTGACGGCCCGATTATGTCTGGTGGCACCGCCAACGAATCCGGCGCTACCGAGCAGTAGTTGGACAACTAGAGGCCAGGGGCACCCTATGGGTGTTCCTGGTCTTTTGTCTATCTATAGGAGATACCCGCCGTGCGCGACCTGCGTGAATTCCACGACCCGAACCTGTACTTGCCGATTGACGGCACTGTGTACACCGTGAAGTCCCCGAACGCTGAATTGGGGTTGGAGATTCGGCGTTTTACTGCTGACCCTGAATCTGACCCGGCTGAGGAAATCTACTTTGTCGCCAAGCTGCTAGGCGCGGAGTACGACAAGGACACCGACAGTATGAGCGGTGGCCTGTGGGATGAAATGGTAGCCAACGGCGTGCCCTATGAGGAATGCATGCACGTCGGCAACACCGCCATGGCGCACTATGGTGTTTCTCCCGAGTTTGGCGAGATGTGGTGGGAGACCCGCCTGGGAAAAGAGCGACCGATCCAGCCGGAGGACATCGTGGCGTGGGCCAGAAGGGCGTGGGAGAAACCAGTGGAGAAGGAGCCAGTGGAGAAGAAACCGGCAGCGAAGAAGACCACCCGCAGCCGCAAGAAGACTACCTCCTAGACGGCCCCTACGGCCCCTATGACCCTAGGCCTGGAGCCTATGGGGATGATGACCCCGGTGGTGGGCCGTATGACCCGGAAACCGGTTTGCGTGACTGGTACGCCCCAGAGCCGCATGAAGCGCAGAAACCGGTAGGGCAGCAAAAACTCCAGTGGGTAGACGTACTCAACCAGTGGGCGGCGATTGAGTGCGACCTTCACGAAAAATACGCGGTCGATGTGGAATCCGGCGTACTCACGCAGCGCACGTGGCGGTGGCTGGAAACCAGAATCCTTGACCTGATTAACCAGCCTAGCCGTCTAAGGACAGCCCTCAACCTCACATCTGAACAAACCTCACACTAGGAGAACGCTATGGCGCTCGAAGTCGGTACCCTTAACGCCCGAATCCAGATTGATGCCGATGGGGTATCCTCTGCCCTCAGTAACGTCAAGCGTGACCTAGCAGATGTGAAAAAGTCCGCTGACAAGGTTGAAAACCTTGACATCAAGACCAAGGCGGACACCTCAGGTGCAACCAAGGCGAAGCGCGCCACAGACAATCTAGCAAGCTCTGCGGATAAGGCCGCGTCCGCCAGCTCTAAGATTAAGTTCCCTAAGGACTTCACCCCGGATGCGGAGCGGGCTAAAAAGTCGGTTGACCGTGTAGGTGATGGTCTTGCGGGTGCCGCCGCAAAAATCACGAAGTTTACCGCCGCGACCGCTGGCACCGCCGTGGTGGGTGGTGTTGCCGCCAGCCTACATAAGGGCTTCCAGCGCCTGGACTCCATCGACCAGGCCACCGCCAAGCTCGAAGCCCTGGGCAATAGTGGAAATGATGTGCAAAACATCATGGATAACGCGCTGGCCAGTGTGAAGGGAACCAGTTTTGGCTTGGGTGAAGCCGCCACCGTATCCGCCAACATGGTTGCTTCCGGTATCGCGCCGGGCAAGGAACTAGAAACTGTCCTTGGCACAGTGGCTGATACTGCCGCTATTGCTGGCACCTCTATGGAGGATATGGGCCTAATCTTTGGCTCCGTTGCGGCACGTGGCAAGTTGCAGGGCGATGACATGATGCAGATGCTGGGGCGTGGTATCCCAGTGCTGCAAATCGTGGGTGAGCATCTTGGCAAGACTTCTGCTGAGGTGTCTGCCATGGCATCCGATGGTGAGATTGATTTCCAAACCTTTGCGGATGCGATGGAGTCCTATGTGGGCGGCGGCGCGAAACGTATGGGCGATACTGTTTCGGGTGCGTTGAAGAATCTGGGGGCTGCGTTTGGTCGTGTGGGTGCTGAGGCCGCTAAGGGTGCTTTTTCTGAGGCACCGGCGGTTATTAGTGAGCTTACTGAGCAGGTTGATGGGTTGGGTGCTGTGGTTGGCCCTATGGCTGCTGAGTGGTCTGCGCGGTTGACCCCGGCGATTGCGGATGCGGCGACGGCTATCATTCCTCAGGCGACGGCAGCTTTGGGCGTGCTGTCCGACGGTGTTGAGGTGTCTTTGCCGCTTTTGCAGGGGTTGGCTTCTGCTATTACGTCTATCCCTACCCCTGTGCTGGCTGCTGGTCTGCTGACACTGACGGCGCGTAATAAGGGGTGGACTTCTGCGCTGGAAACGTCCACGGGTGCACTGAAAAACTGGGTGGGGTACGCCAAGAGCGCGGACGGCTTCGGCGGGAAGATGGCATCTGCTTTCCGTAACGCTTCCGGCCCAATGATGGTACTGGGCCGTGAGACTCGCATGTCTGCCCGTGAGCTGTCTGGAATGTCTCGTGTGGCTGGTACCGCGATGGGTGGCATGCAGTCTTTCGGCGGAGCGGTTAAGGGTGTGGCTAGTGGTGCCATGTCGGGCTTCAAGTCCGGCGTGAGTGGCATTATCAACATGCTTGGCGGGCCATGGGGTCTAGCCATCATGGGTGCCACCACCGTGCTGGGCATCCTCATTGATAAACACATGGAGGCTAAACAGGCTGAGCAAGAGCATGAGCAAGCACAGCGAGATTTGCGCTCCAGCCTGGATGAGACCACGGGCGCTATCACTGAGCAAACCCAAGAGCTGATTAACAAACGCCTAGAGGAATCCGGTGCTACCGCAGCAGCCCGCGAACTAGGCATGGCGCAGGACACTGTGCGCGACGCGGTAAACGGTAACGCGGATGCTATGCGCGAGGTCAAGGTAGCCACCGAAGGCGCTATCGACGCAGCCCTACAAAGCTCCGACACCTACCAGTCCATGGCAAAGGACATGGAAAAGGCTGGCATCACCGCCGACGATGTACGCGACGCACTGCTGGGCAACCAGGACGCAATGGACAAGATTAACGGCTCGTCTTGGGCTATGTGGCAGGGCAATCAAGGCCTTTGGTCTGCACTGTCTAATGAGATGGAGGATACTACCGGCGCAGCCATCACCCTTGGCAAGGAGGTTGGCAACCTCAATGGTGATTTGGAGTCTGTTAAGGCGGCTGCCCTCCAAGATAAGTTGAATGGCCTTCAAAAACAGGTTGACAAGACAGCCTCTGTGTTCGACAAGCTGGGTGACGATATTGTTGCCGTGCCGGATGAGAAGACAATTCAGGTATCCTCCATGGCCCCGAAGGTTAAGACTGAACTGGAAGAGCTGGGCCTAGAGGTCAAGCGCCTAGATGATGGTTCAGGCCGTGTGAACATCGAGTTCCCAGAGGGGCAATCAATTCTCACTACCCTTGACCAATTGGGGGCTAAGGTCACCGCATTGCCAGACGGGCGCATGGACATTAGCGACAATGCCGATGATGTTAAGCAACGCCTCATTGACCTTGGGCTGGCTGTCAAGGACGAAACTACTGGCCAGGTAACCATCACCGACAACATTAGCGACGTCATCGCCCGCGAAATCGAGATGGGTACTGCGGTCACCACCAACGGTGATAAGACCGGCCACGTCCATATTTTCGACAACATGGCCGACGTGATGGTGGGTCTCGAACAATTAGGCTTTGAGGCATCGAAAGACCGCAACGGCAACGTCATCATCGCTGACAACACCGGCGACACTATGGATCGCCTCAAAGCGATGGGTATTGAAGCGGAAAAGCAGCGCGACGGCAAGGTACGTATCACCGATAATGCGGAAGCTACCCGCCGTCATATTCAAAGCACTCTGTCCCGCGAGCGCACAAACACCGTATCTGAGCACATGATTAGCATTACGCGCCGCATCAAGGACATTTTCGAGCGGGCTAACGGCGGTATTGACAAGCCAGTCGAAACCTACGCTACGGGCGGGCACCGTGATAAGAATGTTGACCGTGCAGTGGCCCGCCGCGCTAACTCGAATCATGAGCCATCCCACCAAGCACAGATTGCCCCGGCAGGCGCATACCGTGTGTGGGCTGAGGCTGAAACCGGTGGTGAGGCTTATATCCCCATGGCCCCGTCTAAGCGTGGGCGTAGTGAGCGCATCCTGAATGAGGTTGCAAGGCAATTCGGATATAACCTAG
This sequence comes from Corynebacterium aurimucosum ATCC 700975, assembly GCF_000022905.1. NCBI lineage: Bacteria > Bacillati > Actinomycetota > Actinomycetes > Mycobacteriales > Corynebacteriaceae > Corynebacterium > Corynebacterium aurimucosum. Next base: position 2,119,023 of record NC_012590.1, on the reverse strand, counting down.
TCGATGGGGAAACCGGGATGGTGCAAACGTTTGCCGATGGTGCCTTGCTGCCCGCATCTGTGGTGAAGCATCGCCTGTCCTACATGGACGGCACACCATACATCTTTGGCGGGTGGTCACCTGCTGGTGTGGATTGCTCTGGTGGTGTGTCCCTAGGGGTGAATGCCCTAGAGGGGCTGGACGAGTGGACAGAGCGAACTGGAACGGCAAACCAAGCCGCATTCATGCGCAAACGCGGCTGGACACCAGGACGCGGACACAGCGGAGACAACCGCGTCGCGTTCTACAACGGCGGGCCAGGTGGTGGACACACCGCAATGCAATTGGATGACGGAACCTACATCGAATCCGGCGGAAACACCGGCGGCGGCTTCACCATCGGCAAGACCGCAGGCCCCCTAGACGGGCGCGGCTTTACTGACTGGTGGTACAAGCCAGGTGCGGTACGCCTCACCACTGAGGGGTTGGACTCCCTGGACTCCCTCAACGGTGTTGTGGGCGCGCCGGGCTACAGTACCGTGACTGGTGCTATGCGCGGCATGGTGGAATCCACCTATAGCCCCGATGGTGGCGAGGCTGAATCCCGTGAGCTGAATGGCGGCGCGGGTACCCTCGTGAAAGACGGCTCATTCCTCGAATTGATGGCCGCACTGTACTCGAAGCAGACTGGCACCCCCATGGCCGATGATGTGGTTTCTTGGGGCACCGTCGTGGGCCTGTACTCCAAGGAATCCGAGAAGGCCCAGAAGAAGAATGCCAAGGACGCGGAAAAAACCGCTACTAAGCTGGAAAAAATTCAAGACCAGCTTGATAAAGCCAACGAGGATTTGCCGCTTGCTGAGGAAGACCTCCGCATCAAGAAGATGAAGCGCGATGAGGTTTACAACAAGACCAACAAGAAGGGCGAGAAGACCGCCACCGACTCACAAAAGGCGGCTGCTGACCAGTCTGTAGCTAAGGCTGAGAAGAAGGTGGCGGACACTAAGGCGAAGATTGCCAAGCTCGAACAAGAGCAAAAGGAACTCGAAGATGAGATGAAGCGCCTGCAATCCGGTGCAGACGGCCTAGACATTTACGGTGACCTACTGACCACCACGAAGGGCGTGGGTGGTACGTCCGGCAACAAGTATGCGGATGCCATCATCAAGGAAGGCAGGCGCAGGGGCATCACGGATACAGGTATCAAAATTGCTCTGGCGACCGCCATTGTGGAATCCGGCCTGAAGATGTACGCGAACAACGCTGACCCAGAATCGCTGAACTTCCCCTACGATGCGATTGGTAGCGACCATGACAGCGTGGGCTTATTCCAGCAGCGTAACAACGGCGCATGGGGTACAACCGCTGACCGTATGGACCCGGCCAAGTCTGCGGGCATGTTCTATGACCGCCTAGATGACGCTGATTACAACCAGGGCGACCCAGGCGCACACGCGCAGCGCGTGCAAGGCTCCGCATTCCCAGGCCGGTACGCCACCAAGATGAATGAAGCCCAAGGCTACCTGGATAAATACAACTCCACTAAGAACGCCAAGATTACTGCCATGGCAGACGGCGGCATCCTAGGAGGACTACGCCAAGCCCAGATTAATGAGGGTGATTCCGCTGTCCTGTGGGCAGAGGCAGGCCCAGAGGCGTATATCCCTCTGTCGTCTGATAAGCGTGCCCGTAGCCTGGATATTTGGGCTGAGACCGGTAAACGGTTGGGTGTGGATGTCATGAGCATGCTCAACTTCATGGCGTCCGGTTTACCGGGGCTTATGGAGGGGCGTCTCGATTTCTCCACTGGTGAGACAGTAAGCGCTGAGCGTCTTGGTGTGAATATGGATGCGGCTCAGTACCGTACGCGTCGTGGTGCACAGGCCACTACCCAGAATGCGGTGGGCGCGGTGTTCAATGGGCCGGTACAGATTAATGACCCGAAGAAGTATTTGCAGGGGCAGGTGGATAACGCGGGTAAGCAGCTAGGAATGGCGATGAGGAGTGTGCTGCTATGAGCCTGATACTGACTGATACAAGCTGGCAGAGTCGTGACGAATACCAATCTAGCGACCTGCTGCGCTTCTACCTTGTGGGTGCTGACCATCGAACCCGCTGGTGGTTTGGTGGGCCGGGGTCGCCGGTGCGGTTGAATAAGCCGCCGTCGGGGTTGCAGGGTGCTCCGGTGACGCATGATTATCAGACTGTGACTGGTATGGATGGTGCTATCTATAAGGGCACGATTGATGAGCAGGCCACTATCACGTTGCAGGTGTGGGTGAGTGACCCGCGTTCTTCGGCGTGGGCTAGGCGGCAGCATTCCCTATGGCGTGAGTCTTTGGGTCGGGGTAAGGACACTGTGAGGCTGTTTGCTGTGTCTAAGGAATCTGGCTATTGGTGGATTGATGCCCGCGTGGAATCCATCAGTGACGTGAACTATTTTGACCAGCGGCCCGGCTTGGTGGGGGAGATTGGCGAGCTAGTCACGTTGAAGACTGACCGGTCTTTCTGGCAGCGGTTTGAGGAACGCAAACGATTCGACCGCTACACATGCCGCAATGCCCATATGCTTAATCTGGGGGACCAGCCCGCATGGCTCAAGTGGGCTGTCACCGGCGACCATAACGGATGCTATATCGGCGTGGACAGGGAAGAGGTCTACCTCCCAGACCCGCGCACGCTGCGCACCGAAGAAGAACTCTTAGCAGGCATGAACCCCGTACACGGCTACTGGATTGACACGGATGAACTCTGGCCCTCGTTCCTCACCGCATCCGGTGATGACCTACAGCCTGATTTCCCTGACACGTATTGGACTAAGCCACTTCCTCCACGTGGCGTGCACAGGGGTAATACGGTGCCGTTGAACATTAGCCCGATTAATCCGGGTGAGAATTTTAGGGTTGAGGTGTCCTACATTCCGAGGGCGGAGCAAGCATGGTAGCTGACATTAACGAATCCTATAGCGCCAACCCGCTGAATCTTATGGTGCACAATAATGAGTACACGCAGCGGCACCGTATGCCCGGCTACATTGACGTAGAGCTAAACGCGGAGTTTGGGCTGAATGCTGGAACCGGTACTGTCACTATCCCCGCTGACCACAAGCTCGCGGCCCGCATCATGCAATGCGACCATGACGTTGTTCCTGTCACGGCAGAATTCAATGGGTGGCGGTGGACTGGCCGCGTGGAATCTTTCGAGGCCGCTGGCAAACCAGGCCGCGAGACTGTCACCGCCACACTGATTGATGACAAAGTGCAGCTAGGCAGCGTGCTGGCATTTGCTAATACTCGCACAGGGCTTGCATTGCAGGGCAAGCGTGACCACCAGGCAGGCCCACTAGAGTCTGTGGTGTACCACTACCTGAGTGAGAATATTGCCCGCTCTGGTCTACCCGCCTATATCGTCATGCCGCCTAAGCGGGTAGAAGACAAGTCTCCACGTATTGACCTATCGGCACGCATGACCAATCTGGATACTCTACTGCGAGACATTCTCAACCAGTATGACTATGACGTGGAATGCCGCATGTGGTGGCCGGGCCAACCCTTCCCCGATGGCAAGGTAGTTCCGCTGGTTGAGGGGGATAGGCGCGAGCGTCTACATAGGCTCACCCATGCGAACATTGACCAAGTATTTTCCCCCAACGATGACCCGATCCAACTACCCACAAAGCCGGGCCTAATCGTGGCAGTTCGCAAGGTGCGCGAGCGCCCACACGTAAGGTTCAGCACCCGTAATGGTGAAGTGGACTCATTCACCCTGTCCGGTAAAGCCCCCGGCGCTGCCCGCCAGGTGGTGGGTGGTAAGTCGGATGATTGGGTGAATGAGACGATTAACTTAGGTATTGACTTTGCTATTCAGGGCATTCTTACCGCGATTGGTGGAGTAGCCGCTGGCCCGGTTGGTGCTCTGGTGGGTGGTGCTGTGGGTGGCATCATCAAGAATCAGGTGGAGGATACGGTGTTGTCGTTCACGGATAGAACGGATGTTGAGCGGGCGGCACAGATGGGGCCGTTCCATCTACGTGAAGGCTTTACACAGTCCAGCGCGGGCACGTTCACGTTTGATACATCCACGTTGGCTGAGCGCGCCCTACTGGATGCTAAGGGTGGCAAGTCCGTCACTATGACGATGGGGCACAGTATTTCTAAGGTTCTGGGTGATGACCAGCGGCACAGTACCGGAAAGATTCGATACGGATACCGTATTGGTGACCGTGTGACCTTTGAAGAGCACCTATCGGGTGTGGTGGTGTCCGACATTATTACCGGTGTGACCGTGAAGGACAATCACGATGAGCGTATGCGCATCTCACCCCGCATCGGTAAGCGTAAGAACACGTCTAATCCGTTTATTGATTTCACTGACAAAATGAACAAGGTGACAGAGACCGTGCGCGACTTCGGCTTAGCGACCTAGACAACGCGGCGATTAACGCATCCTCATGGGCGAAACGATAGGAGGATGCATGGTCACACACCCCATGAAGCAAGGCACCTACAGGGTGTCCAGCGGCTACGGGTCGCGCTGGGGAACCTTCCACGCTGGCCTAGACTTCGCAGCGCCCATAGGTACCCCGATTTACGCGGCAGCGGATGGTGTAGTAGTCCAAGGCAAAGAGCGCTATAACGTAGCGGGCTTCGGTAGCTGGATTTGGCTGGACTGCCAGCAATCCGTAGGCAAGGACTTCATCTACGGTCACGTGAAGCATGACGGCATCATGGTAAAAGCGGGCGACCGCGTTCATGCAGGCCAACAGATAGGTGTTGTCGGCAACGAAGGTCAGTCTACTGGCCCTCACCTGCACTTTGAAGTGTGGGGGCATCCTGGTCGCCTTGGTGGCGCTCACCAAGACCCCGCGAAGTATTTGCAGGGCGCGGCACAGCCGGGAGGGGTAACCAAACCAGTAGCACGGCCCACCCCGACACCTTCTAACGGCCATATTTTGGGTGTGGACGTGTCTTACTTCCAGAACGGTATGAGTCTGAAGCGCGCCGCCAGTGAGGGGTTGAGCTTCGCTATCATCCGCACCAGTGACGGCACGCACCGTGATTGGGCCTACCAGTCCCACATGCGGGATGCAGAGTCAGCAGGCATGGTCACCGCTGCATACCACTACTGCCGCAACCCGCGTGAAGGAACCAGCATCCAGCAGCAGGTAGCCACCTCCGTCAACGTCATGGGTGACATGAAGCGCCCCATCTGGCTGGATTGTGAAACCCCCGCCGGGCTATCCGCACAACACGTACAGGAATTCAAGACAGAGTTTGAACGCCGGGGCGTGCGCGTCATCGGCATCTACTCCTACATCCCCTGGTGGGAGGGAAAGACCATCGGCGGGGAGCCTGAAACCGCACCATACGGCAAAGTATGGCTCGCACACTACGGCTCCAACCCAGACGGTAGCCCCGCACAGGTCTACGCAGCCCGTGGCGGCAACGATTCCCGCTATTGGAACTACCCGCTGGGCAACCAAAAACCAGTGCTATTCCAATACGGCAGCAAAGCAGAAGTCGCCGGATTCGCAGACGTAGACGTAAACGCATTCCGAGGAACCAAAGACCAGCTCAAAGACCTGTTCTACGGCACTCACACAGCAAAGAAAGAAGATCTAGATTTGTCCGACATTGACAAGAAGCGCATCAAGTACTCCCTAGACCAATTCGTAGGCTACGGCACCAACAAAAACGGCGAGCCTACTTTCAACGGGTGGGATTTTGACCACCTAGTCAAGGTGGCGAATGACAAGCTCGCCAATGGCAAGGGGCTAACCCTAGTGGAGATGGTGGCCCGCACCATGGACAAGCAACATCGCCAAGAAACGGCGATTACGCACCTGTCTGAAAGCTTCGACGAACTCATTAATGCTGTCACCGCCCTTAACGATTCCGTGGCGCAGCTTGCAGGCGCAAACCCGGAGGTAAAGTAAATGAGCAACGTTAATAAGGCTGATTGGCCAATCCGAAAGATTCTGTACATCCTGTTTGGTGCGGCCCTGTTTGTGGCTATCACCGCAGGCTGGGTGACAGATGACCAGATTGAGACCGCCCTGTCTACCACTGAGCGAGTCACCGCCTACCTAGCATCTGCTGGCCTCATCTTCGCAGCCACCAAGACCCACAGGGGCAGTGACGATAAGAGCACTGAGGCGGACGTACTCAACGCCGCCGTCAACGCTTCCAACCAGCCACAGGACACCAACAGCGAAGTGCTACTAGCCCAGCTACAGCGCCAGGTGGCAGACCTCACCCACCTTGTAGAGCACCCCGCACAGGGGCCGGAGGATGAGGTAGACCAAGACGCGCCGGGCATTTACCCCACAGGGGCTTAGCATGCAGTGGCCGAAAAACCGTGACAGCTGGCTAGCCCAACGGCAAGGGGACTGGTCGCCCGGCATGCCGTCCCTCATATTCTTCATCATTTTCGGCCTATTCACAGTCCAAGGCGCTAACCGTGGAGTGGACTACATCACCGGGGATAGGCCGGATGTTACCCAGTCGCTAACGGTGGTGGAAGAGGCGATGCCGCTGCAAGTCTGGGGTGTGCTGTTCCTCATGGCCTCCCTTGTGGTGGCGGTAGGAATGGTGTTCCGCAGGCATAACATCATCATCGCCGGATGCCTGTACTTCGTGGTGCTGTATTCGGGCATCACGTGGGGACTCACGATGAAGATGCTCACGAGGATGACCCCAATGTCTGAATTTTGGGCCGCGCTCACAGACCCCGATATACATGCCCCTACACCGTTCATGTGGGTGGTCATCATCCTCATGTGTGTGGGGTGTGCAGCGCTAACTGTGGTGGTGAAGAAACACCGCTTGCTTGTAGGTGCAGTGTCAGCACTCATTATCCTATTGACCTGCATGTTCGCTACTTACGGGCATCTCGCCACCTTCATCTACCACTCCGCACAAACATTCCCACTCGACGGATGGCGCACCCCCTCATCCTTCGCCCTCACTACAACCATTTGGGCGCTATTCGCCTGGGGTACGAAAGTGATGCAGAAAGCTAGAAGAGGTCAATAAAATTGGTACCACCAGAGTTGCTAGACCGCTTGCCCAATGATGGGGCATGGGGCATTTTCGTGACCGTGGTGCTGGCTATCTGGATTGGTGTCAAGACACTTGCGAAGGCTGATACCGACAAGATGGAGCAGTCCTTCGGCTGGTTTGGGCATAAGGCTTCTCAGGTTGTGCGCTGGTTTCGGGATAAAGAGCGCCGCCAGATTGAGCATGAGCAACGCCTAGAAGACGCAAGGGTGCGCGTCTTCGAGGACAAGATTAAATCCCTAGAGGGGATGATTAAGCGCGACCGCCAATGGTATGAGGAACAACTACACGTTGAACGCGAGCGCAACGAGGCGGAAACACAGCGCCTAGAACAACGCATTGAGGATGTGGTGGAAGAGCGCCGCGTAGTGGAGAAATGGATGGAGTACGCGATGCAGTGGGCTAGTGATGTGTATTCACTGGCGGTGCAGCACTCGTGGAATCCGACGATTACACCACTCATGTCTTTTTCCGTGTGGCGAAAGACGATGCAGAGCGACGTGGATTAGACAACGCGGCGGTGGGGCAACCATGGGGGCAGCTTTAGACGTTTCCCCTGTTAGGAGTCCCCACCCATGGCTGATAGTGTCCCAACTTACCGCGACCTTGAGACGAAGCTTATCCTCAGGTGGATCGATGTGGAGGACATTCTCGCTACTCAGCGAGCTTTGATTGAGGTCACCCCTGAGGCTGCGTTCCTGGAGCTGCCGCGTGGCCGTCGTGGCGAAAAGGGCGAAAAGGGTGACGCGGGTGCACAAATGTGGATTCGTGACCTCATCACGAATCGTAACCAGCTGCCGCAGAATCTGCGCGAGGTAGACCAAGGCGCATGCTACGTGGATACTAATTCCCGCTCTGCGTGGGTGTGGAACGGCAGTGACTACATCGAGATTCCTGAATTTGTGGGTGTGCGTGGCGAGCCGGGCATGACTCCACGTGTGCAGATTGGTTCCGTGCGCCCTGGCGGTGATGCGTCCGTGAGTGTGAATCAGGCCGCGTCTACTGAAGATACTTTCGTGCTGGATTTCGTGCTTCCGCAGGGGCCGGTGGGCCCACCGGGCGAAAAGGGTGATGAGGGTTCGGCGTCGAATGTGTCTAATAGCCCGGATGTGGATGTGACACGCCCCCCGGTTCCTGGTGAAGCCCTCACGTGGAACGGTAGCAAGTGGGCACCGCGTAATGTGCTTGCCCCTATTGGGCCGTGGGTGCTGGGTGAGGGGGATTTTAAGAGCGTGAGCCAGGGCCTTATTGGGTCTGGAAATGTGTCTGAAAAGATGATCGCCTCTTATACGGTGCCTGGTTTGCCTTATGACTGGCATCCTGTGGTGCTGGGTGGGCAGCTGCGTGTGGAAACCCCTATTGGTGTGCAGTATGACGCGGAGGTGCGTGTGGGGAATGCGCAGCGTGGTGACATTATTGGCCGTGGTATTGGTAAGCCTTTCCAGCGGCGTGAGGACCACACACAGATTTATCCGGCCACCGCATCCAGAATGACTCCGGGCAGTGCTGTGGGTGTGGTTAAGGCGAATACCGCCACGACTATCTATGTGGTGTTGAAGAAGACGCGGGGCACTATTGGTGGCTGGGATTTCTGGCGCGAAAATTCGTCTTTGTCGTTCTTGGCTATGCCAGTTAATCAGGCTTACGCCTAAGGGGGATGGCTCATGGCTGAGATGGATCCTGGTAAAGACCCGTGGTTGGAAGATGAGGCGGAGCGCCGCACCCTGGACTATGGCGGCACGCCTCCGAATCCGGAAAACTCGCGTACTCGTGCTGACACGTTTGGTATTCGCCCTGATATTTGGGATTCGCTTAATCAGGCGATTACGAAGAAGGCGACGGTGGATGAGCTTTTGGAGCAGGCGCGCCGCCGCCAGGAGGATGCGCGTAAGTATTTGGCGGATGCTGCGGCTGCACGTGAGCAGGCGGATAAGGCGCTAGCAGAGTCTGATAAGGCTGTGCAGAAGGCGGGGCAGGCTCAGCAGCAGGCTAGGCAGGCTGTGGATGCGTCTAATAGTGCGTTGGGGGATGCTGCGGCGGCGCGTGAGGATGCGCGTAAGTCTCTTCAGGATGCGCAGCAGTCATTGCAGAATTCACAGGATGCTTTGAATGATGCGCAGGATGCTAGGGCGCGTGCTACTACGGCTGTGGCTAATGCGGCTACTGCACGCACGAACGCTGATAAAGCGTTGAATGATTCGGGTAAGGCACTTACTCAGGCGGGGCAGGCTGTGTCTGAGGCGCGTTCTGCTGTGTCCACATCTGGGGATGCTTTGGCTAAGGCTAAGGCTGCTGATTTAACGTCTGAGGAAGGCCGTAAGACTGCGATTGAAGCGCTGACTAAGGCTGTACATGCCACGAATACGGCTGTGTCTGCTAACTCGACGGCGATTGAGGCTAACAGCACGGCTATTGCGTCCACGAATAAGGCTGTGGCTGCGCTTACTCAGGCTTCGGCGGCTAATTCGCGGGCTGTGGATGCTTTGTCACAAGCGTCTGAGGCGAATTCGCGGGCGATTACGGCGACGAATACGGCGGTGGCTGCGAACAGTAAAGCTGTTGAGTCAGCGCTGTTGTCCAGTCAGGCGAATAGTACGGCTATTGCATCCACGAATAAGGCTGTGAGCGCGGCTGTCACCGCATCTGAGGCGAATAGTACGGCGATTACTGCTACTAACCGTGCTGTGGCCGCGTTGCGTGCCGCAAACTCTGCTAACAGCTCCGCAATTAAAGCAGTCACCGATGCTTCTGAGGCGAACACGAAGGCGATTAGCCTACTGCACCTTTTGAACCACGGTACGTGGAACCTATCTAGCACCTACACGATTGGTACGAGTTGGAGGTCATTAGAATTCAACTCGCCTAAGGGCGAATCGTCGGGGTGCTCGATCTTCAAGTTTACCAACTCCGATGGCACTTACATCAACTTTAATGAGGCGGGGCAGTGGGAGGTCAACCTCCGCATCATTATTCCAGCTAAGCCACTCCTCTCCATTGGTGGTAGCTCGTATGTGAGGATTTCTCACATGCGTAAAAGTGAAGTGGTTGATAGTGCGGTCGCTACTGGGTATGACGATGGGTGGCCTTACACGCTCCCGCTCACTGCCATATTCAATGTGCAAGTAGGTGACTACGTATATGTGTCCGCAAAGTCGGACACCACACGTGGTACCTCGCCATTATCCAATGGTAGGCCAGACCATGAGTACACGGAATTGTCCGCACGCCAACTCTCCCGGGCCTAGACAACGCCCCACCCCTCGTACAACTACAGGCAGTCAAATGCTTGTAGGAGACGTGGATGAAATACACCCGTGTACGCCGCGCTGTCAGTGCCGTCGTGATTGACAGTTGGGATGAAGACCGCGACCCAGAACACATTAAGGTCAACGGGCGCGTCACCTTCACCCCACTGTTGAAGGACGGTGATGTGGTGCAGTGGGCTGGACCTAATGGCCCCGAATCCTTGGTGCTTGCCCCCATTGAGTGCCGTATTAGTGACGGTATCATCATGCACCGAGGTGGGGAGGGTGTGTACCTCGCTGCTGGTGGTAAAGGCTGCGAACCATCCCTTATTCAGTGGAAGGCCACATTCAGCAATATGCAGGCGGGTGGCTGGTCTTTCAAGCTGAAGCCAGTCATGTTTGATGCTGTGCCGGATGGGGAAGTAGACCTCACAATGGTCGCCCCCGTAGCTGGCGCATCCGAACCCATTGTGCGTGGCCCCGCTGGTACCGGTATCGACAACATCAAGGTTGATGGGGCGGAACTAGTCATCACCGCACGTTCTGAAGCCGGTGTGTTTGAGATGGCCCGCATCCCGCTAGAAGATGTGGTGAAGGCTGAGGCTGCTGCAGCTGCTAAGAGCGCCACTGACAATGTGCGCACCGAATTCAACGCCTCTGTAACCAACGCCGCCAACAGTGCTAAGTCTGCTGCTGCTAGTGCAAAAACCGCAACCACCAAAGCCAGCGAAGCAACAACCCAAGCAGCCAACGCCGCCAACAGCGCCAGCGCCGCGAAGGACTCTGCTGCCAAAGCCAGCGCCAGCGCCAGTGCTGCTACAGCAAGCGCAAACAATGCGTCTACATCCGAAACCAAAGCAGCAGGAAGCGCCAGCGGCGCGAAAGCATCCGCATCATCCGCAGCGTCTAGCGCCTCCAAAGCCGCAACCTCAGAAACAAACGCGGCAAGCAGTGCCACCAGCGCTAAGCAGGATGCTGACCGTGCCGCAAACATCGCCAACAGCACCAGCTGGAACGGCGACAAACTCACCGTAAACGGCCAAACCAGCCCCTCCCTCACCGGCCCCAAAGGCCCAAGAGGCCCAACCGGAAACGCCGGCCCCAAAGGCGAACCCGGCGAGGTCACAATGGCGGACTTTCGCCCGGTGCGTGATGCGGTGGAGGTGCGCCCGAACGGGTGGATCATCAAGTCCGCATCTGATTTAGCAGCGACGGAGAAGAAAGCCCGACCCGGCGACTTAATCCACGTTGTTGAGACTCGTGAAACATGGGAGGTCTACTAATGGCACTCAGACTGATTAGGCAGGCAAATGAGACGGTGCGGCTGGACGTAACCCAGGGCACTGGTTGGAAACCCGCAGCTCGTGGGAAGTTTGACGCAAGCGTCAACGCTTACCCGGAACTCGCCACCATCCAGGCCACCGGCTGCACCGGGTTACGCGTGTACGACTACGACGCACCCGGCCAGCCCTTTTGGGAGTCCACGACGGGCACGAGCCACACTGTGACGGTGATTAAGACGGTTCGCCGTCTTGTGGTTCGCGCCGAGAATACGACCGATGACACGGAGGTAATTATGCACGTTGTTCCGATCCCCCCCCCCTACTTCGTAAGACTTTTGCGCGCCTGGCGGGGTGCCTGCCATGGCGCTAAAACTGATTGGTGCCTCTGGTGGCGCAGTATGCGCGGGCAACTCCGACAGGTCGGACATGCAGCGCGCCTACATGACGTGGGACACAATGCGGGTTCCCGGAACGTGGAAAAGCGACAAGGTATCGGTGACCCCGCCGCCAGGATGGTACAGGTTCAGACTGTGGGTCAGCGAGAACCTGATTGTCTCACCGAACGGGGTCGGACTGCCCGGCGACGTTTCACTAGCCACTACGGGCATGGCGGCACCGGCTATCGACACGATTTGTCAGGTAGCGGATGTAGTGAACGTGCGCTACAGGGCAGACAGGCCATGCGAGTACCGGATGGAACTCACGCCGATCTAACCACCGTGGAGGTGGCGTGATGGCGTTGCGTCTTATCCGTAAACCCCTCGAAGTGCTCACCGGCACAACCGGCACCGGCACTGGGCTACTCACGGTCACCGGCTCGTGGGGAACCTACTTCACCGCCCCTAACGACGGTGTGGCTCATGTTGCTGTGACGGGTGATGTGGAGCAAATCTGTGTGTGGGTGCGTGACACGGACGGCCTGAACATTCAAACGTTCCGCGCCCGCCGTGGCGCGGAATCTATGGAGCAGTGCTGCCTGAACGTGATGGTCCCGTTGTCTAGGGGGCAGCGGTGGTTTGTACAGGCGGAGGGGCAGAGCAAGACCGTGACGGTCATGCACGACTTCAAACCCGTCCCCCCCCCTGCGTAATTGCAAAGTTCTGGCGCTGGTTGGGGTGGTGCTAAATGGCTTTACGCAAAATAGGCACCAGCCGCGACGTGGCCGCGTACACCCTCACCGGCGATTCCGGTTGGCGCACCCCCACCGGCAAGAATCAAACATGGGTAACAACTGGGGAAACCTCTATAACACTCGAACCGGGCACCTACCTCATCGAGGGGCCGCCAAGTGTCGCCCAGTACAACCGCTCACCGTGGACGAACGAGGGCATCATCACAACACCCGCAGTGGTGGAGTACTCCGAGGACAAACAACTGTACTGCCAGTACAGCGGAGTACTGAAGATCACCAGACTCTAGCACCCTTGGGTGGTGGTCGCCGTGGCGCTTAAGCGCATCAGTCAGCCGCTAACCGAGCTAGGGAGCAGCGAACACCTGGACAACCTCACTACCACCGGCGTGTATCACCAAGCTCTGTCAAGAAACGCAGAGGTAAATAATGGCTACCCGGAGGCACAAGCTGGCCTACTCGAAGTCATCTCCCCGTCAGGCGTACAGATGGTGTACCAGCGCTACACCATCTATAACTCCCGCGGCATGTACTTCCGAGGCTTCTACGGCTCCTCATGGGGGCCGTGGAAGAAAGTCCTAACCGAATAGACAACCAGTTTTCTGTGCGACCCTCTGACCGCCCCACGGTTAGGGGGACGCTCGCATTTTGATGGAGGAAACAATGACACTTGAAGAAATCATCGCCGCTATTAAGCAGCTCGACGACCAGGACTTTAACGCCCTGAGTGATGAGATGTACACCATGCGGGAAGAACGCCGCGCACGCCCCGCTATCGAGCAAGCAAAGCAAGAAGCTGAATCGGAAACGGCAACGAAGATTGCTCAACAGCTGGCAGAAGAGCACCCGGAGATAGTGGAGAAGCCGACCGAAACAGCAGACGGCAGTATCCGCGAGTGGGAGCCGTGGAACCCTCTAAAGCCCTCCACACACTACCGATATGGAGACCTTACCCAGCATGGCGGCAAGGTGTGGCGTGACGTGCTCGACCCCACCGGCGACAAACTTAACGTGTGGGAGCCAGGCGCGCAGGGTATAGATGAGCGCTACTGGATAGAAGAATCGGAGACCTCTGAGACCCCCGCCGAAGGTGACGCTAGGGTAGAGGAATTCGTACAGCCCACATCGGAGAAGCCTTACCAGGTGGGGGACAAGGTGAAGTTTGAGGGTGCGGTGTGGGAGTCCACCATCGCTAACAATGTATGGTCACCATCCGCGTATCCGACGGGGTGGAAGAAGTTGTAACCGTAATCCGCGATAGTGGTTCTACTTCTGGTTCTACTTTCTCCCTGTAGCCAGCTACAATAGTGCATTGTTGCAGTACAACATTGGAGGGAATGACGGGAATCGAACCCGCGTCTTCAGCTTGGAAGGCTGAGGTATTAGCCACTATACGACATTCCCACAACCGGCAATCTTCAACTTTCAAGGCCTTGACTTTGAAAGCCGTTGAATCAGCGTGCCGATTACTTTAGCGCACGTGGTCGCTGAAAGAAAAATGGGAACTAGAACAGGGCCAAGGGCGTTAGTTTGGGTAGGTAGACAATTGCAACAACGCACAATTCGACTCTGAGATGAAAGTGGTGCTTTCGTGAGCTCTTTATTGCTCCTTATCCTTGTCGTCGGTGGCGGCGCATGGTTTCTGTCCTCGCGTAACGGGAAGAAGCAGCAGGAGCTGCGAGAATCCCAACGTTTTGATGACGCGATGGCGGATGCGCGCCGCTGGACTGAGCGTCTCGGCGGTCAGGTGATGAACCTCAGCGGCACGGATACCGCCTCCCAGCAGGCCATGGCGGATGCTTCCGAGCGTTTCACCGCCGCCAATTCGGCAATTTCTCAGGCCACGACAGCGAAGCAGGCGCACCTGGCGCGCGAATCTGCACTGGAGGGGCTCTACTACGTTGCGGCCGCGCGCGAGATTATGGGCATGGATCCGGGCCCGGAGCTGCCACCGCTGGAGGGCCAGCGCCAGGCCGGCAAGGTGACGGAGACCCGTACGGTGGAGGCAAACGGGGAGACGCTGACGGCGTCGCCAAGCGCATCTGCAGAAACCCCCAACTACTACCCGGGCGGTGTTGTGGCAGGACGCCCGGTCCCGGCCGGCTGGTACTCGCGTCCGTGGTGGGCTGATGCATTGACCACCGGTGTGTGGATGGTGGGCTACTCCATGATGTTCAACGCGATGTTCGCGGGCATGTCCGGCGTTGGTTACTCCGCCGCAGCCGCCGAAAGCGGCGACTGGGGCGGGGACATGGGCGGTGCCGACGGCATGGACGGCGGTGCCATGGACGGAGCCGGAGACGTGGGTGCCGGTGACGCCGGGGGAGGCGAGGAAGGCGGTTTCTTCGACGGCCTCTTTGGTGGCGACGGGGGCGATGGCGGAATGTTTGATTTCGACTTCGACTTCTAAAGCGAAAGTTGCCTCTGACGTGGGGAAACAAAGTTTAATTGGGGCCGGTGTTGGGATAGTCAAGCGGCTATCGGTACACTAGCCCCAGTATGAAGCGCAGCTGCGCGCGGGACTTCCGGGCGCAGAGGCTTTCCATACGGGGCGTGGCGCAGCTTGGTAGCGCACCTGCTTTGGGAGCAGGGGGTCGCAGGTTCAAATCCTGTCGCCCCGACGTATGGGGGCCTGGACACTCATCCAGGCCCCCTAATTTCATCTTTGAACGATCACAATCAGGAGAGTTTCTCGTGAAGACCACCGTAGACAAGCTGAGCGATACCCGCGTCAAGCTCACCGTCAACGTTCCGTTTGCTGAGCTGGACAAGGAAATCGATCAGGCCTACGCGGCGATCGCGCAGCAGGTTTCCATCCCGGGCTTCCGTAAGGGCAAGGCTCCGCGCCAGCTTATCGACGCCCGCTTTGGTCGTGGCCCCATCCTCGAGCAGGTAGTCAACGACATGCTGCCGTCCCGCTACGAGCAGGCCGTTACCGAAAACGATCTCAAGGTTATTGGTCAGCCGGAGATTGACATTGCCAAGCTGGAGGACAACGACTTTGTCGAGTTCACCGCTGAGGTAGATATCCGCCCAGAGTTCGAGGTACCGGACTTCTCTAAGATCTCCGTTAAGGTGCCGGCACTGGAGACCTCCGAGGAGGACGTCGACAAGGCGCTCGAGGACCTGGCTTCCCGCTTCGGTGAGCTCAAGGACACCAAGCGCAAGATGAAGACCGGTGACTACGCCATCATCGACATCACCACCGAGGTGGACGGCACCAAGCTGGATGAGGCTTCCCACGAGGGAATGACTTACCGCATTGGTGACGACAACCTGATCAAGGGCCTCGACACCGCTCTGCGCGGCATGAAGACCGACGAGGACAACGAGTTCACCACCACCATCCAGTCCGGTGAGCACGAGGGCGACGAGGCCACCGTGAAGGTTCACGTCCAGCAGTCCAAGGAGCGCAAGCTGCCGGATCTCGATGACGAGTTCGCACAGATGGCTTCCGAGTTCGACACCATTGACGAGCTGCGCGAGGACACCAAGACCCGCGTCGAGGAGTCCAAGAAGTCCGAGCAGGCTGCCGCCATCCGCGATGAGGTCCTGAAGGCCGCTTTGGAGGAGGTTTCCTTCGAGCTTCCGTCCTCCATCGTCGATGAGCAGGTTCACGCTCAGCTGCACCAGGTCATGGGCCAGCTGGCTCACGACGAGAAGGCTCTGGCCCAGCTGCTTGAGGCACAGGGCACGACCCGCGAGGAGTTCGACGCTGATGCTCGCAAGTCCGCTGAGGAATCCGTCCGCACCCAGCTCTTCCTCGACGCCTTGGCTGAGATCGAGGAGCCGGAGGTGTCCCAGCAGGAGCTGACCGACCACATCCTGTTCACCGCCCAGTCCTACGGCATGGACCCGAACCAGTTCATCCAGCAGCTGCAGTCCAGCAACCAGCTGGGTAACCTGTTCTCCGATGTTCGCCGCGGCAAGGCCCTGGCAACGGCTATCTGCCGCGCCGAGGTCACCGACGAGGCTGGCAACAAGGTTGACGTTGACCAGTACTTCGGTGAGATCGACGAGGACGAGGCTGAGGCTTCCGAGGAGAAGTAATCTCCCGCTTGTAATGTGCCGCTGCCACATGTGTGGTGGCGAGCGCGCGTGAAACCCCGGATTCAGGTAACTTAAGGATGAGCCTGAATCCGGGGTTTGTGTCATTGTGAACGCCCTCTAGGAGTCTTTGAGTACTTCGTAGAGGGCGTGATGGGTGTTGGCTGGGGATACCGCTAGCCGTTCGTGGCT
Source organism: Corynebacterium aurimucosum ATCC 700975 (assembly GCF_000022905.1). Classification (NCBI taxonomy): domain Bacteria; kingdom Bacillati; phylum Actinomycetota; class Actinomycetes; order Mycobacteriales; family Corynebacteriaceae; genus Corynebacterium; species Corynebacterium aurimucosum. The sequence goes on along the minus strand of NC_012590.1, from coordinate 2,102,090 downwards.
CTAAAGGCCTTGTCGGTTAGCTGCAGGAATCGCATAACGTAATCCTTGACAAAGTCTGCGGTGCGTTCATTGAGATGTCCGGACTCTTCGAAAAGGGTGGGGGATTGACCCAGAAATACTTCGGGCTGACCAGGAAGCGGCATATCGAAGTAGGACAGGGCGAGGCGAAGGTTCTTCTGTGAACTGTAGCCGCCCATGCGGCCTACAGAGTGGCTAATGATACCTGCGGGAAGGTTCTTCCACGCCACATCTGAGTTGGGTTTAGAGCCGATGTCCACTGCGTTTTTGAGGCAGGCGGGGATAGTGCGGTTGTTCTCTGGCGTAATGAAGAGGATCCCGCTCGAGTTCTTGATGGACTCGCGAAAGGTGGTGTACTCAGCCGGAGTGGGCTTGTCCGTGACGGCGGGGTCATCGTAGTCGAAGTCATAGAGCGGCAAGTCACGGATTTCCACGATGCTTGCCTCGTAGTTTTCAGGGATCATCGTGAGCACCTCGTGTGCAATCTTGCGTGTAAATGACCCTCGTCGCAGGCTGCCGACGATAACGCTGATACGTGGGGTGGCCATGGTAAACCTTCTTTCTTAGTTGGGTGTAGGGAGTCGTGGTCAAGGGAGAAAAGGCTTGCAGCCAAAGGCCGGTGGTGGGCCGGCGGCGTGGGCGGCAGTGAGGAAGCCATCTACTTTGTCTCCTTCTTCATGGCGGAAGTACAGCTCGATGAGCCCTAGAAGCCCCCCGAGGACGGCCTCTCGTGCGGCGGATGTATTCAAAAGCCGCATGGCTGCGGGTTGGTTTCCTTCGCGGATGGCTTCAAACAGCGCGATGGTCTCAAGCCAGCTTCCTTGGTCCGGTCGCGGAAAAGGTTTAGAAATCCCAGTCATCATCACTCGTTTCTTCAGCAGTACCAATGACATAGGAGGAACCAGATCCAGAGAAGAAGTCATGGTTCTCATCTGCTCCGGGGGCTAGGGCGGCGAGGATTTCTGGGTTCACTTCCGTTTCTTCGGGCGGGAAATAATCCGGGTAGCCCAAATTCATGAGTGCCTTATTGGCGTTATAGCGAACGAACACGGCTACATCATCCATGAGTCCCAAAGGCTCATATAGCTCGCCGGAATAGTCCAGCTCTAGTGCATAAAGTTCTTCGAGCAAAGAAATGGTGAAATCATGCATTTCCTTCTGCCGTAGCGGGGTCGTGGATTCCAGACCGCGCTGATACTTGTAACCCGAGTAGTAGCCGTGCACTGCCTTGTCACGCAGAATGAGGCGAATCATGTCTGCCGTATTTGTCAGGGTGGCGTGGACAGAAAAGTGCAAGGGAAGATAGAAACCCGCGTAGAGAAGCAGCGAGGAAAGCAGCGTCGATGACACCTTGCGTTTCAGTGGATCCGGCCCAAAATAGTGCGCGAGCACTTTCTTGGCGCGTGCCTGGAGAAGGTCATTATTCACCGCCCAGCGGTATGCTTCATCAATTTCCTTTGTACTGCTCAGGGTAGAAAACACTGAAGAGTAAGAACGGGCATGGACTGACTGCATGAAGGCGATGTTGGTATACACGGCCTCCTCGTGTTCGGTGCGGGCATCTTGAATCTGACAGATTTCACCCACGGTGGCCTGGACAGTATCCAGGGTGGTGAGTCCCGTGAACACCCGCATGGTGAGGTTGCGTTCCTCGGGTGTCATCCTCTGCCATGCCGGGAGATCATTAGAAAGCGGGACCTTCTCTGGCAACCAAAAGTTAGCGGTGAGACGGTTCCACACTTCAAGATCCTTGTCATCGCTCACCCGGTTCCAATTGATGGCGCGGATGCGGGCTGAAGGATCATGCCGGTAGCTCGGCGGTGTAACTGAAATGCTGGTTAGTTCAGCACTGTTCGATGTTGAAGACATAGCTTCTTTCTTTCTGAGTGGATGGTTGTGGACAAGGGGAGGACCGTGCTTCTACAAAGCACAGGAGACGCAGCCTTCGACCTCGGTTCCTTGGAGCGCGGATTGGCGTAAACGGATGTAGTAGAGGGTCTTGATTCCGGCTTTCCAGGCATAGATCTGTGCCTTGTTGATGTCCCGCGTGGTGGTATCAGCGGTGAAGAACAAGGTCAGGGAAAGCCCTTGGTCCACGTGTTGGGTGGCCATGGCGTAGGTGTCGATGATTTTTTCGTATCCCACGGCGTAGGAGTCATCGAAATACTCCAGGTTGTCGTTGGTCATTTCCGGTGCGGGGTAGTACACGCGCCCCAAGCGGCCTTCCTTGCGTATTTCAATCTTGGAGGCAATCGGGTGGATGGACGCGGTGGAGTCATTGATGTAGGAAATTGATCCAGTGGGTGGAACTGCCTGCAAGTAGGCGTTGTAGATGCCGTCTTGCATCACTTGATTCTTGAGCCGTAGCCAATCCTCGCGTTGGGGGATCTGTACGCCTGCTTCGTGGAAGAGCTGTTTTACGTGTTCAGTGGCTGGCGCCCAGTCTTGGTCGATGTATTTGTCAAAGTAGGCGCCAGTGGCATAGGTGGATTCTTCGAAGCCTGTGAATCGTTGACCTTTTTCAACCGCGAGTGCATGGGATGCGCGGAGCGCATGGTAGGTTACCGTGAGGAAATAAATATTTGTAAAGTCCAGTGCCTCGGCGCAGCCATAAGGAATACGCTGTGAAGCAAGGAAGCCGTGGAGATTCATTTGGCCCAGACCAATGGCATGCATGGAAGCATTTCCGTGAGCGATGGAAGGAACAGCTTCGATGTTCGTCAGGTCTGAAACCTTCGTGAGGGCACGAACTGCGGTTTCGACGGTCTCCCCAAAGTCCGGTGATTCAAAAGCCTTCGCAATGTTGAGCGAACCTAGATTGCAGGAAATATCCTGGCCAACGGTGGTGTAGTCACCCGAAGCTCCGTAGGTCGATGGCGTGTTGACCTGGAGGATTTCACTACACAGGTTGGACATATTGATATGTCCTTTGAGGGGATTAGCGCGGTTGACCGTATCCTCAAAGAGGATGTAGGGGTATCCGGATTCAAACTGAAGCTCAGCCAGGGTGGTGAAAAACTCGCGGGCCTTAATGGTCGTGTGAGAAATTCGCGGATTGGCAACCAACTCGTCGTAGTACTCGGTGATGGACATGTCAGACATGGCTACGCCGTACTCGCGAGTGATGTCATACGGGCTAAAAAGATGCATATCTTTGTTCTCCTTGGCCAGACGGAAGGTTATATCTGGAATAACAACCCCCAGCGAAAGAGTCTTGATGCGGACTTTCTCATCGGCATTTTCCCGCTTGGTATCCAGGAAGCGAAGAATATCTGGATGGTGCGCATGCAGGTAGACGGCTCCAGCGCCCTGCCGGGCGCCCAATTGGTTGGCATAGCTGAAGCTATCTTCGAGAATCTTCATGACTGGGACTACGCCGGAAGCCTGGTTCTCTATCTTTTTGATCGGGGCTCCGGATTCGCGCAGATTGCTCAGCAACAAGGCCACTCCACCACCGCGCTTTGATAGTTGCAGTGCAGAGTTCACGCTGCGGCCAATGCTCTCCAAATTGTCTTCGATTCGCAGGAGGAAGCAGGAGACCATTTCGCCGCGTTGGGCTTTGCCTGCGTTGAGAAAAGTAGGGGTGGCGGGCTGGAATCGTCCGGTCATGATGTCATCCACCAGCTTTTCTGCGAGCTCTTCGTCGCCCTGTGCAAGGTATAAAGCTGTGGTGGCGACGCGTTCTTCGTAGCCTTCTAGGAATCGGGAGCCATCAAAGGTTTTCAGTGCATATGAAGTAAAGAACTTAAATGCGCCGAGGAAGGTGCGGAATTGGTGCTTAGCTCGATGAGCTCTGTCATACATGGCGCACAGAAAGGCGTCATCATAAAGCTCAAGGAAATCCCGCTCGTAGTACTCGTTATCAACCAACCATTCCAAGCGTTGCTTGGTGGAATCGAACTGATGCATGCGGGGAGCGACATGGTGCGTGACATAGTCTTGTGCTGCCTGAATGTCCTTGTCAAACTGGATTTTTCCAGAAGCGTCGAACAAGTTCAGCTGCGCGTTGAGTGCGTGGTAGCTCTTGCGCTTGCCGACACCGCCGGCATTGTCTGCTGAAGCGGTGCGGAGCGTAGTGCCATGAGGTTGTGTGGGGGTGGCATCGAGAGGCCACATTGTGTCTTCCAATCTGTGTGATGCGGATGGGTTCTTCATCTTGCGGGGGATTAATGGGGTGTCATCGTTAGCTGCTTTTGCTGCTCCCAAAACTTCTGAAGGCCCTGCTTTACGGCGGCGATGTCCTTCTGTGTGCCGAGAAGCTCGAAGTGATACAGCTCCGGTACGTGGCACTTGGCGGAAATGATGCGTCCGGCGACGCAGTAAGCACTTCCGAAGTTGGTATTCCCTGAGGTAATAACGCCCCGGATAAAGGAGCGGTTGATTGGGTCATTGAGGAAGTCGATGACCTGTTTGGGGACTGCGCGTTTGAGCGAGCCTCCGCCGTAGGTGGGAACGATGAGTACGTACGGGTGTGAAACCTGGATCATCCCGGTTTTCTTGGGGCGCAGTGGAATGCGCACCGCGGGTCTATCTAAGCGTTCGACGAATCTTTTTGTATTTTCTGAAACGCTAGAAAAATACACCAAATCTGGTGAGTCTGACATAGCAATCCTGCTCATCCTGGCCTTAGCCATAAGTGGGATAGGTGATATTCGAAAAGACTAACTACGCAATGGCGTAGTTGCAACTACGGCCCAACGTAGTTTTGAAAAGGGCAGGTGAGAGTAGGATTAATGCAAAGGGGAAGGTCTAACGGCTGTGGTGTGCTACAAACACTGCGTCGGTAGCTGGGCGTCCAAGCACTACCCACTGAGTGCTGCCGGCCACCTGTATTTCGAGAGAATCTGAAAAGGGCGCTCCCTCGCGCGTGCTAAGAACAGCCCCTGTGACAATGCCGCGCTCTTCAAGGAACTTCAGCAGTTGTGGGTCGGAATCAGAAATGCGTTCCACGGTCACTTGCGGTTGCGCACCGCTGTCGGTGAGACGGTGCGCACTGGGGATTGTGATCTGTCCATCAACCGTAGGGATAGGATCGCCGTGCGGATCCCTAGTGGGGTAATTAAGGAACTTATCTACACGTTCTATGAGCATGTCGGACACCGCGTGTTCGAGATTTTCGGCTTCATTATGGACTTCGTCCCACGTGTAGTCCAATGCTTGAACCAAAAAAGACTCAAGCAATCGGTGGCGGCGCACCATGACCAATGCGTACTGCCTGCCAAGTTCGGTTAACTCCACAGAGCCATAGGGCGTGTGTGACACGAGCCCTTGCTTCGACATTTTGCGCACTGCATCGGAAACCGAGGAGAGCTTGAGTCCCAACTGTTTCGCTATAAGTGTGGCGGTAACGGGCTCGGACGACCATTCCTTTAGCCCCCAGATTGCTTTCAAATAGTTCTGGGTACTGGTGGATAGCTCGGAAACAGACATGAGCAAATGTTAACCCAGCTTCCGTATGCGCCTTTGGTGCTGCGCCCCAACGCTCATAGCGAACAGAGGCCAAGTTTGAGAGGAATGCCGGTAAGGTGGGGCCAGTTAAAGCATTCTTCACTTGAAGGAGAACCATTAATGTCTGAGAAGATTTCAATGAACTCGTCGTCTACGGGTATGAATCTGAGCGATAGCGTGTATGAGCGCCTGCTGCGCGAGCGCATTATCTTCCTGGGAACCCAGGTGGATGATGAGATTGCCAACAAACTGTGCGCCCAGATCCTCCTGCTGTCCGCAGAGGACCCCACGCGCGATATTTCGCTTTATATCAATTCGCCGGGTGGCTCGGTCACCGCGGGCATGGCCATCTACGACACGATGAAGTACTCGCCGTGCGACGTGGCTACGTATGGCATGGGCCTGGCCGCTTCGATGGGCCAGTTCCTGCTCTCCGGCGGCACCAAGGGCAAGCGCTACGCCCTGCCGCACGCACGCATCATGATGCACCAGCCTTCCGCTGGTGTGGGTGGTACCGCCGCAGATATCGCCATCCAGGCCGAGCAGTTCGCGCAGACCAAGCGCGAGATGGCTGAGCTCATCGCTGAGCACACCGGCCAGACCTTCGAGCAAATCACCAAGGATTCGGACCGCGACCGCTGGTTCACCGCCCAGCAGGCCAAGGAATACGGCATCGTCGACCACGTCATCGAGTCCGTCAACGGTCCTATCACCAACTAGGGAACAAGGAGCTTTATCACTATGTCTAACCTTCAGATGCCTTCTTCCCGCTACGTTCTGCCGGAGTTCATTGAGCAGAACGCACAGGGATCGAAGACCACCAACCCGTATTCCAAGCTCTTTGAAGAGCGCATCATCTTCCTGGGCACCCAGGTCGATGACACCTCCGCCAACGACATCATGGCGCAGCTGCTGGTCTTGGAGTCCCAGGACCCGGACCGCGACATCACGATGTACATCAACTCCCCGGGTGGCTCCTTCACCGCGTTGATGGCCATCTACGACACCATGCGCTACGTTCGCCCCGACGTGCAGACCGTGTGCCTGGGCCAGGCGGCATCCGCAGCGGCCGTTCTGCTGGCGGCCGGTGCTCCGGGCAAACGCGCTGCGCTGCCGAACTCTCGCGTGCTGATTCACCAGCCGCGTACGCAGGGCACGCAAGGCCAGGTGTCGGACCTTGAGATCGAGGCCAACGAGATCGAGCGCATGCGCCGCCTCATGGAGGAGACCCTGGCTGAGCACACCGGCCGCACTGCGGAGCAGGTGCGCATCGATACTGACCGCGACAAGATTCTTACCGCGCAGGAAGCCGTTGACTACGGTCTCATCGATACCGTCTTTGATTACCGCAAGCTCAACGCCTAAGTAATCAAGCTTAAAGCCCCGCTGTCTAGTAGATAGCGGGGCTTCGGCCATGCTTAGGCTTCGTAGGGCGGCAGGATGGCCTCGGGGGACTCGGGGAGGATCTGGCCGCCGTCAATGATGATGGTCTGTCCCGTGATGTAGCCTGCCTCGCGGGAGGCGAGGAAGGCCGCGGCGTTGCCGATATCGCGCGGGGAACCTAAGCGGTGCATGGGGACGGAGCGTGCCATTTGGTCGAGGTACTCCTGGCCTTGGCCCTCCAAACCCTCGGTGAGGATGTTGCCTGGCAGAACACCATTGATGGTGATGCCATCACGGGCAACTTCCAGTGCCGCGGAGCGCATGAAGCCTTGTTGTGCGGCCTTCGAAGCGCCGTAGTGCGCCCAGCCTGGGTAACCGGTGTGCGAGCCGGTGATAGACGTCGTGATGACGATGCGCCCGTAGCCCGCTTTCTTCATGTAGGGCAGTGCTTCCTGCACCACGGTGAACGTGCCGTGCGTATTGATGGCGAACATGGCGTCCCATTGCTCGTCGGTCATGTCCTCGAGCGGGCAGTTGGGGAAGACACCGGCGTTGGAACAGACGATGTCGATGCGGCCATAGCGCTTGACGACGTCCCGGTACAGGGTGCGGACGGAGTCGCGCGAGGTGACGTCGACAAGCAGGGCGTCCGCCCCGAGTTCTTCGGCGGTCTTCTGCGCGGCCTCGAGGTTGAGGTCAGCGATGACGACGGTCGCGCCGGCTTCGCGTAGAGCGCTGACGATGCCGCGGCCGATTCCGGCGGCGCCGCCGGTGACGATGGCAACGTGGTCCTGAAGATTAAACATGTGCTGCTCCTAAGCGGTTGGGGCTGTGTGCCCCCTCCAGCCTAGGCCGCCACGGTCTGGGGTGCTGTCTGCTTGGTGGCTGCCGTGTAGGCGCGCACACCGATGAGGGAGACTCCGGCCAACACAGCGGTAGCGCCGGCGAGGGTGTAGAGCCCCGTTGGGGTCCAGCCGCTTTCGAGCAGATAGCCCGCCAGGATGGGAGCGAGGGTAGCGCCCACGCGAGCGATGCCGATGGCAGCGCCCGTACCCGTGGTGCGCAGCGCCGAAGGGTAAGCCTCCGGGGTGACGGTGTAAAGGCCGGAGATGCAGGCGTTGAGGGTAAGGCCTACGCCGACTCCGAGGGCAAACATGAGGGAAGGCACGGCGGTGGAGTTAATGAAGCCGACGAGGACGACGGAGGAGATAAGACAGAAGACGATGAGCAGGGGGCGGGCGTCGATGCGCGTGGTGAACAGGCCGAAGAGGATGGCGCCGATAGCACCGCCGAAGGAAAGCATGATGCCGCCGATGATGCCCTGCTGGGCGGTAAGGCCCTCGGCGGTAAGAAGCTTCGGGGTCCACTGCGAGGTGAAGTTGTAGGCAAACATGATGAAGCTGAAGGCCAGCCAGAGCTTGATGGAGGTGCGCAGGAACTGCGGCGAGACGAGGTCCTTGTAGGAGGCCTTGTGGCTGGTGCGCGGGCGGACGCTGACGTCTCCCGTGAGGCCGAGTTTGGCGGTGATGGTGCGCACCGTGTCCATGCGGCCACGGGCGGCGAGGAAGTCTGCGGACTCGGGGACGAAAGCAACCGTGAGGATAAGGGCGACAACTGTGAGTGCTGCGCCAACCCAGAATATGGGCTGCCAGGTATCGAAGGAGGAGGCGACAACGCCGCAGAAGGAGGCACCGAGGCCATAGCCGGAGGCGTAGATGGCGACGGCCAGGCCGCGGAAGCGCAGGTTGGAGTACTCGCTGACGAGCACGGTGACACAGACAAGGACGCCGCCGACGCCAATGCCGGTGATGAGGCGGCACAGCAACAGCAGGCTAAATGTAGGCGCGAGGGCGGTGAGCACGAGGCCGACGAGGTCAATGACGAGCGAGACCGTGATGAGGGTGGTACGTCCAAGGCGGTCAGCCAACGGGGCGAGGAAGAGCGAGCCAAGGCCGATGCCGATGAGGGCGGAGGACAGGAGCCAGCCAAGGGAAGAATCGGACAGCGCGAACTCTTCGCTGACGGTGCCGGCGCCGAAGGCCATGGCCACCATGTCATAGCCGTCGAGTGCATTGAGGAAGAGGGCAATGGCGATGATGAGCCATTGGCGTGCGCCCATGGGGGAGCGGTCGATGAGTTCGCGGATGTCCATGAAAATCTTTCTGCTGATAGAGCGGTTTCGATGTAAGTTAGTGAACCGCTCTGTCTATGTCCACTAACTGCCGTTTTAAATTCAAGGGCGCGCCGCTGAGTGAGGAATAGCGCTCGAGTCTGAGTGGTTTACTAGAGTGGAACAAACTGCGGTAAAATCGCCCCACCATAACCCCAGAGAAAAGAGTTGAAAGGCCTTCATGGCACGTATGCAAGAAAGCGCTGACCTGCTCAAGTGTTCCTTCTGTGGAAAGAGTCAGAAGCAGGTGAAGAAGCTTATCGCCGGCGGCGGCGTCTACATCTGTGACGAGTGCATCGAGCTCTGCAACGAAATCATCGAGGAGGAGCTCGGCGCGGCTCAGGCCGAGGCGGACGAAGAGAAGGAGATGCGCCTTCCGCGTCCTTCGGAGATTTCGGCTTTTCTGGATAAGTACGTCATTGGCCAGGAC